>NZ_LZTB01000014.1 GCF_001665685.1 Mycobacterium sp. 852013-50091_SCH5140682
TACGGACGCACCGACGCCGAACCCACCGCACGCTTCCACACCCTCTGGAGCGGTGACCGCACCGAAATCCAGGCCTAGAGACCGGGCCGCTGGCAATGTGACACGCCAGGTGGGGGGCCCAAAGACAGCGGAACTCCCAGCGGATGAACTGTCCTGCACGACACCATCTCAGCTGGGGGTTCCGCTGTCGGCTTTTGTATGGCGACCGAAAATCGGTGGCCACGACGTCCTCTCATGAGAACGAATTGTGCTGCCGCGGGCCGGAACTCGTCGGCGCCGCGGATCGACCTACCCAATACACACGGACCAAATCGGCCTTGCTGCACTGTTATTCGTGCGGCAAGGCCGATTCGGCGAACGCTCAGGATGCCCAAGTCCAGACTGGCTTGAGCGCCGTCCCCGCCCCAGCACTGCCCGTCCTGGACTGTGCTGGGGCGACGATCGGAATCAGCGCATCTGCCCTGCGCCGATGTACGGGAACGGGCTCTTCAGCAGCTTGCCTTCGGCGAACCGGGACAGGCGGAAGTCCTCGGCCGGGATATCGGCGTCGGAGCTCGTGCCGTCCACGACCAGGTCGGCGATGAGCTTGCCGACCGCGGGGGCAATCTTGAATCCGTGACCGGAGAAGCCCGCAGCGACGATCAGGCCGTCGACGTCGGTCTTCGAGATCGCGGGGTTGAAGTCCGGGGTCACGTCGTAGCAACCGGCGTAGGTCGATGCGATCGACGGGTTCTCCAGGCCGGGGAAGCGGGTGCCGATCTTGTCGACCGTGAGGTCGATGAAGTCGTCGTCGGCGCGGTTGAGGTAGTTGTCGGGGTCAGCCGGCTCGAGAACGTCGAGCGCGGAGTTACCGAACAGGATCTGGCCGTCGGAGCCTTCCGGACGCACGTACTGCAGCGACACCAGGTCGGAGAACACGGGAACCTTGCCGAGGTCCTGGCCCGGATCGAGGAGCACGATCTGCTCGCGGTGCACGGTGATGGGCAGTTCGATGCCGTGCTGAGCCAGCAGCGCGACCGACCAGGGGCCGGCGGCCAGGACGACCGTGTTGGCGGAGACGACGCTGCCGTCGGTCAGGCGCACGCCCGTAGCCTTGCCGTTCTCGACGATGATCTCGCTGACCGTGGTGCTCTGGCGCAGGCGGACGCCCTTGCGGCGAGCGGCAGCGGCGAAGCCCTGCGCGGTCTGGTAGGCGTCACCGTATCCACCACGCTCTTCCCATGCGAACGCGGCGAACGGCTCCAGGTCGGCAACCGGCCACAGCTTGGCGACCTCGGACTTGTCGATGTCCTCGGTGCGCACGCCGACGGCGCGCTGCGCGGCCATGGAGTCCTTGATGGCCTGGACGTTCTGCTCACCCACGCCAACCACGTAGCCGGTCTGGTGGAAGCCCACATCCTCACCGAGGATCTCCTCGGCGTTCTCGAAGAGTTCGAGGCTGCGGGTCGCCATGGCGGCCAGCGAGCTGACGCCGTAGTGGCAGCGCACGACGCCGGAGGACTTCCCCGTGCCGCCCGAGCCGACGGTGTCGCGCTCCAGGATGGTGACATCGGTGATGCCGCGCTGGGCCAGCGACCAGGCTGCTGAACAGCCTTCCAAACCGCCGCCCACGATTACGACGTCGGCCGTGGTGGGAGTTTCAGACATGATGATGACTTTCTGCCAGGGGTGTGTTGGGTTGGGTGCGGTCAGGGCTGCGTTGCGGACTCAACGGGTTGTGAGGGGTTATAGTCGGCGGGCGAACACGATCGAGCACACGATCGCGCGTTGCCCTCCGCCAACTGACGGGGTGAGTTGGCGGACGACACTTTCCAGAAGGACACGGTGATCAACGCCATGTCGCTTCCCTTCGCGCAGCGGTAGTACTGTGAGTTAACAAAATCCACCGTGAGTGGATTGGAGTTAACGCTACTACTGTTTCGCGGAAATAAACAGTATCTAATGGAGGGAAATCTTCTCTCAATCTCGCTTTCTTGTGGGCCGCCCAGATTCCGCTGTCACGCTCCCCCACCGGCCCGCAAGTTCAGATCCGCCTTCCTCCTCCCCCATCAGCCCTACTGACTCGGATTCGCGTGTGTGGCTGAGGTTTCCGACGGCATCACGCGTCGACGCCCTACACAAACGGGTAGATCGAACCATCCGGATTGGCGTTCCGCGTCGACGCTATTGGCGCGACTCTGGATAGACGTAAGGCCCCGACTTCTGGAGGAGGACGAATTATGACCGCCACGACGGAACCCACCTCGGAAGTACACCGGCACGCCCTCGTCAGGAACGCCCCGAGGGCGAGCCGGCCTGCCACGCTCCGCAACAACGGTGCCTGCACCGGGCGTTCGGCGGCGGCTTCCCGGGACGCCTCGATCGCCCGAATCGACGAAATGCTCTCGCGCAGAAACATCGTCAAGCTGAGCGATGACGACCTGGCCTGGCTGCGTCCCGGCGACCGACCGGCAGATGCGATCCGCTGGGTGATGTCCCGGGGCCCGGCGATCCTGATCGTCACCCATGGCGACGCCGCAGCCACGGGCTACATCAGGGGCGGATCCGTGCGCGTACGCGGGGCCGCGGTCAGTGATCCCGCGCAGTGGGCGGACGCCTTCGTGGCCGGCTTGCTACAGGCGCTGACGGCCCGCGATCTGTTGGACCGCGGGACCGACCAGAATCTGCGGTCCGTCAGCCTGGAAGACCTGCGAGGAATCCTGCACGACGCGAATCTGCATGCGGCACAGGCGATCACCTCGACCGTCGGACATTAGGGCGCTACGCGCCGCGCCAGGGGCCGCTAAACGTGCGTGTCGGGGAAAGTGATCACCGACAGGAACCTGATGGGCATCTGAATCAGGTCCACGGGCCCGTGCGTGCCTTCGCCATCGATCAACAGCGAGTCGCCGGGGTGCAACCGGTACACCGAGCGGCTGTGGCTGTAATCCATCACGCCTTCGAGCATGTAGATGAATTCGGTACCCGGGTGCTGAAACAGCGGGTAGGTGCGGCTTTTTCCGGTCAGCTCTACGTGCAGGCATTCCAGCCGCTTGTGTTCACCGCGCAGCGAGCCAAGCAGCTGGTACTCATGGCCTTCGCGCGTGCCGTCGCGCGCGATGCGTGCGCCGGTACCGGCTTCGACGAATGCCGCGGGGCGTGCCACGTCGGAGCCGCGGAACAGTGACGTCACGGGCACATCGAGGCCCTTTGCGAGCAGCGACAGCGTCGACAAGCTGCACGAGGTCTGGGCATTTTCGATCTTGGACAGCATCGCCTTCGAGATGCCTACGTTCGCAGCCATTTCGCCGAGGGTCAGCCCCTGTTGCTGGCGCAACTGCCGAACATTCCGAGCAATGGCCGTCTCGAGTTCGAGCTCCTCGATCGACTCGTCCGGACCGCGATCCCTCGCGATGCCCGAGACGTTACGCAAAAGCGGGGCTTCGGTCACCAGTTCACTGTAGTTTCTGCGACTATTCTCGCGGTAATACTGGTACGCACGCGACTGGTCCCCTCATCGCCGACGGCACAGGTTGGGGGCAGGTAACGGATGGTGCAGCAAAACACAATACCCCTCCAGAACTCGCCCCACCACTCCAGTTCCGTTCAATTGTGTTCCACCGCAGCCTGATTCATGAATCTCGACGCCGCGCGGTGCAAGCGCCGAAGGCGGTGATCTCACCGCCCGGGGTCAACCGGACGGTGAAATCACCAACCCTTGCTCAACTCAGTAGGCCGACGTTCCCGGGACCCACGAGGTTCCGGCGAGCGGGATGCGAGACATCGCCGCAGCCTCGACCGTCAAGGACACCATGTCCTCGGGCTCCAGGTGCTGCACGTGAGCCTTACCGCATGCGCGTGCGATGACCTGGAGTTCCAGGGTCAGCACCCGCAGGTAGTTCGCCAACCGACGACCACCCTCGATCGGGTCGAAGCGGGCGGCCAGCTCGGGATCCTGCGTGCTGATGCCCGTCGGATCCTTTCCGTCCTGGAAGTCGTCGTAGAAGCCGGCGGCACTGCCCAGCTTCTCGTACTCCTCGGCGTACCGAGGATCGTTGTCGCCCAAGGCGATCAACGCAGCGGTTCCGATGGCCACCGCATCGGCGCCCAGCGCCAGTGCCTTGGCGACGTCGGCGCCGTTACGAATACCGCCGGAGACGATCAGCTGCACCTTGCGGTGCATGCCCAGCTCCTGCAGCGCCTGCACTGCCAGCGGAATCGCTGCCAGCGTCGGGATGCCGACGTGCTCGATGAACACATCCTGGGTTGCCGCGGTACCGCCCTGCATGCCGTCGACGACGACCACATCGGCACCGGCAGCGACAGCCAGCTTCACGTCGTAGTAGGTGCGGGTGGCACCCACCTTGACGTAGATCGGCTTTTCCCAGTCGGTGATCTCACGGATTTCCGCGATCTTGATGGCCAGGTCATCCGGGCCGGTCCAGTCGGGATGCCGCGACGCCGAACGCTGGTCGATACCCTGCGGGAGGGTACGCATGCCGGCAACACGCTCGGAGATCTTCTGACCGAGGAGCATGCCGCCGCCACCCGGCTTGGCGCCCTGTCCGAGCACGACCTCGATGGCATCTGCCTTACGCAGATCATCGGGGTTCATGCCGTAGCGCGACGGGAGGTACTGGTACACCAGGTTCTTCGACTGGCCCCGCTCCTCCGGCGTCATGCCGCCGTCACCGGTCGTGGTGGAGGTGCCCACCGCGCTGGCGCCGCGGCCCAGGGCCTCCTTGGCACGTCCGGACAGCGCACCGAAGCTCATGCCTGCGATGGTGATCGGAATGTCAAGCTTCAGCGGGTATTTCGCGAACCGGTCACCCAGCACGACGTTGGTGGCGCACTTCTCGCGGTAGCCCTCGAGCGGGTACCGAGAAACCGATGCGCCGAGGAACAGCAGATCGTCGAAGTGCGGCAACTTGCGCTTGGCGCCCCAGCCACGGATGTCGTAGATACCCGTGTCAGCGGCCCGTTGGATAGCGGCGATCGTGGTCCGGTCAAAGGTGGCGGACTCACGCAGGCCGAGCCTGGCCCGGTCGTCGTCTGTTTGGCTCATCAGTATGCTCCGGCGTGATCGACGTGGAAGTGGTAGAGGTTGCGGGCAGACCCGTACCGCGTGTAGGAGGCAGTGTCGTCATCCTCGAACCCTGCCGCCTTCAGCAACTTGGCGAGCTCCTCGTGATGCTCGGCCCGCATCTCCTTGGCGATACAGTCAGCGCCCAGTGATGCGGCGTTGCCGCGCAGGTAGATTCGCGTCTCGTAGATCGAGTCGCCAAGTGCTTCACCCGCGTCGCCGCGGATGACCAGGCGTCCGGCCTGCGCCATGAAGGCGCTCATGTGGCCGACGTTGCCGCCCACCACGATGTCGACGCCCTTCATCGAGATACCGCACCGCGCCGAGGCGTTGCCCTCGATCACGAGCAGGCCGCCGTGCGCGGTCGCACCCGCGGACTGAGAGGCGTTGCCCTTGACCCACACGGTGCCGCTCATCATGTTCTCGGCGACGCCGGTGCCGGCGTTTCCGTTGATGATGATCTCGGCCTGCTGGTTCATCCCCGCGCCGTAGTAGCCCAGGTGTCCGTCGACCGTGATCTTGACCGGTGCGTTGACACCAACCGCGACGTTGTGCGCCCCGGCCGGGTTCTTGATGAGGAATTCACCGGACAGATCGGCTGCATGCAGGGCGGTGTTGACCTCCCGCAGCGGCGTCTTCTCCAGGTCGAATGTCAACGGCTCCATGCGTACACCACCTCGGGCTCCGGTTCCCAGATCTTTGCGTTCTCGACACCCGGCAGATGTGCCAGGGCGCGGTACTCACTCGCCATCGCGACCCAGTCGGGGGTCTCGGCGATCACGGCAGGCTTGCACGAGATCGCGTCGCGCACAACGGCGAACGAGTCATGGTTCGACACCAGCAGGGTGTAGAACCCGTCAAACGTCGCGCACAGTTCCTTCAGTGCGGTTTCGACGTCACGACCCTGGGCCAGCTGATGAGCCACGAAGCGGGCGCCCACCTCGGTGTCGTTCTCGCTGTCGAAGGTCACACCTTCGCGACGCAGATCGCGGCGCACGGTGGCGTGGTTCGAGAACGAGCCGTTGTGCACCAGGCACTGACCGGTACCCACCGCGTAGGGGTGGCACCCGGCCGGGGTGACCGCAGACTCGGTGGCCATGCGGGTATGGCCCACACCCTGCCAACCCTGAGCCTTCGGCAGGCCCCATGCGTCCGCGAGGGTCCGCGGAGCGCCAACGCCCTTGAGCACGGCGAGGTCTGAGCCGAAGCCGGCGACCAGCGCGGTGGGGAGGGCCTCGCGAGCGGCGGCGAGCAGCGCGTCGGACTCGATCGACGCGGTCAACAGGTAGGTCGCATCGAGGATGCGCACGTTGACGGCGACGCCTGCCTTCTCGCTGACGGCAGCCGCAACCTCGTCAGCCGGGGCGTCAACCTCGAGCAGCGACACGGCGCCCTGCCCGGCGGGTGTCCAGTTGGGGTCGCCGTAGACGGCCACACCCGCTGAATCCATTCCGCGGTCGGACATTTCGCACAACATCCCGGTGAGCAACTCGCCCAGCCTCGGATACAGTTCGGGGTTGCGCAGATGCAGCCCCACAATTCCGCACATTGTTGGTCTCCCTTCTTAAAATGCCGTCAGGTACTGATCGATTTCCCAGGAACTAACCTGGCTGTGATAGGTGAAGAACTCGTCGCGCTTGAGGTCGGTGAAGTACTTGGAGACACCGGCGTCACCGGCCGCATCCAGCACTTCCATGATCACGGGATCAGCCTCAAGCGTTTCCACGGCGTGGAGCAGAGTGACCGGCAGCGCGGGCCGCGAGGTCGCCTGCGCGCCCATCTCGCCCGGATCGGTCTTGTTGGCGATTCCGTCCAGCCCTGCGCCGATTGCCGCCGCGGCCGCCAGGTACGGGTTCGCCGATCCGCAACCGCCGCGCAGCTCGATGCGCTGGTTGTCGGGAATGCGGATGTAGTGGGTGCGGTCGTTGCCACCGAAGGTCGGGCTGTTCGGGGCCCAGGAGGCGCCGGAAGTCACGGCAACCGCACGAGTGCGCTTGTAGGAGTTGACCGTCGGCGCGATGACAGCCTGCAGGGCACTCGCGTGCTCCAGGATGCCGCCGATGAAGTTGTAGGCGGTATCCGAAAGGCCGAGGCCACGCTCGTCGGTGTCGGACGGGAACACGGGCGTCCCACCACTGGTCAGAGAGATGTGCAGGTGCAGGCCGCTGCCGGTGCGGTCGGAGAACGGCTTCGGCATGAACGTGGCGATCATGCCGCGCTCTTCGGCGCTCATCGCCAGCAGGTAGCGCAGCGTCACGACGCGGTCGGCGGTCACCAGGGCCTCGGCGTACTGGAAGTTCTGCTCGAACTGGCCGTTGCCGTCTTCGTGGTCGTTGGCGTAGTTGGACCAGCCGAGCTGGTTCATCGCCTTGGAGATGCCCGAGAGGTGCTCGTACATACGGGTCAGCCCGCGGACGTCATAACAGGGGTTCGCGGCCAGGTCGTTCCGGTCGGCGGTGTGCAGGGTGCCGTCGGCGTCGCGGTTGAGCAGGTAGTACTCGACCTCAGCGCCCATCCACGGCTCGAAGCCGGCCTCGGCGGCGCGCTTGATCATGGCCTTGAGGATGTTGCGGGGGGCGTACGGCCACAGCTTGCCTTCGACGTATACGTCGCAGTGGACCAGCGCCAACCCTTCCTTGACGAAGGGGATCGGGGTGAACGACACCGGATCGGGGACGGCGATCAGATCGGGGTCTTTAGGCTCCTGCCCCATGGCCCCAGCGGCGTAACCGGCGAAGCCGACGCCTTCCTTGGTAAGTTCGTCGATGGCTTCGACCGGCACCAGCTTGGCACAGGGCTTTCCCCGCAAGTCAACAAACATTGCGAGAATGAACTTCGTTCCTGACTGTTCGGCCAGGGTAGCAAGTTCGAGGTCAGGGGACATATTTATGCACCTTGTCTCGTGGTAGGAATCTTCGTATACCGCTAGTAAACACCCGCCGAAACGTTTGAGCAAGAGAGTTGGGCAAGGGAATTTCTCGGCCGCCCACCGGAGCTCCCAGTGCGGGGGATCAGGTCACGCGGCCGGCCACCATTTGATATACGCAAGCGCCCGAGTCCGTTGCGAAGCGCGTCGCCCGCAGGCCCGACGGCACACGCCTGACCTCGGGTTTAGCCGCAATCGCCGGACCGGCCGGTCCCCGGTGACGCAACGGCCGATGAGCCACCGCCAGGCCGCTCGACCACCGGTTCGGATCGCGTCGCCGGACCCAGGCCCAAAGGGTTCAGCGGGCACTCCCAGCAAACAAATGGCAGCCCATGACGGCAGCGGTCCTAGGTCGCTCGGCAGGGTCCGATATGCGTGAACATCGGTGTGCTACACCGCTTATCGCGTCAGATGTGAGTTGAGAACGGCCCAGCGAGGGCCGGTTCGCGTGGATGACGCATGCCATACCGCGTCTCAGGATGCACGAATATGCTTGCTGTACAACGCTATTCGATAGCTCCGCGGTTACGCTCGGCAGGCCGGGGGCCGCTTCGGCGACACACTTCCGAACCGCTGCGCCCAGCGGCGGTGTGCCGTGGGACACACCTACCCGCTGGTGTGCCCCACGCCACAGCGCGGGGCCACTGCATTGGTTCATTGATCATGCACCACAGTGCATCTCGACTCAAACAGGGCCGAGAAGCCGGCACGCAGCCGGATGTCCACGCGCAGCGCCGCGGGGCCGGCCGGATGCGCTTCGTGCGACTGTATTTCGTGCGCGAGTTCCGCCCGCTGCCGACGACTTTGGTTAACCGAGCGAGGCGGTATGGAAAGAGTTCCGCGGTGCCCTCCGGCCCGTGCCCGGCTCTGGCGTCGTAACTGCGCCGCAGGGCCACGGCGCCCTCCAAGGCAGCGCATCCGGCCCGCAGGTGCGGTTCAATAGGCGGCTTACACCCGCAGATGCGGTTGTTCTGCCTGGCAGTCGTCGCTAGGCTGGCGCCGTGCCGACCATCCGGATCCGAGAGGCAGCCGAGTTGCTCGGGGTCAGCGACGACACCGTGCGCCGCTGGATCGATGACGGTGCGTTGATCGCCGAACTCGACGCGTCAGGCCGCAAGGTGCTCGACGGCGCTGCCCTGGCAGCGTTCGCACGGGCCAATGCCAGTGCGGCACCGAAGGATCCGTTGGGTATCGGGAGCTCGGCACGCAACCGGTTCGCCGGGCTGGTCACGGACGTCATCGTCGACGGGGTGATGGCACAGGTGGAAATCCAGTGCGGGCCGCTGACGGTGGTGTCGCTCATGAGCAGTCAGTCGGTGCGTGAGCTGGGGCTCGAGCCCGGCAGCGTGGCTGTCGCGGTGGTCAAGGCGACCACCGTGATCGTGGAAACCCCGAAAGGAATCTGATGCTCCGTGCCTTGGCCGTCTGCGGTGTGATGGCGCTGGCAGTGACCACCGCCTGCCAGTCCAACTCCCCGTCACAGCCGAGCCCGTCCCCGTCGGGCGCCGCCATCACGGTGTTCGCGGCGGCATCGCTCAAGTCGGCGTTCACCGAGATCGCCGACCAGTACAAGACCGATAACCCGGGCTCATCGGTCGAGTTCTCCTTCGCGGGGTCCTCGGACCTGGTCACGCAGCTCACCCAGGGCGCCACCGCGGACGTGTTCGCCTCGGCCGACACCCGCAACATGGACAAGGCCGGACAGGCGGGCCTGCTCGCAGGCAACCCTGTCAACTTCGCCACCAACACGCTGACCATCGCCGTAGCACCGGGAAATCCCAAGGGCATCACGTCATTTCGTGATTTGACCAAACCCGGCGTCAGCGTCGTGGTGTGCGCCCCACCGGTGCCGTGCGGCGGAGCCACGCAGAAGGTCGAACAGGCCACCGGCGTCACACTGGCTCCTGTCAGTGAAGAGTCCTCGGTGACAGACGTGCTCAACAAGGTCACCACGGGCCAGGCCGACGCGGGCGTCGTCTATGTCACCGATGCGGCCGGTGCGGGCGACAAGGTGACGGCGGTGTCGTTCCCCGAAGCCGCGCAGGCCGTCAACACCTATCCGATCGCGGTGCTCAAGCAGTCGAAGCAGAGCGCGGCGGCTCAACGCTTCGTCGACCTGGTCACGGGCGAGGCCGGCCAGAAGGCGCTTGCCAAGGCGGGGTTCGCCAAACCCTGAGTTCAGGAGGTCGGCGGCGCCGCTGCCGGGGGCGCGTTGGGTGGCGGCGCGGACGGCGGTGGCTGCTTCGCGGCCGCTGACCTGGCCGCCAGCGCTCCGGCGATCGACGTCGTGGCGATGGTGATGAGCGCGCCGAGCATCATCGCCGACCCCTCGCCCGGCTTCAGCAGGTGCTGCTCGGTGCCCAGGGTCGCGGCGGCCACCGGCACGCCGAGTTGGGCGGCGGAGAACACCGCGAGCGGCAACGGCTGGCCCGTCAACCGGCCTGCCGCGTGGGCCAGCACGGCACCGAAACCCAGACTGGCGCCCAGCACGATGAGCCCGGGATTCTGACCGAGTTCGCGTACCTGCAGTGATGCGCCCAGCCAGACGAAGAACAGCGGGGCGAAGAAGCCGTCGGTGATGCCGAACAGTTGCCGGGCGAGCCGGCGTGGCTCTCCGATGGCCGAGATCACCAGGCCGAGCGCGAACCCGGCCAGCATGACCGAGACGTGCGTGGCGATGGCCACCGCCGCCAGGGTGAACAGCAGGATCAGGCTGATCCGCAATTCGAGGGCGAACTGGTGGTCCTCTGAATAGTGGTGCAGACGTTTGCGGTAGCCGGCCCGGTCTCCAGCGCGCAGAAGCACGAACAACACCACCGCGCAGCCGGCGATGGCCAGCGCCCCCAGCGCGGCCCGCGGGGCCCGCTGGATGTCGATCACCAAGGGCAGCAACACAATCGACGCCGCATCGGCGATGGCGATCTGCGCGGTGACCGACAGCACCTGGGGGCCCTGCAACCGCAGCCCGTCGATCACCGGCAAGGCCAGCGCCGCCGACGACGAGGCCATCAGCACGGCGTACAGGAGCGCGTGGCCGGTGCCGAATGACCGGGCGAGCACCACACCGAGGATCGCGGCCACCGCACCCACCAGCACCGCCCGGGCCAACGCCTTGGGAATCGCACTGTGCAGAGAGGTATCTCGCACCGGGACGTGAGTGCCCACGACGAACATCACCAGCGCGAAGCCGATGTTGGCCAGCAGCGAGAACGTAGGATCGGTGTGGTCGATGATGCCGAATCCGGTTCTGCCAAAGATGATCCCGGCGATCAGCTCACCGATGACCACCGGGATCCGCAGCCGCGGCACCGATGCCAGCGCCGGGCCGGTGAGCCCGATCACCACGATGAGTGCGAGCGTGCCGAAGCCGATGCCCGCCATGTCAGCGCGTCACGGTTGCCACGACACCAGACGGCACGGAATCCCGGTGTTCTCGTCGGTGAGGTAGCTCGCGCAAACCCGGTGATAGCCGTCGGCCACCTGCAACTGCGCGCCTTTGCGACCGTCGCCCCGCACCAGCAGGATCGGCGACAGCTTCTTGCCGCCGCTGATCTTGAACAGGTCAGCGCGGACATGCGCGTTGGTCTCCGGCAGCAGCGCCAGGCCGGCTGCGCGCAGGATGTCCTTGGCCTTGCGGGTCACGGGCGGCGCCTTCTTCAGCGCCGCCACCGTCTTGTCGACCGCGTCGCTCTCGGCCAGCAGCGACAGGTAGTCCGCGGCCGCGTCGAAATCATGATCTTCGGGCTTGTCGAGCCATTTCACCGCCATGGCCCGATACGTTACTTATCCGGTGATCCAGTTGCCGTGAAATCCATAGGGAACACGCTGCGGCAGCGCAATTTTCGCCACCGGCTTCCCAGCAAAGTCACAGGCATCGAGGATGACGAGATCGCTGCCGTCACGCTCGGGATCGTAGACGTAGCCGAGATACCACCCGTTGCTCTCGTCGGCTGCGCCCGCACCGGGAACGAACACCGCCTCGCCGGGGCCGCCGGACCCCAGGTCGTGGCGCACCCCGGTGCCCGTGGCCAGGTCGTAGCGGATCCAGCCATTCGAGCCGACCGCCACGGAATAGCGCGCATCGAGGCCTGCGAGCCGGTCGTCGATGCGCGGGAACTCGACGCCCGCATCGTCGAGTTGCCGCTCGGCGACTGTTCCGGCACTCAGGTCGATACGCCACTCCCACAACACGCCATCGGCGTCGAACCCGCCGTTGTCCCGCCACAGTTCCGGATACCGAACCGCCTGCAGCACAATCACATTCCCTGATTCGTAAGCATTGGCCACATGGAAGACGTAGCACGGGTCAATGTCGAACCAGCGGATCGGCGCGGTGGGGTCGTCACGTCGCATGACGCCGAAGCGGGCCCCGTAGTCATCGCTCCAGCGGTAGGGCATGTCCCCCTCGCCCTTGATGGCGACGTCGAGGTCGAACACCACTGGGAGGTCCATGAAGACGACGTGACCGGAGGTCATCGCGAAATCGTGCATCATGGTGTGCGCCTTGACATCCACGGGCTGATTCACGATCAGTTCGCCCGCGGCATCGGCCCGGTGATAGGTGACGAAGGGCTCGAAAATGCTGCCGTAGCCGAAGAAATGTAGTTCGCCCGTGGTGGGGCAGATCTTCGGGTGTGCCGTCATCGAATCGACGAGCTTGCCGCCGAAGTCGTAGGCGCCCAACGTTTCCAGCTCATTGGTGATCTCGTAGGGCAACGAGCTCTCCACCAGCGCGAGGGTGCGGCCGGCGTGGTTGACCACATGGGTATTGGCGACGGCGGCCCGAAGGTTGCGGCTGCCGTCGGCGTTGTAGAGCGGGAAGTCCTCGATGAAGCTGTCGGTGCGCACCCACCGGTTGCGGTACCACTTGGCGGCGCCGCCTTCGATGCGGACGCCGTGGATCATCCCGTCGCCGGTGAACCAGTGGGCGGTTGCCTGACGGGGATTGGGTCCGTTGCGCAGGTACCAGCCGTCCAACTCGGGCGGGATGGCACCTTCGACAGGCAGGTCGTATTCGGTGAGTTCGCCTGCGACGGGCGCGTAGTTGCCGCGCCGGAAGAAGTCGGTTTCGCCGATGGGCAGGGCTGAGGTCATGCCATCTACGGTGACATTCCACTTCTGACATGTCAATAGTGGAAGCTAAGCTGTCGCCATGAGTTTGCGAATGGCCGCGCTCGGCCTGCTGGCGAAGCACCCCGGCAGTGGATACGACCTGCTCAGACGGTTCGAGAAGTCGATGGCCAACGTGTGGCCCGCCACCCAGAGCCAGCTCTACGGCGAGCTCAACAAGCTGGCCACGGCGGGCCTGATCGAGGTGTCTGCGATCGGTCCGCGCGGGCGCAAGGAGTACCGGGTCACCACGGCGGGCCGCGACGAGCTCATGCGCTGGATCCGCAACCCGGCCGACGACCCACCCGAGCGCAGCGCCGAACTCCTCCGGGTCTTCCTTCTCGGCGAACTGCCCCCCGACCAGGCGCGCGAGCACCTGCTGACACTGGCTGACCATTCCACCGCGGAGATCGAGCGGCTCACAGCGCTCGAGGCGTCGATCCCCTGCATCGAGGACGACCTCTACGGGCATGCGGCGTTGGTGTACGGCCTGCGCTTCAACGCCATGCAGGCCCAGTGGGCGAAGTGGGTCGTCGACCGACTCGATGAACGCGACTAAATCGACCGTTGCATCGCGATAGATTCCGATATATCGTTACTGCATCGGAAGCGCGTACGGCGCTTCCCGTCGAAAGAGAGAACCTCACCTATGAACACCCCATTCACACCACCCAATCCCCCGTTCGGCCCCGGCGGCTTCGGTTTCGGCTTCAGCCCCGACGACCGCCGCGCCCTGCACGATGAGCGGCGCCGCGCCCGGCGCGAGTTCCGCGATCACGTCCGCGAAGAGTCCGCGGGACATCACGGCCCGTTCGGCCGCGGCTTCGGCGGCCCCGGTTTCGGTCCCGGCTTCGGCTTCGGCCCCGGATTCGGCCCTGGCTTCGGTCCCGGTTTCGGCGGCGGACCCCGTGGCCGCGGCCGAGGCGGACGCGGCGGCAGCCGTGGCCGACGCGGTGACGTCCGTGCCGCGATCCTCAAGCTGCTCACCGAGCGGCCGATGCACGGCTACGAGATGACCCAGCAGATCGCCGAACGCAGCAACAACCTGTGGCGGCCCAGCCCCGGCTCGGTCTACCCCACCCTGCAACTGCTCGTCGACGAGGGCTTGATCGCCCCGGCCGCCGAAAGCGAAGGCAGCAAAAAGACTTTCGAGCTGACCGATGACGGCCGCGCAGCCGCCGATCAGATCGAGACCGCACCCTGGGACGCCATCGCCGAAGATGCCGACCCCAATGCCGTCAACCTGCGCGCCGCCATCGGACAGCTGATGGGCGCCGTCGCACAGTCGGTGCACACCGCCAGCGACGAGCAGCAGCAGCGCATCCTCGACATCGTCAACGGCGCACGCCGCGAGATCTACCAGATCCTCGGCGAGGAGTAAGTCCACGGGGACGGTCTGCGTAGGCTGACCGGCATGCAGACCTTCCCCCTGGGTTCGTTCGCTGTGTCGCGCGTCGGGTTCGGTGCCATGCAACTGCCCGGGCCCGGCGTGTTCGGCCCGCCCCGAGACCGCGAGCAGGCTCTGTCGGTGCTGCGGCGGGCAGTCGAATTGGGCGTCAACCACATCGACACCGCACAGTTCTACGGGCCCGCCGTCGCCAACGAGTTGATCCGCGCGGCGCTGCACCCGTATCCGTCCGACCTCGCATTGGTCAGCAAGGTCGGCGCGCGCCGCGACGAGCAAGGGCAGTGGCTACCCGCCCAAGAGCCCGACGAATTGCGCCGCGGGATCGAAGAGAACCTGCGGACCCTGGACACCGACCGGCTGGCGGCGGTGAACCTGCGCGTGCACGACGGTGACGGCATCGGCGTTCCCACCGCCGTCGACCATGACCTCTTCGAGCGGCAACTCACCACGATGATCGCGGCCCGCGACGAAGGCCTGATCGACGGCATAGGCCTCAGCAACATCTCTGCTGAGCATCTTCGGATTGCCTTGGGCCACACCGCAATCGCGTGCGTGCAGAACGCGTACAACCTGGTCGACCGCAGCGCGGCGCCGGTGCTCGAGCGCTGCGTCGAGCACGGTATCGCCTTCGTCCCGTTCTTTCCGCTCGGCTCGGCTTTTGATCCGAACAGTCCTGTGCTCGGCAACGACACTGTCCGGCAGGCCGCGGCGGACCTCGGCCACACACCCGCACAGATCGTGCTGGCGTGGACGCTGTCGGTCGCACCCAACGTATTGCTGATTCCCGGAACGTCGTCACCGGCGCACCTGGAGGAGAACCTGGCAGTGGCGGACATCTCGCTACCCGACGACATCAAGAGCCGGCTCGACGGGCTGGGCGGATAAGGGCATGACCGAAGAGATCACCGCATACGTCGTTCCCGCGCTCGTGGCCGTGCTTGCGGCTGCCGGCTCCACCATCGGCATCCAGTTCCGCGATGTCGACGCCTACGAGCGTCGGCGCGGATTCTGGCAGTGGCTGCTGGTGTTGCTCGCCGCGTTGGCGACCTTGGGGGCCACCAACTCGGCATCCGGTGCCGGGAACCTGCTCGAGGCCAGCTTGTTGTCGGTGCTGGCGATGGCAGCCGTGATTCTCGGGCACGTGATGTGGCGCAGGCGAGTTCCCGATGCCGAACCCCGCACCCAGCGGCTTGCGGTGGCGGCCTCAGCCCTGGCCGTTGTCGTCGTCGCGGCTTCGGTGACACTCACCTACATCTCCGGCAAGGGCTGTCGCCAGGCCCAACCCCTGGTGGAGTCCAGCCGGGCAAGCTCTGGCCTGATCCTGCCGTCGTTCGCCGCCAACCAGGGCCCGACGGTCGGCGACTTCAACGAGTGGGCCAAGGTGATCGGCGATCAGGCCAAGCAGGTCACCTCGGGCAAGGCCGCCGAGCATGCCCACCGGCTGGGTGAGTTGGCCGGCCAGATCGCCGACGCCGAGCGGACCAACGACAAGGGTCGCCACGCCATGCTGGGCGTGCAGTACTACGACGAACTCAAGGGTCTGCTGATGACCTGCCCGCCGCCCCGGTGACTCAGTCGATATCGACCCAATCCAGCGTGCGCTGAACGGCTTTCTGCCACCCGGCGTACCCACTGGAACGCTGATCGTCATCCCATTGCGGGGCCCAGCGTTCGCCTTCCTGCCAATTGGCGCGCAGATCGTCGGCGTTGCGCCAGAACCCGACCGCAAGCCCGGCCGCATAGGCCGCACCGAGCGCGGTGGTCTCGGCGACCACGGGCTTGACCACGTCGACACCGAGCACGTCTGCCTGGATCTGCATGCACAACCGGTTGGCGGTGATACCGCCGTCGACCTTCAAAACCTCAAGGTGCACACCGGAATCGGCCTCCATCGCGTCGACCACGTCGCGACTCTGGTAGCAGATGGCCTCTAGCGTCGCGCGGGCCACGTGCGCGTTGGTGTTGAACCGCGACAGCCCGACGATCGCGCCCCGTGCGTCCGAGCGCCAGTACGGCGCGAACAGGCCAGAAAACGCGGGCACGAAGTACACGCCGCCGTTGTCGGCGACCTGCCGGGCCAGCGCCTCGCTCTGCGCAGCACCGCTGATGATGCCGAGCTGATCGCGTAGCCATTGCACGGCCGATCCGGTCACCGCGATCGAACCTTCCAGGGCGTAAACGGGTTTCGCCGGGGTTCCATCGGCGGACGCGAACTGGTAGCACACCGTGGTCAGCAGGCCGTTCTCGGACCGGACCATCTTCTCGCCGGTGTTGAGCAGCAGGAAATTGCCGGTGCCATAGGTGTTCTTGGCCTCACCGGCATTCAGGCACACCTGCCCGACCATCGCGGCCTGCTGGTCACCGAGGATGCCCGTCACCGGCACTTCACCGGCCAGCGGCCCGTCGGGGCGGGTCAGACCATACGGGGTGGGTGACGAGGACGGCCTGATCTCGGGCAGCATCTGCCGCGGAATCCCGAAGAACGACAACAGTTCATCGTCCCAGTCGAGGGTCTCCAGGTTCATCAGCATGGTGCGGCTGGCGTTGGTGACATCGGTGACATGGACGCCGCCGCGATGGCCGCCGGTCAGGTTCCACACCAGCCAACTGTCGGGGTTGCCGAAGATCGCGTCACCGTTCTCGGCGGCGGCCCGCACCCCGTCGACGTTCTCCAGGATCCACTGGATCTTGCCGCCGGAGAAGTACGTCGCGGGCGGCAGCCCGGCCTTGTGCCGGATCACGTCGCCGCGGCCGTCGCGGTCCAGCGCGGCGGCGATGCGGTCGGTGCGGGTGTCCTGCCACACGATGGCGTTGTGGTACGGCCTGCCGGTGTGGCGGTTCCACACCAGCGTGGTCTCCCGCTGGTTGGTGATGCCGAGCCCGGCGAGATCCGCAGCGGAGAGTCGGGTTTTGTTCAGCGCCGTCATGATGACTGCCGCGGTGCGTTCCCAGATCTCCACCGGATTGTGTTCGACCCATCCGGCGCGCGGCAGGATCTGCTCGTGCTCGAGCTGGTGGCGGCCCACCTCGGCACCCGCGTGGTCGAAGATCATGCAGCGGGTGCTGGTGGTGCCCTGGTCGATGGCTGCGACGAAATCGGCCACTGTGGTCCTTTCCCGAGTCGCTGTCGCTCCTACCCTCCGAAGCGTCCATCATGGCTTACGTGGCACCCAGATCTGATTCTCTTCGTCCTCGCGGCACGTCGGCCAAAACCGGTATCGAGCGCATGCCGCGCGGTGGCTACGACGCATCCTGCCTGGACCGGCTGCTGGAGACCGACCGGTTGGAGTACATCGACCGGGATGACGGTCTCGATTCGCGCAGGCAACAGGTCATCGATGCCCTGGATTGGACCGGCCGGATCTTCCGCAATCACGAGAAGTTCGCCCGCATCGCTCTGGACCTGGTCGCCGACGTGCCCGATCCACGGATTCTGGAGCTTGGCGCAGGCCACGGCGGACTGTCACGTCAGCTGCTGGATGACCATCCGTCGGCCCGCCTCACCGTCTCCGACGTCGACCGCGCATCGGTGGACGCGCTGGCCGCGGGCGAGCTCGGCACCCACGCCAGAGCGCAGGTTCGCGTACTCGACGCGACGGAGATCGACGCCGCCGACGGCAGTTTCGACCTGGCCGTGTTCGCGTTGTCGTTTCATCATCTGGCTCCCGCGCAGGCGTCGAGGGTGTTCGCCGAGGGCACCCGCGTCGCGGACACGCTGCTGATCATCGACCTGCCGCGCCCGCCCGCGCCGCTGCATCTGCTGAGGCTCGCGACGATGCTGCCTGCCGCGCCGTTCATCCCGTTCATCCACGACGGCGTCATCAGCTCGCTGCGCTCCTACAGCCCCTCGGCGCTGCGCAGCCTCGCCCTGCACGCCGATCGGAACATCCAGATCGAACTGCGCAGCGGACTCACGCAGCCCCAGATCGTGATCGCGCGCCGCGGCTAGCGTCGCGGCCGGGTCAACCGGTGCAGCAGCCAGGCCGGCGGCACCGTGGCCGCCAGCGTGGCAGCGAACAGCACGACAGCCGATCCGGTGTAGACGGGCCACCGCAGCACGAGCGCCATCACCAGGTCCATGACCACCACGTGCAGCAGAAAAATCTCGTACGAGATCTCCCCCAGCCACACCAGTGGCCTGCTGCCCATCAGCCGGGCATACCAGCCGGAATCACCCAGCGCGAGCGGTGCCACCACCAACGTGGCGATCACGGCGTAGAGCACCGTCTTCGACACATCTTCGGACAGGGTCAGCGTGACGGCGGTGGTCCGACCGGCGATCGGCGTAGACACCACCAGATAGCAGGCCATGGCCAACGGCAGCACTGCCAGCGCGTAGCACCGCACCCCCATGGCCGAAAGCACCGCGAGCATCATGCCCCCGGCGAACCAGGCCAGGTAATGCGGCAGCCACGTTCCCGCGCCGACCGGCAACCAGTGGGTGTTGTGCAGGATCACCAGCCAGGCCGGGCTCACCGCGGCCATCACCACCAGGCTCGCCAGCAGCAGCACCGGCCGGAACCGGCGTCGGCACAGCAGCACCAGCAGCAGGTAGGCCAGCAGTGGCAGCACCGCGTAGAACGCGACCTCCACGGCCAGGCTCCACATCTGCGACAGGCCCTGATGCAGGTAGGCGGTGAAGTAGTCGTCGCTGTATATCTGGGTCAAGGTCAGGTTGCGCAGCAGGCCGGTCCAGGTGTGCCCGGGGTTGGGGTGCACGGGACGCACCTGGTAGATCCCGAACACCAGCAGCACCGTCACCACGTACGAGGGCGCGATCCGGCGCACGCGGCTGCGGGCATAGCGCGGTACCGACGGCTGCCGGCCACCGGTCACCGCGGCGCGCACCCAGGGGCGGAACAACAACAAGCCGGACAGCACGAAGAAGATCGGCACCCCGATCTCCAGCCGCGCGCCCAGCAGCCCCACGTAGCCGTGGGTGAGCAGCCCGGTGCCGTAGGACGCGTGGGTGCCCATCACCGTCATCGCGGCGACGGCCCGCACCCCGGTCAGCGCGGCGATCCGGTCGACGCTGCCGACCTGTTCGAGCCCGCCCTGGTCCTCGTCAGCTTGTCGGGCACACAATTGCCGAGCCTATTACGCAATTTTCCTGCGCACGTCGTCCCCGACGTTGTTGCATCGGCGTGTGGGCGAAGAGGTCAGCAATACCGAGTACACCCGGGCGCACCGGCAGGAGTACCGCCGCAAGGTGCAACTGTGTCTCGACGTGTTCGAAACCATGTTGGCGCAGTCCCGCTTCGAGTTCGAGCGGCCGTTGACCGGGATGGAGATCGAGTGCAACCTGGTGGACAACGCCTACCAGCCGGCGATGATGAACCAGGATGTCCTGACCTCCATCGCCGACCCGGCGTACCAAACCGAATTGGGCGCCTACAACATCGAATTCAATGTGCCACCACGGCCGTTGCCCGGGCGTGCGGCGCTCGACCTCGAATCCGAGGTGCGTGACAGCCTCAACGCCGCGGAGATCAAGGCCAACCAGAACGGCGCCCACATCGTGATGGTCGGCATCTTGCCGACGCTTATGCCGGAACATCTTTCGGCCGGTTGGATGAGCGAGTCGACGCGGTACCAGGCTCTCAACGACTCGATCTTCACCGCGCGCGGCGAGGATATGACGATCGACATCGGCGGCCCGGAGCGGCTGTCGCTGCAGGCCGCGTCCATCGCCCCGGAGTCGGCATGCACCAGCATGCAGTTGCACCTGCAGGTCTCACCTGCCGATTTCGCCCGCAACTGGAACGCCGCCCAGGTGCTGGCGGGCCCGCAGTTGGCCGTCGGCGCCAACTCGCCGTATTTCTTCGGCCACCACCTGTGGGCCGAGACGCGCATCGAACTGTTCGCCCAGGCCACCGACACCCGGCCCGACGAACTCAAGACCCAGGGCGTGCGGCCGCGGGTGTGGTTCGGCGAGCGATGGATCACCTCGATCTTCGACCTGTTCGAGGAGAACGTGCGGTACTTCCCGTCGCTGCTGCCCGAGCTGTCCGACGAGGATCCGGTGGCCGTGCTGGCCGCGGGCCGCGCCCCGCGACTGTCGGAGTTGCGGCTGCACAACGGCACCATCTACCGGTGGAACCGGCCCGTCTACGACATCGTGGACGGCCTGCCGCACCTGCGGGTCGAGAACCGGGTGCTGCCCGCCGGGCCGACCGTCGTGGACATGATGGCCAACTCGGCGTTCTACTACGGCCTGCTGCGCACGCTGTCCGAGGAGGACCGGCCGATCTGGACCAAGCTGAGTTTCGCCGCCGCGCAACACAATTTCGAATCCGCTGCGCAGCACGGCATGGAAGCCCGGCTCTACTGGCCCGGCGTGGGCGAGGTGACGCCCGACGAACTGGTGCTCCGTCAGCTGTTGCCGATGGCGCACGAAGGGCTGCGCCGCTGGGGTGTTGCCGGCGAGGTGTGCGACCGCTATCTGGGGGTCATCGAGGGACGGGCGAAAACCGGGCAGACCGGTGCGGCGTGGCAGGTCGCGACCGTCCAGAAAATCGAAGAAGGCGGCGTGTCCCGGCCCCAGGCGTTGGCCGAAATGTTACGGCTGTACGTCCAGTGGATGCACAGTAATGAGCCCGTCCACAGCTGGGAATGACTCGCGTACGTTGGATTGCATGGCATCTGATCAGGTTTTGGATTGGGACGGCGCCTATCGGGGTGTAGGTGATTTCGAGGGTCCGCCACCGTGGAATATCGGCGAGCCGCAGCCCGAGTTGGCGGCGCTGCACCGAGCCGGGAAGTTCCGCAGCGACGTGCTCGACGCCGGCTGCGGGCACGCGGAACTGTCGCTGGCCCTGGCCGCCGACGGCTACACCGTGGTGGGCATGGATCTGAGCCCGACCGCGATCGCCGCGGCCAACCGGACCGCGCAGGAACGCAACCTGAGCAACGCCAGCTTCGTGCAGGGCGACATCACGTCGTTCCGCGGTTACGACGGCCGGTTCAACACCGTCATCGACTCGACGCTGTTCCACTCCCTGCCCGTGGCAGGGCGCGACGGCTACCTGAGTTCGATCCACCGGGCCTCGGCTCCCGGCGCGTCGTACTACGTGCTGGTGTTCGCCAAGGGCGCATTCCCGGAAGGGCTTGAGACCAAGCCCAACGAGGTCGACGAGGACGAGCTGCGGGCCGCGGTGTCCCAACACTGGGTGGTCGATGAGATCCGCCCGGCGTTCATCCACGCGAACGCGGCGGCCATCCCCGGCACCCCGGTTGAGCCACTCCCGCACGATCAAGACGAGAAGGGCCGCATCAAGTTCCCGGCCTTTCTGCTGACCGCCCACAAGGGCTGAGCCAGCGGCCACTGGCCGTACCCCCTGGCCGACCGGGTAGTGATCGCCCGCCCGGTCGGCCCACAATCCCGCCCGGTTGGTGCGGGCGCGAGCAGGTCTGCCACCAATAGCCTTGTGTGGCATGACAGTTGCACTGCTCGACCGCGTAGAGGTCGACCCGCTCGCGCCCGCACCGCGCGGAACGTGGAGTGCCCCCGGAGTTCAGGTGCGACGCCGTCGCGGGCCCCACCGACCGCATTCCGGCACGTGCACTGCCCGGTTCTGCGCGCGGCGTCGCGGCGACTGTTTGACCGTCGATCACGATTTCACTCCTGCCGAGCTCTCCGATGAACTCGCCGTCCTGCTGACCGATCAGCTCGGCGGGATACTGCGCGGCCAAGCGGATTTCGAGCTGGTCTTCACCGGCATCGTACGGTCCACGATCGACGGAGCGCTCCCGGCCTGGGTGCGGTTCTACCGCAATTCCCTCACCGCACTCGAATCAGGTGCCGCCGCGTTCGCTCCCGTTCACCGGCGCGCAGGCGAGCTGGCGACCGGGCCCAAGCTGCTGGATCTCGGCTCGTGCTTCGGGTTTTTCCCGCTGCGCCTGAGCCGGCTCGGATTCGAGGTGACCGCAAGCGATCTCAGTGCCCCCACGATGGACCTGCTGGCCCGGGTCAGCGGGCGGCTGCACCGCCCGGTGCGGACCCTGGCCTGCGACGCCACGCGGGTTCCGTTGCCCGACAACGTAGCCGACACTGTCACCGCACTACACCTACTGGAACATCTGCCCGCCGCCGCGGGTGATGCCGTGCTCGCCGAGGCCCTGCGCCTGGCGCGCCACCGCGTGGTCATCGCAGTGCCATTCGAAGACGAACCGCAGGCCTGCTACGGGCACATCCGGCGGTTCGACACCGCCGAGCTGGTCCGATTGGGTGAGCAGGCACGCGAACTTCACCCGGGCGTGCGCGTCACAGTGTCCGAACATCACGGCGGCTGGCTCGTTCTGGATTTGAGCTGACCCGCACCGCGAGGTCCCCTAGCACCGCGAGCGTGCGCGTCTGTTGCCCGACGCGCCGTGAACCATCGGCATTTTCGTCACCCTCGCGCGCCGCGAGGTTGTGCCTTGTGTCGACACGCGGCGGCGTGTTGCCCAGCAGACACGCACGCTCGCGGTGCTAGGTGCTAGATCAACCCGCGCTTGCTGGCCGCGTAGACCGCCTCGGCGCGACGGCTGACCTGGAGCTTGCGCATGATGTTGCTGACGTGGAACTTGGCTGTGGTGGCCGAAATATACAGTCGCTCACCGATCTTCACGTTGGACAGGCCCGCGGCCAGCAGCCGCAGCACTTCGAGCTCCCGGTCGGTGAGTTGCTCGCGGGGCTCGCTTCTGCCGCTCAGCGTGCGGACCACCGCGGCGGCACTGCGGGAGTCGAATGCGCTCTCGCCCGCGGAGATGGCCCGGATCGCACGCACCAGCTCGGTGGTGTCGACGTCCTTGACGACGTAGCCACGCGCTCCGGCATGCACGGCGCGAACCACCAGATCGTCGTCGAGGAACGTCGTCAGCACCAGTAGCCCGACCTCGGGATGAGCCGCGGACAGCTTGGCGCACAACGACAAACCCTCGAAATCGGACCCGGCGGACAGCTTGAGGTCCAGCAGCACCACGTCGGGCCGCATGGCGGCGACCATCGCCTCGGCCTCCGGCTCGGAGGCCGCCTCACCGACCACCACGAGGTCGTGCTCGCGCTCCAGTACCGATCGCAGGCCCTGTCGCAGGATGGCGTGATCGTCGACCAGCGCCAGCCGGATCGCTCTGATTTTGGTGTCAACCGTCATCGCGGTCTCCTTCCGATCCGTCCCTGGGGATGGTGGCGACCACCCGTACCCCGCCGAGGCGGGACCGTTGCACGACGAAGGAGCCACCCCGCTCGCGGCACCGGGCCTGCATGTTGGCCAGTCCGCGATGGTGGCCGTCGACGTCCGTGCCGTCGGCCAGGCGCAGCATCAGCCGCATCTTGTCGGGGTCACCGGTGCCGTCGTCGGATATCGACAACGTGACGGTGGTGGGCCGGTACCGCAGCCGCACGATGGCCCTGGTGGCGTGCCCGTGCATGGCAGTGTTGAACAGGGCTTCGCCCGCCACCCGCAACAGCGCATGCTCTGCCGCACTGGGCAATTCGGTGGCAGCGCCCTCGACCTTGAGGGTCACCCGGAGATCCTCGGGCATATGTACGGTCGCCAACTGTTCCAGCATCTCCGGCAGGGTAGACCGGCCCGCGTCGCCGGGCTGGTTGAGCGCGTAGATCGCTGACCGGAGCTGTTCGGTGGCCGAGCGGGTGAGGGTCTTGGCGGTGTCCAACCGTTCGACGAGATCGGGTGCCCCGGCCAGGGACTGAATCTCGCTGCGGCACACCTCGATCTGCATGCCTGCCGAGAGCACCGTCTGTGCGACGCTGTCGTGCAGTTCGCGTGCGATGCGGTGCCGCTCGGAGTCGAGAACCTGATGGCGTTGTGCCGCACCGAGTTCCCGCTGAGTCGCCAGCAGTTCGGCGTTGCGGGCTTCGGACTGGGCCAGCAGCGCCTGCAAGCGCTGGAACAGTTCGCAGTTGTGCAGCGCGACGGCGGTCTGGCTGGACAGGATCCGCATGACGGTCTCGTCGGTGCCGTCGAGCATGCGGTGGCTGGGCGTCCAGGCCGCGAACGCCCCGATCACGCCTCCGTCCAACTCGATCGGCACGTGCGCGTGGTGAGGTTCGATGACCGGTAGCCGGAACTGGGCCAACTGGCCACGCAGGATGTCGTTGAGCCGGTTGAGCACCGCGTCGGGCAGGTGCGGCACCGGATGCTTTGCGCCGGAAAGCCCTTCGAACGAGTAGGCGTTACCGTCGGCGTCGAGGATCAGGTGCCGCGGGCGCGCCCCGGGCAGCGCGCCGTCGGCCAGCGCCAGCAGCACCCATTCGGCACCGAGGTGCGTTCGGGCAGCCTCGGCCACCGCACGGACCAGCTTCTCTGGGCCGTTCACGGTCTGTACCAACGCATGTGAGATCGTGTCGAGCGCCGCGATCACACGCTCGGTGCGCTGCGCGGCCACCCGGAACTCGGAATAGAACGTGGACTTGCCCGAGCGTATGCCGGTGAGACGTTCCAGATCGGGCGCTCTCACAGCGCCGCCCGGAAAAGTGCCCGCAGCGCCGCCTCGTCGGCGGGACGCGGATTGGTGGTGATGCACGCGTCAGCCATCGCGTTGTGCGCCAGCACCGGCACGTCCTCGTCCCGCACGCCCAGCTCGCCCAGGCCGCGCGGCACCCCGACCTGCCGGGCCAGTTCCTGTAACCGATCAGCAAGGGCCAGTGCGGATTCCCGTGCCGGGGCACGCTTGTCGGCGATGCCGAGGCAGGCCGCGATGGTGGCGAACGGCGCCGGGTCGGCCTCGGCGTTGAACCGTACGACGTGCGGCAGCAGCACGCCGTTGATCACGCCGTGCGGCAGATCCAGCAGTCCACCGACTTGATGGCTCATCGCATGTGCGGCACCGAGAATGGCGTTGGTGAAGGCCAACCCGGCCTCGAGGGCGGCCTGCGCCATGAGCACCCGCGCAGGCATCTCATTCGGACGTTCGATGGTGGACACCAGATTCTCGGTGACCATGACGACCGACCGCAGCGCGTGATGGTCGGTCAGCTGGTTGTGGCCCAGCGATACGAACGCCTCGATGCCGTGCGTGAGAGCATCCAAACCCGTTGCGGCATTGAGCCATTCCGGCATGGTGGTGAGCAACCGCGGGTCGATGACGGTGATGTCGGGGACCAGGGCCCGGCCCAGGATGGTGATCTTGGTGTTGCGGGTGGTGTCGGTGACGATGCAGAACTGAGAGACGTCCGCGCCGGTGCCCGACGTCGACGGCAACACCACGAGCGGCGGAATGGGCATGGTGGCCTTGTCCACACCGGCGTAGTCGAGAATGTCGCCGCCATTGGCGGAGAGGATCGCGATGCCCTTGGCGGCGTCGATCACCGAGCCGCCGCCCAGCGCGATGAGGACGTCGCACCCGTGTTGGCGGTAGAACTCGTGCCCTGCGGTGATCTCGTGGTCCTTCGGATTGGGCGTCAGCGCGCTCCAGACCTGCGCCTCGACGCACTGTGCGCGCAGGTGCCCGACGAGTTCACGCACCCAGCCGGCCTCGATCAGCCCAGGGTCGGTGACCAGCAGCGGCCGCAACCCGCCGAGCCGCACAGCGGCGTGGGCCGCCTCGGCCATCGAGTCGATGCCGAACACGATCTCGGGCGCATGGAACTTCAACAGCCGGGTGGGCAGCCCGTCGGGTGTGGCCGTCGGAACGGCCATGGGCGTGATCTCCGCCTGTGCTATCACGTCGCACTCCCAAGTCATGTGATCCAGGTAACACTGCCACCCTACGGCTCCTCTCGCCCGCCGCCAATGTGCAGGTGGGCAGCTGCCGACCTGGCCGATCGGGCAGGTAGGCGGTCAGGACAGGGCGTGCGCGAGCTCCCCGGCGTGCGCGCTGAGCGCGGCGGCGTCGCTGGCGACCACGACACGATCGCAGACCTGTGCGTACTGGGGCATCGCGCAGGTGGCCTGGTGCCAGTACCGCCGCGGTTCGGGCGTCACCCAGGCCAGCCGATGCACGCGGCGGCGCAGCGCGCGCAGCTGCTCCACACCGGCGGGCAGTCCGCCGCTGCGGCCGTCGCCGACGATCAGCACCGCGGTGCGGCGGTCGAGAGCGTCGGCCTGCCCGCGCATCATGTCGTCGAACACCTGCCCGTAGTCGCTGCTGGCGTCGAGGTCTAGCTGTGCTTCGGCGAGCACCGCGGCCAGCGCATCGTCGCCGCCGGTGCGCAGCAGGATGTCCGTCACGTCGACCGCGCGGTCGACGAACGCCATCACGCGACAGCGATGCGCGCGCCGATGCATGGCCTGGGCCAGCCGCAAGGTGAACGCGGTGACGGGCCGCACGGACAGCGACACATCGGCGATCACCAGCAACCGGATCCGGTCAGGCAGCGGGGTACGGGTCACGAGGTGGAACGGCACGCCGTCGGTTCGGAGTGCGGCCCGCGTCGTACGGCGCATGTCGAGCCGGCCGCGCCCGCGCTCACGGGGGCGTGGCCGCGGCGCACCCCGCATCCGGCGCAGCACCTCGTGGCAGGCCAGGTCTACGTCGACCGACAGCCCGGCATCCGTTGCGGTATCTGGGTTTTCGGCTTCGGCGGTGAGCCCACAGCGGTCCGCCAGGGCAGCGACGAACCCCTCGACCGCCGCGCTCAGCTGGCCGAGCTGTTCGGCGGTCAACGGCTGTTCGCCCGCGTCGTCGCCGTAGGTGCGGCTCGGGTCGTAGGCGTCAAGCCAGGCCAGAATCGACTCGGGGTCATCCCAACTCAGCGCCCCGGCCACCACGGGAGCCACCACGTCTGCGAGATCTCCGGCCATGCTCGCCGACGCCCGATCCACTTCGACGGTGTAGCGGACACCGCGCCGGCCGGTGTCACTCTCGGCCGACACCGTCAGCTGGTTGTCGGCACCCGTGACGCTGTAGTCGTCGTCGTCCTTGTGCGGGTTGAATCCCTTGTCGGCGTCCGGGGTGTCGAAGTGGTCGCCGACCTCCGCGGCGCGTTCGTTGTATTCGGCGTAGCGCCCGATCTCCTGGTCCTCGCCGACGTCGAGTTGATCGGGCAGGCCCGAGCCGGTATGGGCACGGCTCGGGCCCGGGTCGTGACGCGCGATCTCCGCGGCGGCGAACAACGCGTCGAAGGCGCGGTCGAATCCTCGTTGTTCCCGGCCATATTTGGCGCACGTCGCCCGCAACGCGGCCCGCAGCGCGGGGAGGTCGCGGGCCCCGAGCAGGCCCAGCACCCGGCGTACCTCGATGACCTCGGCAGGTGACGCCGCCAGCCCTGCGCGGCGCAGCAGCGCACCGAACATCGCGGCGACGATGTCGAGCACACGCGAGGGCGTCACGTCCTGCCGCCCCGCCCCCGGAACACCGAGGTGGTGGTGTTGGCCGGGCGCGATGCCACGGTGGCCCGTTGCAGTTCGGCATGCACCGGGCCCGGGGCGTCATCGAGGTGGCGCAGCGCGATGTCACGGTCGCTGGTGAACTTCACCAGCGTCGACAGCAGAATCGATTGCGCCGCATCTGATGTCGTGTCACCGAGGATCGCTGCGGCGCGTGCGGCGTCGATCACCTCGGAGATCGACGGCGCCTTCCGCAGTGGCAGCTCACGCAGCGTGCGTGCGAGCTCGACCACGTCGGCCACCACGGCGGGTTCGACGCGCGGTGCCCGCACCCCGACGATTTCCCGTTCCCGTTGCGGCGTGGGGAAATCCAGGTGGTAGTGCAGGCAGCGACGCTTGAGCGCAGCCGAGAGCTCACGAGTGTCGTTGGACGTCAACACCACCCACGGCACCGTGCGGGCCACGAAGGTGCCGATCTCGGGGATGGTGACCTGACGTTCGGCCAGCACCTCGAGCAGCAGCGCCTCCATCGCCTCTTCGGTGCGGTCGACCTCGTCGATCAGCAGCACCACAGGTTGTTCGGAGAGCACAGATTCCAGCAGCGGGCGCACCGACAGGAAGGCCTCGGAGTAGATGTCGGTGGCGATCTCACCGGCATCGCTCGTCTGGTCGCGCATCATCTGCACGTGCAGCAGCTGTTTGGCGTAGTCCCATTCGTAGAGCACCCGGTTGTCGTCGAGACCCTCGTAGCACTGCAGCCGGATCAGCCGGCGGCCGCCGGCGGCGGCCAGCGCCTTGGCCAGTTCCGTCTTCCCGACGCCCGCGGGCCCCTCCAGCAGCAGGGGCCGGTCCAGCGCTGTCGCCAGGTGGACCACCGTGGCCAGGTCGTCGTCGGCGATATAGTCCTGCTCCCGCAGCGCTTCGGAAAGCGCTGCGGGACCGGCGAATACGTCGACCTCGGACTCAGTAAGTGCCATTAATCGCATGGCCGACCACCGGGATCATCGATTCCACCGTCACCTCACGCGGGTTGCCCGGCGTGCACCAGTCGCCCTGAATGTGTTCGGAGATGGCCAGTACGGACTTGTCGTCGCCCTTGATGACGTCGCCCCGGCCTGCGTACTTGCCGGTGTTCATCCGGTTCTTCTCGTACGAGTCGGTGCGGACCTGCGAGAAGTTGTCCGGGATGCCGACGTCCTGCGACAGCCGGATCGCGGCCTCGACCGCTGCGTCGGCGGCCTGCACAGTGGTCATGTTGCGGGTGTCAACACCCATGGCGGTGGCCAATTGCGCGTACCGCTCGTAGCGGGCCGGCAGGTTGTACTCCCACACCCGCGGCAATGCGATGGCATTGTTGAGGCCGTGGTGGCTGTCGAAGAACGCACTGACGGCGTGGCTGATCGAGTGCACGATGCCCAGCCCGCCGGAGTTGAACGCCTGCCCGGCGATGTACTGCGCGTTCATCATGCCTTCGCGAGCCTTGAGGTTGCGCGGCTCGAATACGGCCTCACGCAGGTTCTTGGCGACGAGTTCGACTGAGTACAAGGCATTTCCGAGCGATGGCGCGAAATCCAGCCGCGAGACGTATGGCTCACTGCCGTGCGCGAGAACGTCGAAGCCGCAGTACGCGGTGAAGTGCTGGGGGCAGGTGTAGTACAGCAGCGGGTCGTCGATGGCGAGGGTGACGATGGTCGCCTCGTCGAAACCGACCCATTTGTGCGGGTGCTCCATGTCCGAGGTGTCGGTGATGACGTAGGCCCAGGACGTCTCCGAACCCGTTCCAGCCGTGGTGGATACGGCGATGTGCGGCGGATTCTGCTTGTTGGTGGATTTGGCGAAACCCTCGAATTCGTTGATGTTGCGGCCGTCGTGGGCGATGACGACGCGCGCGCCCTTGGCCGCGTCATGGCTTGAGCCACCGCCGATGGAGATGATGCTGTCGCATTTCTCCTGCTGATACAGCGCCGCGGCCTCCATGACGTTGTAGTCCTTGGGGTTGGACTCCACCTTGTCGTAGAGCACCACCTCGACACCCTGATACTCGATCTTGCCGGTGAGCTCCTCGATGATGCCCGAGCCACGCAGGCCCGTCGTCATCAGCAGGGTGCGCTTGAAACCGAGGTTCTTGGCCTCGACGCCGATGATGTCGTGCGCGCCCACCCCGAGCAGGGCCCGTGGGAACGGGTGGAACTCCTTGATCGGAAAGTCCCAAATCTGGTTCAGCTCAATGGCCATCGGAAGCCTCCTTCTGTCGTGTGACACCACCGTGAACCTTGGTGGCGCGCGTCACAACGATTCGGAGGCACTACCGGCCGACCGGACCGCCAGAACTCTCCGATCGGGCAGGGGTGGCGTGGCGGCCTATTGCCGGGAGTTGACCTGAACCGCGAGGAATTCGGTCCTCTGGGCGGCCACGATGTGCTTGATCATGGCAATTTGCGCGCCGATGTCACAGATGACCAGGCCGTTGCGCTACTGCAGGTAGAACACGCCGGCACCGAACTCGACGCAATCCTGGCCCGGCTCCAACTCGGCAATGGCTAACTCATGGCGAGATTTATCACCGCAGACATTCAGTCACTCGCCAGGCGCGCCGCAGCTTCGAGCGAATTTTGACGCGGTGGTTGATGGAAAACACTGGTGCCGACCATCGGTCCCGGTGGAGCATCACTGCGACTGGGCAGTTTGGCGCGCAAGCGTCGGCAAAGCGACTAGGTCCGGCGCAGCATCCGCCCGCGTCATGCCATAACTACGCCTATGCATATTTGCCATAATCGCGCAATAGCTACATGTAAATCAGGCTGACCGGCCATCCAGCCATCTTCACTGGATGTGGAGCGGGGAGCCACTGACCGAGCCTCAGCGTCAAACAATCCTGTTGAAGGCAACTCTTCGGACTCCGTTGGATACCGGACACACTCTTCCTGTACCGATACCGGCGGTACTAGCAAATAGGATGTGGTCACGCACACATGGACTGCCGAACATAGCCGAACATTGCTAGAGTCCCGCAAGATACTTGCAAATTCAAGATCGGGGCGGTCATGACAGCCAGCTTCGTAACGACTGGTTACAACACCGGCAACGCTGATATAGAGCGCGGCTGGCATGATCCGAAGCGCTATCTGTGGCTCCTCGGCGCCACGGTCCCGTGCTTGGTGACGGTGTCCTGGCTGGCTGTGAAACTGACCGGTTTCGGCGGGTTCTGGTGGCTCGGACCGATTCTCACGTTCGTATTGATCCCACTGCTCGACTACGTCGTCGGGACCGACCGCAGCACCGCGCCCGATGACGTCTACATCGACCTCGACAGCGACCGCTGGTATCGCTGGGCGACGTACCTCTACCTGCCTAATCAGTACCTGTCGCTGATCTTCGCGTGCTGGTTGTGGAGCGGTGGCGGCTGGGTTGTCCTGTCGTCGATCGACCGCGCAGGACTACTGCTGACGGTAGGGATCGTCGGCGGTATCGGGATCAATGCCGCCCACGAGTTGGGGCACAGAAGCGCCCGCCTCGAACGACGGCTGAGCAAGATCGCGCTCGCCCAGACGTGTTACGGCCACTTCTTCGTCGAACACAACCGCGGTCACCACGTACGTGTCGCGACGCCGAACGATCCCGCTAGTTCGCTGATGGGCCAAAGCCTTTACCGCTTTATCCCGCGCTCGGTGACCGGCGGCCTTCGATCCGCGTGGGCGCTGGAGGCACGTCGATTCACGCGCCGCGGCAAGACACCGTGGACATCGAAGAACAATGTGCTCAACGCGTGGTTCGTGAGTTTCGTATTGTTTCTCGGGCTCGCCGTGTGGTTCGGGCCGGTGGTGCTTCCGATGCTCGTCGGCCAGGCGGCCGTCGGCATCTGCCTGCTCGAAGCCGTCAACTACCTCGAGCACTACGGATTGCGCCGCGAACGCCTGCCCAACGGCCGGTACGAACCCGTGTCCCCGCGGCACAGCTGGAACAGCAACACCCTGGTCGCCAACGTGTTCCTGTATCACCTACAGCGCCACTCCGATCATCACACCAATCCCCAACGGCGCTATCAAACCCTGCGGGGTCTCGACGAGTCTCCTCAGTTGCCCAGCGGATACGGCACCATGTTCGTGCTGTCGTTGGTTCCCCCTCTGTGGCGTAAAGTCATGGATCCGAAGGTGATCGAGCACTATTCGGGGCATATCGAGTCGGCTGCGCTCGACCCACGGCACCGTGAACAGCTCATCCGCAGACACCAGACACGTGCCGCATGACCGTCATGTCGCGGAGGCGGTTTCTGGGCACCGGCGCGGCGGCCGCACTGGGCGCTTGCGGTGCAGGCTGGTGGGTACAGCGAGGCGTTGATAGATCCGAGCCCCGCGCGCACTATGCCGCGATCGTGATCGGAAGCGGCTACGGCGGTGGGGTGTCCGCACTTCGCTTGGGCGAGGCAGGCATCGAGACCCTCTTGTTGGAGAAGGGCCGACTGTGGGACACCCCTGACACCGACGGCAAACGGTTCACCAAGATGCTGCCCGCTGATACCCGCGCAGGCTGGTTCAGTTCGATTCCCCCGAGCCTGGTGACCTCGTTCCAGGGGTTCTCCATCGACGCCGTCGCGCGTAATTCGCCGTCGCCGCAGCCCGTTCAAGCGGGCATCTGCGACAAGACAACCCACGGCGCTCACCATGTGTTTCGTGGAATCGGGGTCGGCGGCGGCTCACTGGTCAACGCCGCCGTGGCCGCCGTGCCCACTGCGAGGCAGGTCGCCGAATGCTTCCCCGACATCGGGGTGGAGGAGTTCCTGGGGACATACATCGAGCGCGCCAAACGCACCCTCCGGATCAGCTACCGCGACATGGATTGGTTCGAACGTACGCCGTGGTTCCAGTTCGCTCGGGTCGGACGCGAATATGCCTCCGCGGCAGGATATCCGGTCGACTACAACGGCAGTGCCTACTCGTTCGACTATATGAAGGACGAGGAGGCTGGAAAGGCCGAGCGCTCGGCCTTGGCGTTCGAGCAGCAGTTCGGCAACAACTACGGCCGGATGGGCAGTGTCGACCAGACTTATGTCGCATCAGCCCTGGCCACCGGAAAGGTCACGTTGCGGCCGCTGACCGAAGTGATCGCCATACGCCGAGAGGGCCGCGAGTACGTGGTGTCCACCAGATCGATCGACCGCTGGGGCAATGAGACCGCCCGCGAAGAGATCGGCTGCGAACGGCTCTTTTTGAGCGCCGGCGTAGTGGGTACCAATCACATTCTGTTGCGTGCCCGCGAAACCGGCGCCCTGGCCGACCTGAACGATGCGCTTGGATCCGGATACGGCAACAACGGTGATGTGATGGTGGCGCATTGGCTCAAAAACAGCGATCCCGCCGGAACCCAGCAGTCACTGCTCGGGCTGATCAACCTCGACGGTCGGGCCGATACCGAGAACCCGGTTTATGCCACCATGTTTTCCCTCCCGCTGCCGGTAGAGACCTTCATGCTCGGCTACTACGTCATGGTCAAGTCCGGTGATCGCGCCGACATCACCTATGACCGCGCATCGGATTCGGTCACCATCGACTGGCCTGCCACCTACAACGAGCACCTGACCGAGCGGGCCCGGTCGGTGTTCGACAAGTTGACGCGGGCCAACGGGGTGGAATATCGCGATGACATCTTTTCGGGGGAGGTCTTCGCCCCCAACACTGTTCATCCGTTGGGCGGTTGTGTGCGCGGTGACGTCACCGATGCGTTCGGACGTGTCAAAGGTTACGACAACCTCTATGTCAATGATGCGTCGCTGATACCCGGCTACCTCGGATGCAACCCGTTCATGACGGTCACGGCGTTGGCCGAACGCAACATCGAGGCAGTGCTGCAAGGCCGCCACTGAGAACCGGACTTCGGGCGTCGCGCTGAAAGCGCATCGCCATCCATCGGCGACCGCCCCAACTCAGTAGGGACGGCCCCCTTCCGGCATCACGTATTCGGAGATCGGCGCCGCGGCCCCGTTGACCGTCGTTCCGCCGTTGATGATGGCCGGCGCCATCTCCAGCATGTTGTGCGGGAACCCGAAGGTCGGTTTGGTCAGCGCATCGAGCCGATCCAATTCGTCTGCACCGAGATTGACGTCGACGGCTCGGACATTGTCGTCGAGTTGTGAGAGCCTGCGCGCCCCGATGATGACGGACGAGACCCCAGCCTGCGCGCGCACCCATGCCAACGCGACGCTGGCCACAGTAGTTTCGTGCGCCTTGGCGATGCTCTCCAGCTCGTCGATCAGTGCGTAGGTCGTCTCGTTGAGGAAAGCATCGACCATCGCGCCACGGTCGGCACTGTGCTGGCCGGCGTTGCTGCGGGTGTACTTTCCGCTGAGGACGCCACCCTTGAGGGGCGACCACGGTGTGATCCCCAAGCCGAATTCGCGCGCCAGCGGAACCAGCTCCTGCTCGACGTCGCGCTCGAGGAGCGAATACTCGATCTGCAGGCCGATGAAACTCGACCAGCCACGGAAGCGGGCAATGAGGTTGGCCTGGGCTATCTTCCACGCCGGAGTGTCCGAAACGCCGATATAGCGCACCTTTCCGGACCGGACGAGGTCGTCGAGCGCGGACATGGTCTCGTCGATCGGGGTGTTCTCATCCCAGATGTGCAGCCAGTAGAGGTCGATGTAGTCGGTCTGCAGGCGCCGCAGCGAGTTGTCGCACGCGTTGATCACCGATTTGCGTCCGGAACCACCGCCGTTGGGATCGCCGGGGTACAGGTTGCCGCTGAACTTCGTGGCGATCACCATGCGGTCGCGCTTGGCGGCGTGGCGTCCGACGTGGTCGCCGACGATCTTCTCCGAATGGCTCCTGGTGTAGAAGTTGGCGGTATCGATGAAGTTGCCGCCGAGTTCGAAGTATCTATCGATGATCTGCTCAGACTCTTCGACACTGGTGCCCCAGCCGAGGTCTTCGCCGAATGTCATGGCACCGAGGCACAGCGGGCTCACGCGCAGGCCGGAGCGTCCGAGTGTCACGTAATGATCCAGAGGCATGGTGGCCACTTTCTGATAGATTGTTCGGTTATGTATTTGTTCACTTTTAAACTAGTACAGTTCTGAACGATCTGGCAAGTAGATGTCTACAGAAGATGCGGCCAAGATCTGGTCGTTGAACTATCAGGTGGTGTTGTCGGTCATCTCCAGCGCCGAGACCGGCATCCGCGCGCTCGGGCTCGAATCCAAGGAACTGTTCCTGCTCGCGGAGATCGACGAGCACCCCTACCCGGCCGAGCTCGCCACGACACTGAGCATGCCAAAGGCAACGGTGACGGCTTACCTCAAACGGCTCGAGGCGGCGGCTTTCGTGCGACGCGAAATCGACCCCTCTGATCTGCGCCGTCATCGCCTGTTGCTCACCACGGCCGGCCGCAAGGCCGCCGCCGACGGCATGGCACTGTTGTCCGACGAATTCACCAAGCGCCTCGAACGCCTCACCGCCACCGAGCGGAAGACTCTCACGGCCCTGCTCGAGAAGATCGTCTAGCCAACGGCCGCCGTCACCGGCGCGGACGCCCGCTGGTCGCGAACAGCGAACGCGTCGACTCGACGTAGTCCTCCACGGTGATGGGCTTGACCCCGCCTATCACCTCGACGAGGTTGTTGGCGCCGGCGAAGACGCCATCGCGATAGTCCTGTGCGACGTTGCTGAAGTGCTGCACGAAATGGGGTGAGGCACCGGCCTCGGCCATGTCTGCCGCGAAGGCGGCAATGTCCATCGGCTGATAGCGGACTGGGATGCCCAGTGTAGCTTCAACTTTCGCGGAGATCTCATACCAGTCGAGGTCTTCCGCACCGGACAGTTGATAGATCTGGCGGTCATGCGGTTCGGGGTTCTGCAGGATGGCGGCGATGACGTGGGCTTGATCAGCGGCGTCGATCGGGGCGTGGCGCCCGTCGGCGAAGGGCAACCGGTAGACCCCTTCATCATTTTCGCGAACCCAGAACATGTTCATGAAGAACGTGAAGAACGTCGGACGGAGATGGGTGGTCATCAGCGCGCTGCGGTCCAGCAGCCGCTCAGCGATCCAATGATGGCGCGCTGCATTGCTTTTCGCTTCGCGGCGGGCCGAGATCTGAGACATGTTGACCACCGATCGGACGTCGGCCTCGCTGGCCGCCTGCACGAAGTTGGCGGTGGCCTCGATCAAACCCGGGGCGACGGGGTAGTTGAAATACGCCCCGCTCACGCCGACCGTGGCCGCACTGACCGAGGGAAAGTCCAGGAGATCTCCTTGAACGACTTCGGCACCCAGGTCCCGCAATCGGTCCGCGCGTTCGTCGACGCGGTGCACGAGCGCCCGTACGCGTTGCCCGCGTTCCCGCAACAACCGCACGGTGTGAGCGCCGGTGTTGCCGGTGGCGCCGGTGATCAGGAACAGCTTGTCGGTGTCAGACATGGGGCGCCTTTCTCGCGGACGGATCGCCGATAGAGACGCCCGGCACAGTTCGAGAATTTCCGGGCGACGGCCGCGAACCTGACCCGGGTGATCCTGGTAGCGGTGGGAACAGGGTGATGCGCGCTCCAGGCGGCCTTTACATCTGTCACATCCGTCGTATCTGTCACCTCAATCACACCCGTCACCGCGCGGCGACCATGTGACGTCTTGCCCGGCTGTTAGCGACAATGTCGCAGAAATCGCCACATCGGCACCGCAGGCACCAGTGGTTTCAGCTCAGACAATCCCGTACGCCCGTCTGGCACCACGAGATCGGTTCTGCCCCAATGGTTGTGTGCCCGACTGCGAGCGACACTGTCGCTAATAGCCGGGCAGGCCGAACTCTGGTGCCGATGTGGTTGCAGTTACTGGAGGACTCACTGTGGTTCTGCAGGTCGCGCAAGCCTGGTGCAGCAGTGAAAGACGTTGCCGCTGAGGCGGTTTCCGCGACTTTGTCGCTAACAGGCGGGCAAGACGTCTCATGGTCTTCGAGCGGGGACGGGTGTGACAGATGTGGCGACGAAAAGCGACCGGGCGGCGAGCCGGCGGGCGGCGACCGGGCGGCGAGCCCGCGGCGACCGGCCGCCTGAACCACAGCCGTAGCCGCAGGCCTAACCCACAGCCCTCGCCTGAGCGTTAACCCACAGCCCGCAACGCCTGCGCGAACTGTTCGAGCTCATCAACCCCGGTATCGACATGCGGCGAGATCCGCAGCACCGGTTTGGTCATCTCGAAGGGCGCGCGCACCAATTCGCACGCTGTGGTCACGATGCCGTGTTCGGCGATCAGCCGCGCCCGCACGGTTGCCGGGGCAGCTCCGTCGACGGGTTCAAGCGTGGTGATGGCAGTGGGCTCGTCGACCGATTCCACCACGCTCCATCCGGGTGTATCGGCGAGTACCTGCCGGGACAGGCCGCCCACCTCGGCCAGTCGGGCGCGCACCTGCTCTGGGCCCGCCGCCAGATGCTGCCCGATCGCGACCGAAAATCCGATTCGCGCAGCGGCATTCGACTCGACGCCGTCGAGTGTCTGCACGGCCGCAAGACCGAGACCCCAGGACGGCGGGGGTACCCGAGGCTGCAGCCGCTGGGCCAGCTCATCGGACAGCGCGAGCACACCCACCCCGCGCGGGCCCGCCAGCCATTTGCGTGACGACGAATACAGCGCTGCGGCACCGACATTGCAGTCGAGGTGGCCGAGCGCCTGTGCTGCGTCCACCACCAACGGGATGCCCGCCGCCCGACACACCGCGGCGAATTCGGCCAGCGGCTGGGCCACCCCGCGATGGCTGGCCAGTGCGGTCAGGTGAGCGATCGCGGGCGGGGCGGCGGCGAGTTGGTGGGCTGCCGCGTCGACGTCCAATCGCCCGGCGCCGTCGACAGGCAACGCCCCCACCTGAAATCCGTTGGCCGCCATCACCGCAAGGTTCGGACCGTACTCACCCACCAGACAGGCCACCGTGCGCTCCCCCGGCCAGCTGCTCAGCAACAGATCCAGGGCGTTGCCCGATCCGGAGGTATAGATCACGTTGGCCGCGGGCAGCCCCGTCAAGGCCGCAACCGCAGCGCGGCCCGCGTCGAGCGCAGGCGCCGCGGCGTCGAGCGCGACGTAACCACCGACCTCGGCCTCATGACGGGCATGCGTGGCTGCCGCGTCGATCGCCGCGAAGCTCTGCCGCGAACAGGCTCCGCTGTCGAAGTGCAGCCCGGCCACCTTCGGGCGGGCGTCGCGCCACTGCTGAGCGAGGCTCATTTGACGGCCAGCGACAGCCCGAAGTCATCGGCCGCGTCGGTCCACCAATGTGTTTGTCGCAGCCCGGCTTTCGTCAGCTCCGCCGCCACGCCCTGCCGCCGGAACTTGCACGACACCTCGGTCAGCATCTCCTCGCCCGCGGCGAACGCCACGTCGAGGTCCAGTGCCGCCACCCGCACCCGCTGTGCACTGCGCGCCCGCAGCCACATCTCGATGCGCTCCTCCACTGAGTTCCACCGGGCCACATGTTCGAAGGCCGTGATGTCGAAGTCGGCGCCCAGCTCACGGTTCACCACGGCCAGCACGTTGCGATTGAATTCTGCGGTGACGCCGGCACTGTCATCGTAGGCGCGGACCAGGCGCGCAGTGTCCTTCACCAAGTCGGTGCCCAGCAGCAGACTGTCCCCTGGCTGCAGGGTATCGGCCAGCGTGTCGAGGAACTCGGCGCGCGGCCCTGGCGTCAGATTGCCGATGGTCGATCCCAGGAAGACCACCAGCCGACGACCCACCTGCGGAATCTTGCCGAGGTGCTCCTCGAAATCCCCACACACCGCGTCGATTTCGACACCGGGATACTCGCGACCGATGGCCTTACCAGCGGCACGCAGCACACCGGCGTCGACGTCGAACGGGATGAACCGGCTGAGCATACCGGCGTTGCGCATCGCGTCGAGCAGCGTCCTGGTCTTCTCCGAGGTGCCACTGCCGAGCTCTACCAGGGTGTCTGCGCCGGCGGCCGCGACGATCTCCGCGGAGCGCTCACGCAGGATCTGCGCTTCGGTGCGCGTCGGGTAGTACTCGGGCAACCGGGTGATCTGGTCGAACAGATCGCTGCCCACGGCATCGTAGAACCACTTGGGCGGCAGGGTTTTCGGTGTCTGGGCGAGTCCGGCGCGGACATCGCGGCGCAAGGCTTCCGCGGCGGAATCGGCGGCCAGGTGGTTCGACAGCGAGAGCGTCATGCCGGTCCTTTCAGGGGGGTCAGCTCGACGTGAGAATCATGGACGTGCACCAGGTGGCGGTCCGGGACGTCGTGCCATTGCGGATCGTCGTCGTACGGTTCGCTGGCCAGCACTACGCCGTCGGGCAGCCGCAGTATCGACAGGGTGTCGCCCCACGTGGTGGCGAGCATGCGGGAACCGTTGGCGGCCAGGATGTTCAGCCGGGCATTGGGGTCACGCCCACCGACCTCGGCGACCGTGTCACCCAGCGCGTCCAGCCCGCGGGCGAAAATCAGCGCCGCGAGCACCGCGCTGTCGACCGTGGATTCGGCGTCTGCGGTCACCGGCAGCACCGCCCGGTCCACCACGCCGTTGTGCGACAGCAACCACTGCCCGTCGGTGAACGGGGCGCAGGCCGACGGTTCGATGGGCATGCCGACGGTCGCCGAGCGGACCGCAGCGACAACGCATCCGCTGCGCAGCGCGGGCGCCACCGACGCGAACGACGCGTCACCCCACAGCGGTTTGTCACTGCGCCAGCGCCGGGCCACCCCGTCGTCGAAAAAGCCTGCACCCCAACCATCGGCGTTGACCAGTCCGTGCTTCTGCCGCCTGGGCGCGTAGGACTGCACCAGCAGCCCCTGCGGCGGGTCGAGCATGAGTGCAGCCACGGATCGGGGCGCCCCGAGCCAACCCAGGTGCCGACACATCAGGCGGCGTCCCAGGCAAGCCGGACCCCGGAGAAGATCTGCCTACGAATCGGATGATCCCAGTTGCGGAAACTGGGGCGCAGGATGCCCGCGGCCACTGCCCACGATCCGCCGCGCAGCACGCGATAGTCGCCGTCGAAGAACGGCTGCGTGTAGCGCTCGTAGATCATCGGTGTGAAGCCGGGCCACGGCCGCAGCGGGGAGCTGGTCCACTCCCACACGTCGCCGAGGAGCTGCTCGACGCCGTAGGCCGAGGCTCCCGCGGGATACGCGCCCACCGGCGCGGGACGCAGCGCATCACCGCCGAGATTGACCAGCGCCGAGGTGGGTTCGGAAGCGCCCCAAGGGAATCGGCGGCGCGAGCCAGCCATCGGGTCCCACGCGCAGGCCTTCTCCCACTCGATCTCGGTGGGCAGCCGGGCACCGGCCCATGCCGCGTAGGCCTGCGCCTCGAAGAACGTCACGTGCTGCACGGGTTCGTCGCCGGGGATCGCCTCGACATGGCCGAACCGGGTGCGGGTGCCGTCAGCGTTCCAGAACTGCGGCGCGACAAGGCCCGCCTGCTGCCTATGCGCCCAGCCGCGCTCGGACCACCACCGCGACTGCTGGTAGCCGCCGTCGTCGATGAACTCACGCCACTCGGCATTGGTGACCGGAACCCGGCCGATCCGAAAGGACGGTACGTCCACGACGTGCGCGGGACGCTCGTTGTCCAACGAGTGTGGTTCGGTGAGCTCGTCGACACCGAGCGTGAACGGTCCGCCGGGGATCAGCACCGAGGTGCCAGCCACCCCGGGCCTGCCGCCAGGCAACCCGCTGCCGGCGCCCAGTAGCGGCGGGCCCACGCGCAGGCTCAGTGCCTGCAGCATGGTTTCGTCGTGCTGGTTCTCGTGGCTGATAACCAGGCCGAAATTGAAGGCCGACGCATCGTCGGGCAACGAGTCGAGCGCGTCAAACGCCTTGGCGCGCACCGTGGCGCAGTACGCCCTGGCATCGGTGGGCGGCAGCAGCGGCAGCTCGACACGGCTGGCACGCGAATGCTCGAACGCGTCGTAGAGCTGTTCCACCGCGGGCGCCAGCATCCCGGGCCGATCCGGGTTGCCGTCGCGCAGCAGCCACAGCTCCTCTTGCTGCCCGATGTGCGCGAGGTCCCAGACCAGCGGGCTCATCAGCGGGTCGTACTGGCGGTGTAGCTCGGCGTCGTCGAAATCGACCAATCGCAGCGTGCGCTCCCGAGCGCGCGTCAGCTCCTGCGCCAGTGTCTCGCGTGTGATCAAGACTCACCTTTCGCCAGTTGGCTCACCGCCGAGGCGATCCCGTAGCGCACGGCACGGTCGGCGAAGTCGTCGGCCGGCGAGCGGCCCTTTTCGACCGAACGCATCAAGTGCCGCATCGATTCCGCGAGTTCGGTCGGAGCGCGTTCCGCCGCGGCCCGCACGCACGTGACCGCGGCCTCATGAAGCCTGCGATCGGCAAGGCCCAGCCGGGCCGCCCGGTCCCATGCCGTGGCCACCGGCGCGGTCGCCGCCGCGGCGATCGCAGCGGCCTCCGGATCGTCGAGCAGCGTGGTGAGCATGAACACCGCAGCAGGCCACAGCCCGTCGGGAAGGCTGTCGAGGTACCTGATCTCCAGCCACCGCCGCGGCCGCACCGGCGGGAACAGCGTCGTCAGGTGATAGTCCAGATCGGCGGAGGTGGGTCGCCGGCCGCCGAGCACGGCACTGCCGTCGGCCCAGTCCGCGAATGGCACCCAGTTGACGACGGGCACTGCATCGTCGGAGGTGTTCACCAGCATCACCGGCGCCCGCAACGCATAGCGCGCCCAGTCGTCAGCCGGATCGGTCCCGTCAGCGCCGAGGATGGGGCCACAACGCGCCGAGTCCAGCTCACCCCACACCCACTGCCGGGTGGAACGCCAGCCGGTGAACTCGCCGCCCAGTAGCGGCGAATTGGCCGTGACGGCGATCATCGTCGGCCCCAGCGCATGCGCCAGCCGCACCCGGTCACCCCAGCCGGCACGCGGGCCTGCATCGAGGTTCACCTGCACGGACGCGGTAGAGGTCATCATCGCCGCGCCCGCCGCGCCGGTACCGCTCGCGGCGAAGAACCGCTCCATGGCCTGATAACGCGCACCGGGATTCACCCGCTGAGGCGGGCGCAGCGGGTCGGTGCCCAACAGCACCAGGCCCAGGCCCCGGCGGGCGAAGGCCGCGCGCAGTGTGGCGCGGTCGGCGATCAGCCCGGTGATGGCGGCGAGCGGGCCGTCGGCCGGTGGCCCCGACAGTTCGACGGCGCCGCCGGGCTCGACGGTGATCCGGCTGCCTCCGGGCAGATCGGGCACCGTCGCGATGACGGCGGTCAACTCATCCCAGGTGGGACGGCGCATCGGATCGGTCAGGTCATAACAGTGGGCCTCGATCTCGAGCCCCACCTTGCCGACCGCACCGTCGTGCAGGCAGTGCTCATCGATATGAGCCGCGGCCTGCTCGGCGCTGCTGAATTCGATGAGCGGTTGGGGGCCGGGTTCAGCCCTGATGGGAACTGCCATGGCAACAACCCCTCCCGGTCCTCTACCGGTTTCGGACCGTCTGGTTCTTTCCATCTTCCAGACAGCACCGACAAAGTCGGCCTCTGCGCGGGTTACGCCAACGTGACGGCCAACCCAACTTCGTCCTGCTGTTATTGCCCGAGCGAGTTCTGCATGGCGCCGGCCAGCACATTGACGGCCGGGCCACCGTTGCCGGACTGACACACCTTCGCCTGCAGCAGCACGTTTTCCCGTTTTCGAGTGGTCGTGAAACATCTCCGGTCGGTGCCCGCTTCCTGCTTCACCCAGTCCGCGTCGGTGGCAGTGGCCGGCCCGCCGGTAAAAGTCCACACCTGAGTGACGAAGTTGTCCAGGTGCATCGCGCTGGTCAGTCCGGAACACCCCTGCGTACGATCCACCACGCGGTGGAACGCCCGATCGGCTGCATCTGCGGTAGCGAACACCCCGACCGCCTGTTTGACGTAGTGGCTGTCGTCATTGGCCGAGGTCTGCGTCGTCGCACTGTTGAACGACGCCAGATCCGGATCGTTGTACACCTCGGGCAATCCGATGTCGGCCCAGTTGTTGCACACCGGATCGTCGACCCCGAACGCCTGGAACGGAACCGTGGAGTCAGACGCCCACGTCATCGGAGCGCCGACGATGTTGCCGACCGAACCCTTCGGCAGGACCGCGTAGGACACCACCCCCGGATCCGACGGGCGGGCACCCGCTGGTGCCGCCAAGGCCAACGCGAGACCGGCCACCCCGAAACCCACAGTCAGAGCGCGCATTCAACTGATCATGCCATTCAGTACAGCGTGCGAGTGCAGTAGGTGCGGGCCGGTGACGGGTAGCGCCAGGCATATTCGCCGCTCGCCTTCGGGCAGCTGGAGCCGTCCTGTACGTCGTCGAGTCGCTGTGTGACCTGGACGAGTACACCGTTGCCGCGCGAGGTGCAGTCCGCCAGGCCCATGACGCCGGCGGGCACGCCCAGTTCATAGCAGTGGTACGTCACCAGATTGGGTACCAGGCACAGCCGGGCTGTGGACGGGTCGGCCAATTTGGCGGGCAGGTGCTGGTACTCGTCGCTCGGGCAGGCACCCGTGGCGTCGGCGACCGCCCCGACGGTGTAGCTGGGATCAGCGCTGCAGGCCACCTTGGCGGCGCGGGTGACATCGGGGGCAGACGGGGTGCCCGCCGGGAAGCTGACACAGTCGCCGACGGCGAAGAGTACGGCCGCGTTGCGTTCGGCTTGCCTACTGCCACAGCCGACGGCACCCGCCAGGACGGCGATCAGCACGGCAACCAGCACCCGATTGCGCGTCATGGTTAGGCAGAATCTCACGATTCACGGCGACACGCCCACAAAATCAGACGTCCCGGCCACCTGATGTGGTAGCCGGGACGCCTGCGGACTGCAGATGTGGCCTAGCGCGATGGCGTGGTCGTCGGGGCACCCGGCTGACCACCCGGGCCCGCGGGGCCTCCCGGGGCGAACCCGGGGCCACCCTGGCCGCCCTGACCGCCCTGCCGTTCGGGGCCGCCGCCCTGGCCCCATCCGCCGTGGTGGTGGAACATCATTCCGGGACGTTCCCAGCCACCTCCGCCGTGGTGATGATGTCCGCCGCCCGAGTGTGCGCCGAGGAAGAATCCGGTGCCGAACACCACGAGCGTGATGAAGACGATGCCGGCGACGATGCCGACCCAGGCCACCGCCTGGAACAGTCGATTGGGCCTGCGCTCCTCGACAACGGCGGGTGCCGGCGCAGGCTCGGCGAGCGGCGCGGCCGTGGCGACCGGGCCGGTGGGTTCGGAAGATGTGTCAGTCATGTAACCCAGCTTGCGAGTGTCATCCAAGTGCCGATCATGAATTGGCTATGTATTAGCTGTGTATGCTCACCAGGGCTTTACCGGGTTTACCGCGTACTGAATCACACGGTACGGCGTGGCGCCACCGCCCGGCGTGGTATTCCACTGGCTGACGAACACGCGCACTTCGTCGAGCGTCGAGCCCGGGGAGATGTAGCCGCCGTACGGCTGCGCCAGCCGGTTGTCCTCGGGCGGCGGTAACGCGTCGGCCGGGTCCGGCCAGTCCACGCCGCCCACCACCACCGTGGTCACCGGTGCCGTGCCGAGACCGGTGGGGTCGTAGGCGACCCGGATCTCCATGTTGCCTGTGCTGGCATTGAAATACGACAGGACGGGCTTGCCGTCGACCTGCTTGATGCTCATCTCGCCGACCCGATCGGACCACAGCGGCGTCGGCGGCTTGCCCCAGCCCCCTTTTGCCGACCACCCCTGCCAGCCGGCGCGGTCGGTGAACGCCTGCGGCGTGGTTCGGTAGAGGAACACCTGCCCGCTGCGGTCGAAGTTGTTGGCGACGATGTACACCCAGCCGCTCTGCGATTCGGCGGTCGGGACGGGGTCGTAATAGCCGCTGATCTGCGACTGTCCGCCGCCCTGATAGCTCGCGGGCCGCACTGAACCCGCGACGGTCTGCCAATTGCCCCGCGAGGCATCGGCTTTCACCAGCCTGGAGTTCTGCGGACGCAGGTTGGCCGTGGTGCTCACCATCAGGTAGTTGTCCCGGTTGATCGAGACCACACCCGCGGGCAACTGCGAGCTGCCCGGCGGCGTCTTGTCGGCCAGCAACGGGGTGCCCACCACGGCTCCGGTCACGCCGTTGTAGCGGACGCCCGCTGGGTCGTCGACCGAATCCGGGTCGACGTGCAGGGCTATCGGTGCGTGCCAATTGCCGAAGCCGACGGCCTGCCCGGCGAAGCTGTCACCGCAGACCTGCAGCAGCCGCGCCGGGAACTCCATGAACTCACACAGGTCGGTCGCGCCGATCCCGTAATCCCCTGTGGGAGTGCCCGTTCCGGCCGCCGGCGCGATCCGCAGCACCTGGCCGGGGGCCAGTGGCGCCAGCACCGGACCGGGAGCGGGCGACGGTGGATCGGCGTAGGCCGTCGGCACCTGCCACAGCGACACGGCAACCGTCGCTGCGGCCGCGAGCCTCAGCAGGGCGGCGGACACGCCGAGCTCAGAGCTCGGCGGCCAGCAACTCGGCGATCTGAATCGTGTTCAGCGCCGCACCTTTTCGCAGGTTGTCACCGGAGACGAAGAGGGCGAGACCACGCCCGTCGGGCACCCCGGGATCCTGGCGGATGCGGCCCACCAACGACTCGTCGACGCCGGCGGCGGCCAGCGGCGTCGGCACGTCGACCAGCTTCACGCCCGGCGCATCGGCCAGCAGCTCCTTGGCGCGCTCGACCGAAAGCGGTTGGGCGAACTCGGCATTGATCGACAGCGAGTGTCCGGTGAACACCGGCACCCGTACACAGGTGCCTGACACCAGCAGATCGGGGATGCCCAGGATCTTGCGGCTCTCGTGGCGCAGCTTCTGATCCTCGTCGGTCTCCCCCGAGCCGTCGTCGACCAGCGAGCCGGCCAGCGGGACCACGTTGAAGGCAATGGGCGCAACGTATTTCACCGGTGCGGGGAATGCCACGGCCGAGCCGTCATGCACCAGCGCCTCGGCACCGTCCACGACCGCGCGGATCTGGGAGGCGAGTTCATCGACACCAGCCAGGCCACTGCCCGACACCGCCTGGTAGCTGGACACGACGAGCCGGGTCAGGCCCGCTTCTTCGTGCAGCACCTTGAGCACCGGCATCGCGGCCATGGTGGTGCAGTTCGGGTTGGCGATGATGCCTTTGGGACGGGTACCCGCGTCGCGCGAGAAATTGACCTCGGAGACCACCAGCGGTACCTCGGGGTCCTTGCGCCACGCCGAGGAGTTGTCGACGACGACGGCACCCGCGGCGGCGAACCGCGGCGCCTGCACGCGCGACATCGTCGCTCCGGCGGAGAACAGGGCGATGTCCAACCCCGACGGGTCGGCGGTCTCGCTGTTCTCGACCTCGATCTCCTGGCCCCGGAACGTCAGCTTCCTGCCCTCCGAGCGGGCCGAGGCGAAGAACCGCACCGAGGTCGCGGGGAAGTCGCGCTCCTCGAGCAGGGTGCGCATGACCTGTCCGACCTGGCCGGTCGCGCCGACCACACCGATGTTGACCATTTACCTACCGCCCTGTTCCGCCGTAGACCACAGCCTCGTCGTCGGTGCCGAGGCCGAATGCCTCGTGCAGCGCGGCGACAGCCTTGTCGAGCTCAGTGTCCTTGACCAGCACCGAGATTCGGATCTCCGACGTGGAGATCAGGTCGATGTTGACGCCGACCTCGGCCAGCGCCTCACAGAACGTGGCGGTGACCCCGGGATGGCTGCGCATACCGGCACCCACCAGCGACACCTTGCCGATGTGATCGTCGTAGAGCACCTGGCTGAACCCGATCTCGTCCTTGAGCGCGGTCAACTTCTCCACCGCGCCCGGGCCGTTGTCCCGCGCACACGTGAAGGTGATGTCGGTCTTACCGTCCTCGATCTTGGAGATGTTCTGCAGCACCATGTCGATGTTCACGTCGGCGTCGGCGACGGCGCGGAAGACCTTGGCGGCGTAGCCCGGCACGTCGGGCAGGCCGACCACCGTGACCTTCGCCTCGCTGCGGTCGTGGGCTACTCCGGTCAGGATGGCGTCTTCCATAGGGATGTCCTCGATCGATCCTTTGACGATGGTGCCCGGCTTGTCGGAGTACGACGAGCGGACATGGATGGGCACGTTGTAGCGACGCGCGTATTCGACGCACCGCAGCATGAGCACCTTTGCACCGCACGCCGCCATTTCGAGCATCTCCTCGAAGGAGACGGTGTCGAGGTGCCGGGCGTTGGGCACGATGCGCGGGTCGGCGGTGAAGATGCCGTCGACGTCGGTGTAGATCTCGCAGACGTCGGCGTGCAGCGCGGCGGCCAGCGCGACGGCGGTGGTGTCCGAGCCGCCGCGGCCGAGCGTGGTGACGTCCTTGCTGTCCTGGCTGACCCCTTGGAACCCGGCGACCAGCACGATCTGCCCCTCGTCGAGCGCGTCGCGCAGCCGGCCGGGGGTGACATCGATGATCTTGGCGTTGCCGTGGGTACCGGTGGTGATCACACCGGCCTGCGAGCCGGTGAAGGAGCGGGCCTGCGCGCCCAGGGACTCGATGGCCATCGCGACCAATGCGTTGGAGATGCGCTCACCGGCGGTGAGCAGCATGTCCATCTCGCGAGGCGGCGGCGCTGGCGAAACCTGGCGGGCGAGGTCCAGCAAGTCGTCGGTGGTGTCGCCCATCGCGGAGACGACCACGACGACGTCGTTGCCTGCCTTCCTCGTCTCCACGATGCGCTCGGCGACGCGACGGATTCGCTCGGCATCAGATACCGAGGATCCGCCGTATTTCTGTACGACGAGCGCCACTGTCAGTCCTTCGAGAATGCGGGAATGAGTCGCATCAAGGATAAGGGAGACGTGCAGCTGGTTTTTTGTCGCCCGGTCAGGGCACCGTCATGAAGGTGAACGGTCGCGCCGGCTGGAACTGCGAACTCGCGTCGCCGGCGTAGACGGTCTTCTCCCCCTCGCCGAGATCGAGCCGCAGGGTGGGCGCGCCAACGCTGAAATCCAGGTTCGCCAGCTCCACCCAGAACGTGTTCGGGGACAGTGCCGACTCGAAGAAGTAGCGCCGCGCCTTGTGGTCGACGACCGTGCGCCAGCGGGTCGAGGAGATGTTCGGTTCGTCGGAGGTTGCGATGCCGTACGGGGTCGACGCGTTGCGCACCACGCTGAACACCGCGGCGACCGACAGCACCGGATCGTCGGATTTGGGAATGGCATTGATGTAGAAGGACGCCCGCACGAACCGGTCGGCGGCGCGGTTGGTGCCGGGCAGCATGACGGTGCCGCCGATCTCCTCCCAGTACTCGGTGATGGCGAGTTGCTTGGAGAAGATCGGCGAGTTGGTCATCACCTGGTACTGGCGGCCGTGGTGGATGGTCTGTCGCCCGTCGACGTACTCGACGATCGCGCTGTCGCCCGTGCCGTCGGACATGGCCAGGTGCAACGTGGCCATCCGCTGCTCACCGGGCACGTCGGCGGTGGCGACCCGCAGCGGCGTCGCGGTCAGGGCCGCGACGGCTTCAGCGACCGAGCCGAAGTTGTCCAGCACGTACTGGCCCCACAGCGCCAGCGATATGGCCGGGCCGGCAGCGTCGGCGGCTGGGTACTGCGATTCGGCGAGCCACAGCAGGTTCACCGCCAGGCCCGCCTCGTTGACCCCGTCGGTGGTGCAGATGTCGTAGCCGGTCGCCACCACGCTGCCGTACTTCGCGGTCCATTCCACCGACTCCGGTCCGGCCTGTCCGGTGCGTGCGACCCCGCGGGGCAACACCCACAGATTGGTGCCGATCTCCAGTTTCCAGTCCATCGAACGGCCGGTGACGACGCGATCACCGGTACCGAGATAGACGACGCGGGTGCACATGCGCCCAAAGGCTAGCCAGCTCGGGAGCCGGTCAGGCGTAATCCGCCCGCAACACGCGAATCCCGTGCCCGTAACAGAAGCGTCGTCTATTGACGGGGATCGGCCCGACGGGCCGCCACCCTCAGGAGATATTTGATGGACACAGGAACCACGGCGTTCATGCTCTGTTGCATCATCGGGCTGACGATGATGATCCCCGGCCTTGCGCTGTTCTACGGCGGCATGGTCTCGGTGAAGAGCTCGACCAACATGATGATGATGACGTTCGGTGCGGTCGCTGTCGTCGGTGTGCTCTGGATCCTTTTCGGGTTCTCCATGACGTTCGGCACGTCGTACGGCGGGTTCGTCGGCAGCTTCACCGAGTTCCTCGGCATGAAGAATCTGCTGGAACCGATGACCACCATCAACGGCCTGCCGGTCAGCCTTTTCTCACTGTTCCAGGCCTTGTTCGCGGCCATCACCGTGGCGCTGATCTCGGGCGCGGCCGCTGACCGGATGAAGTTCGCCGCATGGATGGTCTTCGCGACCGTCTGGGCGGTCCTCGTCTACTTTCCCGTCGCGCACTGGGTGTTCGCGGTCGACGGCACCGTGACCAAGGACTCGGTCGGCGGCTGGATCGCCAACAAGCTGCACGCCATCGACTTCGCGGGTGGCACGGCAGTGCACATCAACGCAGGCGCCGCCGCGCTGGCGGTGGCCATCGTGCTCGGCAAGGGCGCCAACTGGGGACGGCTGCGCAAGCCGCACAACGTGCCGTTGACCCTGCTGGGAGCGGGGCTGCTGTGGGCAGGCTGGTATGCGTTCAACGGCGGGTCGGCGCTGGCCGCGGGCAATTCGGCCGCCATCGTCATGGTCACCACGTTCGTCGCGACGTGTGCGGCCACGCTGGCCTGGCTCGCGGTCGAGAAACTCAAGGACGGACACGTCACGGGCGTCGGTGCCGCGGCCGGTGCCATCACCGGTCTGGTCGCCATCACCCCGGCCTGCGGTGCCGTCACACCAGTCGGTGCGATCCTGCTCGGCCTGATCGCCGGCGCGATCTGCCCGCTGGCCGTGGGCCTGAAGGAGAAGTTCGGCTACGACGACTCACTCGACGTGGTCGGGGTCCACCTTGTCGGCGGCGTCATCGGCACACTGCTCATCGGCCTGCTGGCCAGTGACACCATGCCCAACAAGGTCAACGGCCTGTTCTACGGTGGCGGCCTCGACCAGCTGTGGCGCCAGGCCATCGCGGCAGCAGCAGTGATGGTCTATTCGTTCGTCATCGCCTACGTCATCGCGCTCGCGATCAAGAAGACGATCGGCATCCGCATCTCGCCGGAAGACGAGGAACTCGGCATCGACACCAAGGTCCACCGCGACGCCGCCTACGAGCTCGAACTCGTCTGACCCACTACCGAGGAAAAATTGTCCGCAGCCCCACGCCGGCACGTCGGCGTGGGGAAATGCGGCAGGATCTGGAGGGAAATACGTTAAACAGGTACCTGTGAGCGCCAGCCAGAATCCGAAGGCGGATTGCGCATGAGTGAAGTCCCACTACTTCGCAACAAGTCCGGCACTGCCCGTGACCGCGATCCGCAAGCCTTGGCCGATGAGCTGGAGTTCGAGGCGGCGATCGGGCGCAACGTGCGCCAGCTGCGCCAGCAGCACGGCCTGACCGTCGCCGACATGGCGGCCCGGGTCGGGATCTCCAAAGCGATGTTGTCCAAGATCGAGAACGCGCAGACCTCGTGCAGCCTGTCGACGCTTGCGTTGTTGGCCAAGGGCCTGGACGTGCCGGTGACCAGCCTGTTTCGCGGCGCGGACGTGGAACGCCCGGCCGCGTTCGTCAAGGCAGGGACCGGCGCACGGATCGTGCGCGAAGGCACGCGCGAAGGCCACGAGTACCAGCTGCTGAGCTCGTTGCGCGGCGAACACAAGCGGCTGGAATGCCTGCACGTGACGTTGTCGGAGAAGAGCCAGACCTATCCGCTGTTCCAGCATCCCGGCACCGAGTTCATCTTCATGCTCGAAGGCGTGATGGATTACAGCCACAGCCGCTCGGTGTACCGGTTGCACCCCGGCGACTCGCTGCAGATCGACGGCGAGGGCGCCCACGGTCCGACCGATCTGGTGGAGTTACCGATCCGGTTCTTGTCGGTCATCGCGTTCCCCGATTCGCAGGTCTGACCGAGAACACCTCTGCCAGCTAAATTTTCGCGCGCGTAAGTAACGGATTTCGCCATGCGCGGGTGGCACGGTCACTAAAGTTTGGAACCGTCTGCTCGACAGTGCCCGCCGAGGGGAACTCCCATGAGCACAGCCGCCGAACGCGCCGCCCACCTGGAATTGGTCGGACGGCTCAAGTCCGCCTATCCGGAGATGCCCGACGCGCCACCACCGGATCTCCTCGATCACGAGCGCTTCCTGGCGTACATGAAGACCGTCCACGACGTGGGCGGGGAGCCCGACGCTCCGATGAAGTACGAGAACAAGGATTACGAGTACTGGGAGCACATGACCTACGTCATCTGCGAGGTGCTCGCGTGGCGCGGGATCTGGCTGTCGGAGGAACGCCGCCGCATCGGCAACGTCGACGTCGGGCGCGCGGTCTACCAGGGGTTCCCCTACTACGGGCGGTGGCTCTGGGCCGTCGCGCGGGTGTTGGTGGAAAAACACCACATCAGCCTCGGTGAGCTCACCCAGCGCATGGTCGAGGTCCAGGCCCGCTACGAGGGCGGGCTGGCGGGCCGCAAGCTCGAAGCGCAGCCGAAGTCGCAGGGCGACGGCGCGGACGTCGCACGCAACGAGCACCACATCCGGGCGGTCGGCAAGGGCGACCCGCAGGTGTATGCCGGGCAGGCGGGCGAGCCCAAGTTCCGCGTGGGCGACGCGGTGAAGGTCCGCGAACTGCCGATCCTGCTCTACACCCGCACACCCGAATACGTCCGAGGCGCCCTGGGGGAAATCGCCGAGGTCACCTACGAAAGCCCGGCGGCCGAGGACGAGACGTGGGACCGCGCCGACGCCACGCCCGAGTGGTTCTACATCGTGCGCTTCAACCAGTCCGAGCTCTGGCACGGCTACACCGGCACGGCGACCGACACCCTGCAGACCGAGATTCCCGAACGTTGGCTGGAGAAGGCATGAGCGACGATCACGATCACGATCACGATCACGATCACGACCACGACCACGACCACGACCACGACCACGACCACGACCACGCGCGCACGGTCAAACCCATGGTGGACGAGATCACCGATTTCGAAGTGCTCGAGATCGCCCTGCGTGAACTGTGCATCGAGAAGGGCATCTTCACCGCCGAGGAGCACCGCCGGTTCACCGAGTTCGCCGAGCAGATCGGCCCGACACCGGCCGCCCGCCTGGTCGCGCGGGCCTGGTTGGACCCGGAGTTCAAGCAGCTCGCGCTGACCGACGCGCTCGCCGCGAGCAAAGCTGTCGGCGTCGACTGGCTCGAACCGACCGGTTTCGGCACTCCGAGCGATTTCACCGCGTTCAAGATCCTCGAAGACACCCCGACCCTGCACAACGTCATCGTGTGCGCCCTGTGCTCGTGCTACCCGCGGCCGATCCTGGGCAATTCGCCCGAGTGGTACCGCACCCCCAACTACCGCAGGCGCCTGGTGCGGTGGCCGCGCCAGGTGCTCGCCGAATTCGGCCTCTACCTGCCCGACGACGTGGAGGTCCGCGTCGAGGACTCCAACCAGAAGCATCGTTTCATGGTCATGCCCATGCGCCCGGAGGGCACCGAAGGCTGGGATGAGGATCAGCTCGCCGAGATCATCACGCGGGACTGCCTCATCGGCGTCGCGCTACCCAAGCCCGGCGTCACCACGAATGTGATCGTCGACACCCGCGCTGCGGTCCACCCGGCGGAGTGACGATGACTGACGACATCTCGACGCTGAAGAACATCGTCGAACGCAACCAGGTGTGGCCCCGGATGGCCGCCAAGTACGGGGTCGAGAACCCCGTGCCGCCGTGGAAGACCAGCCTCGACGGCCTCTGCGACGCCCTTGACCATTCCGCTTGCGGCACAGGCAGACTCAGCTTCAAGGAACGTCGCGACGAGGAAGACGAACTCTCGGCGACGCTATACGCGGACCTGCCCTACCCCGAGAATCAACTGGTGTCGCTGGCGCATTCGCTGCTCGTGCGCGGCGTCATCGACGAGACCGAACTGCGGCACCGCCTCGACGCGGTGCGGGCCAGGCTCGAGGCCTGAGCCCGGCCGCTGCGGCATTACTGATCCTGCAGGTTGGTGATGCGCCAGGCGCCGTGGTGGTTGTGCCAGCCCGGCATGACGCCCGGCGCCGGCGTGGCGTAGGTGTCGGGGCTGTACACGTGGCCGGGGCCGGTGGGGCCCTGTGCGGATGCGGTGCCGGCCAGGCCGAGCGCGACCGCGCCGACAGCTCCGGCGGAGAGGATCGGCAGAGCGGCGAACCGGATGATGCTCTTGGTGGTGATCATTTCGAATTCCTTTGCGTCAGTGGCTATTTCGATTGTTTCTTCGGCTTGTTTCGCCGTTGAGACAAGAATGCCGCGCAACGCCGCCCGGGTCTGTCGAGCGACTGGAGGATGTGCAGGCTGAATGTGCCGTCCCCCGATCGGAGGACGGCACCGCACGCTCAGGTTTGGGGTCGGACCGGGACGCGGAGTACAGTCAGCGATGATGTTGACTGTGCAGCGGGTGCTCCTTCTCGGACGCCGCGACGGGGTCTGATCCAGACTGGCCTCCCGTCGCGGGTTTTCGCGATGCGCCGGTCTGAATCCCCACCGACCCGGAGCAACCATCATGACCACGCAAGAAACCTCTGTCGACGCCTACAGTTCCGTACGCGCCATCAAGACCCCCGCAGGCCCGCGCCGCGACGGCCAACCCTCCTGGAACACCCAGCGCGCATCGTCGATGCCGGTCAGCCGGTACCGCACGTTCGCCGCTGAGGTCGAACCGGTCACCCTGCCCGACCGCACCTGGCCGGACAACGTGATCGAGCACGCCCCCATGTGGTGCGCGGTCGACCTGCGCGACGGCAACCAGGCCCTGATCGACCCGATGAGCCCCGAGCGCAAGCGCCGCATGTTCGACCTGCTGGTCCGCATGGGCTACAAGGAGATCGAGGTCGGCTTCCCGTCGGCGAGCCAGACGGACTACGACTTCGTCCGCGAGATCATCGAGCAGGGCGCCGTTCCCGACGACGTGACCATCCAGGTGCTGACGCAGTGCCGCCCCGAGCTGATCGAGCGCACCTTCGAGGCCTGCGCCGGAGCGCCCCGCGTCATCGTGCACTTCTACAACTCCACCTCGATCCTGCAGCGCCGCGTGGTGTTCCGCGCCGACCGTGAGGCCGTCAAGAAAATCGCGACCGACGGTGCCCGCATGTGCGTCGAGGAGGCCAAGAAGTACCCCGGCACGCTGTGGCGGTTCGAGTACTCGCCGGAGTCCTACACCGGCACCGAACTGGAGTACGCCGTCGACGTCTGCAACGCGGTCGCCGAGGTGGTCCAGCCGACCCCGGAATGGCCGCTGATCGTCAACCTGCCCGCCACGGTCGAGATGGCCACCCCCAACGTCTACGCCGATTCGATCGAGTGGATGAACCGCCATCTGGCTCCGCGGGACTCGATCATCCTGAGTCTGCACCCGCACAACGACCGCGGAACCGCCGTCGCCGCAGCGGAATTGGGCTACCAGGCGGGCGCCGACCGGATCGAGGGCTGCCTGTTCGGCAACGGTGAGCGCACGGGCAACGTATGCCTGGTGACGCTGGGCATGAACATGTTCTCCCGCGGCGTGGACCCGCAGATCGACTTCTCCAACATCGACGAGATCCGCCGCACCGTCGAGTACTGCAACCAGCTGCCCGTACACGAGCGCCACCCCTACGGCGGCGATCTGGTGTACACCGCGTTCTCGGGCAGCCACCAGGACGCCATCAACAAGGGTCTGGACCAGATGAAGGTCGACGCCGATGCTGCGGACTCCGACGTCGACGACATCCTGTGGCAGGTGCCGTACCTGCCGATCGACCCGAAGGACGTCGGCCGCACCTACGAGGCCGTCATCCGGGTCAACTCGCAGTCCGGCAAGGGCGGCGTCGCCTACATCATGAAGGCCGATCACGGGCTGGTGCTGCCGCGCCGGCTGCAGATCGAGTTCTCCCAGGCGGTCCAGAAGATCACCGACGGCGAGGGCGGGGAAGTGTCACCCAAGGAGATGTGGGACGTCTTCTCCGACGAGTACCTGGCTCCGATCACGCCGCTGGAGCGCATGCGGCAGAAGGTCGTCGCCTCCGAGGTCGACGGCGGCACCGACACCATCACCGCGATCGTGAAGATCGACGGCGTGGAACGCGAGATCGTCGGCGCGGGCAACGGCCCGCTGGCGGCGTTCGTGGACGCCCTGGGCGCCGTGGGTTACGACATCAACGTGCTGGACTACTCCGAGCACGCCATGTCGTCCGGCGAGGAAGCCCAGGCCGCGGCCTACGTGGAGGTATCGATCGGCGGGAAGACCGTGTGGGGCGTCGGTATCGCGACGTCGATCACGACTGCGTCACTTCGGGCCGTCGTGTCCGCCGTGAACCGTGCCGCGCGTGGTTAACTGACGGAAGCGTAGATCAGCTACGCATCCGACAATTCCAAAGGAGCCACCCATGGACTGGGGATCATCGTGGGACTTTCTCTGGCACTTCCTGATCATCTTCGCGTGGATTGCATATTTGCTGGTGCTGTTCCAGATCCTGGGGGACCTGTTCTGGCGCGATCATGAGACCTCCGGCTGGATCAAGGCCGTGTGGGTGATCTTCCTGATCGTGTTCCCCTGGCTCACGGCGTTCATCTACCTGATCGCCCGCGGCAAGGGGATGGCGCAGCGGGCGGCCACGGCCGCCGCTGCGGCCAAGCAGGAGACCGACGCCTACATCCGCGAGGCGGCCGGCCGCACACCCGCCCAGGAGATCGCCGACGCCAAGGCACTGCTCGACGCGGGAACCATCAACCAGGCCGAGTACGAGGCCCTCAAGGCCAAAGCGCTCAGCTAGAACAACGTGAACTGGTCGCCGTCGGGCGGGCTGTCGACGAACTCCTCGACGTCGGTCCCACCCACGACGTGACCGATGAGGGCCATGAACTCCCCGTCGGCGACCAGTGGCACGCCCAGTTCGCGCGCCTGGTATCCCTTGCCCTGATCCGGGGCGGTCTCGTTGCAGATCACCAACGAGGTCTGCTGATCGACCGCGTCGGTGTAGGCCAGGCCGGCATCGAGGATGCGCTCGATGACCTCCTCGTGCGTACGCGTCATCTCCGCCGACAGCGCGACCCGCATGCCCTGCACCAGCGGCCGGCCGGGCACGTACGCCCCCGGGTTGGCGTACAGACACGGCAGCCGGGACGCCAGCACCTTCAACGGCCGCAGCTCGTCATGCGTGACCTGGCCGTTGGGCCAGCGCTTGCGGCCGACCTCGCGCAGCGGCAGCCACACCTTGCGGTCGCGGGCGCGGGCCAGGGTCGGCTTGAGGATCTGCGCCAGCACCTGAGCGTCGTCGAGCGCATCGTGCGGGCGCATCTGGCTGACGCCCCAGTGCGCCGCCAGCGTCTCCAGCCGCAGGTTCTCCGTGCCCAGCTCCAGCCGGCGGGCCAGCTCGACAGTGCACATCACGGAGTCGATGGGCAGCTCGGCGCCGACCAGCTCGGCCTCGGCGGTAAGGAAGCCGTAGTCGAATCCCACGTTGTGAGCCACCAGCGTGCGTCCGCGCAGCACGTCGATGAGTTGGTCGACGACATCACCGAAGGTCGGCTGGCCTTCGAGCATCTCCGCGGTGAGGCCGTGCACGTGGGTGGGGCCCGGATCGACGCCCGGATTGAGCAGGCTGGCGACACTGTGCTCGACACTGCCGTCGTCACCGACCGCCAACGCGGCCACGCTCACGATGCGGGCCTGCCCGGGCCGGAAACCCGAGGTCTCGACGTCGACCACGGCCCAGCCCGCGCCCGGCTCAGCTGCCGGTCGACCCCACGACGGGCGGGCCGTCAACGGCGGTGCGGTGCTCATAGTCGCCAGGATGGCACGCAAGTCCGACAACCTCGCTCGGCGGGCCAGCGTGTCGTGCACCTAAAATCGCCGGAATGCTGACCCTGCGCGGACGTGCCGCACTCGCGGCCGGAGCATCCGCACGCTGGGCGTCGCGGGTGACCGGCCGAGGCGCAGGCGCAATGATCGGCGGCCTGGTCGCGATGACGCTCGACGCCTCGATCCTTCGCCAGTTGGGCCAGGGCCGTCGCACGGTGGTCGTGACCGGCACCAACGGTAAGTCGACCACCACCCGGATGACCGCGGCGGCGCTGGCCACCGTGGGCCCGGTGGCCAGTAACTCAGAAGGCGCCAACATGGACGCCGGGCTGGTGGCCGCGCTGGCGGGGGCGCGGTCCGCGTCCTTGGCTGCCTTGGAAGTCGACGAGATGCACGTCCCGCACGTCTCGGATGCCGTGGACCCGTCGGTGATCGTGCTGCTCAACCTGTCTCGCGACCAGTTGGACCGCGTCGGTGAGATCAACCACATCGAGCGCACGCTGCGCGGCGGCCTGGCCCGGCATCCGGATGCGGTGATCGTGGCCAACTGCGATGACGTGCTGATGACCTCGGCCGCCTACGACAACCCCAACGTGGTGTGGGTGGCCGCCGGCGGCAGCTGGGCCGGCGACTCGGTCAGCTGCCCGCGCTCCGGCGAGATCATCGTGCGCGACGGCGTCAACTGGTACTCCACGGGAAGCGATTTCAAGCGCCCGAGCCCGCACTGGTGGTTCGACGACACCCACATCTACGGACCCGACGGGCTGGTCCTGCCGATGACTCTGGCGCTTCCCGGGGCGGTCAACCGCGGCAACGCCACCCAGGCCGTCGCGGCGGCGGTCGCGCTCGGAGCCGATCCGGCTGCCGCGGTGGCCGCGGTCTCCGGTGTCGACGAGGTGGCAGGCCGGTATCGCACCGTGCAGGTGGGCTCGCACACCGCACGCATCCTGCTCGCCAAGAATCCGGCCGGATGGCAGGAGGCGCTGTCGATGGTGGACAAGCACGGCGCGGGTGTCGTGATCGCGGTCAACGGGCAGGTGCCCGATGGTGAGGATCTGTCCTGGTTGTGGGATGTCCGGTTCGAGCACTTTGGCGATACTCAGGTGGTGGCCGCCGGCGAGCGCGGCACCGACCTCGCGGTGCGACTCGGGTACGCCGGCGTCGAGCACACCCTCGTGCACGACACGGTTGCCGCAATCGACTCGTGCCCGCCGGGGCATGTCGAGGTAATCGCGAACTACACCGCGTTCCTGCAACTGAATCGGCGAATCTCATGACGGCCTCGAAGATCAGCATCGGGCTCGTGCTGCCGGATGTGATGGGGACCTACGGCGACAGTGGCAATGCGGTGGTGTTGCGGCAGCGGCTTCGGCTGCGGGGCATCGACGCCGAGATCGTCGAGATCACCCTGGCCGACCCGGTGCCCAACTCGTGTGACCTCTATACCCTCGGCGGCGCCGAAGACTACGCGCAACGCCTGGCCACCAAGCATCTGATCCGGTATCCCGGTCTGCAGGAGGCGGTTTCGCGGGGCGCGCCCGTGCTGGCGATCTGCGCCGCGATCCAGGTGCTGGGACATTGGTACGAGACCTCGGCGGGTGAACGTGTCGAAGGCGTCGGCCTTTTGGACGTCACGACGTCGCCGCAGGAGGCCAGGACCATCGGCGAGGTGGCGTCAAAGCCTCTGCTGGACGGGCTCACCCAGCCGTTGACCGGCTTCGAAAACCACCGCGGCGGAACGGTTCTCGGACAAGATGCCCGCCCGTTGGCGGCAGTCACCAAGGGCGCGGGCAATCGGGCCGGTGACGGTTATGACGGCGCGGTGCAGGGCAGCGTGGTGGCCACCTATCTGCACGGGCCGTGCCTGGCCCGCAATCCGGAGCTGGCCGATCATCTGCTGTCGAGAGTGGTAGGCGAGTTGCCTCCACTGGAGTTGCCCGAGGTCGACCTACTGCGTCGCGAACGGCTCGCTGCCCCGCGGCGCGCCTAGCACCGCGAGCGTGCGCGTCTGCGGGCCGACACACCGTGTTTCGTCGGCGTTCGGCGCACGCTCGTCGAGCCTGAGCGCACGTAGAGTGTTGACGTTTGACGGCGTGGCGGGCAGCAGACACGCACGCTCGCGGTGCTGACTAGATCGAGTTGCCGGGTGACGCTTTCGATCCCGCGGTCTTCGTGGTCGGTGCGGCAGCGGTCAGGATCTGACCGGCACGCTTGTCGACGTAGCGGGTGACCGCATGCTGGCCTGCACCGAAGATCACGGCCATCAGCAACAGGTCCGGCACGGTCTGCGGAGGCTTCATGGGCCCGATACCGTTGCCCAGTAAGGCGATACCGACCACGGCGACCAACGGCCCGAACGCAATCTTGAGCAGTCCCTGTTGCAGCGGCAGGTTGAACGGGCCGAAATTGGTCGGGATGTTCGACACCGCGGGGATTGCGGTGAACAACGCCCCAACTGCCCCGAACAACATCACGACACCGAGGCACACCCAGGCCGAGGCATGCCAATCATCGTGGGGTACCACGAAATCCACCGTCGGCACATGGGCTTGAGCCGCCACGATCACGGCGGCGAACACGACGCAGAAGACCGAGGCGATCAGCAGCCGGTTCCGCAGATAGCGGGCCTCCCGATTGGCGTGATCGGCCTTGGCATGCGCTGTCCGCAACACCTCGGCGGCGGAGCTACGTAACTCCGCTTCTGCCGGACGTGGTTCGTTCCGAAGTTTGTCGAGCTGCTGGAGCTGCGGGTCTGCCGCGTCCAGGTAGGCATGTCCCCGCTGGGCTGCCCGTGCCGCATAGACGGGCAGCGCCGTCGCGTCGACCAGTCCGATCATGCGCTCGTCGACCTCACGCAGCCGGGACCATGCCCGTTCGATCTCGGTACCCCACCACCACTTCAGCGGACCGACTCGCGCGCACGATGCCCGGTTGGCATCCTCCAGCAGATCTTCGACCAAGTAGGCACGGATGGCCATCTTGCACGGAGTCTTGCCGAGATCCAGGCCGGCGAGATCGTTGAGCAACGTGATGCGGCGATGCTGCACCGCCTGTCGCCAAGGGGCGGTGCGCACCCACACCGACGGCAGCCGAGACTTCAAACCCCGCCACAACGTGCCCTCCAGGCAATCGTGGTGGGCCGGTGCGACAACCGAGGGAACGTGATTGACAGGCGCTTCCGCGATGGCCATGACCATCTCCTTCGTCACCTGCGACCGTATGACCGTGCCCGACGCGGTGAACGCGTAGCGGACTACCTCATTTCCTCGAACGATCAGGCGAATGGGTCGACCGCCGCGGCGATGCGCGCCGCCGCGTCGGTGGGCACCGCCTCCCCGTGACCGAATCCGGCGATCTGCGCACCTGTGGCCGCGAGGCTTTGCAGAGATTCGATGGCGGCGCGCCGGTCGGTGTTGAAGACACCGAGGATCACCTGTCCGTTGAACTCCGCGACCGCATCGCCGGTGAGCACGGCGTCAGCAGCGGGCAGATACAGTCCGATGCTGCCCGGCGTATGCCCGGACGCGGCGACGACGCGGGCGCCTCCGGCGAAGTCGAGCACGTCGCCGTCGCGCACCGCGCGGTCCACCCGGCATGCGGGGCCGTGCGGCGAGGTGTCGAAGTCCGGCCGGATCGCCCGCTCACCGTCGGTCAGAACCGGCAGCGGCCCCGGTTCGTCACCGCTGACGAACCGCGAATCATCCAGTCCGGCAACCACTTCGACGTCAGACCAGCCGGCGATCTCGGCAGCCGAGCCGCAGTGATCTTCGTGAAAATGAGTCAGCACAACACGTTTCACGTCACCACGTGCGCGCCCCAGCGCCGTCAAAGCCTCACCGATCAGCGCGGCGCTGTCCGGCCAGCCGGTATCGACCAGCGTCACACCATCGGCACCGAGCCACAGGTAGCAATTGAGCAGATGCGCCCGGTCATCCGGAATCCGCAGTCGATACAGCGAGGGAGCCAGCTCAAGCAGGTCGGGCATGACTCGACGCTACCGGTCAATTGGTGCACGGTGGCCCAACCAGCCGGCCGGACAATGGAATGCACCCCGCCCACCGATCGAGGAGATACCGATGACACGGCTCTGCGCAGTGGCCGTCGCCGTCATACTGCTGACGCTGGCCGGGATGCCGCACGCAGTCGCGGCGCCCGGCATCCCCGACATCGATTCGCTCATCGACGACAGCGGTCCGCTCCCTGCCACCCCGGCCGATCTCGGGGATATCCCCGAACTGCTGTTCACCACTCCGAGCGGCCTGGTCTGCAAGAAGACCCTTGCCAAGGTGGTCCACGACGTCACCTGCACCGGCAACATGCCCGGAGCCCCGGCAGGCACCCAGACCGTGAACCTGTCGACGGTGTACGCCAACGCAGCCGGTCCCGCCCGTTTCCTATCTACCCCGCCACAGCGCTTCTTCGGCGATATCAGCGGTCAGACGCCGGTGCTCATCCCTGTCGGGCACAAGATCGTCTTCTGGGCGTTCTCCCCCACTGTTTCGCTGGCCTGCGGGGTGCCATCCGAGGCTGCACTGGTCTGCGTGCTGCGAGGGGTCGAGTTCACCGACAACGACCCGCCGGTCACGCACGGATTCATGATCGCGGCGCCGCAGAGTCAGGTGTTCTGAGCCGCGAATCAGGCCACCGCGGCGAGCCGCGAATCAGGCCATCGCGCGGCGCCCCGCCAGGGCACGGCCGAGGGTCAGTTCGTCGGCGAACTCCAGATCGCCGCCCATCGGCAGCCCCGAGGCGATCCGCGTCACGGTGAGCCCTGGGATGTCGCGCAGCATCCGCACCAGGTAGGTGGCGGTGGCCTCGCCCTCGGTGTTCGGATCGGTGGCGATGATCACCTCGGCGACGTCGACACCGTCGACGCGTTCACCGATCCGGTTCAGCAGCTCACGGATGCGCAGCTGATCGGGTCCGATACCCGACAAGGGGTCCAGCGCGCCGCCGAGCACGTGGTAGCGGCCCCGGAACTCGCGGGTGCGCTCGACGGCCTGCACGTCCTTGGGCTCCTCGACGACGCACACCAGCGACGCGTCGCGACGGGGGTCATTGCAGATCCGGCAGCGCTGCGCGTCGGACACGTTGCCGCACACCTCGCAGAACGTGACCCCGTCGCGGATGCGGCCCAGCACGGCCGTCAGCCGGTCGATGTCGGGCGGCTCGACGCTCAGCAGGTGAAACGCGATGCGCTGCGCGCTCTTGGGCCCGATGCCGGGCAGTTTGCCCAGCTCGTCGATCAGATCCTGGACGGGACCCTCGAACACGGATGCCTACAGCCCCGGAATGCCGAAGCCACTCAGCCCGCCGGCCAGCGGGCCGAGGCGGCTCTGCGCCATGTCCTGCACCTGCGCCGAAGCGTCGGCCAGTGCGCCGACGATGAGATCCTGCAGGGTCTCCGGATCGGACGGATCGATGACCTTCGGGTCGATCGACACGGCGACGACCTCGCCGCTGCCCTTCACTCTGACCTTGACCAGACCGCCGCCTGCCTGCCCTTCGACCTCGGCGTTGGTCATCGCCTCCTGGGCCTCCATCAGCTGCTGCTGCACCTGCTGTGCCTGTGCGAGCAGTGCCGACATGTCGGGTGTGCCTCCGGGTTGCATGACAGGTCCCCTTGCCGTGGTTGGTTGCGTCTTGGTCTCGACTTGGTTTCTCTCCGCTCGAGCGCGGCGGTTTGGCCTTCCAGCCTAGACGGCGCCCGGGCTACGGTGGCGCCCGTGCGAGTCCCAGCCTGCCTGCGTGTCGGCACCGCGGTTGCCAGCAGCGTGCTCATCGCTGTGTCGACCGCCGCCGCACCGATAGCCCATGCCGCACCCGCGAACCTCGCCGGGATGATCGTCTTCCTCGATCCCGGCCACAACGGCGCGAACGACGCGTCGATCAGCAAGCAGGTCCCGACCGGACGCGGCGGCACCAAAGACTGCCAGGCCAGTGGTACCTCGACCGACGACGGTTACCCCGAGCACACCTTCACCTGGGACACCACGCTGCGCGTCCGGGCCGCGCTGACCGCGCTGGGGGTCCGGACGGCGATGACGCGCGGCGACGACACCTCGGTGGGACCGTGCGTCGACGCGCGCGCCGCGATGGCCAACGCCGTGCACCCGAACGCCATCGTCGCCATCCACGCCGACGGTGGGCCCGCCAACGGCCGAGGTTTCCACGTGCTGTACTCGTCGCCGCCGCTCAACGCCGTGCAGGCCGGCCCGGCGGTGCAGTTCGCGAAGGTGATGCGCGATCAGATCTCCGCCTCGGGAATTCCGCCTGCCACCTATATCGGCTCGGGCGGCCTGGATGCGCGCTCCGATATCGCCGGGCTCAACCTCGCGCAGTACCCGTCGATCCTCGTCGAGTGCGGCAACATGAAGAACCCGGTCGACTCGTCGCTGATGAAATCGCCGGAGGGCAGGCAGAAATACGCCGACGCCATCGTCCGCGGGATCGCTGGGTTCCTCGGCTCGCAGCAGGTGGCGTCGGCGCGATAGGTCGGGCGCTAGGCGCCTTCCACTTCCTTCTTGAGGTTGGCCAGCACCTCGTCCTGGATCTTGCGCAGACCCAGCGGCGCGAACGTCTTCTCGAAGAAGCCGCCCACCCCACCGGCACCGGTCCAGGTGGTCTTGAGGTTGACCGACGATCCGGTCCCGGCCGGCGCGACAGTCCAGTTGATCACCATCGACGAGTTGGCGTCCTTCTCGATGACGGTGTGCCCCGCCACGTCGACGGTCGCCTTGACGTCGCGGACACGTGATTTCGTCGCCTGCAGTTTCCAGGTGGCGACGGTGCCCGCACCCTGCCCGCCTTCGAGGACCTGGTAGCCGCTGTAGTTCGAGGAAAGAATCTTCGGCCGCACCGTCTGGTAGTCGGCGATCGCAGCGAACACAGCGGCGGGTTCGGCGTTGATCAATACGGTGCTGACCGCGCTGACCTGTCCCATCGGTGAATACTCCTTGTATCAATGACGTCGCGGTCTGATAACCGCGCTCCTCCGGGTCGCATCGAATGCAACCGCCGACTAGCGTATATGTGTGTCTGTTGTTCCGACTGACGCACAGGCTGTCCACGCTGCCGGCGTACAGCGGCTTCTCGACAGCTATCGCGCCATAAAGCCCACCGAGACGGTTCGTCTTGCCAAAAGCACGTCGAACCTGTTCCGCGCCCGCGACCGGCATGCCGGTAAGGGCCTGGACACATCAGGTTTGACGAATGTCATCGCCGTCGACCCGCACGCGTCGACCGCAGATGTGGCAGGCATGTGCACCTACGAGGACCTGGTGGACGCGACGCTGCCATACGGGCTGGCGCCCTTGGTGGTACCGCAACTGAAAACCATCACCCTCGGCGGCGCGGTCACCGGCCTCGGCATCGAATCCACGTCGTTCCGCAACGGGTTGCCGCACGAATCCGTGTTGGAGATGGACATCCTCACCGGCGCAGGCGAAATCGTCACCGCGTCGCCCGCCGAGCATTCCGACCTGTTCCGAGCTTTCCCCAATTCCTATGGCACACTTGGCTATTCGACGCGGCTGCGAATCGAGCTGGAACCGGTGCTGCCGTTCGTCGCGCTGCGCCATCTGCGCTTCCACACCTTGGACGACCTGGTCGCAGCCATGGACCGCATCATCGAAACCGGCGGGCTGGGTGGCGAGAAGGTCGATTACCTCGACGGCGTGGTGTTCAGCGCCGACGAAAGCTACCTGTGTGTCGGCATCAAGACCGCCACGGCCGGTCCTGTCAGCGACTACACAGGCAGCGCCATCTACTACCGGTCCATCCAGCATGACGGCAAGACCGCGGCGGAAAAGCACGACCGCCTGACCATTCACGATTATCTGTGGCGGTGGGACACCGACTGGTTCTGGTGCTCACGGGCATTCGGTGCGCAGAACCCCGCGATCCGGCGGCTGTGGCCGCGCCGCTACCGGCGCAGCAGCTTCTATTGGAAGCTCATCGGCTACGACCGGCGGTTCAACATCGCCGACCGCATCGAGAAGCGCAACGGCCGCCCACCGCGGGAACGCGTGGTGCAGGACATCGAGGTGCCGATCGAGAACTGCGCGGAATTTCTCACGTGGTTTCTGGACAACGTGCCCATCGAACCAATCTGGCTGTGCCCGCTGCGGTTACGCGACGATGCGCGGACCCCGGGAACATGGCCGCTGTATCCGCTGCGCCCCCACCACACCTACGTCAACGTCGGCTTCTGGTCGTCGGTGCCGGTCGGGCCCGAACCCGGGCACACCAACCGGCTCATCGAGCGCAAGGTCAGCCAGCTCGACGGTCACAAATCGCTGTATTCGGACGCGTTTTACCCGCGTGACGAGTTTGACGCACTATACGGCGGGGAAGCTTATAAGACGGTCAAGAAAACCTACGATCCCGATTCACGTCTCCTTGATCTGTATTCGAAAGCGGTGCAAAGGCAATGACAACATTCAGGGAAAATTCGACGCACTCTCAGGCGAACAAACTCACGCTCGCCGAGATCCTGGAGATCTTCGCCGCGGGACAGCTCCCGCTGAAATTCACCGCTTACGACGGCAGCACCGCAGGGCCTGAGGACGCCGCACTCGGCCTGGACCTCAAGACTCCGCGCGGCACCACCTACCTCGCGACCGCCCCGGGTGACCTCGGCTTGGCCCGCGCCTACGTGGCGGGTGATCTGGAACCGCACGGCGTGCACCCCGGCGATCCGTACCCGCTGCTGTGCGCGCTGGCCGAGAAGATGGACTTCAAACGGCCACCGGCGCGGGTGCTGGCCAACATTATCCGCTCCATCGGCATCGAGCATCTCAAGCCCATCGCGCCGCCGCCGCAGGAGGCGCTGCCGCGCTGGCGCCGGATGGTGGAAGGGTTGCGGCACAGCAGGGTTCGCGACGCCGAGGCCATCCACCACCATTACGACGTGTCGAACACGTTCTACGAGTGGGTGCTCGGGCCGTCGATGACCTACACCTGCGCGTGCTACCCGAACGCCGACGCATCGCTGGAGGAAGCGCAGGAGAACAAGTACCGCCTGGTGTTCGACAAGCTGCGGCTGCAGCCCGGGGACCGGCTGCTCGACGTCGGCTGCGGCTGGGGCGCCATGGTCCGCTACGCGGCCCGCCATGGCGTGCGGGCCATCGGTGTGACACTGTCGCGCGAGCAGGCCGCCTGGGCACAGAAGGCCATCGCCGAGGAAGGGCTCGGCGATCTCGCCGAGGTGCGTCACGGCGACTACCGGGATGTCGCCGAGTCCGGCTTCGACGCGGTGTCCTCGATCGGCCTCACCGAACACATCGGCGTGCACAACTACCCGTCGTACTTCGGTTTCCTGAAGTCCAAGTTGCGCGTCGGCGGCCTGCTGCTCAACCACTGCATCACCCGGCACGACAACCGGTCGGGCGCGGCTGCCGGAGGCTTCATCGACCGCTACGTGTTCCCCGACGGCGAGCTCACGGGTTCGGGCCGGATCATCACCGAGGTTCAGGATGTGGGCCTGGAGGTGCTGCACGAGGAGAACCTGCGCCATCACTACGCGATGACCCTGCGCGACTGGTGCGCCAACCTCGTCGAGCACTGGGATGAGGCCGTCGCCGAGGTCGGCCTGCCCACCGCGAAGGTGTGGGGCCTGTACATGGCCGGGTCCCGGCTGGGCTTCGAGACCAACGTCATCCAGTTGCACCAGGTGCTGGCGGTCAAGCTTGACGAGCACGGCCACGACGGAGGCCTGCCGCTGCGCCCGTGGTGGCAGCCGTAAAGCGTCGGCTTGGACATTCCGTCGAAGTCGATGTTGAGCAGTTCGACGTGACGTCGATGCACTGTTAGCTGCGCCACACTTAGTGTTCTTGGTACCTCGACCAAGGACGCGCCCATGACCAACCCATCGAACTCGACGGCCGCCCGCCGCCCGGTGATCGAAACCCGCTCCATCGACTACGTTCCCGTGCGGGAACGGCACGGCACCGTCTGGCACCAGGGCCCGTTCTGGTTCACCGGCAACTTCGTCGTCACCACCATGGTCGCGGGCTTCATCGGCCCTGCCATCGGCCTGAGCCTCGGCTGGTCGGTGCTCGCCGTGATCCTCGGCGCCGGTTTCGGCACCTTCTTCATGGCGTTCCACGCCAACCAGGGCCCGCGGATGGGCCTGCCTCAGATGATCCAGTCACGGGCCCAATTCGGTACGCGCGGGGCAATCGTGCCGTTCATCGCCGTGTTGTTCGTCTACGTCGGCTTCAACGTGTTCAACGTCATCCTGGCGACCCAGGCCCTGCAACTGATCCTGCCCGGCAGTGCCGCGGTCTGGTATCCGGTGTTGATCCTCGTCGCGATCCTGCTGGCGGTCGTCGGCTATGACCTGCTGCACTTCATCCAGCGCTGGCAGTCCTACCTGATGGTGGCGGTCTTTCTGCTCCTGACCATCGCCGCGCTGACCAGCCTGCACGGCGGCTCGGCCATCCCCGACGCCCACTTCGACTGGGGGAAGTTCCTCATCGTCTTCGGAGCCGCGGCCGGCTACCAGATCTCCTGTCTCTTATACACATCTGACGATGCCGACGATCGCATA
>NZ_LZTB01000015.1 GCF_001665685.1 Mycobacterium sp. 852013-50091_SCH5140682
ATGCGATCGTCGGCAGCGTCAGATGTGTATAAGAGACAGGGGCGGCAAGCACATCCGGTCGGTGATGCGACCAGGGCCGGGCCCGCTCAAATGCCGCCGCGGCTCGCAGTACCGCGGCGTCGGCCCGCAGGCCGCCGATGATCTGCAGCCCGACGGGCAGCCCCGCGGCGGTGAATCCGGCGGGCACCGAGATCGCCGGATTGGTCGTCATGTTGAACGGGTAGGTCAGCAGCCAGCCCATGAGCTGATGCGGCAGTGGGGCATCCGACAACCTGGCGGGGCAGAACTGGTCGGCGGCGAACGTGGGTTGAGTGGTGACCGGCGTGACAAGGTAGTCGAAGTCACGCATGAACGCCGTCATCTGGTCCACCATGCGACCGCGTGCGGCGTCGGCACGCTGGATGTCGCGCGCACCCAGGCGGGCGCCCGCCCTCATCACTTCGATGAGTTGTTCGTCGACCCGGCCGGCCTCTGCGTCCCAGTCGGCCGTGTCGAGCATCGACGAATACACCGGCGCCCAGACGCCTTCCCACATAACCCGTTCGGGGTTGTCCCAGCCCGGATCGGCCTCCTCGACAACGCAACCCAGTTCGGTGAACGCCGAGACCGCGCGGCGGCAGATGTCATTGATCTCCGGGTCGACGGTGGCAAATCCCAGATCCGGCGACCAGGCGATGCGCGCCCCGTCGATGCCCTGGTTCAACGCCGCGACGTAGTCGACGCCATCCGATGGCAACGAGAGCGGATCGGCCGGGTCGAATCCTGCCATGGTGTTGAGCATCAGCGCGGCATCGGCCACAGTGCGGGTGATCGGGCCGTGGTAGGCGAAAGTGTGGAACCTGCCGGCAAGCCGGGTCTGCGGGATCCGGCCCAGAGCCGGTTTGAACCCCACAACACCGTTGATGGCAGCCGGAATTCGTACCGATCCGCCGCCGTCGGTGCCCTGCGCGAGCTGGCCGATTCCCGCTGCGACGGCTGCGCCCGCGCCACTGCTGGATCCGCCCGCGGTCATGCCGTGCTGCCAGGGGTTGTGCGTCGTGCCGTACAGATGATTGGACGAGTTGGCCTTGTACCCGCCCTCTGCCGGGTTGGTCTTGCCGAGAAACAGGCCGCCCGCCGACTTCAGTCGCGCGGCCACCGGTTCGTCGTGCTCGGCCACGGCATCCTTGAATGCGACGATGCCGGAGGTCGTAGGTGTGCCGGCCACGGCGCACACTTCTTTGAGGCTGAACGGGATGCCGTGCAGCGGCGATACGCGTTGCCCGCCCGCGAGCTGCTCGGTGAGCGCCTTTGCGTCGGCCATCACCTGGTCGGGGTCGTGGTACACGAACGCGTTGAGCTGCGGGTTGACGTCGGACAGCCGTTGCAGCACGGCCTCGGCGACATCGAGCGGGGTGACTTCGCGCGCGGCGATCCTGCTGGACAACTCGACCGCAGGCATCCAGCACAGATCTTCGTAATCGGACATGGCCCTCACTTTCCACGGGTTGCTTGAAGCAGGCCTGCCTGATGGAGCCTACAACTTATCAGACAACCTGATAAGTCCTACGGGTGTGAAAACACCAGGCGGTGAGGTGGAGACCCGGCGAGCCGTGCTCGGCAGGGGCGAGGCAGCGAGTGCTAGGCCTGCTCGTCCGCCAGCGCCGTGAGCTCTGGACCTGACACGCGGTAGGTCGTCCATTCGGTCTGTGGTTTGCCGCCGACGGCGTCGTACAGCGCGATCGCGTTGACGTTCCAGTTCAACACCGCCCAGCTGAGCCGGGAGTACCCGTTGTCGACACACTCGGCGGCCAAGGTGGCCAACAACTTTCGGGCCAGCCCGCGGCGCCGGAACGCGGGCCGGACATAGAGGTCTTCCAGATAGATTCCGGCGACCCCGTCCCAGGTGGAGAAGTTCAGGAACCACACCGCGGTGGCCGCCACCGCCCCGTCGATCTCGACGATGTGCCCGTAGGCCACCGGCTTCTCGCCGAAAAGCGCCGTGTGCAACTGGGTTTCGGTGACAGTGCACTCGTCGAGCGCCTTCTCGAACTCGGCGAGCTCACGGACCATCGCGGCGATCTCGATCTCGTCGCCGGGCCGTACCCGTCGGATCACTTCGGTCATGTTGCCCCCAGTCCTCTCAGGATGGTCCGGAATTTCGTGGTGGTCTCGTCGACTTCGTCGTCGGGGTCGGATTCGGCGACGATGCCGCCGCCGGCGTGGGCCAGGGCTTCCCGGCGGTCGGCGGACAACACGGCACACCGGATCGACACCACCCACCGACCGTCGCCGTCGGCATCGCACCAACCCACCGCGCCCGCGTAGAAACCGCGGTCGCCTTCCAACTCGCCGATCAGCGCGGCGGCCGTGTCGGTGGGAACCCCGCCCACGGCGGGGGTGGGGTGCAGGGCGAGCGCGAGATCGATTGCGGTGATGTCTTTCCCGCGCAACCGTCCGCGCATCGGGGTGCTCAGGTGCCACAGCGCGTCCGTGCCGTGCAATTCGGGTTCGGCGGCGATCTGCAGGTCTACGCACAGCGGCTCGAGGGCCTTGCGCATGACGTCGACGACCAGCTGGTGCTCGTGGCGGTTCTTCGCCGACGCTGCCAGTGCGTCCGCGTTGGCGCGGTCGGTGCCCGGATCGGCTGACCGCGGCGCCGAACCGGCGAACGGCTGACAGATCACCGTGTCGCCCTGGCGGGCGACGAGCAGTTCGGGGCTGGCTCCCACCAAGACGGTTCCGGTGTATCGCCGGCCCGCGGGCGACAGGTCCGCGAGGTACACCGTCGCGCCCGGATCGGCCTCGGCCAGCGTGCGCAGCACGCTGCGCGGGTCCCACGCGTCATCCGCCGTGAGTCGCAGCGCGCGGGCCAGCACCACCTTGTCCAGCGCCGCGGCCGGATCCCGCAGCCGCGCCACCGCCTCGGCCACCCGGTCGCGGTGCACCGCACTGGCAGGCAGCGTCTCGCGCGCCGTGACCGAAGGCGTCGGCCCGACCGGCCAATCGGGCAGCGCCTCGGCGCGGTGGATCGTTGTCGGTTCATGTAGGGCGGCCGGCTGCGTCGTATCAAATGGCAACGCGCCCACAATGATTGACGCTTCGCCGGAGCGCAGGGCGGTTTGCGCATCGGGAATCCGCGAATAACCGGTCCGCACGCCCTCGGTGATCAGCGCCCCTGACGGCTCGGCCAGTACGAACCCCGGGTTCAGTGCTACGGCAGGCACGGATTGATATGGCCGCTGAGGCCGAGCGCATTGAGCTGCCGCGTGCCGTCTTTGAAACCGCAGACCGCGACCGAGGCCGTATCCATCATGAAGCGGATACCCTCGGCGATCGGCAGCTCCACCCAGCGGACCAGCACTGACCGGGAAAAATGACCGTGCCCGACGAACACCACGTCACGGGTTTCGAGGTATCCCAATGCCAGCTCGATCGCCTGATCCGCGCGGGCGGTGACGTCGGCCGGGCTTTCCCCACCGGGGCCGCCATGCGTCCACACCGTCCAGTCCGGCACCATCGCATGGATCTGCGGGGGCGTCAGCCCCTCGTATTCGCCGTAATCCCATTCCGCGAGCAGCGGAGATACTTCGTCGACCGTCAGACCGGCCAACTCGGCCGTCTCCAGGGCGCGCCGCCGCGGGCTGGAGATCACGATGGGGTTCTGCAGCTGCAGGTCGGCCAGCACCGCGGCTGCCGACTTGGCCTGCTCCCGCCCGGTGTCGGTGAGCTCGAGATCGGTGCGGCCGGTGTGTTGGCCAGATTTGGACCATTCGGTTTCGCCGTGACGGAGCAGCATAAGACGGTGCTGTAGGGCGCTCATACGGCGATTCTGCCGCACGTCCGACGAGGTCCGCCGGGAGCGTGCTTGGATGGAAGGCGTGACGCGGGTATTAGCGGTCGCCAATCAAAAGGGTGGGGTAGCGAAGACGACGACAGTGGCGTCGTTGGGAGCGGCGATGGTCGAACTCGGTCAGCGTGTGCTGCTGGTCGACCTGGATCCGCAGGGGTGTTTGACGTTCTCGTTGGGCCAGGATCCCGACAAGCTGCCGGTGTCGGTGCACGAGGTGCTGCTCGGTGAGGTCGAGCCGGGCGCGGCGCTGGTGCTGACCGATGAAGGCATGACGCTGCTGCCTGCCAACATCGACCTGGCGGGCGCCGAGGCCATGTTGTTGATGCGGGCAGGCCGCGAATATGCGCTCAAGCGGGCTCTGGCCAAGGTGGCCGATCAGTTCGACGTGGTGATCATCGATTGCCCGCCGTCGCTGGGTGTGCTGACCCTCAACGGGCTGACCGCTGCCGACGAGGTGATCGTGCCGCTGCAGTGCGAGACGCTGGCACACCGCGGGGTCGGGCAGTTCCTGCGCACCATCGCCGATGTCCAGCAGATCACCAACTCCGATCTCACGCTGCTTGGCGCGCTGCCCACGCTCTACGATTCGCGCACCACCCACAGCCGCGACGTGCTGCTCGATGTGGCCGACCGCTATCAGTTGCCGGTACTGGCGCCGCCGATTCCGCGCACGGTGCGCTTCGCCGAGGCCACCGCGGCGGGGGCATCGGTCCTGGCCGGCCGTAAGAACAAGGGCGCAGAGGCCTATCGGGAGTTGGCCGTGGCGCTGCGCAAGTACTGGAAATCCGGGAAAGCGATGGCCACCTTCACTCCCGAGGTGGTGTAGCCGGAACCCATGGCGAGAGTGCTCGCGGCCGCGACGGCCACCGATCAGGGCCCGGTCCGGGTCAGCAACCAGGACGCGGTGCTGGTCGAGGGAGCGCTCTACGCGATCGCCGACGGCTTCGGCGCGCTCGGCGACCAGGCCAGCCGGCTGGCGCTCGACACCCTGCGGGCCGGCTTCGTGGCTGCACCCGACCGCGACGGGCTCTTGGCCGCGGTGCGCCGGGCCAACGAACAGGTGTGCGCGCGCGTCACGGCTGACGGCGCCAGCTCGGGCTGCACGCTGACCGCGGTCGCGATGTTCGACGACGAACAGGGCGGGCCGATGGTCGTCAACATCGGCGATTCACCGCTGTACCGCATCCGCGACGGCCGCATGGAACAGGTCACGGCCGATCACAGCGTTGCCGGAGAGCTGGTACAGGCAGGGGAGATCACCCGCGAAGAGGCCCGGTTCCACCCTCACCGCCATCTGCTGACCCGTGCGCTGGGTATCGGGTCGGTGATCCGGGTCGATGTCGCCGACCTCGAGTGCAGGCCCGGCGATCGTCTCCTGATCAGCAGTGACGGGCTGTTCGCCGCCGCCGACGAGGCCGCCATCGCGGATGCGGCCGGCGCGGCGGATCCCGAGACGGCGGTCCGGCAGCTGATCGAGGTGGCCAACAACGCCGGGGGCAGCGACAACACCAGCGTCATCGTGATCGACCTGGGCTGACCCGCGGGCCCCTGTGTCGTTACGCCGCGCCGAGCGCGACGAGTTGGTCGCCGCGCTGCTCCAGCAGCGTCGATCCGGCCACCGCAGGCACCACCGCCGCGGCACTCGGCTGGCGGACCAGCGCGATGTGGCGTTCCCCTGCGCCGGTGCCCGGATCGAAGACGTCGTAGCCGTCGCTGACCGGGACCAGCAGCCGTCCGGCCATCTGCGTGGCGGGACCGACCGGGTTGGCCGCGCCCGCGGGGCTGACGGTGTACTTGTAGCGCAGCCCGTTGGCGTCGAACACCAGCACCGAATTGCCGGTCCACCAGGTGATCAGGTCCCCGGCGCGACTGGCCGTGGCCTGCGGGCTCGGCGGGCCGGGGAGCAGCGTGCTGGCGATGGTGGCGCCGTTGCGGTCGACGATGTTGACCGTCGGCTTCGGCGTCGGCACGTAGATCGCCGTGGTGGTATCTGCGACGGCGATCACCTGGGCACCCGAATCGTCGGTCACACCCGGCAGCTCCACATTCCTGACGTCGGGCTGGTCCTCCTCGTCGGCGGGCCGCAGCAGGGTCAGCCGCAGGTCTGCCCGCTTGGGGCAGGACTCCAGGACCGACACCGCCGACGAACTGGCCGCCGCCGACACCAACCGGCACACCGGCGAGGCAGGCACATCGGGTTTGATGCGGGCGTCGAGCGACCCGTAGGACAACATCCGGACCATGTCCGAGCGCCACATCTCCAGTCGGCTGTCCCCGGCCGAGAGCACCGTGGTGCCGTCGGAGGACAGGCGCACCTCGGGATCGGAGTAACTGCTGCGGGCAGGCCCGCGGCGGCCGGTCTTGCCGTCGATGGTGCTGACCTGCCCGCACCCGCGGCTGTCCGGGTATACCGCGACCGCGTACTGATACACCGAGGTCACGCCGCACAGTTCGAGATCGCGGGCGTAGCTCCACAGCGTTGCGCCGGTGACGGGATCACGTCCGGTGACAGTGTGCCCGTCGCCGGTGACCACAGACCCGCCGGCGATCGCCGGCACTGTGGTCTTGGGACTCGGGGCGGTCCACAGCTGCTGCAGCCCGGCGGGTACTTCGTGGGCCGAGGTGAGGTAGGGGACCGGCGACGCGGCGGGACGACTGACCGTCGCCCGCTCGTCGCTGGTCCACCAGATCAGGGCGGCGACGACGGCGATGACCGCAACGATTGCGGCAGCCGCCACCATGTCGCCACGGGTGCGACGTTCCGGTTTGACCATAGGTGGCGCGTGTCGGCTAGCCGGCGCTGGCGGCTTCGGTCTTGCGGGGGCGGCGGCGACGGCGCCGCCGGGCCGCAGCCGGGGCGTCGCCGTTGTCGGATTCCGCCACCGGGGCGTCGACGGGCTCCGCGGTCGCTTCGGCCGCGGTGGTCACCCCCTCGGGATGCCCGGTCGCCGGCTTGCCGGCACGGGTCCGGCGGCGCGTGCGGGTCCTGGCGGGCCGCTCCGAGTCGGAATCCGCCGACGAGATGCGCTTCTCCGACTTGTCGCTCTTGTCGGCGCGCTTGGCGGCAGAACGCCGGGGGCTGCCTACCGTGCCGGTGACATCGGTCGGGATGCCCAGCTCCTCATAGATGTGCGGCGAGCTGGAGTAGGTCTCGGCAGGATCGGGGCAGCCCAGGTTCAGCGCCTTGTCGATCATTCCCCAGCGCTCCAGCTCGTCCCAGTCCACCAGCGTGATCGCGACACCGGTCTTGCCGGCACGGCCGGTGCGCCCGATGCGGTGCACGTAGGCCTGCTCGTCCTCGGGGCACTGGTAGTTGATGACGTGCGTGACGTCGTCGATGTCGATGCCGCGCGCAGCCACATCGGTGGCGACCAGCACGTCGACGGCGCCGGTGCGGAACGATTTCAGGGCCTTCTCCCGGGCGCCCTGGCCGAGATCGCCGTGCACGGCGTCGACCTTGAACCCACGCTCGGCGAGTTCGTCGGACACCTTCTGCGCGGTGCGCTTGGTGCGGGTGAAGATCATGGTTGCGCCGCGCCCGGCGGACTGCAGGATGCGGCTCACCAGCTCCGACTTGTCCAGGGCATGCGCGCGGTAGGCGAACTGCTCGGTGGTGTCGTGCGTTGCCGCCGAATGCGGGGCCTCGGCACGGATGTGGGTCGGCTGATTCATGAACGTGCGGGCCAGTGTGATGATCGGGTCCGGCATGGTCGCCGAGAACAGCATCGACTGGCGATCGTCGGGGGTCAGCCGCAGAATGCGCTCGATATCGGGCAGGAAGCCCAGGTCCAGCATTTCGTCGGCCTCGTCGAGCACCAGCACCGACAGGCCGCCGAGTTGCAGATGACCCTGCTGAGCCAGGTCGAGCAGCCGGCCCGGGGTGCCGACGACCACGTCGACGCCCTTGCGCAGCGCCTCGATCTGCGGTTCGTACGGGCGCCCGCCGTAGATGGACGTCACGGTGAACGGGCGCTCGGAGGCCGTCCCGGCGCCCGCGGTCAGGTACTTTGCCGCGGCGGCCAGGTCGTCGTAGACCTGCAGGCACAGCTCGCGGGTGGGCACGACGATCAGGGCGCGCGGGGCACCGGTCAGGGGGCGGGTCTCGTCGCCCGCGATCCGGTGCAGCAGGGGTACGCCGAACGCGAAGGTCTTGCCCATGCCGGTACGGGCCTGGCCGATCAGATCGCTGCCCGCGAGTGCGAGCGGCAGGGTCAGTTCCTGGATGGCAAACGGATGCACGATGCCGTTCTCGGCCAGAGCACGCACGATTTCGTCGCGCACGCCGAGTTCGGCAAATGTTTTGTTGAGATGCGTCATGGTTGGTGGAGGTAGCCTTTCGCTGTCAAACCTCATGGGGCGTCCACGCGCGCACGAGTTTCGACAATGACACGGCCGGTTCGCCCGGTACAGGCGGCGGTGCCGATCCGCGTGGCCCAGCGCTACGGGGCGGGCCAACTGCGTGCACGCACATTTCTTCGGTAGCGGCCTGGGCGGCTCGCAAGCGGGCTCGGTGGCCGCTGCAGATCCTGTTACCAGAAGCCATTGTAGCTGGTCGGAGTCGCGGGGCCGATTTGCCGGGAAGTCGGCGGGCCGTGCGGAGTCTAAAGTTGGCCACATGACATCGCCGCAACCCGCCGCAGAACAGATCGCCGAACCGGCCGTCCCGGCCGTCTCGGCCGACCATCCAGGGGTCGACGAATTGTTCGCGGTGCTGGCCTACGGCGAGGTCGCCGCGTTCTACCGGCTCACCGAAGAGGCGCGCATGGCGCCCGATCTGCGCGGCCGCATCAACATGGCCAGCATGGCCGCCGCCGAGATGGGGCACTACGAAACATTGCGGGATGCGTTGGAGCGCAGGGGAGTTGACGTTGTCGCGGCGATGACGAAGTACGCCTCGGCGCTGGAGAACTACCACCGCATGACCACCCCGAGCACCTGGCTGGAAGCTCTGGTGAAGACCTATATCGGCGATGCGCTCGCCGCCGACTTCTACCTGGAGATCGCGCACTCGTTACCGGAGGAGATCGCCTCGGTGGTGCGTTCGGTGCTCTCGGAGACCGGCCATTCGCAGTTCGTCGTCGCCGAGGTACAGGCCGCGGTGACCGCCAGCGTTCGGCAGCGGCACCGGCTCGCGCTGTGGGCGCGCCGGCTGCTCGGCGAGGCCGTCACCCAAGCCCAGTTCGTGCTGGCCGACCACGACGAGCTGGTCGATCTGGTGATGTCCAGCGGGGAAGGCCTGACCCAGCTCGCCGAGTTCTTCAACCGGCTGCAGCACACGCACCACTCCCGTATGCAGGAGCTGGGCCTGGCCTGACCGCTGTTACTGCGTGCAGGTCGCGATCATCGTGTTGTTGGCCTGCTGGACCAGGACGGCGCCGTTGGCATCGGTGATCGCGCAGTTCAGCTGACCGGTCACGCTGGTCGCCGTCACCGACTTGAGCTCGACGCCGGGGTTGAGGGTGACGGACTTGGTCCACGGCAACGCCACGTTGAATTCGGTCTGCAGAGCGCCCTGCTGGTCGGTGTAGACGATGGTGACCAGGTCGAGCAACGGCCGGGTGCCGGTCACCGTGTACGTGACAGTGCGGGGGCTGGCTTGCGCTGCCGGCGGGGCGGCCTCGGTCGGTGGCGCCGGTTCGGCCGTCGGCTCGGCGGTGGCCCGCGGGCTCGGCGTCACGGTCGTCACCGTTTCGGGCGACATGGCCGGACCAGGCGGCGGGGGCACGGGCTTTGACGTCGCATCCTGTACCGGAGGGGACTGGCTGGTCGTCGGCGCCGACGGGGAAGTCGTCGTGACCGAAACCGAGCCGCTGTCGCCGCCTCCCAGGATGATCACCGTGCAGATGACCGCCACCAGCAGGATCACGCCCGCGACCGAGGCGACCCACATCCACCGCTTGTCGACGGGCTCGTAGTACTCGTAGATGTCGTCGTCGGAGTCGTCGTGGCCGTCGCCGACGTAGGCGTCGTAGTCCTCGTAAGACGCGCCGTCGTCACCGCTGCGGTAGCTGTCGTAACTGCTCCGATAGCGGCTGCGAAAACTGCTGTCCGGATCGTACTGTCCGGGCTGCGGCGAATGATCACCGAAGCGTTCGGCGGAACTCGTGTCATACGGCGAATAAGGCCTGGTCATGCGGCTTCCCAGTCGTCTCGTCCAATGTCGCTGCTGATGCTATCGAGACGGGTGTGACTGGTGAGGTTCGATGATCAGCGTGTCGGTCACGGTCCGGACTCGGTTCGGTCGCCGAAGATCTCCGCGCTTCGCGCGGCAGGCATCAAGCGCAACGTGGGCCACTCTTTCGGCGTCGTCCGCACGCTTCGCGCACGGCGAACTCGCAATGGCCGACGCTGGCGGCACCGGCGCCACGATGTCCACTAGCCTGCTGAGGGACACGGACAGTAGCGAAAGAAAAGGGGTCCAGCGTGGAGGTCAAGATCGGCGTCACGGACAGTCCGCGGGAGCTGAGCTTCAACAGCGCGCAGACGCCAAGCGAGGTGGAGCAGCAGGTCACAGACGCGCTCAGCAAGGACTCGGGTGTGCTGGCGCTGACCGACGAGAAGGGTCGCCGGTTCCTGGTGCAGAACAGCAAGATCGCCTACGTCGAGATCGGCGCCGCCGATGTGCGTCGCGTCGGCTTCGGCGTCGGGGCCGAGTCCGCCTGAGCGCGGGCCGTTCAGACGCGGGTGAGTGGCACGTGTGACAGTCCGCCCCAGGCGAACTGCACCGTGCCCTCCACCGCGGAGTCCTTGTCGATCGGCCGCTCGTTGTTGAGCCAGTAGCGCGCCGAGTCGACGCTGATCGCGACCAGGCCGACCGCGATCATCCGGGCGCGATGCGCCTCCAGGCCCGAATCGCGGCTGATCAAGTCGAACACCGCATCGGTGCACGCCTCGGTGGCCACCTTCACCTGGGCCGCCACCTGCGGCTCGGTGACGTAGTCGTTCTCGAAGATCAGCCGGTAGCCCTGACCGTCGTGTTCGATGAAGTCGAAGAACGCCTCCACCGCGGCGCGCAACCGCTGCCGGTTGTCGGTGGTGGTGCGCAGCGCCTGACGGACGCCCGACACCAGATTGTCGACGTGGCGCTGCAACACCGCGAGGTACAGCTCCAGCTTCGATGAGAAGTGTTGGTAGAGAACCGGTTTACTGACACCGGCGCGTTCGGCGATCTCGTCCATACCCGCGGCGTGATATCCGCGGTCGACAAATACCTCGCTGGCGGCTGCCATGAGCTGACCCCGTCGCTCGTCGCGCGGCATGCGGTTTCCCCGTCGACCGGTTGTCCGCTTGTCGGCTCTCCTCTCGCTGTTGGCGACGTCGCTCATGCAGTCCTCAATCTGGATTCCTCTGGCGCGCTTGGTCATGGTCGGCCAAGCTGCTCATCGAACGACAGTACTACCGACGCCGTACTCGTTGCGAAATGTCCGAGGGTTGCGAATTGGTGGCAGCGTGGTCACGGAGCGGACGCACGACCGCTTCATTCACAGCGGGCTGTGCCATTCTGGATCGGTGACCTACGACCCGGGGCCCCGCGCGGGCAGCCGCGTCCCGGCACTGCGCGACGAATGGCGCGAGCCGCTGCGCGCCCAACGGGATCCGCTCGCGGTCGAAACCGGGCGGCCCAGGGTCAATCGGGACGAACGGGGCCAGTGGCGCAAGCAGACCTGGCTCGGCCGATTCGTCTCCACCTACGGCTGGCGGGCGTACGCGCTGCCGGTACTCATCGTGCTGACCGTCGTGGTGCTGTATCAGACCGTGACCGGCACCACCAGCGCGCACAACGGGCACGCCGACGACGGACCGGTCCAGGGGTCACCCACCATCGACCATGCCGCCACCGCGATCATCGGCGCACCGCCCAAAGGCCTCACCGAGTTCGACGCCAACCTGCCCACCGGCATCCTGCCCGCAGGCGGGCAGTTCACCGAGGCCGGCGCCAAGACCTGGCACATCGTGCCCGGCACCACCGAGAAGGTCGGCAAGGGCACCACCAAGTCGTTCACCTACACCGTCGAGGTGGAGGACGGTGTGGACACCACCTCCTTCGGCGGCGACGACGGCTTCGCCCGCATGGTCAGCGAGACCTTGGCCAACCCCAAGAGCTGGACCCACGACGGCATGTTCGGGTTCACCCGCATCGACGCCGCCAGCGGTATCGAGCCGGACTTCCGGGTGTCGCTCACCTCTCCCATCACCGTGCGGGAGGGCTGCGGCTACGACATCCAGCTCGAAGCGTCCTGCTACAACCCGGCCTACGACGCCCAGGCCCGGGTCTTCATCAACGAAGCCCGCTGGGTGCGCGGCGCGGTGCCGTTCCAGGGCGACATCGGGTCCTACCGGCAATACCTGATCAACCACGAGGTGGGCCACGCCATCGGCTACCAGCGTCACGAGGCGTGCCGCGACGACGGCGCCCTGGCGCCGATCATGATGCAGCAGACCTTCTCCACCGCCAACAACGACGACGCGAAGTTCGACCCCGAGACGGTCAAGGCGGACGGGAAAACCTGCCGGTTCAACCCCTGGCCGTATCCCATCGCCTAGCCGCAGGGTCTGGTCCGGCTGCCGAATAGCGGCTACCGCGGCGCGGGAAGCATGTCCGTCGGATTACCGTTGTGCCTACGTACGGTCCATGACTTGAGGAGACATGCGGTGTCCGCGAATTTGGGTGTGACGTTACCGCCGCTGGTTGAACCAGCTGCCGAGCTCACCCGCGAAGAGGTGACGCGCTACAGCCGCCACCTGATCATTCCCGACGTGGGCGTGATCGGGCAGAAGCGGCTCAAGAACGCCAAGGTGCTGGTGCTCGGCGCCGGCGGGCTCGGTTCACCGACCCTGCTGTACCTGGCCGCCGCCGGGGTGGGAACCATCGGCATCGTGGAGTTCGACGTCGTCGACGAATCGAACCTGCAGCGCCAGATCATCCATGGCCAGGCCGACATCGGGAAGTCCAAGGCGCTCAGCGCCAAGGAGTCGATCCTCGCGATCAACCCGCTGGTGACGGTCAACCTGCACGAGTTCCGGCTCGAACCCGACAACGCCGTCGAACTCTTCAGCCAGTACGACCTGATCCTCGACGGCACCGACAACTTCGCCACCCGGTATCTGGTCAACGACGCCGCTGCGCTCGCGGGCAAGCCCTACGTCTGGGGCTCGATCTACCGGTTCGAGGGCCAGGTATCGGTGTTCTGGGAGGACGCTCCCGACGGCCCCGACGGCGAGAAGCAGGGCCTCAACTACCGCGATCTCTACCCCGAACCGCCGCCACCGGGAATGGTGCCGTCGTGTGCGGAAGGCGGTGTGCTGGGCATCCTGTGCGCGTCCATCGCCGCCATCATGGGCACCGAGGCCATCAAGCTGATCACCGGTATCGGCGAGCCGCTGCTGGGCCGGCTGATGGTCTACGACGCGCTCGACATGACCTACCGGACCATCCGCATCCGCAAGGACCCCTCGACGCCGAAGATCACCGAGCTGATCGACTACGAGGAGTTCTGCGGCGCGGTCTCCGACGAGGCCACCGCGGCGGCACAAGGCTCCACGATCACCCCGCAGGAACTGCGGGAGCTGCTGGACTCCGGTAAGCCGTTGGCGCTCATCGACGTCCGCGAGCCGGTCGAATGGGAGATCAATCACATTCAGGGCGCCGAGCTGATCCCGAAGCCGACCTTCGAGTCGGGCGATGCGCTGGCCAAGCTTCAGGTGGACCGCACACCCGTTCTGTACTGCAAGACCGGGGTGCGCTCGGCCGAGGTGCTCGCCATCGTGAAGCAGGCAGGGTTCTCCGATGCGATGCATCTGCAGGGCGGCATCGTGGCGTGGGCACGCCAGCTCGAACCCGACATGGTGATGTACTGACGGCCAGTTTGCGGGTCAACACCTTAGGCTGAGGTTGTGACTGTCGAGCGGCCGCCGGAACATGTGCTGGCGGCGTTCGGGCTGTCCGGGGTCCGCCCCGTCCCACTGGGCTCGAGTTGGGAGGGTGGTTGGCGCTGCGGCGAAGTCGTGCTGTCCGTGGTCGCCGAACACGCCCGTGCGGCCTGGTCCGCCAAGGTGCGCGAGACCCTGTTCGTCGACGGCGTTCGCCTGGCCCGCCCGGTGCGTTCCACCGACGGGCGCTACGTGGTGGCCGGGTGGCGCGCTGACACCTTCGTCGCCGGAACGCCCGAGCCCCGTCACGACGAGGTGGTGTCGGCGGCGGTGCGCTTACACGAGGCCACCGCGACGCTTGAGCGGCCCCGGTTCCTCACCCAACCCCCCGTTGCGCCGTGGGCCGACGTCGATGTGTTCATCGCAGCCGACCGCGCGGCCTGGGAGGAACGGCCGTTGCATTCGCTGCCGACCGGCGCCAGGGTCGCGCCCGGTTCCACCGACGGGCAGCGTTCGGTCGAGCTGATCAACCAGCTGGCCACGCTGCGCAAGCCGACTCGCAGTGCCAACCAGCTGGTGCACGGCGACCTTTACGGCACAGTGCTTTTCGCGGGTGCGGCGGCTCCGGGGATCACCGACATCACCCCGTACTGGCGTCCGGCATCGTGGGCGGCGGGCGTCGTGGTGGTCGACGCGCTGTCGTGGGGTGACGCCGACGACGGTCTCATCGAGCGCTGGGACACGCTGCCCGAGTGGCCGCAGATGTTGTTGCGCGCGTTGATGTTCCGCCTGGCAGTCCACGCCCTGCACCCGCGGTCCACCGCCGCGGCGTTTCCCGGCTTGGCCCGCACCGCCTCTTTGGTGCGCCTCGTCCTCTAAGGTCCCTTTCTCGCGCGAGCACTTTTCTCGCGCGAGCAGACGCGCAGGTACCCCGACACGCCGGTGTTCGGGTACCCAAATGTCTGCTCGCCCTCTAGAACTCGTGGCGGCACTCGCGCAGCGCGATCCGGCCGTCGACAGACAGCACGCCCTCAGCACGCAGCAGTTCCAGCTGCCGGGTGGTCAAATGGGGTGCGGGCCGGCCCGAGGCACGGATCACGCGGTGCCATGGCAGGTCCGACGAGTCGGTGCGCATGATCCAGCCGACGATCCGAGGGCTGGAAAGCCCTGCGGCGTCGGCGATGTCGCCGTACGTCGACACCCGGCCCGCGGGAATGGCGGCGACCAACGCGCGGACCGTCTCCACCTGCTCCTCGGTCACCGCCGCCATGGCTATCCCAGCCGTTCGCGGATCAGCGCCGCCGTCTCGGCCGGCCGGGCCTGGGCCACCATGTGATTGCAATCCCAGTCCAGCAGCGTGAAATCGGAACCGAGCCGCTCGGCAAGCGCGTCGATGAGAACATCCGTGGCATACGGCGGACTGGTCTTCGTGGCCCGCACGAGGACGGTGGGTGTTCCGGTGCGCGGTAAGACAACTGGCCGGGCCAGCTCGCTCCAGTACGCCATCATCGCGGGCATGCAGATCCGCCAACCGTATCGTCCGTTGGGCAGTTCGATCAGGTGCTCATCGAGCTCACGGTCCAGCTCGGCGGCCTCGACCTCACCCCAGGAACCCTTCACCTTCTCCGCTCGAGCCTCGGCGACGTCGGTATAGTCCGGCGACGCCATCATGTTCTCGGCGATCTCCTGCATCCACCCACCGTCGAGGCCCACCGCGGGGTCGAGCAACACGAGCCCGGAAACCAGGTCGGGGTAGGTGGCAGCCAGGGTGAGGGCCACTGCGCCGCCGAACGAATGCCCGACCACCAGCGTCGGGCCGTCCAGCAGCGCCGCCAGGGCTTCGACGTTGGCCGCCAAGGTCCACGGCGCCGCCCACGACGATCTGCCGTGCCCCAGCAGATCGGGCGCCAGAATCGGCACCCCGGGCAGCTCGGAGGCCAGGGTCTGCCAGCGCTGACCGTGCCCGGTCACGCCGTGGATCAACAGCACCTCAGCCGGGGCCTGCGGGCCGTACCGGAGGACGTTCAACATATCGGGGGACACCCCCGTGATGCTGCCAGGGTCGGGCTGCTCGCTCCAATCCGCTCCGCTACTTGTCGGGGTCTTCGCTCCAATCCGCTCCGCTACTTGTCGGGCTGCTCGCTCCAATCCGCTCCGCTACTTGTCGGTCCCTTCTGGTGTCATGCCTTCCATGACTGCACATCTCGAACCGGCACTGGCGGGTACCGAGCTGCTCGCCCCGGGGAACACGGGCGTGGTGCGGCTGCTCGGGGGCCCGGGGACCGGCAAGAGTTCGTTGCTCGTCAACACGGCCGTCGAGCACATCGCCGCGGGCACCGATCCGGAATCGGTTCTGCTGCTGACCGGTTCGGCGCGGCTGCGGGCGGCCGCCCGGGCTGCGGTCACCGCGCGGCTGCTGGGGGCGGGGGAGCGGCACGTCGTGCGTGAGCCGCTGGTGCGGACGGTGCATTCGTACGCGTTCGCGGTGTTGCGGTTGGCCGCTCAGCGCAACGGTGACCCGCCGCCGCGGCTGATCACCAGCGCCGAACAGGACGGCATCATCCGTGAACTGCTGGCCGGCAATCTGGAGGACGGGCCCAACTCGGGTGTCTCTTGGCCCGAACAGTTGTGGCCGGCGTTGAGCACCGCAGGTTTCGCCAGTGAACTTCGCGACCTGATGGCGCGCTGCACCGAGCGTGGTGTGGATCCGCTTGCGCTGCAACGGCTCGGCCGCTCGGCTCGGCGTCCCGAGTGGTTGGCCGCCGGGCAGTTCGCACAGGCTTACGAGCAGATCATGCTGCTGCGTTCCGCGGTGGGCATGGCCGCTCCGCAGGCCACCGTGCCCGCACTGGGCGCGGCCGAACTGGTCGGGGCCGCGTTGGAGGCCCTCGGCACCGACGCCGACCTGCTGGCTGCCGAACGCGCCCGGATCAGCTTGCTGCTGGTCGACGACGCCCAGCACCTCGACCCGCAGGCCGCCCTGCTGGTGCGCGTGCTGGGGGCCGGCGCCGGGTTGACCGTGATTGCCGGCGACCCCGACCAGGCGGTGTTCGGCTACCGCGGTGCCGATCCGGTGTTGTTGCGGGACCCGGGCGATGCCGACGACGCGACCATCGTCCTGACCGGATCGCACCGGTGCGCGCCCGAGATCGCGACCGCCATCGCCGGTATCGGACGACGGCTCCCCGGCGTCAGCCCGACCCGCGAGATGCTCGGCAATGCCACCGCCGAGGGCACCGTCACCATGCGGCTCGCGGCATCCACCCACGCCGAGTCCACGCTGATCGCCGACGCGTTGCGGCGGGCCCACCTCGTCGACGGGGTGCCGTGGTCTCAGATGGCCGTGATCGTGCGCTCGGTGCCGCGGGCGGGGACCGCGTTGGCCCGAGCCCTCACCAGCGCCGGGGTGCCAGTCGAGTCTGTCGGCGATGCGCCGCCCGTGGCCCAGCAGCCCGCCGTCGCCGCCCTGCTCACGGTGCTCGATGCCGCCGCCACCGGCCGGCTGACCGGCGACAGCGCACTCAGCCTGCTGACCGGGCCGATCGGGCGCGTCGACCCGGTCAGCCTGCGGCAGCTGCGGCGCGCCCTGCGTCGCGCCGGCGGTTCGGCACCACCGCGGGAATTCGGCGATCTCGTCGTCGCCGCCGTGGACACCGAACCACGAGGGCTGCCGGTCGAGCTGCTGCGCCCGCTGCGGCGACTGCGTGCGGTGCTGACCGCAGTTCACCAGAGTGTGGCCGCCGGAGCCGACCCGCGGCACACGCTGTGGGACGTGTGGCATGCGTGCGGCCTGCAGCGCCGGTGGCTGACGGCCAGCGAGCGCGGCGGAACCCTCGGCGCGCAGGCCGATCGCGACCTCGACGCGGTGACGACGCTGTTCGACATCGCCGATCAATACGTCAACCGGACGGCGGGCGCGTCGCTGCGCGGTCTCATCGATCACGTCATGACACTCGGGGCGCCGGCCACACCCACCGATCCGCGTCGAGCGCCCGACGCCGTCGCGGTAATGAGCGCCCACGCCGCGCTCGGCCGCGAATGGGACTTCGTCGTCATCGCCGGTGTGCAGGAAGGATTGTGGCCCAACACCGTTCCCCGCGGCGGAGTGCTCGGAACCCAGCACCTGGTCGATGTGCTCGACGGGGTCTCGGCGCCGGCCGATGCCGCGGTGTCGACCCGCGCGCCCCTGCTGGCCGAGGAACGCCGGCTGCTGATGGCCGCGATGGGCCGTGCCCGCAGCCGGCTGCTGGTGACCGCGGTGGACAGCGATGCCGGTGACGGCTCGCTGTTGCCCTCGCCGTTCTGCACTGAGCTGACGGCCCTGGCCACCGATGCGCCGGTGCTGCCGCCGCTGGAAGCGCCCCGGGTGCTGGTTCCCTCGGCGCTGGTCGGTCGGCTGCGCGCGGTGGTGTGTGCCCCCGACGGCGCGGTCGACGAGGATGCCCGGGCGTGTGCGGCAACACAATTGGCCCGGCTGGCGCAAGCCGGGGTGCCAGGAGCCGACCCGGCAGACTGGCACGCCATGACCCCGCTGTCGACCGACGAGCCGTTGTGGTCCGGTGCCGATCAGGTGGTGACGCTGTCGCCCTCGACGCTGCAGATGCTTGCCGACTGCCCACTGCGCTGGCTGTTGGAACGCCACGGCGGCAGCGCAGGACGCGATGTCCGCTCGACCGTCGGATCGCTGCTGCACGCCCTGGCCGCCGAGTCGGCGCGTACCGAGAGCCAACTCGTCAACGAGCTCGAAAAGGTCTGGGATGGGCTGCCTTTCGAGGCGAAGTGGTATTCGGACAACGAGCTGGACCGGCACCGCGCGATGCTGGAGACGTTCACCCGGTGGCGCGCCGACACGCGGGGTCAGCTCACCGAGGTCGGCACCGAGATCGACGTCGAGGGCGTCATCCGGCCCGTCGATCCCGAATCGGGAGACCACACGCCGGAGGTGCGGGTACGGGGCCGGCTGGACCGGCTGGAGCGTGACGAGGCCGGTCGTCTGGTGGTCGTCGACCTCAAGACCGGCAAGAGCCCGGTGACCAAAGAGAACGCGCAGAGCCACGCCCAGTTGGCCATGTACCAGTTGGCCGTTGCGGCAGGCCTGTTGACAGACGAAGCGGACGGTGCCCCGGACGAGCCCGGCGGAGGTCGGCTGGTCTATCTCGGCAAGCCCGGCGCGGCCGGCGCCACCGTGCGGGAACAGGATCCGATGACACCTCAGACCCGTACCGATTGGCTGACGACGGTCGGTGACGCGGCGGCCGCTACCGCAGGACCGCAATTCCTGGCCAGAGTCAACGACGGCTGCGCGAACTGCCCGGTGCGCTCGTCCTGCCCGACACAGGCACCGCGGTCATGACACCGGCCGTGACAGCCCGCTACAGCCCGGCTGAACTGTCCTCCGCGCTGGGCCTTTTCCCGCCGACCGACGAGCAGGCGGCGGTGATCGCCGCGCCACCCGGTCCACTCGTGGTGATCGCGGGCGCGGGTGCGGGGAAGACCGAGACCATGGCGGCCCGGGTGGTGTGGTTGGTGGCCAATGGCTATGCCACACCGTCACAGGTCCTGGGGCTCACCTTCACCCGCAAGGCCGCGGGGCAGCTGCTGCGCAGGGTCCGCACCCGGCTGGCGCGACTGGCCGGTGCGGGTCTCGCGCCGTCCTTGGGTGCCGACGAAGCCGCCACCGTCAGCACCTACCACGCATTCGCCGGCACACTGCTGCGCGAGCACGGCCTGTTGCTGCCCGTCGAACCGGACACCCGGCTGCTCAGCGAAACCGAGCTGTGGCAGTTGGCCTTTGACGTGGTGTGTGCACACCCGGGCCGGCTCGACACCGACAAGACCCCGGCAGCCGTCACCGCGATGGTGCTGCGTCTCTCCGGAGCACTCGCCGAGCATCTCGTCGACACCGATCAGCTGCGCGACACCCACACCGAACTCGAGCGGCTGGTCCACACCCTTCCGGCCGGGCCGTATCAGCGTGACCGCGGGCCGAGCCAGTGGCTGCTGCGCATGCTGGCGACCCAAACCGAACGCACCGAGTTGGTGCCGCTGATCGACGCGCTGCACCACCGGCTGCGCACCGACAAGGTGATGGACTTCGGCATGCAGATGGCCGCCGCGGCCCGGCTGGCGGCCGGTTTCCCGCAGGTCGGCGAGCAGTTGCGGCAACGGTTCCGCGTCGTGCTGCTCGACGAATACCAGGACACCGGGCATTCCCAGCGAGTTGCGTTGTCGGCGTTGTTCGGGCGTGGTGCCGACGACGGGCTGGCCCTGACGGCCGTTGGTGATCCCATCCAGTCCATCTACGGCTGGCGGGGTGCCTCGGCCACCAATCTGCCCAGGTTCACCACCGATTTCCCGTTGGCGGACGGCACCCCGGCGCCGAGCCTGGAGTTGCGGACCAGCTGGCGTAATCCACCCAGCACTCTGCATGTCGCCAACGCCATTTCGGCTGAGGCGCGGCGCCGTTCGGTTTCGGTGCGTGAACTGCTGCCGCGGCCCGGAGCCGATCCGGGCACCATCCGCTGTGCACTGCTGACCGATGTTGCGGCCGAACGGGATTGGGTGGCCGACCAGATAGCCGGCAGGTACCACGGTGCACGGGAGAGCGGCTCGGCGGCGCCGACGGCTGCGGTTCTGGTGCGGCGCAACGCCGATGCCGCTCCCATGGCCGAAGCACTGGAGGCCCGGGGGGTCCCTGTTGAGGTGGTCGGGGTGGCCGGCCTGCTGGCAGTGCCTGAGGTGGCTGATCTGGTGGCGATGCTGCGGCTGGTCGCCGACCCCACCGCCGGGCCCGCGGTCATGCGTATCCTCACCGGCCCGCGGTGGCGGTTCGGTGCCAACGACCTCGCAGCGTTGTGGCGGCGAGCGGTCGAGTTGGACGACCGCCCGCACGGGGAGCCCGGTCCGGCCGATATCGTCGCGGCGGCCGCTCCCGATGCCGACGCCGCGTGCCTGGCCGACGCAATCTGCGATCCCGGTGCGGCCGAGAACTACTCGGCCGCAGGCTACCAGCGGATCGTGGCGCTGGGCCGGGAACTGACGATGCTGCGGGCACATCTGAGCCACCCGCTGCCCGAGCTGGTCGCCGAGGTCCGGCGGGTGGCAGGCCTGGATGCGGAGGCCCGCGCAGCTCGGCCGGTGACCGCGGGCTGGACGGGCACCGAACATCTCGACACGTTCTGCGACCTGGTGGCTGATTATGCCGGCCGCTCGGGTGCGGACGTCCTCGGGCGACCCGGTTCCGTGGTCGAGGGATTCCTGGCCTATCTCGACGCCGCGGCGGTGGTCGAAAACGGTCTTGCGCCTGCCGAATTGGCGGTCTCACCCGACCGGGTGCAGATTCTCACCGTGCATGCCGCCAAGGGTCTGGAATGGCAGGTGGTTGCCGTGCCGCATCTGAGTGCGCGGGTGTTTCCCTCGACCGCGTCGGCGCGCACGTGGCTGACCGACGCCGCGGATCTGCCGCCGCTGCTGCGCGGCGACCGCGCCACGGTGTCCGAGATCGGCGTGCCGGTGCTGGACACCTCGGATGTCAACGATCGAAAGATCCTGTCGGACAAGATCGCCGACCACAAGAACAAACTCGAGCAGCGGCGGGTCGACGAGGAACGCCGGTTGCTCTACGTGGCGGTCACCCGCGCCGAGGACACCTTGCTGATCTCCGGACACCACTGGGGCGCCACCGAGGGCAAGCCCCGCGGCCCGTCGGACTTCCTGTGTGAGATCAAGGCGATTTTGGAGGATGCCGCCGCCGAAGGACACCCGTGCGGCGAGATCGACCAGTGGGCGCCCGAGCCCGCCGCCGGTGAGCAAAATCCCTTGCGGGACAAGGCGGTCGAAGCCATCTGGCCCGCCGAGGCCGGTCCGGGTGACGACGTACTGCGCGGTGCTGAACTCATCGGCCGGGCAATGGCAGGTAACCTCCACGCCGGGTCCGACACCGACGGCTGGGCCGCGGATGTGGACGCGCTGCTGGCCGAACGGGACCGCGAGCCCCAGTCAGCTCCGGCTGAACTGCCCGGGCAGGTGTCGGTCAGCACGCTCGTCGAACTCAGCCGCAACCCACGGGCCGCTCTGCAACGGCTGCATCGCCGGCTCCCGCAACGTCCGGACCCACATGCCCTGCTGGGCACCGCATTCCATGAGTGGGTGCAGCGGTTCTTCCACGCCGAGCGGTTGTTCGACCTGGACGATCTGCCCGGCGCGGTGGACAGTGAAGTCGGTCGTGGCTGCGCCGAGGAACTCGCCGAGCTGCAGGACGCGTTCGTGATGTCACCGTGGGCCGCCCGCACGCCGATCGAAGTGGAAGTGCCGTTCGACATGGTGATCGGCAAAACCGTTGTGCGGGGCCGCATCGACGCGGTATTCGCCGACACCGACGGGACCACCACGGTCGTGGACTGGAAGACCGGTGAGCCGCCCGATACTCCGGAGGCCAAGCAGCAGGCCGCGATCCAGCTCGCGGTGTACCGGCTGGCCTGGGCGGCGCTGCGCGGCTGCGCACCGGAATCGGTCAGCGCGGCCTTCCACTACGTGCGGTCCGGCCGCACGGTCAGGCCGGAAATCCTGCCCGGCGCCGAGGAACTGGCTGCGCTGCTGGCCGAACCGACGGCAGCGCAGGAGCAGGACTAACCCGGGACTAACCCTTGTTGGCCGTTGTGAGATGGGCGATCTCTTTGCTCCACACCGACTGGGCCCCGGCGTCGCCGATGCGATAGACCTGCACCATCGAGGCGACGCCGACCAGTATCGCCACCACCGCGACGATGGCGTTGTACAACACCCGGCGGCTGTCGTCGCGCCGCTCGGCGTATCGCAGCGCCACCAGTGCCAGAGCGACCACCAGCAGTGCCACCGAGAAATAGATCATGGTGTCGCCCAGCTCGGCATGCTCCTGCAGGACGGCGTCCGGGCTGCGGCGCAGGTCGTACAGCCAGTTGCCGGCCTGGATCGTGATGGGGGTCAAAATCGTTGTGATGACGGCCAGTACAAGGGTTATCCAGACCAGCTGGCCCCTGCGGGCGCCCGCCCACAGCGCGCAGATGATCTCCAGGACCGCGGTCAGCGGCGCGAGGATGACGATGGCGTGCACAAACAACACGTGCGCCGGCAGGCCGTTGATAATTGTCATGGGAAACTCCTTGGCTGGATGGGAGGTTTCGAGCTCAGGTGATCGCGGCGCCGACCAGATGGCCGATCGCATAGGTGATCGCCAACGCCAGGCCGCCACCGATCACGTTGCGCAGCACCGCACGACCCTTGGGTGCGCCGCCCAGGCCGGCCGATACCGCGCCGGTGAGCATCAACGCCAGCAACACTGCGACCACGGTGACCGGGATGCGCCAGGTGGTCGGGGGCAGCAGGATCGCGAGCAACGGCAACAGTGCGCCGACGGTGAACGACAGCGCCGAGGACAGCGCCGCCTCCCAGGGATTGGTCAGTTCGTCCGGGTCGATACCCAGTTCGACTTCGGCGTGTGCGGCGAAGGCGTCATGCTCGGTCAGCTCTTCGGCCACAGTACGCGCCGTCGCCGGCGAGAGCCCTTTGGCTTCGTAGAGTCCGGCGAGTTCGTCCAATTCGGCTGCGGGGTCTGTCTTGAGCTCGCGGCGTTCCTTGTGCAGCAGTGCCTGTTCGGTGTCGCGCTGTGTGCTCACCGAGACGTATTCACCCAGCGCCATCGACACCGCCCCTGCGGCAAGTCCTGCGATACCCGCGGTCAGGATCGGCGCGCGCTCGGCAGTGGCAGCGGCCACACCGACGACGATGCCTGCGGTGGAGACGATTCCGTCATTGGCGCCCAGTACACCGGCGCGCAGCCAATTCAGCTTCGATGACACCGATCCCACGTGAGGTTCGGCCGGGTGGGCGGGACTCGACACGGCTGCGACGATATACACCGAAACTGTGAGCTGCCAGCAACGATAGGCTTGCCAAACTCGTCCGGCCGGTGGCTAGGAGTTGCGGTACACCTTCAGAGCCGTGGTGACCATCGGGATCTGCAGCGGAAGGCGAGCGATCGCGAGGATCCGCATGGGCCACGGCTTGTCCCACCACAGCCGGACCATGTTGAGGTTGCCGGGGAACACCGCGACGAACAGCGCCACCGCGGCGAGTGCGCCCAGCCGCCGGGTGTGCGGGGCGGCGAGCATCGCGCCGGTCGCCAACTCGCCGACACCTGAGGCGTAGGTGTAGAAGCGGGGTGTGCCGGGCAGCTCCGCCGGGATGATCGTGTCGAACGGTTTGGGGGCGACGAAATGCAACGTGCCCATGCCGAGCAGCATGACGGCGAGTCGCCGGGCGGTGCGTGCGGCGGCGGTTCGCTGAGGTGTGGCCGTGGTCATGGTTTCATTGTGGCGTGCGTCCGCTTCGATCGATCCCGGCATGACCGGTACGCGTGGCTAAAGGCAGACTGCGGCGCAGGCTCGCCGCCATTGACGAGAACCTGACCTCGCGGCCGGATGCCGCGCTCACCGACGTACTTCGGATCCCGGAGCCGTTCGTCAGCCCGGGGCGCAGAATCGCCATGCGGGTGTTCTACGCATTGGCGGCCCTGTTCGCGGCGGTGCTCATCGTCTACGCCGATCGGTACGGCTACCGCGACGTCGACAGCGCTCCGGATCCGAACCATCCGCTGTCGTTCCTGGATTGCCTCTACTACGCCACGGTGTCGCTCTCGACGACGGGCTACGGCGACATCACGCCTTATACGGATTCGGCGCGTCTGGTCAACGTCCTGGTCATCACGCCGCTGCGGGTGGCATTCCTGATCGTTCTCATCGGTACCACCGTGGAAACCCTGACCACCCAGTCTCGGCAGGCGCTGAAGATTCAGCGATGGAGGAGCAGAGTGCGTAACCACACCGTCGTCATCGGATACGGCACCAAGGGCCGCACGGCCGTGGCGGCCATGGTGGGTGACGAGGTCGCCCCGGCCGACATCGTCGTCGTCGACGAGAACGCCACTGCGTTGGAACGCGCGAAGAGCGCCGGGCTGGTGACCGTCCACGGTGACGCCACCAAGTCCGACATTCTGCGACTGGCCAGTGCGCATCACGCCAAATCGATTGTCGTCGCGACGGACAACGACGCCAGCGCGGTGTTGGTGACCCTCACCGCGCGGGAGCTGGCGCCCAACGCCAAGATCATCGCGGCCGCACGGGAAGCCGAGAACCAGCATCTGCTGCGGCAGTCCGGCGCCGACTCGACCGTGGTGTCCGCGGAGACCGCAGGCCGGCTGCTGGGCATCGCCACGCAGACCCCCAGCGTGGTGGAGATGGTCGAGGATCTTCTGACGCCCGACGCGGGCTTCGCGATCGCCGAGCGGGAAGTCGAACCCAAGGAAGAGGGCGGCTCGCCGCGGCACCTGCACGACATCGTGCTCGGTGTGGTGCGGGGCGGCCGGCTCGTCCGGGTGGACGATCCCGAAGTAGACGCGTTGGAGTCCGGCGACCGCCTGCTGTACATCCGCAGCGCGGACGCCGAGCGGTGACCGGGGCGAGCGAAGCGACGGGGAATCAAGACCGCGACGGGCGATTGATGAACTTCGAACTGCGCAACGTTCCTCTGCTGTCCCGGGTTGGGGCCGACCGCGCCGACATGGTGCGCACCGACATCGATGCCGCGATCGCAGGGTGGGCCGACGCCCTGCTTCTGCGGGTCGACCGCCGCAACCAGGTGTTGATCTCACAGGGCAAGGTGGTGCTCGGCAAGGCCTCGGCGATCGGCACCAAACCCCCGGAGAATGCCGTGTTCCTGGGACGCCTGTATGACGGCAGGCATGTGTGGGCGGTGCGTGGCGCGCTCGAGGCACCGGAGGATCCCGATGCCGAAACCGAGGTGCTGGATCTCCGCCGGGCCGGTTCGGTGTTCGACGACACCAGCGCGCAACTGGTGGCCACCGCGACAGCGCTGCTGAACTGGCATGACCAGGCGAGGTTCAGCGCGATCGACGGCGCGGCGACCAAAGCGGTCAAGGCCGGCTGGGCGCGCGTCAACGCGGCCAACGGTCACGAGGAGTACCCCCGCATCGACCCCGCGGTGATCTGCCTGGTGCACGATGGCCACGACCGTGCTGTGCTGGCCCGGCAGGCGGTGTGGCCCGAGCGGTTGTTCTCGATCCTGGCCGGATTCGTCGAGGCGGGGGAGTCCTTCGAGAGCTGTGTGGTGCGCGAGATCGCCGAGGAGATCGGGCTGACCGTCACCAACGTGCAGTACCTCGGCAGCCAGCCCTGGCCGTTTCCCCGGTCGCTGATGGTCGGCTTCCACGCCATCGGCGATCCCGAGCAGCCGTTCGCCTTCACCGACGGCGAGATCGCCGAGGCCGCATGGTTCAGCCGGGCCGAGATCCGGCACGCGCTGGAGCACGGCGACTGGAGTTCGGTCGAGTCGTCGTCGCGGTTGCTGCTGCCCGGTTCGATCTCCATCGCCCGCGAGATCATCGAATCCTGGGCCGCGCTCGACTGACTGTTCGCGAGGGGACGGGACTAGCCGAGCTTGGCTTTGACCTGCTTGACGCTCGGGTTGGTCAGCGTCGAGCCGTCGGCGAACTTCACCGTCGGCACCACATGGTTGCCGCCGTTGACCGAACCGACGAACTCTGCCGCGGCGGGGTCACCCTCGATGTCGACCTCGGTCCAGCTGATGCCTTCGGCGCGCAGCGCTGTCTTCAGCCGCCGGCAGTAGCCGCACCAGCTGGTCGTGTACATGGTCAGACCGGAGGACGTAGCAGTCATAGTTCACACAACGTAGCTGAACCGCCGCGGCATGCCCGCAGTGACGCGGGTCTCCGGTTCGCGCCGCCCTCAGCGGTAAGTTGCAAACCGCATGGGACGGAGTGGAACATGACCAGGTTGGTGCCGCCGGTGGCAGGCGACCCGCATGCGCTCGACGACTTGCGGTTACAGGTCCGGCAGTTCGTCGCCGAAGAGCAGCAGGCCGGCCGGATCGGACGGTCTGCCGACTGTTGGTTGACGGGCTGGGACGAGGACTTCACCCGGGCGCTGGCTGCCAGGGGCTGGCTCGGGATGACCATTCCCGTCGAATACGGCGGGCACGGTCGCAGCCATCAGGAACGGTTCGTGGTCACCGAGGAGTTGTTGGCCGCCGGTGCACCCGTAGGTGCCCATTGGATCGCCGACCGCCAGATCGTGCCGTCGCTGCTGAAGTACGGCACCGAGTCACAGAAGCGAAAGTTCTTGCCTGCCATTGCCAAAGGTGAATGCTACTTCGCGATCGGGATGAGTGAACCGGACTCCGGCTCGGACCTGGCCAGCGTGCGGACCAAGGCCGAACCCGTGGACGGCGGTTGGCGCATCACGGGAGCCAAGGTGTGGACGTCGGGCGCCCATCTCGCGCACGCCTTCATCTGCCTGGCCCGTACCGCCCCGCTCGACCCGGCACATCGGCACGACGGCCTGAGCCAGTTCATCGTCGACCTGCACGCACCCGGCGTCGACGTCCGGCCGATCCTCTCGATGAACGGCAAGCACCACTTCAACGAGGTCATCCTCGACGAGGTGTTCGTGCCCGACGGCCCGGACGGCATGGTGTTCGGGACCATCGGCGAAGGTTGGCAACAGGTGACCTCCGAGCTGAGCTTCGAACGCAGTGGCCCCGAACGGTTTCTGTCCACCTTCACGCTCTTGGCCGACGTCGCCGGGCACATGAGCGCCCGTACGTTGCCTCGGCACACCGACCTCGGTCGCTACGTCGCGCGCATCGCGGGACTGCATCAGATGTCGACGGCGGTCGCCGGAGCGCTGGAACGCCATGAACCGGCCGACACCGCGGCCGCGGTCGTCAAGGTGCTGGGCACCACCACCGAGGGCGATATCGCTGACTTCGCCGATGTGCTCGGCATTCCCGACGAGCTGGATGACGACGAGCCATACCGCACGCTGCTCGCCGACGCCGTGGTGCAGCGTCCCGGCTTCACCCTGCGGGGCGGCACCAACGAAGTGCTGCGCGGTGTCATCGCCCGTGGATTGGGGATGCGGTGAGCGTCGATCCCGATCTGGTCGACATGATGTCGGCGGTGTTCGCCGCACACCGCGAACGTCACGGACCCACCGAGGGACTCGACGAATTGTGGTCGCAGCTCGGCGAACTGGGCCTCGTGCGGCTCACCGGAGCTGGGAGGTCCGGCGGCAGTGGGGCGGGCTGGGCCGAGGCGGCCGAACTACTGCGCGCCGCGGCCTGGCACGCCACGAGTGTGCCTGTGGCAGAACATGATCTGCTCGCCTGCTGGCTGCTGGAGGCCGCCGGACTCGAGGTGGGCGACCCGCGGCGCACCGCCGCACTGCTCGACGAGTCCGGCGCCGCGCGGGCCGTGCCATGGGCCGCGACATCGGAGCGCATCGTCGCCATCTGGCCTGACCGCGCCGCGTTCCGAGTAGCGGACGTCGATGTGACGTCCGTGCGCCTGAGCGCGGGCCGCAACGGTGCGGGCGAACCGCGCGACAGCATCGTCGTCGACACCGGCTCATTGACCGGGACTCCGGTTCCCGCCACCCTCATCACGCAGTGGCGCCGGCGTGCCGCCCTCATCCGCGGCATCCAGGTGTGCGCCGCGCTCGACCGCATCCTGGCACTGACGGTGGCGCACGCCGGAGAACGTATTCAGTTCGGCAGGCCGCTGGCGAAATTCCAGGCGGTGCAACACCTTGTGGCAGATATCGCCGCCGAAGCGGCGCTGGCGCGGGCCGCCACCGATGCCGCGCTGGCCGAGGCGATGCGCACGGACTCACCTGCGGGCCACCTGGATTTCCTTGTCGCCGTGGCACGTTCGTGTGCAGGGCACGCCACGTCCGTGGTCGTCCGCAACGCCCACCAGGTGCACGGCGCCATCGGCACCACCCGCGAGCACCGCCTGCATGAATTCACCGCCCGCGCACTGGCCTGGCGTTCGGAGTACGGCTCGGTGCAGTCCTGGGACGACGCGCTGACCGAGCTCGCCACCGCGGCGGGGACCGACGGACTGTGGGCATTGATCACCGCAACAGATTCGAGGACATGACATGCCAGAGACCTTGGCGCGCCACATCGTCGACTGGGCACCCGAACCGATCGAATCGGCGGATCCGTTGATCCCGCAGCGCGGAACGGACCTGGCCGCCACCCTCGACCTCGACGACGCGTTCACCACTGGCTCGGCGCTGCCGCCGCTGTGGCAGTGGATCTACTTCGCGGAATGGCCGCGCACGGCCGAACTCGGAGCCGACGGGCATCCCCGCGACGGGCATTTCCTGCCGCCGATCCCGAACCGCAGGCGCATGTTCGCCGGGGGCCGGATGACGATCAGCTCGCCCCTGGTGCTCGGGGAACCCGCCGTGCGTCGCTGCGAGATCGCCGGGACCGCCGTCAAGCAGGGCAGCACCGGTGAACTGCTGTTCGTGACGGTGCGAAGCACCTACCGGCAGGGCGAGACGGTGCGGCTGGTCGAGGAGCAGGACCTGGTCTACCGCAGCGACGACGGCACCTCCACGGCCTTCGCGAAAGCCACCGAACCGCTTGCCGCACAATCGACTCCGTGGTCGGCAGAACCGACGCCCAACTCCGCGTTGCTGTTCCGGTTCAGCGCGCTGACCGCCAACGCCCATCGCATCCACTACGACGAGGCGTACACCACCGGGGTCGAGGGTTACCCGGCTCTGGTCGTGCACGGTCCGCTGCTGGCGATCTACATGGCTGAGCTGCTGCGCGCGCAGGATCCGCGGCGCCGTGTCGGACGGTTCGATTTCCGGCTGCGGCGTCCGGTGTTCCTCGGTGACCGGATCCGGGTGCAGGGGGAGCCGGCCGACGACGCGGTCGCCCTGAGCGTGGTGTCGGGAGCCGGTGTCGCCCACGCCACCGCCACCGCCACGTATGCCTAGCTGATTCGCGCTGGTCACCGGCCCGTATATGCCGCGCCCGGCACCGGATCCCCGACGGTGTCACCGAGTGCTGCCATCATGGACCCCATGTCGTCGCAGGCCCCCGTCGCAGCCCTGGACGATCTCGACGATGAGCAGCGCGAGGCCGTGCTCGCCGCCCGCGGCCCGGTGTGTGTGCTCGCCGGTGCGGGCACGGGCAAGACCCGCACCATCACCCGCCGGATCGCCCACCTGGTGGCGGCCGGGCATGTCGCAGCCAGCCAGGTGCTCGCGGTGACATTCACCGCGCGGGCCGCGGGGGAGATGCGCGGCCGGCTACGGGCTCTGGGCAACGAGTCCGGTGTTCCCACCGGCGCCGTGCAGGCGGTGACCTTCCACGCGGCGGCCCGTCGGCAACTGCAGTACTTCTGGCCCCGGCTGGTGGGCACCACCGGTTGGGAGCTGCTCGACAGCAAGTTCTCCGTGGTGGCCCAGGCCGCCAGCAGGTCGGGCATGCAGACCAGCACCGACGACGTGCGCGACCTCGCCGGCGAAATCGAATGGGCCAAGGCATCTTTGATCACGCCGGAGGCCTATCCCGCAGCGGTGGCACAGGTCGGTAGGGACATCCCGTTCGATGCGGCGAAGGTCGCAGCGGTCTACGCCGGCTATGAGTCGCTCAAGGCCCGCCGCGACGACACCACGCTGCTGGACTTCGACGATCTGCTGCTGCACACGGCAGCGGCCATCGAGAACGACGCCGCCGTCGCACAGGAGTTCCGCGACCGCTACCGCTGCTTCGTCGTCGACGAATACCAGGACGTCACGCCCCTGCAGCAGCGGGTGCTAGACGCCTGGCTCGGCGACCGCGACGATCTCACCGTCGTCGGTGACGCCAACCAGACCATCTACTCGTTCACCGGCGCCACCCCGCGGTATCTGCTCGACTTCTCCCGGCGGTTCCCCGACGCCGCGGTGGTGCGCCTGGAACGCGACTACCGCTCCACGCCGCAGGTGGTGTCGCTGGCCAACCGGGTCATCGCGGCGGCGCGTGGCCGTATGGCGGGCAGCAAGCTGCATCTGGTGGGCCAGCGCGATCCCGGCCCGGCACCGACCTTCTCCGAACACCCCGACGAGGTCGCCGAGGCGGCCGCGGTGGCCCGTTCCATCAGAAAGCTCATCGAATCGGGTACGGCCCCGGCCGAAATCGCGGTGCTGTACCGGATCAACGCCCAATCCGAGGTCTACGAGGAGGCGCTGACCGAGGCGGGTATCGCCTTCCAGGTGCGCGGCGGGGAGGGTTTCTTCAGCCGTCAGGAGATCCGCCAGGCGCTGGTGGCGCTGCAGCGCAGCGCCGAACGCGGCGCCGAGACCGACGATCTCGCCGCCACGGTGCGGGAGCTGCTGGAGCCGCTGGGGTTGACGGCCGAACCTCCCGCGGGCACCCGGGCCCGCGAGCGCTGGGAGGCGCTCGGCGCGCTGGCGGAGCTGGTCGACGAGGAGGTCGCGGTGCGTCCCGACCTCGACCTGGGGGCCCTGGTTGCCGAATTGCGCCAACGCGCCGATGCCCGGCACCCACCGGTCGTGCAGGGCGTGACGCTGGCCTCGCTGCATGCCGCCAAAGGGCTGGAATGGGATGCGGTGTTCCTGGTCGGCTTGGCTGATGGCACCCTGCCGATCTCGCATGCGCTGACCCACGGCCCGGACAGTGAGCCGGTCGAAGAGGAACGTCGGCTGCTCTATGTCGGGGTGACGCGGGCGCGCGTGCACCTGGCGCTGAGTTGGGCGCTGGCCCGGACTCCGGGTGGGCGGCAGGGGCGACGGCCGTCGCGCTTCCTCAACGGCATCGCGCCTCAGCTTTCGGGTGCCAAGGCTGCCGCCCCGGACCGCAATCGCCGTCAACGTGGCCCCGCCCCACGCTGCCGCGTGTGCAACGCGACCCTGACCACGGCCACGGCGATCATGCTGCGGCGCTGTGAAACCTGTCCGGCGAACCTCGACGAGGACCTGCTGGCCGAGCTCAAAGATTGGCGGCTGCGCGTCTCCAAGGAGATGAAGGTGCCTGCCTATGTCGTGTTCACCGACAACACGCTGATCGCGATCGCCGAGACCCAACCCACCGATGACGCGGCGCTGGTGGCTATCCCCGGGATCGGTGCGCGCAAGCTCGAGCAGTACGGCGCCGATGTGGTGGCATTGGTCAAAGCCCGCCAGAAATCGTAAAAATCATGCCAAAACCGCAGGTAGAAAATAGGTTGTGCGATTTGACTGCTAGGCTTTAGTCTCAAGATCAACAACTCTGACGGCGAGATGGAAGGAGGGTGCCCGAAATGATTAGCAACATCAAACTCAGCGGTGTCGCGGTCGAATGCATGCCCTCGTCCTTCCTTGCCGGCTATGTGATGAGCGCTCGTGCCGGGCAAGCCGTAGCTGCCCGTGCCGCTGTGGCCGCTGCCGCCCGTGCTGGGTTGGCGGCCGCTGCTGGCGTTGGTGCGGTCGCCGTTGCTGCAGCCCCCGCTGGGCGGCATCTGCTCGTCGCCAATGCTGTGTGGCCGCCCGTTGCAGGCGTCGCCCCGCAGCACAAGCGCCGCACCGCCGCCACGCCCCGCGTGTCCGTGGATTGGAGCCCCACCTAGGTAGAGCTCTTACCACCGCCGAATGGCCACGGACCCGCAGTCAAACCGGATCCGTGGCCATATTTGTCGGTACCCCCGAGAAATCTGGTCGCAGATCCATCAGAGACAGATAGATCGCCGAAACAACGACCAGGAAGCAGGGGATATGTACATGTCCATTGCGATGAACGCTCCGGGGATGAGCTTCACGCCGGTGACATGCGAGAAGCGACTGCCGGCGGTGCCGTGCCACATCGAGGACCCGGATCTGTGGTTCGCCGAGAGCCCCGTCGACCTCGAGCGCGCCAAGGCGCTGTGCGCGGATTGCCCGATCCGCACCGAGTGCCTGGCCGCCGCCTTGGAGCGGCAGGAGCCGTGGGGTGTGTGGGGCGGCGAAATCCTTGACCGCGGCAGCATCGTGGCCCGTAAGCGGCCGCGTGGCCGTCCGCGTAAGGACGCCGGGAGCAATCCGGCTGCGGCGTGATGCCGCGGCCGGGTTTTCCCGCACACGTCGGGTATTCGTGCTGGAGTGACGCCTGAAGGGTCGGCGTCACTCCAGCCTTCGGGTTCAGGCAGCTTCTTCGGCGAATCCTGGAACCAGTGCCGTGGCAATCGATTTCACCGGCACGTGGGCGTCGAGCTGACAGCAGATGGCGATGGTCGAGGCGATCACCCGCAGCGGGATGGCGAGGTTGGCCGGTAGGTCGAGTTGGCGGGCCATCTTGATCTGGGCGACCGAGTTGTCCATCTGGCCCGCGGCCATCCGCTGGATCCAGCGCCGGGTGTAGTGGAACACGTCGACCTCGATGGGTTCGACGTACTGGCGCAACATGTCATCGACTTCCTGCACCGAAACCTGTTGGCCCTTCTGGATGAATCCGGCTTCCTCCATGGCGGGCAGCAGCTGATCGTAGTTCTGGTCCCGGGCCAGCCGGATCGTGCGTCCCAGCGAGGGCGGGAAGCCGCCGGGCATCGGTGCGACAGCGCCGAAGTCGATGACGCCCATGCGCCCGTCGGGCAGCAGCATGAAGTTGCCGGGGTGCGCGTCGCCGTGCATCATCTCCAGCCGCGCGGGCGCGTCGAAGGTGAGCTCACTGAGCCGGGTGCCCATGAGGTCGCGTTGTTCGGGCGTGCCCTCGCGGATGATCACCGACATCGGGATGCCGTCCATCCATTCGGCGATAACGACTTTCGGTGCGCTGGCCACCACGGGGGGCACCGCGAAATGCGGATCGTTGCGATAGGCCTTGGCGAACGCGCGCTGGTTCTCGGCTTCCAGCCGGTAGTCCAGTTCCATCTCGGTGCGTTCGGTCAGCTCGTCGACGATGCCCTGGATGTCGGCACCGGGAGCCAGCTGCTTGAACACGCTGACCAGCCGCTGGATGGTCTTGAGGTCGGCGCGCAGTGCTTCGTCGGCGCCCGGGTACTGAATCTTCACCGCGACTTCGCGGCCGTCGGACCAGATGCCCTTGTGCACCTGGCCGATGCTCGCCGAGGCGACCGGGGTGTCGTCGAACGAGGCGAACCGGTCCCGCCACTTCGTGCCCAGCTGGCCGTCGAGAACCCGGTGCACTTTGGCCGCCGGCAGCGGGGGAGCGTCTTTCTGCAGCTTGGTCAATGCTTCGCGATACGGTTTGCCGTACTGCTCGGGGATGGCGGCTTCCATCACCGAAAGCGCCTGCCCGACTTTCATCGCGCCGCCCTTGAGCTCGCCCAGCACGGTGAACAATTGCTGTGCGGCCTTGTCCATCAGTTCGGCGGTGACCTCGTCTTTGGACTTGCCGGTCAGGCGTTTGCCGAAGCCGAGTGCGGCGCGGCCGGCCATGCCGCCCGCCAGGCCGGCGAGCTTGGCGTTGCGTGCGACGCTTCCCCGTTTGATGTCAGACACCAGACCATCATCCATGACAGTCCTGAACGGGCCACAACTTAGTGGCAACATTCGTTTTCAGCATGGGCACTCGGGATGGCGTGTCCAGCGCCGTGCGCTTATCGAGTAACCGTCGGCATCGAGTTCGAGCGTGGTATTCAGCGTCGGTGGTGGTTGCGGTGCACGTCGCGAGTCACCGGCCTCCCGCACGGCCTGGATCACCAGGTCGATCTGGCGCAGCGCCAGCGCCGCGGTGGCCAGGATGGTGGCCCGCCCGGCGGTGCCGACGGTGCCGCGCAGCTGCGCGGCCAACGCGGGCCAGGCCGCGTCCCGGTCGCGGCGGTGCAGGTCGGCGCACTGCAGGCAGCTGGTCAGGCCCGGGATGACGAGCGGCCCGACCAGCCCGGCGCCGTCGCGCAGCCGCACCGGCAGATGCGCCACCGCGGCTTCGTGCAGTTCGCGCAGCACCCGCGGTTCGGTGACCTGGTAGTCGGCGAGCACGACGAGGTCCGTCGCCTCGGGTACCGCCGACGCATGCGGCCGACTGGTGTGCCGGACCAGCGCTCCCGAGCAGCGCAACGCGCTGGTGAGCAGTTCCGAGAGCGGTCCGCGGCCATGGATGCGCACCGACGGGGTACGCGACGGATGGGGTGTCGCGACGGTGACGACGCCGGCGTCGGTCAGCGCGGCGATCAGCTCATCGACAGCCTCAGCGGCATCGAATTCTGTTGCCGCCGTGGCGAGTTCGTCTCGGGACGCGCCGCCCTGCAACCTGTGCAGCAAATCGGCGAGCTGCGCCTGGGTGATCGATCCCGGCGGATGGACCAGCACCGCGCGGCGGGGATCCCAGCCCACCTGAACCGCTCCGTCGGGCCGCAGCAGCACGGGGCGGCCGGGTGCCAGCACGTACCGCGTCGTCATGGCATGACTCTGCCACGGCGCGCGGTATCGCCCCGTCAGTTATCCACAGGCCTCAGGACTCGTCGCGACGCTCGGTGTCGTCGCCGCCCTGTTCCTTCTGCAGATCGGCGATGGCCTGCTCGAAGGCGCTGTCGATGCCGCTCGTGTCGCCGCCGATCATGCGGTCGATGAAACCGGCGGGCTCGTCGAGATCGGACCCGTCGGGCAACAGGTCGGGGTGCTGCCACACCCCGTCGCGGGCGTCGGCGCCGACCGCCTCGGTCAGCCGCTCCCACAGGGCGGCCGCCTCGCGCATCTTGCGTGGGCGCAGCTCCAGGCCGACGAGCGTGGCGAAGGTCCGTTCGGCCGGGCCGCCGGTGGCCCGGCGCCGGCGCAGGGTCTCGGACAATGCCTCGGTGCCGGGGATCCGATCACCCAGCGCCGCAGAGACCACGGTCTGCACCCAGCCCTCGATCAGCGCGAGCAGCGTTTCCAGCCGTTCCAGGGCGGCTTCCTGCTCGGGCGTGGCCTTGGGCTCGAACATGCCCTGGCTGAGCAACTGTTCCATCTCGGACGGATCGGTCAGCGAGGCCGGGTTGAAGCCCTTGGCCATGTCCTCGATGCCGGACATGTCGACCTTCATGCCCTTGGCGAATGCCTCGACGGCGCCCAGCAGCTGGCTGGACAGCCACGGCACGTGACTGAACAGCCGATGATGCGCGGCTTCGCGGGCAGCCAGGAACGTCAGGATCTCGCTGCGGGGCCGCTCCAGACCCTCCGAGAGCGATTCGATGGCCTCCGGCATGAGCGCGGCAACGCCTTTGGGGCCCAGCGGCAATCCGATGTCGGTCGAGGTGAGCACCTCCCGGGACAGCTGGCCGAGGGCCTGGCCGAGCTGGGAACCGAAGGCCATGCCGCCCATCTGCGACATCATCGCCAGCAGCGGGCCGGCCATGCTCTTGGCTTCCTCGGGCAACGCCGAGGCCCAGACCGTCGAGATCTGCTCGGCGACCGGATTGCACAGCCGCTTCCAGGTCTCCAGGGTGTTGTCCAGCCAATCGCTCGGCGTCCACGCCACCGTGCGGGTGGTGCCGGCCGGCAGCGGCGTGACACCGTCGAGCCAGGTCTCGGCGAGCCGGACCGCGTCGGCGACGGCACTCTTGGTCTGGTCGGGAATCGGGGCGACGAAGCCGATCGAGTTGGACGCCAGCTGCCGCGCAAGGTCGTAGTTGACCGGGCCGGACTGGCCGCCGCCGGCCATCGCAGTGCCTGCCCCGCTGAACATTTCGCCGAGCTTGGTGAAGATCTGGCCCAGGTCGCCCATGTCGAAACCGGCGCCGCCGGCGCCGAGACCGAATGGATCGGCGCCGGATCCGGAGCCGGAATCTGGGTCTTTCTTGCGCTTGTCGCGGTCGGGGTCATCCCCGGCGGAGAAGCCGAAGGGCAGGTCAGCCATAGCCCCAACGGTACTCACCACAGGGTCTCTTGGTGACGCTGTGGGTCACGCTGTCAGTGAACCTCGTGTCGCAGGCTTTACTGTTGGCGGCGTGAACAGGCGGATTTTGACGCTGCTGGTGGCTCTCGTGCCGATTCTGGTGTTCGGTGTGCTGCTTTCCGTGGTGACGGTGCCCTACGTGTCTCTAGGGCCGGGTCCGACCTTCAACACGCTCGGTGAGGTGGATGGCAAACAGGTCGTCGACATCGAGGGCCCCGACGCGAAGGTCCATCCGACATCAGGGCACCTCAACATGACGACGGTGTCGCAGCGTGACGGGCTGACCCTGGGGCAGGCCCTGACGCTGTGGATGTCGGGCCGTGAGCAGCTGGTGCCACGTGACCTCGTGTACCCGCCCGACAAGTCCAAGGACGAGATCGACCAGGCCAACACCAGCGACTTCAAGCGGTCCGAGGACAACGCCGAGTACGCCGCACTGTCGTTCTTGAAGTACCCCATGGCGGTGACGGTGCAGACCGTGACCGATCCCGGCCCCTCGGCGGGCAAGCTGAAGCCCGGTGACGCGATCGACGCCGTCAACGGCAAGCCGGTGGCCAAGCTCGACGAGTTCCAGGCGCTGCTCAAGGCGACCAAGCCGGGGGACACCATCGTCCTCGACTACCGCCGCAAGAACGCTCCCGCCGGCACGGCCACCATCACCCTTGGCCATAACCCCGACCGGGATTACGGCTTCCTGGGGGTGGGAGTGCTCGACGCGCCGTGGGCGCCGTTCGACATCAGCTTCAACCTGGCCAACATCGGCGGCCCGTCGGCAGGCCTGATGTTCAGCCTCGCCGTCGTGGACAAGTTGACGACCGGCGATCTCAACGACGGCAAGTTCATCGCGGGCACCGGGACCATCACCGGCGAAGGCAAGGTGGGTTCGATCGGGGGCATCACCCACAAGATGCTGGCGGCGCACGACGCCGGGGCGACGGTGTTCCTGGTGCCCGCCGAGAACTGTGCCGAGGCCAGTTCGGCACCGCAGGACGGTATGCAACTGGTGAAAGTCGACACGCTCACGGGGGCCGTCGACGCGCTGCATACGCTTTCTGCCGGTGGCGAACCTCCGCGCTGCTGAACCGCCCCGCGGGGGTAACTGGCTAGAGTTGGGGGAAATCCGGCAGGCCGGACACGGCAGGCCAGTAATCCGGGAACCCCGAGACTGGAGTTGACGAGTGGGTATGCGGCCCGCGGCTAGGATGCCGAAGCTGACGCGACGAAGCCGGGTTTTGATCGGGCTGGCGCTGGTGGTGGTCCTGCTGTTGCTTATCGGGCCGCGGTTCGTCGACACCTATGTCGACTGGCTGTGGTTCGGGGAACTGGGATACCGGTCGGTGTTCACCACGGTGCTGGTCACTCGCCTCGTCGTGTTCCTCGTCGCGGGAGTGCTGCTGGGCGCGATCGTGTTCGCCGGGCTGGCCCTGGCCTACCGCACGCGTCCGGTGTTCGTCCCGGCGACAGGACCCAATGACCCGGTGGCCCGGTACCGCACCACCGTGCTGGCCCGCCTGCGGTTGTTCGGCATCGGGCTCCCGGTGTTCATCGGTCTGCTGGCCGGGATCGTCGCGCAGACCTACTGGGTGCGGATCCAGCTGTTCCTGCATGGCGGCGAATTCGGTATCACCGACCCGCAATTCGGGCGCGATCTCGGGTTCTACGCCTTCGATCTGCCTTTCTACCGGCTGGTCCTCACCTACCTCTTCGTCGCGACGTTCCTGGCGTTCATCGCAAACCTGCTGGGCCACTACCTGTTCGGCGGTATTCGGCTGGCCGGGCGCACCGGTGCGCTGAGCCGCTCGGCCCGCATCCAGCTGATCAGCCTGGTCGGTTTCCTGATCCTGCTCAAGGCGGTCGCCTACTGGCTCGACCGCTACGAACTACTGAGCGTCACGCGTTCGGCCAAACCGTTCACCGGCGCCGGCTACACCGACATCAACGCGGTGCTGCCCGCCAAGCTCATCCTGTTGGCCATCGCGGTGATCTGTGCGGCGGCCGTTTTTTCCGCGATCGTCTTGCGAGACCTGCGCATCCCCGTCATCGGCGTGGTGCTGTTGCTGCTGAGCTCGCTGGTGGTCGGAGCGGGCTGGCCGCTGATCGTCGAACAGTTCAGCGTCAAGCCCAACGCCGCGCAGAAGGAAAGCGAATACATCAGCCGGAGCATCACGGCGACCAGGCAGGCCTACGGGCTCACCAGTGAGACCGTGACCTACCGCAACTACGAGAGCACCGGGCAGACGACGGCGGCCCAGGTCGCCGCGGACCGGGCCACCACGTCCAACATCCGGCTGCTCGACCCGACCATCGTCAGCCCGGCGTTCACTCAGTTCCAGCAGGGCAAGAACTTCTACTACTTCCCGGATCAGCTGTCCATCGACCGCTACGCCGGTCCGGACGGCAACTTGCGGGACTATGTGGTGGCCGCGCGCGAGCTCAACCCGGACCGTCTGATCGACAACCAGCGGGACTGGATCAACCGGCACTCGGTGTACACCCACGGCAACGGCTTCATCGCCTCGCCCGCCAACACCGTGCGCGGTATTGCCAACGACCCCAACCAGAATGGTGGCTACCCGGAGTTCCTGGCCAGTGTCGTCGGCGCCAACGGCGGTGTGGTGTCGCCCGGCCCGGCCCCGCTGGATCAGCCCCGCGTGTACTTCGGCCCGGTGATCGCCAACACGCCCGAGGACTATGCGATTGTCGGCAGCAACGGCGTCGACCGCGAATACGACTACGAGACCAACACCGAGACCAAGAACTACACCTATGAGGGCAAGGGTGGCGTTCCGATCGGCAGCTGGTTGTCGCGCAGCGTGTTCGCCGCCAAGTTCGCCGAGCGGAACTTCTTGTTCTCCAACGTGATCGGCGAGAACAGCAAGATCCTGTTCAACCGTGACCCGGCCAAGCGCGTCGAGGCTGTGGCGCCGTGGCTGACCACCGACACCAGCGTGTACCCGGCGATCGTCAACCGGCGCATGGTGTGGATCGTCGACGGCTACACCACGCTCGACAACTACCCGTATTCGGAGCTGACGACGCTGTCGAGCGCGACGGCCGATTCCAACGAGGTGGCGGTCAACCGGCTGGCGCCGGACAAGCAGGTGTCCTACATCCGCAACTCGGTGAAGGCCACGGTCGACGCCTACGACGGCACTGTGACCCTCTACGCGCAGGACGAGTCCGATCCTGTGCTGCAGGCCTGGGAGAAGGTGTTCCCGGGCACCGTCAAGCCCAAGAGCGACATCTCCCCGGAACTGCAGGCGCACCTGCGGTATCCGGAGGATCTGTTCAAAGTGCAGCGGGCCCTGTTGGCGCGCTACCACGTGGACAACCCGATCACGTTCTTCTCGGCGCAGGACTTCTGGGATGTGCCGCTCGACCCGAACCCGACGGCCAGCAGCTACCAGCCGCCGTACTACATCGTCGCCAAAGATGTTGCGAACAACGACAATTCAGCGTCGTTCCAGTTGACGAGCGCGATGAACAGGTTCCAGCGTGACTTCCTGGCCGCCTATGTCAGTGCCAGCTCGGATCCATCGAACTACGGCAAGATCACGGTGCTGACCATCCCCGGTCAGGTCAACGGGCCCAAGCTGGCGTTCAACGCGATCAGTACCGATACCGCGGTCAGCCAAGACCTCGGTGTGATCGGGCGCGACAACCAGAACCGCATCCGGTGGGGCAATCTGCTGACCTTGCCCGTGGGTGAGGGCGGCCTGCTCTACGTCTCACCGGTGTACGCCTCGCCGGGCACCAGTGACGCGGCATCGTCCTACCCACGTCTTATCCGCGTGGCGATGCTCTACAACGACAAGGTCGGCTACGGGCCGACGGTCAGTGATGCGTTGACCGAGTTGTTCGGTCCTGGGGCCGGTGCAACGGCGACCAACGTCGCACCCACCGACGCCAAACCGCCGGTGCCCGGTCAGGCGCCTGCCGCACCGCCGCCGGCGGCCGATCAGGGCAGCCGTGCCCCCGAGGTGTCGGTGCCCATCCCGGGGCAGCCACCCGTGCAGTTGTCACCGGCGAAAGCTGCGGCACTGCAGGACATCGACGCGGCGGTGGCAGCGGCCCAAGAGGCCCAGCGCAGTGGTGATTTCGCCAAGTACGGGCAGGCGCTGCAGGGTCTGGCCGACGCGATGAAGAAGTACGACGCCACGAAGTAGCCCCGCCTCACCTTTCTCGCGCGAGCAGACGCCAAGGTCCCCCGACACGCCGATGTCGGGGGACCTTGGCGTCTGCTGGCCGCGTCCGGCGGGCCTTAGCTGGACGACAAGTGAACACCAAGTCCTTGTAGCGATGCTGTGCGCCGAGATTCGCACTGACATCCGAGAGGACCCCGATGACCCTGACCGATCTTCCCTACGACGACTTGGCCGACGCCCTGACGGGGCTGCGCGCCCACGTCGCCGCGCCCGTGGCGTTCCCGGGAGAGGCCGGCTATGAGAAAGCGGCACCGTGGAATCTGGCGGCCACTGTGGAGCCGGCTGCGGTGGTGCTGGCGACCACGGCCTACGACATCGCCAACACGGTTGGTTTCGCCGGGCGTCGCGGATTTCGGGTCGGGGTGCAGGCCACCGGCCACGGCGCGCTGAGCGTCGCCTCCGACACCATCCTCGTGGTGACCGCGGGGATGACCGGTTGCACGGTCGACCCCGTTGCCCGCACCGCCCGGGTAGCGGCCGGAGCCACCTGGCAGCACGTGCTGGATGCCGCGGCCCCGCACGGGCTGGCCGCGCTGTGCGGTTCGTCACCCAACGTCGGGGTCGTCGGATATCTCACAGGAGGTGGGGTGGGGCCGCTGGTGCGGACGGTCGGCCTGTCGGCGGATTACGTGCGGTCGTTCGAATTGGTCACCGGAACAGGGGAGGTGCTGCGCGCGACCCCCGAGGAGAACCCAGATCTGTTCTGGGGCTTGCGCGGTGGCAAGTCGACGCTGGGTATCGTCACAGCGGTCGAGATCGATTTGCTACCGATCCCTGAATTCTACGGCGGCTCAATTTATTTCGACGGGGCGGATGCTCCGACGGTGCTGCGGGAGTGGGCACGGTGGTGCGTGGAACTCCCGGAGAGCATCTCCACCTCTATTGCCCTGCTGCAGCTTCCGGAGATGCCGGGCGTTCCCGAGCCGTTGGCCGGCAAGCTCACGATCGCCGTGCGCTACGTCGCGGTCGACGAGTTTGCCGAAGCAGAGCGACGGCTGGCACCTTTGCGGGCAGTCGCGAATCCCGTCCTCGATACCGTCGGCGTGCTGCCCTACGCGGCGATCGGCGCCGTGCATGCTGACCCGGTCGACCCGATGCCCACGTCCGAAAGTCACACGCTGCTGCGCGAATTCACCTCGGAGACCGTCGATGTGATCCTGGCCGCCGCCGGGGCGGATTCGGGGTCGATGCAGACCATCGTCGATGTGCGGATGCTGGGCGGCGCGCTGGCGCGCGAAGGAGCGCACCGCAGTGCGTTCTGCCACCGCGATGCCGCCTACGCAGTGACCGTCATCGGGGTACCTGTGCCGCCCATCGCCGAGGCGGTGCGGTCGCAGGCCGATGCGCTCGTGGCCGAGTTGATGCCGTGGTCCACCGGCGGGCAGCTGCCGAACTTCGCGCCTTCGGAAGACGCCGGGCGGGCAGCGCGGGTCTATGACGCGGACACCCGGCACTGGCTGGCTGCCCTGGCCGACCGGTACGACCCCTCCGGGGTGTTCCGCTGCGGTCAAGTGGTGCGTTTCGCGGGCTGATTTTGGCGGCTGTTTCCGCCAAAAACCGCCCTTGACCATACGATTTGGAGCTGTGCCAACCGCTTCGGTAACCTTGAGTTCACCAACGCGGGGTGGAGCAGCTCGGTAGCTCGCTGGGCTCATAACCCAGAGGTCGCAGGTTCGAATCCTGTCCCCGCTACTAGGTAGAACGGCCCCCGGAGTAGACTCCGGGGGCCGTTTTCAATGCAGTTCCAACGCAATCGGGACAGTCGCTGAGCGAACGCCAGATTCCAGTGAACTGTTTTGGTTCAGGACATTCAGGCAGGACTTGTGCGGGGGTCGCCGGTCAACGTGGGGCGCTCGTCGCGACCGACTGGATCCGTGCTGCCTGCCGTCGCGGTCAGTGATCTGTTCCTGGTTTCCTCGGCCCAGAAGATGCTGATGATCAGTCCCAGCACAGTCAGCCCGACGCCGATGAGCATCGTGGGTCCGGTACCGATTCCGCTAAGGGACAACGGCACCAGGTAGGTGCCTATTGCTGCGCCGAGCCGGCTGATCGCAGTGGCGACACCTACCGCCGAGGCTCGGACCTGTGTCGGGAAAAGCTCATTGGGGTAGATGAAGACCAGGATGGTTCCTGCGCCGTTGATCAGAGTGAACAGGAAGAAGAAGGTGATGACGAACCAGCCCGGCGCGTCTGGCCATACCCCGAGCGGCAGTAGTGCCAAGGCCCCGAACAGGAAACTGCCGATCATCAGCGGACGTCTCCCGCGGGTCTCCACCCAGCGCAGGGCAGGGAGGCTGCCGATGAGGAATCCCAGGTTCAAGATGATCTGGCCGAGTGTCTCCTCGGCCCCGCCATCGCCGAAGCCGAACTGCGACAGGATGATCGGGCCGTACGTGAACAACGCGAACTGGGGGATGGCGATGCACATCCAGGTGAGGCCGCAGAACAGGACACGGCGTAGGTAGTCGCCGCGCGCGAGCTCCATCAGTGAGGTCGTCTGTTGCTGTGGCTCTTCGGAGTCCACCAGCGCGGTGACTTCCTGAGTTGTGACGTCGCGTCCGAGTACCGCAGCGATGTGCGTGCGGGCTTCTTCCACCCGGCCACGACAGATCAGCCAGCGCGGCGACTCGTGAGCACCCATGCGGAGGATGAGCACGATGATTCCGAATACCGCGCCGCTGGCCAGCATCCACCGCCACGCCTCTTCCCCGTAGGCAGAGGTCAGTGCATAGCCGACGAGGTAGGCCAGCACAGCGCCGACGAGCCAGATGGTGGAGAGCAGTCCGATCACCGCACCCCGGTACTTCTTCGGCATCCACTCGGTGAGCAGTGAGGTGGCGATGGGATAGTCGGCGCCCACGGCGAGCCCGACGACCAAGCGCAGCGCAATGAGCTGCCAGCCGGTGCCAATCCACAAGCATGCCAACGAGGCGGCGATCATCAGTATCAGGTCGGCGGTGTACATGATGCGCCGTCCGATCCGGTCGGTGATGGGACCGAACACGAGGCTGCCGACGAACAGACCGATCAGCGATGCTGCGCCGGCGATGCCCATGGCGTTGGAGTCCAACGCCAGGTCTTTACTGGCGCCGGTGAGTGCCACCCCGACGATGCTGAGCAGGTAGCCGTCCAGAAAAGGACCGCCGGAGCAGGCGATGATCAGCCGTTTGTGATAGCGCGTCAGCGGGCTGTCATCGATCAGATGTGTGGACATGGGTGTGTTCTCGTTTCTGGATGCCATTGGCGCTGCGGCGGTGTCATCAGTTGGTTGCATTGAGCAGCCGATCCTCGGTGGTGGCTTCGAGGGCGTCCAGGAGCCGGTTGGTGTCGGCGATCTGCTCGAGCCAGATATCGCGTGGGATGTCGATCCGGTCGTCGGGCTGCTGCAACCGGGCGAAGTAGGCGGCGATGCCTGCCCCGTGGCTTCCGGCGTCCTGATGCAGGCGCATCATGCGTTCGGCGATCTTGGTCTGGACACCGTAGATCGGAATCTGCGGACCGCGCGGGGCGGAAAGACCGATGTAATAGAGCTTTTCGAGTCCGGCGGGAATGATGCCGCCGGCATAGCGAAGCGGCCGGCCGTTGCGTCTGGTGACCAACTGATCGTCGAGGAACGGCAGCGTCGCATGGAATCCGGTTGCCCACAGGATGGTGTCGTAGTCCTTGGCGGTGCCGTCGGCGAAGTGCACGGTGTTGCCGTCGAAGCGTTCCAAGCCGTGACCCTTCACTGTGATGCGGCCGTGGTGGATCCAGTACAGCAGCAGGTCGTTGACGACGGTGGCTCCGTCGGCCAGCGTGCGATGCGGCGGTACGGGCAGTCCGGGATAGTCGGCGTTTTCGCCGATCGAGACGCGGGCCATCAGGCGCGCGATGAGATCCTGTTCGGCGGGCGAGAATTCGGCCAGAAACGGGACTTCCTGGCGTGGTCGGCCGAAGTACATCTTGGGCTGGAAGTACGAGCCGTGCCGCACGACGATGTCGACGTCGAGGCGGTGCTGGGCTACGTCGACGGCCAGATCGCAGCCGGAGTTTCCCGCGCCGACCACGAGCACCCGGCGTCCCTGAATGTCGCCGGTGTTGCGGTAGACGCCCGAGTGGATCTGCTTGCCGCTGAAGTGTCCTGGGACATCGGGAATCTTCGGATCCCACAGGTGGCCGTTGGCGACGAGCACACCGTCATACGTGCCGGCGCCGGTGCTCGTGGTGACCGTCCACCCGGCACTTCCCACGGGTCCGTGCCCGTCGACGGGGGTGACCGACAGCACTTCGGTGTTGAAGGAGATCCGTTGGTGGTGTCCGCGGGTGGTGGCGAAGGAGGCAATGTAGTCGCGCACCTGATCGCGGCGCGGGAAATGCGGATAGTCCTCGGGCATCGGGAATCCCTCGAAGGTGGTCATGTTCCGCGAGGTGATGAGGTGCAGTGCGTCGTAGTCGGTGTTCCAGTGGCCGGCGACGCGATCGCTTTTCTCGTAGCAGTCCACCTGGTGTCCGCGCGTGCTGAGAACGTCGAGGGCCGAGAGGCCGGCGGCGCCGGCTCCGATGACGCAGTAGTTTGCCATGATTTTCCGTTCGATGAAGATGTGTGGTTGTCGGGTCAGCGGATGACGTCGCCGCCGGAGAGCACGACTGTCTCGCCGGTCATGAAGGCCGCATCGGCACTGCCGAGAAGCAGTACCCAGCGGGCGATTTCATCCGGTTCGGCAACGCGGCCGAGGGGGATCGATGCGGCCGCGGCGGCCATGCGGCCGGTCGCTGCATTGCCTGGGGTGTTGACCCAGCCAGGAGCGATGGCGTTGACTCGAATGCCGCGCGGCGCCAATTCCAGCGCAAGCTCTTTGGTAAGCATCACCACGGCCGCCTTGGATGCTCCGTACAGCAGCTGACCGGGCGACACGGTGAACGCGTCGACGGAGGCGAAATTGATGATCGAACCGCCGTCCCTCATGTGGGCGACGGACTCGGCGGTGACGTTGAGGACTCCGAGGACGTTTACGTCGAAGACCCTGCGGTAGAGCTCCTCGGTGAAGTCGTCCAGTGTGCTCGGCGGGTAGATTCCGGCGACATTGGCGACCAGATCGAGGGGGCGCTGCCCCAGAAAGTCGGTCAACGCGCGCTGCACTTCGTCGCGGCGTGTGACGTCAGCCTGCACGGTGCGGACGGTCTCGCCGGCGACTGAGTATTCGACAACGTCGCGGTCCAACGCGAGGACATCCCAGCCTTGCTTGACCAGAGCGGTGACCGTTGAGCGGCCCATCCCGCTGGCCGCACCGGTGATTACCGCTGTGGGGTGGTGTTGTCCATTGTCCATTGATGACTCCTTGGGGTGATCTTCGTCGCTGTCGCGCTGACCAGTCGTTTCCTAGTTTGAGAGGTGATCCTGGCACCGTCTACGGCCGATATGGAGCGCCAGCTCAAGCTTTTTCCTATAGATTGGCGGTTATGTTCGTGCCGCGATACACCGTTGTTTCAGCAGCGTTTCGCGCCGCAGGAGCCGGCGACTAGCCATGGCGGAAGGGCCCACGCTGCGGCAGTTGCGGTACTTCCTGCGCGCCGTCGAGGCGGGGTCGTTCTCGGCCGCCGCGGCCGCCGAGTACATCGCGCAACCGAGTCTTTCGGTGCAGATCCGCCGGCTTGAGCACATCCTCGGCGCTCAACTGTTCACCCGAACCAGCCGGGCCCTGGCGCTCACCGACGTCGGGCGCCTGATTGTGCCTTTGGCCGAGCAGACGCTGCGCAGCGCCGACGACCTGACCGCCACCGCTCGCGTCGCACGCACCCTCACGGGCGGTGAGGTCTCCTTCGGCACCTTCAGCAGCGCTCACCGCTATCTCCTGGCACCGCTCATCGCGGAATTCCGCACCTTGCACCCGCGGGTACGGGTCCGCATTGTCGGTCTGAACTCGTCGGAAGTTGCCGACGCGGTGCGTTCCGGAGACCTGGAAGCCGGACTGGTGCAGCTGCCGATCGACGATCAACGTCTGACCGTGAGCCCGCCCGTGCTGGTCGACGAGGTCGTCTATGTCAGTGCTGACCCGGCCCGGACCGCGCGGCCCGTCACCATCGCGGACTTGGCGGACGCCACCCTCATCCTCTCGGAAGCTCACTGGCAGACCGAGGATCCGCTGCGGCGTGGTATTGCCGAACGTGCCCGCGAACTCGGCGTGACCATCACCCCCGACATCGAAGTTGAGTTCCAGTCGGCGGCACTCGAATTGGCTGCTGAAGGCATCGGCGACACTGTCGTTTCGCGGTTCACCGTGCTGCGTTACGAGCACTCGAATCGTATCGGTTGGGTGTCCCTGGATCCGGCCTACCACGAGAGCTTCGCCTTCATCACCCGAGCCGGGGGAGCGATTTCCCCCGCCACCCGAAGGTTCATGTCGCTGGCCAACCGCCACATGGCCGCTCTCAACAAACGAATGACAGCGCGCATGGGCGAGCACGTACAAAGCACGCTGCTCGACACCCGCTACGACAGTCCGGCGGTGGCTTCGCCCGACCAGTCAGAGCCGGGCTTCTTCCGCAATTGATGAAATAGGCTGCGGCTGCAACTGATTCAGAACGCATCGGTATCTCGACGGCGTCGGCCGGATGCCATCCATTCGCTGGTGGTGGCCGGTCGTGCCGCAATTCTGACAACGTCCGCATTCGAATTGGTGAGAAGTGCCGCGCCTGGTTCTCCAATCCTGGCGGTCATTATTTGTCACGTGGATTCGTGTCCAGCATCAAGGAATTCTGATAATTACCTGCCAGTTAACTGAATGCGCTGCGGGCCCGTCGCCCGGAGTGCACTTCACCCCAACAACGCTGTGCAGCAGCGGCTTTACGCGTGCGGGGCCGGTGTCGCATTTGATCAAATTCCACTGTTGATTAGCCGGTGCGAGGGTACTCGCGAACCATTGACTTCTAAATGGGGCGGTATTACAGTTCACGGACGAGTTAAGGCCAGGCAACAATGTCTCACCGGATTAAACTCTGTCGGCCGCCAGTGGTGCGACCGTGATCCCAACAAAGGGAGACATGGTGGAAAAGATCACCGACAAGAAAACCAACTACCCGTCGATGTTCGGTGTGCTGTTCGCGGCCATCCTGCTGTTCACGGCCGGCTGCGTGGCGTACTGGGTCATCGTGCATCAGACGGGGCACGGTGAGCTGTTCTGGAAGCTGAGCGGCGTGGCGGCCCTGACCGCGATCGGCGGCGCGTTCGGTGGACTTGCCCTTCGGAAACCGATCAGCGCCTCGATGCGCGCTTATCGGTCATTGTCCGGTGAGCGCCGCTAGACCGACCGGTTGGTGAGTCTGCGCATTCCCTTGAGATCAATACCGTTTCACGGTCATCGGCCGAAGGTCGAGTGCTGCAACCGCACTGCGCAACGGCGCTGAACCCGTCTAGCGCGCAGCGCCGGGGATCGGTTGAAGGTATGGGCTCAGGCGGTCGAGGATTTCGTCAGCTGACTTGGTCCAATTGAACGGGTGTGGGTTGTTGTTCCAGGTGGTGATCCAATTTCGGATGTCATTCTCGAAGGCCTGAATCGAGCGGTAGACGCTGCGGCGGAGTTTCTGGTGGGTGAGCAACCCGGACCAGTGTTCGATTTGGTGCAGCCACGATGAGTACGTCGGGGTGAAGTGCATATGGAACCGAGGATGATCGGCCAGCCACTTCATGATCGTCGGTGACTTGTGTGTCGAGTAGTTGTCGCAGATCAAGTAGATATCCAACTCGGCGGGTACGGTGCTGTCGACCTTCGCCAAGAACTTCTTGAACTCGGTCGCGCGGCGCCGGCGATCCAGTGATCCGCAGACCGCGCCCGTCGCCAGGTCCAACGCTGCGAACAAGGTGGTTACCCCGTGGTGCGCGTATTCGTGGGTGCGCCAAGGTATCCCGGACGTCGTCGGCAGTACCGCTGCACCGCGATCCGCGGCGTGGAGCTGGGACTTCTCGTCAACGCAGAGCACCAAGGCCTTTTCTGGCGGGTCCAGGTACAACCCCACGACGTCGCGCACCTTCGCGACGAACTGCGGGTCGGTGCTGATCGTGAACGTGTCGCTCCGCTGCGGACCGATTCCGAACGATTTCCAGATCCGTCCCACCGCGGACTGTGACAGCCCCGTCTCGGCGGCCATCGTGGACCGTGACCAATGCTTGCCTTCTTTGGGCTGCCGCTGCAACGTCGCGACGATCACATCCTCAACAGCCTCGTCGGTAATGGTGCGCGGCGCGCCTGGACGAGGTTTGTCAGCCAGCCCGTCGAGCCGATTGGCGATGAACCGTTGCCGCCACTTGCAGACCATCTCCTGCGAAACGCCCAGATTCGCAGCGACCTGCTTGTTGGTATTGCCTGCCGCGCAACCCAATATGATGCGGCACCGCTGCGCGAGGGCTGGCGAGTTCGCCTGCTCAGCCCACCGCTGCAACGTCGCGGACTCGTCGTCAGTCAGTACCAGCTCAGCGACCGGTCTGCCTCTGCGTGCGGCCACGTCAGTCTCCAATTATTCGGACGCACTGGATCGTTGACTCAGATTTCGAAGTATCGGAACGAGTGGGATTCCCTACCGTCGGGGTTGGGCCCGTAGGTGGTGACCATCCGGGCGTAGCCGGGGGACGAGTATCGTGCCGTGCGACCGGGATTCACGCGTGCCGTGTCGCCGGGTCCCAGAATGACGGACTCACCGTCGCACTCGATGTGGAGCTCGCCTTCGACGACGAAGGCCGTCTCGGTGTGCGGGTGGAAATCCTCCCAGCCACATCTGTCGAGCTCCCACTCCATGAGGATGAAGTCGTCCCACGCGCCCACCGGGTCAGCAGTGATGAACCTGCAGCGCATCCGGGGCCATTCGGCTTTCGTGGGCTTCATCGACTGCGCAGGCCAGGAGTCGATCGCTTTCCCCGTCAGCGTCGAGGGCGGGGGAGTGGAAATTGTCATGTCTCTCCGGGGTTTTCGGCGGTGATGTTCCAGTCTCCTGCTCTCGGTTCGGCTGAGGTACCTCACCAGTTGCGAGGTTCTCGCCTTGCGATTGCAGGAGACTGGAACGTCGGGGTCAGCTGTGGGCGGGTTGTGGCCGGGTGTGCAGGACTTCGGTGTGGTGCACCAGGGATGGTCCGGCGCCGGGGCCGGTGGCCTCGTCGTGTCCACC
>NZ_LZTB01000016.1 GCF_001665685.1 Mycobacterium sp. 852013-50091_SCH5140682
GATGTGTATAAGAGACAGCGCCAGAACACCTCGGCGACAAGGTGTTCCTTGGACGAGAAGTAGGTGTAGGCCGTCGCCGGCGCTCCACCCGCAGCGCACACCTCACCGGATCCCGCGACCAGGGTCGTGGAAGTGCTGCAGCACATCGCGTCGCTGGTGGCCGACGAGCCCGAGTTCGCCGGTGCGGTGACCAATGCGCTGCTCGGCAGGGATCCCGATGTCGAGGTCCTGCGGCAGCGCATCGGCGCTGACATCCGTGGGCGGTTGGCCGCCGCGCTGGGCCAGGACACCGATCCCGATGTCATCGACTCGCTGGAGTTGCTCTACTCCGGGGCGCTCGTGCGGGCCGGCATGGGCTACGAGGCCTACCCGGCGATCGCGCGGCGACTGGAGAAATCAGCGCGGCTGATGCTCGGCTGAATCGGCGCGCGGTCCGAGGATGGCCTGTGACGCGGCCACGGCCGGACCGTAGATCTCGCGGATTTCGCGGCCGTCCTCGACGATCATCGCGGTCAGCTCACGCAGCCCGCCCAGCAGGATGATCGCCATCGGGCGGGTCAGCTCCGGCAGTTCGGCGTGCCGGAAGCCCGCGTTCGCACTGAGATCGATGAGCAGATCGGTGAGTTCACGCATGGCTTCGCGCTGCAACGGGCGGGCTTCGGCGCCGAGCGCAGGCAGTTCCCGGATCCAGCTCAAGGTGACTGCGGGGGCGGATTCGATGTGGTCGACATAGGCGCCGACGGCTTGGGCGATCTGGTCCTGCCAGGGCGCGTCGGCATCGACGGCGGTGCGGATCTCGCCGACCAGCCGCGCGTTGTTGAGCCGCAGCAACTCGATGAAACACGCTTCCTTGCTGGAGAACTGGTCGTAGAAGGTGCGCTTGGAGGTGCGGGCGTGCCGGACGACATCGGCCACCGTGGTTTCGCGATAGCCCTTGTCGGTGATGGCTGCCGCGAGCCCGTCGAGCAGTCGCAGCCGGAAGGCGTCCGTACCGGCGGGAGATCCGGAACCCGCGAGTGCAGCAGTCATGTCACCACCCTTGCGTCTCTTGGTACCTGCGAGTACCGTACTACACACGTTAGTGGTACACGGCAGTACCAACATGTGGCTGGAGATGGCATGACCGAAACAGTGACCGTCGTACAACCCGAAATCACCGAGGCGCGCATTCCGCCCGGCCCCCGAATCCCCGTCGTGCTGCAGGGCGCCGGGTATGCCCTCGCCCGACGGTGGATGGTCAAACGGATCTCCCGGCGCTACGGCGACATCTTCACCCTGCGGTTACCGATGTTCGGCCGCACGGTCATCGTCGCCGAACCGCAGCTGGCCAAGCAGCTGTTCCAGGCCAACACCGAGGACGTCGGCAACGTCCAGCCCAACCTGAGCCGCATCCTCGGCTCGGGCTCGGTCTTCGCCCTCGACGGCACCGATCACCGGCGTCGCCGCAAGCTTCTGACCCCGCCGTTCCACGGCAAGAGCATCCGCAACTACGAGGCCATCTTCGAAGAAGAGACCCTGCGCGAGGCGGCGAACTGGCCCGAGGGTAAGGAGTTCGAAACCCTCGAACCGATGATGCGCATCACCCTCAACGCCATCCTGCGGGCTGTGTTCGGTGCCGACGGCGAACAGCTCGACGAGCTGCGGCGCATCATCCCGCCCTGGGTGACCCTCGGGTCACGGCTCGCCGTGCTGCCCAACCCGACGCGAGACTACGGCCGGTTCAGCCCATGGGCGCGGCTCGCCAGATACCGCAGTGAGTACGACGCGGTGATCGACCAGCTGATCGAGCGCATCGAATCCGATCCGGACTTCGAGGACCGCGACGATATCCTCGCGCTGCTGCTGCGCAGCACCTACGAGGACGGTTCGGCCATGTCCCGCAAGGACATCGGCGACGAGCTGCTGACGCTGCTGGCGGCGGGCCACGAAACCACGGCGTCCACGCTCGGGTGGGCGTTCGAACGCATCCGCCGCCACCCCGAGGTGCTCGCGCAACTGGTCGCCGAGGCCGCGACCGACGGCAACGAGTACCGCCAAGCGACCATCCTGGAGATCCAGCGCGTCCGCACGGTGATCGATTTCGCGGGCCGCCACGTCTACGCGCCCGCCTTCGAACTCGGCGACTGGGTGATCCCGCAGGGCTACTCGGTGATCGTCGCGCTCGCCGCGATCCAGGAACGGCCCGAAGAGTTCCCCGACCCGGAGCGGTTCGACCCGCAGCGTTTCCTCGGCAGCCGCCCCGGTCTGGGCTGGATCCCGTTCGGCGGGGGCACCCGGCGTTGCGTGGGTGCGGCGTTCGCCAACGTCGAGATGGATGTCGTGCTGCGAACTGTGTTGCGGCACTTCGTCATCGACACCACGACCGCACCCGGCGAGAAGGTGCACTCGCGCGGGGTGGCCTATACGCCGAAGTCGGGCGGCCGGGTCGTCATGCACCGGCGCGCCACCCCGCTGGGGCAGTAGCGGTTACTGGCTGGCGGTCTGCCGCTTGGGCAGCTTCCAGCCCGGCCGGGGGAAGTGGCAGGTGTAGCCGTTGGGGAAGTGCTGCAGGTAATCCTGGTGTTCGGGCTCGGCCTCCCAGAAGTCGACGGCAGGCGTGACCTCGGTGACGACCTTGCCCGGCCACAGCCCCGACGCATCCACGTCGGCGATGGTGTCCAATGCGACACGCTTCTGCTCGTCGTCGAGGTAGAAGATCGCCGACCGGTAGCTGGTGCCGACGTCGTTGCCCTGCCGGTCCTTGGTGCTCGGATCGTGAATCTGGAAGAAGAACTCCAGCAGCGCCCGGTAGTCGGTCTTGGCGGGGTCGTAGACGATCTCGACGGCTTCGGCGTGGCCGGGATGGTTGCGGTACGTGGGGTGATCGTTGCGCCCACCGGTGTAGCCCACCCGTGTCGACACCACGCCCGGCTGCTTGCGGATGAGATCCTGCATGCCCCAGAAGCAGCCTCCCGCGAGAATTGCCGTGGAGTAGTTGCTCATTGCGCTCGCTCCTTCGATAGCGTCTGTCGGCCGGTGGGTCCCATTGTGCTCCGACGCTACGGTGGAACCCATGCGCATAGCTGTAACCGCAGCTCTGGCCGGTTTACTCCTGACGGCCGGAGCCGGGCGGGCCGCCGCGGAGCCGACGGCGGTGCCGGAGATGACGCCGGACGCGGCGCGCACGGTCTTCGTCGACAACCCGGCCATCGTCGCCCCGCATGTCACTCGCATCGAGTCCTGGACGCGCAACGGTGAGGGCCTCGCGGTGAATTTCACCGCGGGCACCCCCGACTGCTTCGGTGTGCACGTCACCGCGCAAGAGACCGACCAGACCGTCACCGTGGATCTGCGTGGCGGCACGCCACCGGAGTCGGTGGGACGAATGTGTATAGCGCTGGCGGTCCGCGGGACGGTGGACGTGCCGCTGTCCGCGCCGCTGGGGGACCGGAAGGTGCTTGCCGTCGAATGGTAGAACGTGTTCTAGTTCTTGGGTGAGCAAGACGTTCAGCCGCGAGGAGCTGGCCGCGGCGTTCGCGACCTTCGAGAAAACCGTGGACCGCGCCGCCGCCACCAAGGACTGGGACGTCTGGGTGGAGCACTACACACCCGACGTCGTGTACATCGAGCACGCCGCAGGCACCATGAAGGGCCGCGACGAAGTGCGGTCCTGGATCTGGAAGACCATGACGAGCTTCCCGGGCAGCCACATGACTGCGTTCCCGGCGCTCTGGCACGTGATCGACGAGTCGACCGGGCGGATCATCTGCGAGCTGGACAACCCGATGGTCGACCCGGGCGACGGCACCATCATCAGCGCCACCAACATCTCGATCATCACCTACGCCGGCGACGGGATGTGGTCCCGCCAAGAGGACATCTACAACCCGCTGCGGTTCGTGTCCGCCTCTATGAAGTGGTGCCGGAAAGCCGCCGAACTCGGCACACTGCCCGACGAGGCCGCGCAGTGGATGCAGCGGATGGAGAAGATGGGACGGCAGGCATGACGGCTCTGGTCATCGGCGCGAACGGGTACCTGGGCTCGCACGTCACCCGCCAACTCGTCGAGGCAGGCGAAGACGTCCGGGTGATGGTGCGGCCCGGTGCCAACACGATCGGTATCGACGATCTCGACGTCACCCGGTTTCTCGGCGACATCTGGGACAACGATGTGCTGCGCGCGGCGATGACCGGTGCCGACGTCGTCTATTACTGCGTCGTCGACACCCGCGGCTGGCTGCGCGACCCGGCGCCGCTGTTCCGCACCAACGTCGAGGGCACCCGCAACGTGCTCGACATCGCCGTTGAGCCCGAAATCGCCTCTGGGTTACGACGTTTCGTCTTCACCAGCAGCTACGCCACCGTGCACCGCCGGCGCGGGCGGCGGTCGACCGAAGCCGACGTCATCGGATCGAACCAGATCAAGCGCCTCACCCCGTATGTGCGGTCCCGTGTGCAGGCCGAGAACCTGGTGCTGCAGTACGCCCGCGAGCGCGGGCTGCCCGCCGTCGCGATGTGCGTCTCCACCACCTACGGCGGCCGCGACTGGGGCCGCACCCCGCACGGCTCCATCATCGCGGGCGCCGCGTTCGGCAAGCTGCCGTTCGTGATGAGCGGCATCGAATTGGAAGCCGTCGGTGTCAACGACGCCGCGCGGGCTCTGATCCTGGCAGCGGAGAAAGGCCGCGTTGCCGAGCGTTACCTCATCTCGGCGAAGATGATCAGCAACGCCGAGGTCGTCCGCATCGCCGCGGACGCCGCCGGTGTGGCGCCGCCGGCGAAAACCATCCCGTTGCCGCTCACGTACGCGCTGGCCACGATCGGCACCATCAAAGGCAGACTCAAGGGCACCGAGGAGCAGATGTCGCTGGCATCGTTGCGGCTGATGCGTTCCGAAGCTCCCGTCGACCACAGCAAGGCCGAGCGTGAATTGGGTTGGCACCCAGGGCCGGTCGAGGATTCCGTGCGAGAGGCGGCTCAGTTCTGGGTGGGCGTGCGAGCGGCCAGGCGGGCCGCGAAGCAGGGCTGAACGCCACGCCGGTAGGCGTTAAAGGCTTGTGCTGCAACCGTATTACCGCGCTAGCCTGGCAAGCATGACCGAAAAGCTCAAGGTCGACCTGCGCGGCGCGCCGCAGACCATGCTCGCGACGTTCTACGCCAAGGCGCTCGACGCCGACCTGCCCAACTCGATCCTGCACGACACCTGGGCCAGGGACATCGTCGACCGCATCGACTATGACTGGAGCCAGACCACCATCACGGCGACAAAATCGCCCGCAGTGACCACCCGCAGCGCACACTTCGACCGGTGGGCCAGCCAATTCCTGGCAGTGCATCCCGACGCCGTCGTGCTGCACCTGGGCTGCGGGCTGGACAGCCGGTTCTTCCGGCTGGCTCCCGGGCCGGGTGTCGACTGGTACGACATCGACTACCCCGACGTCGCCCGGTTGCGCACCCAGCTGTACCCGGCCGCCGAGCATTACCACGTCATCCCCGCTTCGGTGACGGATCCCACCTGGTTGCAAGACATTCCGACCGGACGGCCCACCCTGGTGATCGCCGAGGGGCTCACCATGTACCTCACCGAGCAGGACGGGATCGCCCTGCTGCGCAGAGTGGTGGACCGGTTCGATTCCGGCGAGCTGCAATTCGACGCCTTCAACCGGTGGGGTATCAAAGGGGATTGGACCAACGCCGTCGTGCGCCGAGCCGGAGCCCACTTGCACTGGGGGATCAACAAACCCCAGGACATCCTCGACGCCGTGCCCGGTACCCGGTTGTTGGCCTGGGTGTCACCGTTCGACGACGACTCCTTCGACCATGTGGTCTGGTACTACCGGTGGACCGTGAAGGCGATGGGGACGCTGCCCGTATTGCGGTACATGGCCCAGTACCACCGCTACGCATTCTGAGCTCAGCGGCCGCTGTGGCGCACCGTGTTGTCGACGCTGGGGACATTCACCTTCGGCTGGATCTGATCCAGCCAGCCCAGGTGATCGACACCGGTCGAGATGATCGTCGACGACGCTGCGGCGGGGACGGCGGCCTGCGCTTGGGCGGCCAGGCCCAGCAGGCCGGTGCCCAGTGCGCCTGCGGTGATGACGGCGATTCCGAACTTCTTCATCTCTATCTCCCTCGTTGCATCGGCTCCGGGTGATCCGTGCCGGTCTGCCTGTCCAAACACAGTGGTCAGAGGGATAATTCCGGTGGCAGAAATTGATCGGCGAATGGCAGAAACAACGATGTTCCCCCGAATTCAGGGGCCCGGCGCGACGCCAAGTCCTGGCAGAATCTGGCGATGCCCAACGCGATCTCCAGTCCGGTGAACGGCCGTGTTTCCCATTGGTTCGACAGACTGCCGGCGTACCGGCCCGCGATCGGCGGTGACCGGGACGCCGACGTCTGCATCGTCGGGGCCGGCTACACCGGGTTGTGGACGGCCTACTACCTGAAGCAGGCCGACCCCACCCTGCGGATCACGGTCCTGGAGGCGCGGTTCGCCGGGTTCGGCGCTTCGGGCCGCAACGGCGGATGGCTTTCGGGCCTGGCCCCCGGCGACCGGCACAAAATGGCGAAAACCCATGGCCGCGAACAAGTCCTGGCCTGGCAGCGGGCGCTCAACGACGCCGTCGACGAGGTCATCGGCGTCGCCGAGCGGGAAGGCATCGACGCGGGCGCCGTCAAGGGCGGAACCTTGGAGATCGCCCGCAACCCCGCGCAGGCCGCCCGCCTGGCCGGGTCCGCCGCCGAGGAACGCCGGTGGGGCAACGACGTCACCGAGCTGTCCAAAGAACAAGCTGCCCAACGAATCCGGTTCGCCGGCCTGGTATCGGCGTACCACACACCGCATTGTGCGCGCATCCAACCGGCCCGGCTGGCACGCGGTCTGGCCGATACGGTCGAACGGCTGGGCGTCACCATCTACGAGCAGTCCCCGGTCACCGACATCGTCGCGGGTAAGGCCGTCACCGCGACCGGAACCGTGCGTGCTCCCATCGTGCTGCGCACCACCGAAGGGTTCACGCCTGGACTGCCCGGTCTGCGCCGACTGTGGCTGCCGATGAACAGTTCGATGATCGCCACCGAGCCGATCCCTGCCGACCGTTGGAACGAGATCGGTTGGGAGGCACGCGAAACCGTCGGTGACGCCGCGCACGGATTCTTCTATGCGCAGCGCACCGTCGACGACCGCATCGCCATCGGCGGCCGCAGCGTGCCGTACCGCTACGCGTCGCGCACCGACAAGGACGGCCGGGTGCCCGCCAAGACCATCCGGCAGCTGACCGAGGTGCTGCACTCGATCCTGCCGCAGGTCAGCGACATCCCGATCGCTCACGGCTGGTGCGGGGTGCTGGCCGTGCCCCGTGACTGGCAAGCCGGACTTGCGCTGGATCGCACCACCGGATTGGGTTGGGCCGGTGGCTATGTCGGACACGGGGTGACCGCGACCAATCTGGCGGGCCGCACGCTGGCCGATCTGGTGCTCGGCCATGACACCCCGAACACCGCGCTGCCGTGGGTCGGGCACCAATCCCGCACCTGGGAACCGGAACCGCTGCGCTGGCTCGGCGTGCGCGGCCTCTACATCGCCTACAAACTGGCCGACCGGCACGAGGCAGGCGGCCGGGCGTCGACATCCCCGATCGCGCGGGTCGCCGACGGCATCACCGGCAAGCCGCACTGAGCGGTCACCCTTCGGCGCGCGCCTTGAGCCGCTCCAGCGTCCGCTTGATGTGTTCGGTGTTGGTGCTGTCTCGGTCGGTAACCCCAGTGGCCAGCCCTCCGACGAACTTGAACCATCCGGCACGCTGGTCCCACGTGGATTCGGTGACGGTGCATCCGGTGTCGGTCGCGGCGATGTCGTAGCGCCAGTGCGCCACCGGGAACATCAGCGACTTCACGTCGAACGCGAACGTCCTGCCGGGGTCGGCGGCGGTGACCGTGCAGGTGGTGGTCCATGTGCGTGACCCGTTGCGGTTCTGGCCGACGAACACCGCACCCGGTGTGGCCGAATCGCCCTTCTTCCACTGCATCGCGTGCGCCTCCTCGGCGAGCGACGCCAGTGTCGGCAGGTCGGTGATCAGTGCGTACACCGCTGCGGGAGCGGCGGCGATCGACACGGAAGCAGTCACGCAGGCAGGCGCGGAAGCTGTCATGGGCCCGATCGTAGTCAGCGGGTGCGATCGATCATCTGCATCTGCGCCTCGGTGTGATGGTCCCCGGCCGGTGGGGTCAGCTCGTCGAGCGTGGCCAGTTGCTCGGCAGTCAGTGCGACGGTGTCGGCCGCGACGTTCTCTTCCAGTCGCGCAACACGTTTGGTGCCGGGAATCGGGACGATGTCACTGCCTTGGGCGAGCAGCCAGGCCAGCGCGACCTGGCCCGGGGTGGCGCCGGCCTGCTCGGCGATCGCCCGCACCTGGTCTGCGAGGGCCAGGTTCTGCTCGAAGTTCTCGGCACTGAACCGGGGGTTGTCGCGCCGGGTGTCGTCATCGGCCAAGTCGGCGACGGACCGGATCTGCCCGGTGAGAAAGCCGCGGCCCAACGGTGAATAGGCCACGAAGCCGATGCCCAGTTCGCGCAGCGTCTGCAGGATGCCGTCCTCGGGATCACGCGTCCACAGCGAATACTCCGACTGCAGCGCGGTGATCGGGTGTACGGCGTGGGCCCGGCGGATGGCCGCGACGCCGACCTCGGACAGGCCGATGTGCCGGACCTTGCCCTCGGTGATCAGCTCGGCGACGGCCCCGATGGTGTCCTCGATGGGCGTGCCGGGGTCGAGCCGGTGCTGGTAGTAGAGGTCGATATGGTCGGTGCCCAGCCGGCTCAGCGATCCTTCCACCGCTGTGCGGATGCTGGCCGGGCTGCTGTCCAGGCCGTCGCGGCCGGTGTGGGAGATCATGCCGAACTTGGTCGCCAGCACCACTTTGTCGCGCCGCCCGGTCAGCGCCCGCCCGACCAGCTCTTCGTTGACGTACGGGCCGTACACCTCGGCGGTGTCGATCAACGTGACACCAAGGTCGATGGCCCGGTGAATGGTCCGGATGGACTCGTCGTCGTCGCGCCCCGCGCTGCCGTAGGCGAACGACATGCCCATGGTGCCCAGGCCGATCCGTGCCACGTCGAGATCGCCGAGTTTCGCGTGCTTCATGCCTACCTTGCCTTTCCTCGATTACTCGGTGTCGAGTCAACGCGCCGCATGCGGGCCTCTGCCAGGTTGTATCGCAACCCGGCAGCCGGGGAATTCGACGCCCGCAGGCGCGCGTTGTGATCCCTATGACAGACCGACCGGTGCTGCAACCGACGGCGGCACATCCCATCACCATCGAACCAACCGGGCGGCGCGTCACCGTCCGGATCAACGGCGAGGTGGTCGCCCAGACCGATGACGCGTTGACCCTGCAGGAGTCGACGTACCCTGCGGTCCAGTACATCCCCCTCGCCGACGTCGTGGCGCCGCTGACCCGCAGCGAGACCACGACATACTGCCCCTTCAAGGGCGAGGCGAACTACTACCACGTCGCCGGCGTCGACGACGCGGTCTGGACCTACGAGGACGCCTATCCCGCGGTCGCCGAGATCACCGGGCGGGTGGCTTTCTACACCGACAAGGCGGATGTCAGCGTCGGTGCATAACCTGGTCGGGTGGCGACCGCCAGTGTGGTGTTCGACGGCCCGGCGAGTCCTGGCCTGACGCTGGCTCCGCTGCGCCGCGGCGGCGTGGACCCGTGTTACCGCACCGCCGCCGACGGGGCTATCTGGCGCACGAGTCTCATGCGCACCGGCCCGGTGACCGCGCGGATCCTCAAGACCGCGCCCGACACCGTCGAGTGCGAAGCCTGGGGCGACGGGGCTACCGAGTTCCTCGACGGGCTGCCCGAACTGCTCGGCGCCGCCGACGACGACAGCGACTTCGACCCCGTCGAGCCGACCATCGCCGAGGCCTATCGGCGTACGCCCCATCTGCGGTTGGGCCGCACCGGGCGGGTGCTCGAGGCGCTGATCCCGGCGATCATCGAGCAGCGGGTCTCCGGCATGGACGCCTGGCGGGCGTGGCGCGCACTGTTGAGAAGGTACGGCGCCCCGGCGCCGGGCCCCGCGCCCAACGGGATGCGGGTGCCGCCCAGTGCCGAGGTGTGGCGACACATCCCGTCGTGGGAGTTTCACCGCGCCAACGTGGATCCGGGCCGAGCCCGGACCATCGTCGGGTGCGCCCAGCGCGCCGACGCGCTAGAACGGCTCACGGCGGATCGCGCGATGGCCGGCCTGCGCTCCCTGCCCGGGGTGGGTGAGTGGACGGCCGCCGAGACCGTGCAACGCGTGTACGGCGACGCCGATGCGATCTCGGTCGGGGACTACCACCTGGCCAAGGTGGTGGGCCTGAGCCTGCTGGGTACCCCGATCGACGACGCCGCCATGGTCGAGTTGCTGGAACCGCTACGGCCGCACCGACAGCGGGCGGTGCGATTGCTGGAAGCCAGTGGGCTGGCGGTCAATCCGCGCCGCGGCGCCCGGCAGGCCATACCGAATCTGCGGGCGCTGTAGTCCGACAGTTGACCTCAAGGTTGGTTGAGGTGTCAGCCTGGAGCCATGCCTACCTGGATATGCACCGGATGCGGTGTCGAACATCCGCATTCCGATGCCCGCCCGCCGGAGAACAGCTGCGTGCTCACCTCAGAGGTGGTCTCGATCGAGGAGCGCGGAGACCTGCCGCCGCACGGGACCTGGACGACACTGGAAGCTCTTGCCGCACAGCCTCATCACACCGAGTACGCCGACCACGGCCGCGGTGTGCACAGCCTGCGCCGGGTGCCTCGGTTCGCGATCGGGCACCGGTCGTTCCTGGTGCAGACCGCACACGGCAATCTGTTGTGGGACGCGCCGAGCTATCTCGATGACGACGTCGTTGAACTGGTGCGCAGGCTTGGCGGCGTCGCGGCGATCGCGGCCAGTCACCCACACATGTTCGGCGCCCAGCTGAGCTGGAGCCGGGCCTTCGACCGGGTGCCGGTGTACGTGAACGCCCTTGACCAGGAATGGCTTCCGCAGCAGGACCTGCTGATCGAGCTGTGGCGCGACGAGGTCGCGCCGGTACCTGGTGTGCGCCTGGTGCACGTCGGAGGGCACATGCGGGGGAGCTCGGTGGCGGTGACCGCGGACGGCACGCTGCTGGCGGGCGACACGATCAGCGGCGGGTTGGCGCGCGACTGGGTGTCATTCCAGCGCAGCTTTCCCAAGCACATCCCGTTGTCGGCGGCAGTGGTGCAGCGCATCGTGACGCGTCTGGACGCCTACGAGTACGACCGGCTCTACACCCTCGGCGGCGACGAGATCGACAGCGCTGCCAAAGATGTCGTGCACCGGTCTGCCGAAACCCACATCCGCTGGGTCAGCGGGGAATTCGACCACCTCACCTAGTCGATGCCCGGGTACGCCGTGAGCCGGGCCAGCAGCGCCACGTGTCCGTCGGCGCCGACGGCCTTCGCGTCGGCCACGCCGCTACTGCGCCCCACGCGCAAAGCGGTTGCCTCATAACGGGATTCGCCGCCGGCCAGAAACTGGCGCAGATAGTTGACCCGCAGCGAGGCGGTCTGCAGTGGACGCTGCGTGCGGCCGTCGTTGACGGCTGCGGAGGCCACCAATTCCAAGGCGGTCGCCGAGATCCCGCCGTGCACGATGCCGATCAAATTGTTCAGCGCCGGGTCCTGCCGCTGTCGCAGCGCCTTGACGCCGCCGCCTTCGGCGACATCGACCGCCAGACGTGCGGCCAGTGTCGGCGGCACGTCGGCTGTCTCGGTGGCATCGGAGCTCGTCGGCCACCGCTCGAGATGTTCGGGCGCACGGATGTGAAACGACCGCACGGTCGCGGTGGCCACCGGGACGCGGCCGCAGGTGAGTTCGCAGATGCTCATCGAGGTCGGGCCTTTGGGGCCGAACGGCCGCGCCGACGCCGTCACCGGCTGCTCGGCCGCACGCGCGACGACGGTTGACGCGGTGCCGGTGAACTCGATGGCCAACTCGCTGGTGACCGTCCATTCACCGGGATTGCGGCGCAGGTGATTGGCCAGGCCGCCGATGTGGTCCACCAGCATGGCCAGCGGACCGAGGGTCTGTGCCCCGGTCAGCGGGTTCACCAGACCTGCGATCGGAATGGAGGCCACGCAGCGGTCGGTGCCTTCTTCCAGCGTTTCGATCTGGAAGCGGCCCAGCGGGGTATTCGGCGGATATCGCATTGCGAACAACAGTTACGCCGACACCCGTGGCCATATACCCCCTGGGGGTATATGGTGGTGCGTATGGACATGACGGGCATGGATATGACCGATCACGCACAGCACAGCCATTCCGGGCACGGCGGCCACGGTGGACACGGCGGCCACGGCGATCACGTCGCCCAGTTCCGCAGACTGTTCTGGACCATGCTGGCCCTGGCGGTACCGACGGTGGTGCTGTCGCCGATGTTCGCGATGCTGCTGGGCTACTCGATACCGGACGCGCCCGGCGTCGGCTGGGTGTCGCCGGTGCTCGGCACTGTGATGTACCTGTGGGGCGGGCGGCCGTTCCTCACCGGCGCCGTCAGCGAGATCCGTTCCCGGGCCCCGGGGATGATGCTGCTCATCGGCCTGGCGATCACGGTCGCGTTCGTCGCCTCATGGGGCGCCAGCCTCGGGCTGGTCCACCACCAGCTGGATTTTTGGTGGGAGCTGGCGCTGCTGATCGTCATCATGCTGCTTGGGCACTGGATCGAGATGCGATCGCTCGCCCAGACCACGTCCGCACTGGATTCACTGGCTGCCCTGCTGCCCGACGAAGCCGAACGCGTCGAGGGCGACCCCGAGCGCGTCGTCACGGTCACCCCCGACGCGCTGCGCGTGGGCGACGTGGTGCTGGTCCGGCCCGGCGGCAGCGTGCCCGTGGACGGCCAGATCGTCGACGGCGCGGCCGATATGGACGAATCCATGGTGACCGGCGAATCGCGTCCGGTACGCCGGGGCGTGGGCGACGACGTCATCGGCGGCACGGTCGCCACCGATTCCGGGTTGCGGATCCGCGTGACGGCAGTGGGCGACGACACCGCGCTCGCCGGTATCCAGCGGCTCGTCGACGACGCGATGAACTCGTCGTCGCGGGCCCAACGGCTGGCCGACAAGGCCGCGGGATGGTTGTTCTGGTTCGCGCTGGGGGCCGGCGTGCTGACCGCGATCGTGTGGACCTTGCTGGGCGAACCCGACCAGGCCGTGGTGCGCACCATCACCGTGCTGGTCATCGCCTGCCCGCACGCACTTGGCCTGGCGATCCCGCTGGTGGTGGCCATCGCCACCGAGCGTGCGGCGCGCGGTGGGGTGTTGGTGAAGGATCGGCTGGCGCTGGAGACCATGCGCACGGTCGGTGCGGTGCTTTTCGACAAGACCGGAACCTTGACGCGCGGGGAGCCCGCGGTGACCGCGGTGTCGGCATCGGGCGTGACCGAGAACGAACTGCTGACCCTGGCCGCGGCGGCCGAATCCGGCTCTGAACATCCGCTGGCCAGGGCCATCGTGGCGGCCGCGCAGCGTCGTGAGCTGTCGGTGCCTGCGGCGAGCGCATTCAGTTCGTCGCCCGCGGTCGGGGTCAGCGCGACGGTCGACGGCAGGCACGTGCAGGTCGGCGGCCCGCGGCTGCTGGAGCAGGAGGGCCTGGAACACGCCGCCCTCGGGCAGACGGCTCACTGGCACGGCGCCACCGTGCTGCACGTACTGGTCGACGGAAACGTGGTCGGTGCACTGGGGCTGGCCGACGAGGTGCGACCGGAATCTCGCCAGACCGTCGATGCCTTGCGGGAGCAGGGCATAACCGTCGTGATGATCACCGGTGACGCGGAATCCGTGGCCGCAGCGGTCGCGGCCGATCTCGGTATCGATCGCGTCTACGCCGGGGTGCGGCCGCAGGACAAGGCCGCCAAGGTGGCCGAACTGCAGCGTGAGGGCCATCCGGTCGCGATGGTCGGCGACGGCGTCAACGACGCGCCCGCGCTGGCGCAGGCCGATGTCGGAATCGCGATCGGCGCAGGCACCGACGTGGCGATCGCGTCGGCCGGGGTGATCCTCGCCAGCTCGGATCCGCGCTCGGTGTTATCGGTGATCGAGCTGTCCCGCCAGTCCTACCGGAAAATGCGGCAAAACCTCTGGTGGGCAGCGGGTTACAACCTGATAGCGGTTCCGTTGGCGGCCGGCGTGCTGGCGCCGATCGGTTTCGTGATGCCGATGTCGGTCGGAGCGATCCTGATGTCGGCGTCCACGGTGGTGGTCGCGCTCAACGCGCAGCTGCTGCGTAAGCTCGATCTGCGGCCCGAAACCGCCGTCAAAACGTCTCACGAGCAAACTCTAAGAATCTGACTAGGCTTTCCTGCAAACCGGATAGCGCCTTATAACGGCTGTATAACGCCTGCGTTAAGTCTGTGTAGCAAATAGGCCTCCGGGGGCGTTGACTCGGGGTGAACGGGGTGCGCCGTTCACAGCGATTTGACAGGTACTCGAAATCGCAAGGTGTGCAACGTATTTCGAAAGAACCGTAATATGGCGGCAACACGGGAACGCGTCGGGCGAGCAATCTGGTTAGGCTTAGCTAAGTTGGCATGTCGCACGGTGTTTGCCCTATTGTTTTGTCACTTATGGCGTGTTGGACATAGCCGTCGTTCAGTGGTGCACGAACGGCCTCCCTCGCCGAGTGGCTAACGCCAGCTCGTAAGAGAGCGTGGTTGGAGGGCTAGGTGATAATGGCTCCAAAGCAAATCGGGTTGTACAACTCCGCGTACGAACACGGCTCCTGCGGCGTCGCGATGATCGCGGACATGCACGGCCGTCGTACCCGCGACATCGTCGACAAGGCGATCACCGCGCTGCTGAACCTGGAGCACCGCGGTGCTGCAGGCGCGGAGCCCAACACCGGCGACGGCGCAGGCATCCTGCTGCAGGTGCCCGACGAGTTCCTGCGCGCCGTCTGCAAGGAGCAGGAAGGCTTCGAACTTCCGCCCGAGGGCAGCTACGCGACCGGCATCGCTTTCCTGCCGCAGTCCTCGCGTGACGCCAAACTGGCGTGCGAGGCCGTCGGAAAGATCGTCGAAGCCGAGGGGCTGCAACTGCTGGGATGGCGCGACGTCCCGCACGACGACTCCTCGCTGGGCGCGCTGGCCCGCGACGCCATGCCGACACTGCGTCAGGTCTTCATCGGCGGCGCCGAAGGCATGGAGCTGGAGCGCCGCGCCTTCGTCATCCGCAAGCGCGCCGAGCACGAACTCGGCACCAAGGGCCCCGGCCAGGACGGCCCCGGACGCGAGACCGTGTACTTCCCCAGCCTGTCGGGCAAGACGATCGTCTACAAGGGCATGCTGACCACGCCGCAGCTGCGCGCGTTCTACCTGGATCTGCAGGACCAGCGCCTCACCAGCGCGTTGGGCATCGTGCACTCGCGGTTCTCGACCAACACGTTCCCGTCGTGGCCGCTGGCGCATCCGTTCCGCCGCGTCGCGCACAACGGTGAGATCAACACCGTCACCGGCAACGAGAACTGGATGCGGGCCCGTGAGGCGCTCATCCACACCGACGTGTTCGGGTACCACAACGACCTGAACAAGATCTTCCCCGTGTGTACGCCGGGCGCGTCGGACACCGCCCGGTTCGACGAAGTCCTCGAGCTGCTGCACCTGGGCGGGCGCCCCCTGCACCACGCGGTGCTGATGATGATTCCCGAAGCCTGGGAGCGCAACACCGAGATGGACCCGGCCCGCCGGGCGTTCTACCAGTACCACGGCTCGCTGATGGAGCCGTGGGACGGACCGGCCTCGGTGTGCTTCACCGACGGCACCATCGTCGGCGCGGTGCTCGACCGCAACGGCCTGCGCCCCTCGCGTATCTGGGTGACCGAAGACGGCCTGGTCGTCATGGCATCCGAGGCCGGCGTGCTGGACCTGGATCCCTCGACCGTCGTGCAGAAGATGCGCCTGCAGCCCGGCCGCATGTTCCTGGTGGACACCGCGCAGGGCCGCATCGTCTCCGACGAAGAGGTCAAGGCCGAGCTGGCCGCCGAGCACCCCTACCAGGAGTGGCTCGACGCAGGTCTCTTCCACATCGATGAACTGCCCCAGGGCAAGTACGTCAAGATGCCCCACCACCGCGTCGTGCTGCGCCAACAGGCCTTCGGCTACACCTACGAAGAGCTCAACCTGCTGATCGCCCCCATGGCCCGGACCGGTGCCGAGGCGCTCGGCTCGATGGGCACCGACACGCCCATCGCGGTGCTCTCGGAGCGGCCGCGGATGCTGTTCGACTACTTCCAGCAGCTCTTCGCCCAGGTGACCAACCCGCCGCTGGACGCGATCCGCGAAGAGGTGGTCACCAGCCTGCAGGGGGTCATCGGTCCCGAAGGCGACCTGCTCAACCCCGACGAGAACTCCTGTCGCCAGATCGTGCTGCCGCAGCCGATCCTGCGCAACGCCGAGCTGTCCAAGCTCATCGACGTCGACCCCGACCACGAGATCCGCGGCCGCAAGCACGGCATGCGGGCTGCCGTGGTGAGCTGCCTGTATCCGGTCGCCGACGGCGGCGCCGGCCTGCGTCGGGCCTTGGAGGACGTACGCACCAAGGTCTCGCAGGCGATCCGCAACGGTGCCCGCATCATCGTGCTCTCCGACCGCGAATCCAACGAATGGCTCGCGCCGATCCCGTCGCTACTGTCCGTTGCCGCCGTGCATCATCACCTGGTTCGCGAACGCACCCGCACCCAGGTCGGCCTCGTCGTCGAATCCGGCGACGCCCGCGAGGTGCACCACATGGCCATGCTGTGTGGTTTCGGCGCGGCAGCGATCAACCCGTACATGGCCTTCGAGTCGATCGAGGACATGATCGACCGCGGCGTCATCACCGGGCTCACCAGCGACCAGGCCAAGGCCAACTACGTGAAGGCCGCAGGCAAGGGTGTGCTCAAGGTGATGTCCAAGATGGGCATCTCGACGCTGGCCTCCTACACCGGCGCCCAGCTGTTCCAGGCCGTCGGTATCAGCCAGCGGGTGCTCGACGAGTACTTCACCGGATTGCACTGCCCCACAGGCGGTATCGACCTCGACGACATCGCCGCCGATGTGGCGACCCGGCATGAGCTGGCGTACCTGGACCGTCCCGACGAGTGGGCGCACCGCGAGCTCGAGGTCGGCGGCGAATACCAGTGGCGGCGCGAGGGTGAGTACCACCTGTTCAACCCCGACACGGTGTTCAAGCTGCAGCACTCGACCCGCACCGGGCAGTACTCGGTGTTCAAGGAGTACACCCAGCTGGTCGACGACCAGAGCGAGCGGATGGCCTCGCTGCGCGGCCTGCTCAAGTTCAAAGAAGGTGTGCGGCAGCCGATTTCGATCGACGAGGTCGAGCCGGCCAGCGAGATCGTCAAGCGCTTCTCCACCGGTGCGATGAGCTACGGCTCGATCTCCGCCGAGGCGCACGAGACGCTCGCCATCGCGATGAACCGCCTTGGCGGCCGGTCCAACTCGGGTGAGGGCGGCGAGAGCGTCGACCGCTTCGACCCCGACGCCAACGGCGACTGGCGGCGCAGTGCCATCAAGCAGGTGGCCTCGGCCCGGTTCGGTGTCACCAGTCACTACCTGACCAACTGCACCGATATCCAGATCAAGATGGCCCAGGGCGCCAAGCCCGGTGAGGGCGGGCAGCTTCCGGGGCACAAGGTGTACCCGTGGGTGGCCGAGGTTCGGCACTCGACGCCGGGTGTCGGGCTCATCTCGCCGCCGCCGCACCACGACATCTACTCGATCGAGGATCTGGCGCAGCTGATCCACGACCTGAAGAACGCCAACCCGGCAGCCCGCATCCACGTCAAGCTGGTCAGCGAGAACGGTGTCGGGACCGTCGCGGCCGGTGTCTCCAAGGCGCACGCCGACGTGGTGCTCATCTCCGGGCACGACGGCGGCACGGGTGCCACCCCGCTGACCTCGCAGAAGCACGCAGGTGCGCCGTGGGAGCTGGGCCTGGCCGAGACGCAGCAGACGTTGCTGCTGAACGGTCTTCGCGACCGGATCGTCGTGCAGGTGGACGGTCAGCTCAAGACGGGCCGCGACGTGGTCGTCGCCGCGCTGCTCGGTGCCGAGGAATTCGGTTTCGCGACCGCACCCCTGGTTGTCTCGGGCTGCATCATGATGCGGGTCTGCCACCTCGACACCTGCCCGGTGGGCGTGGCGACGCAGAACCCGGTGCTGCGTGAGCGGTTCAACGGCAAGCCCGAGTTCGTCGAGAACTTCTTCATGTTCATCGCCGAAGAAGTCCGGGAACTCATGGCGCAGTTGGGCTTCCGCACCGTCAACGAGATGGTCGGTCAGGTCGGCGCGTTGGACACCAGCCGGGCCGCCGAGCACTGGAAGGCCTACAAGCTCGATCTCACGCCCGTGCTGCACGAGCCGGAATCGGCCTTCATGAACCAGGACCTGTACTGCAGCTCGCGCCAGGACCACGGCCTGGACAAGGCGCTGGATCAGCAGCTCATCGTGCAGAGCCGCGAGGCGCTGGACAAGGGTGCGAAGGTCCGGTTCTCCACCAAGATCACCAACGTCAACCGGACCGTGGGCACCATGCTGGGCCACGAGGTCACCAAAGTGTATGGCGGGCAGGGGCTTCCGGACGGGACCATCGACATCACGTTCGACGGTTCGGCAGGCAACAGCTTCGGTGCGTTCGTGCCCAAGGGCATCACGTTGCGGGTCTACGGCGACGCCAACGACTATGTCGGCAAGGGCCTGTCCGGTGGCCGGATCGTGGTGCGGCCGTCGGAGAACGCCCCGGCGGATTATGTCGCCGAGCGCAACATCATCGGCGGCAACGTGATCCTGTTCGGCGCCACCAGCGGCCAGGCCTTCCTGCGCGGCGTGGTGGGCGAGCGGTTCGCGGTGCGGAACTCGGGCGCACACGCGGTCGTCGAAGGTGTCGGCGACCACGGCTGCGAGTACATGACCGGCGGCAAGGTGGTCATCCTCGGTGCCACCGGCCGCAACTTCGCCGCAGGCATGTCCGGCGGCGTGGCCTATGTGTACGACCCGGCGGGAGCGCTGCCGGGCAACGTGAATGCAGAGATGGTCGATCTTGACTCTCTGGACGACGCTGATCGCGAATGGCTGCACGGCATGATCACCGCGCACGTCGACGCGACGGATTCGGCCGTGGGGCAACGGATCCTGGCCGATTGGGATGGCGAGATGAAGAACTTCGTTAAGGTCATGCCGCGGGACTACAAGCGGGTGCTGACGGCGATTGCCGAGGCCGAGGCTGCCGGTTCCGACGTCAACGACGCGATCATGGCGGCGGCCCGTGGCTGATCCGAGCGGCTTCCTCAAGCACACCAAACGCGAACTGCCCGCCCGGCGGCCGGTGCCGCTGCGCCTGCAGGACTGGAAAGAGGTCTACGAGGACTTCTCCCACGAGACCCTGCAGGTTCAGGCATCGCGATGCATGGACTGCGGTATCCCGTTCTGCCACAACGGATGTCCGCTGGGGAACCTGATCCCCGAGTGGAACGACCTGGTGTTCCGGGACCGCTGGCGCGACGCGATCGAGCGGCTGCACGCGACCAACAACTTCCCGGAGTTCACCGGCAGGCTCTGCCCGGCGCCCTGCGAGGCGTCGTGCGTGCTGGGAATCAACCAGGACGCGGTGACCATCAAGCAGGTCGAGGTCGAGATCATCGACAACGCCTTCGAGCAGGGTTGGGTCAAACCGCTGCCGCCGGACGTGTTGACCGGCAAGAAGGTTGCCGTCGTCGGATCCGGGCCCGCAGGCCTGGCGGCGGCGCAACAGCTGACACGTGCCGGGCATGACGTGACGGTGTTCGAGCGCGCCGACCGCATCGGCGGGCTGCTGCGCTACGGCATCCCCGAGTTCAAGATGGAGAAGCGCCACATCGATCGCCGTCTGGAACAGATGGAGGCCGAAGGCACCAAGTTCCGCACCGGCGTCAACGTCGGCGTGGACCTCACCGTCGAAGAGCTGCGCGAGGATTTCGATGCGGTGGTGCTCGCGGGCGGTGCGACCGCCTGGCGCGACCTGCCGATCCCGGGGCGCGAGCTCGACGGCATCCACCAGGCCATGGAGTATCTGCCGTGGGCCAACCGCGTGCAGAACGGTGACGACGTGCTGGGGCCCGACGGCGAACCGCCGATCACGGCCAAGGACAAGAAGGTCGTCATCATCGGCGGCGGCGACACCGGCGCGGACTGCCTGGGCACCGCACACCGACAGGGCGCGGCCAGCATCCACCAGTTCGAGATCATGCCGCGGCCACCGGAGTCGCGCGCTGATTCGACCCCGTGGCCGACCTACCCCTTGATGTTCCGGGTGTCCTCGGCACACGAAGAGGGTGGCGAGCGGGTCTTCTCGGTGAACACCGAGCAGTTCGTCGGCGTCGACGGCAAGCTCACCTCGCTCAAGGTGCACGAGGTCGTCATGAACGCGGGCAAGTTCGAGAAGGTTGACGGCTCGGACTTCGAGCTGGACGCCGACATCGTGTTTCTCGCCATGGGTTTCGTGGGGCCCGAACGCGAGGGCCTGCTGACCGAGCTGGGTGTCGAGCTGACCGACCGCGGAAACGTGGCGCGCGACAAGGACTTCCAAACCACCGAGCCGGGCGTGTTCGTCGCAGGTGACATGGGGCGCGGACAGTCTCTGATCGTGTGGGCGATCGCCGAGGGCCGTGCTGCCGCGGCCGGCGTCGACAGTTACCTGATGGGCCACAGCGCGCTGCCCGTGCCGATCAAGCCGACCGCCGCGCCGCAGCGATGAGCCGACGGCAGAGCTAAGGGACTGTTGGACAGGGGGATGCTGCTGCGCCGTCGGATTGTCTGCGGCGCAGTCATCATGGCCGTGCTGGCGGTGGTGGTGCACAACCACCTGGTGCCGTTCCAGACGCAGTTCTTCGGGTTGACCGAGAACAACTACGATCTGGACACCTACCGGGCGGCTGTGCACCAGGTGTGGGACGGCAGAGGTCTCTACGACACGCCTGCGCTGCGCGGAGCGTGGTTCGTCTACCCGCCCTTCGCGACCCTGGTCCTCGCTCCGTTCGCCTGGCTCGGGTTCGACGTCGCGAAGTACGCCCTTCTGGCACTGTCGATCTGCGTGCTGGCGCTCATCGCGTGGCGCATCATGCGGCTGGCCGGTTTTCGCGCGGACGCCCGGCTGGCCGTGGTGAGTGGTGCGCTCGCGGTGACCGTCATCGACCTCGAGCCCGTGCAGGCGACGCTCTGGTGGGGGCAGATCAATGTCCTGCTGATGGCGATGGTGCTGCTCGATCTGTTGCGGCCTGCCGAATCCCGCTGGCGCGGGATCGGTTTGGGTATCGCCGCCGGTATCAAGCTGACGCCGCTGGTGTTCCTGCCGTACCTGCTGCTCACCCGGCAGTGGCGGGCGTCGGCCACTGCCACCCTGACATTCGGTGCCACCGCCGTGCTCACCTGGCCGCTGCTGCCACGCGACAGCGCCTGGTTCTGGACTCACCTCGGAGACACCAGCCACATCAGCAGGCTGGATCATCTGGCGAATCAATCTATCAACGGATTCCTCGCGCGGTACTTCGCCCCGAATCCGCGTCCGGAGTGGCTGTGGATCGCGTTGAGCCTGCTGGTGGTCGTCGCCGGTCTGGCCGTCGCGACGTGGGCCCAGCGACGGTCAGAGCCCGCGCTGGCAGTGGTGACGGTCGGTTTGATGGGGTGTGCGGTATCGCCGTTCAGTTGGGCAGCGCACTGGGTGTGGTTCGCGCCGGCGTTCTTCTGGCTCGTGGCGAAAGCGTGCACGACACGAGGGCACTGGGCCCGCGGCTGGGCCTACCGTGCTGCGGTGCTGGTGGCGATGACGTTCATGTGGACGCTGCACCGCCCCGGCCGCAACCACACCACCATGTACTTCAGCGGGGTGTACTGGAATTTCATCGACCTGCGCGCCTTTTGGGTCGGCCAGCTTGCGAGCGGTTGGTATCCGCTGGTGTTCGTGTGCTTCATGGTCGGTGCGGTGAGCTGGCTGCGGCTGAGCGCGCGTGACGAGATCGCCATGGCGACATCGGATCTCGAGGACTACCCGCCGGAGTTTCTCGATGAGCGGCTCGCGCTGAAGGAAGACGAGAGCGCTGCGGCCGGCGCCGATCGCATCTCGCAGCCGCGATAACGCCTGAGGCGCATTTTCCATCGCAGCGATTACTGACGTCTATCGTTGGTCCATGGAGCTGCGCCACGTGCGTTATCTGCTTGCCGTCGCCGAGCACGGAAACTTCACCCGCGCAGCCGAGACCCTGCACGTCTCCCAGCCGACCCTGTCGCAGCAGATCCGCCAGCTTGAGCGGTCGCTCGGGGTGCAGTTGCTCGACCGGTCCGGGCGCGCCGTCCGCCTGACCGATGCCGGCGAAGCATTCGCCGACCACGCCCGCAGCGCACTGCGTGATCTCGATGCCGGGGAGCGCGCAGTGCACGACGTCCGGGACCTGTCCCGCGGCCATCTGCGGGTCGCGATGACACCCAGCCTCACCGCCTATCTGATCGGGCCGCTGGTGCACCGGTTCCGCACCGCATACCCCGGGATCACGCTGACGATCACCGAGACCACCCAGGACCGCATCGAGGCCGATCTACTGGCCGACCGTCTGGACCTGGGCCTGGCCTTCGGCGGCAGTCACGCGTCGGGCGTCGACAGCGCGCCGTTGTTCATCGAATACCTCAGCCTGGTGGTCGGATCGTCGCATCCACTGGCAGCCGAATCCGGTTGGGTCGCGGTGGGCCGCCTGGCGGCTCAACCGCTCGCGTTGCTCAGCCGCGACTTCGCCACCCGCACGCACATCGACGCCCATTTCGCCGCGTGCCAGGTTTCCCCGCAGATCGCGATCGAAGCGAATTCCATCAGCGCGCTGGTCGAAGTCGTGCGCCGCGGGTCCATCGCGACCGTCTTGCCGGATGCCATCACCCGGGCCCACCCTGACCTGCACGCCGTGGCGCTGGCCCCCGAATTGCCCACGCGAACCGTCGAGATGCTCCGCCGTGGGGCTGCCTATCAGTCGGCGGCCGCGCACGCGTTCGCGGCGATCGCCAGGGCCGAGGTTCAACCGGGCTGACTCAACTATTGGTTTTACCGATCGATTCGATGGTTTTCACGTATTGGACGTTATGTGTGGCGGCCGCGCAGGCTCGACGGGTCACTACAACCTGAAAACGCGAGGACGTCACATGCTGCACGCACAATTCGATCCCACAGCCCGGGAGATCCTGGCGGCCGAAGCCGTCGCCGCCAAGACCGCCAAAGATCTGACGTGGCAGCAGATCGCCGACGCCGCCGGATTCTCGGTCGCGTTCGTCACCGCCGCAGTGCTCGGCCAGCACGCGCTGCCACAGGAGGCCGCGGTGGCTGTGGCCGATCTCCTCGGATTGGACAGCAGCGCAGCGCAACTGCTGCAGACCATTCCGACGCGCGGATCGATTCCGGGAGGCGTTCCCACCGATCCGACCATCTACCGGTTCTACGAGATGTTGCAGGTGTACGGCACCACGCTCAAGGCGCTCGTCCACGAGCAGTTCGGCGACGGCATCATCAGCGCGATCAACTTCCGGCTCGACGTGCAGAAGGTCGCCGACCCCGAAGGCGGGGAGCGTGCGGTGATCACGCTGGACGGCAAGTACCTGCCGACCAAGCCGTTCTAGTCGTGATGCGGCTCGAGCAGAGCGGCCTGGCCGACCGTGGGATGACGCTTCGTCAGCCAGACCCGGGTGGTGTGGTGTGACCGCTCGATGAGCTGATCCGATTGCGAGAAATCCGACGGCAGTACCTTCACGGGGCACAGCGGAGGCACGACGCGGATGTCCACCGACGACTCGAAGCGGTCGATGTCCGCGGCCAGCCGCTGGTTGATCGCGAGCGACATGGCATGCAGGGCCATCCCGAGCGTTCCGCGCGGCGGGCGGGGGAGTGCGCACGCGAAACCGGTCGGCAGCACCCACACCGTGGTCGCGCCGAGCGCAATCGCGTGCGAGAGGGGCGTGTTGTTGACGACCCCGCCGTCGACCAGGTCGTGGCCGTCGATGCGCACCGGCGGCAGGACGGCTGGGATAGCGGCGCTGGCCGCGATCGCGTCGACGGCGTTTCCCGACGACAGCAGGACGTCTTCACCCGAGAGCACCTCGGTCGCGACGACGTGCAGTGGGATCGGTGCCTGTTCGAGCCGGTTGAACTGCAGGTTCTCGACGAGCAGCCGGCGGAGCCCCGAATCCGGTACCAGGCTGCGGCGCTGTCCGACGAAACCCAGAAAGCCATGGACCAGATTGGTCGGGAAGACCTTCTCGCGGGTCAGCGATCGCCACAGGTCGGCGAGTTTCTCGACGCCGGCGACATCGGAGCGCGACGCGATCCAGCCGCCGTTGAGAGCGCCCACCGACGTGCCGACGATCATGTCGGGGCGGACCCCGGCTTCGGCCAGGCCGAGCAGCATCCCGACCTGGACAGATCCGAGACTGCCGCCCCCGGACAGCACGAATGCCGTCGTCACGGTGCCGGGATCCTCGTCACCGCCGCATCATCGCACCGAGGTCCGCCGGGCAGCTCGGTATCGCTGACGGCCGCCTGCGTTGACGGAGTTTTCTTAATATTTGCCCGCTTTGTTACGCCATCGTGATGTTCCGCAGAAAACGGCCCGACAAGGTGATGCGGGTCACGGAGATGGCGATATTTGAGACCACAACAATCACATCAGTATCACCAGAAACATCCGCTTAATGTTCGGCGTGGCTCGCACTGTTTGCCAACGAACAGGTATCTAATGACTTCATGAGAGTGCTGCGGTAACGTAGAGCTACGGGTACAGCTATCAAGACGTCGCAGGAGTGATCACCGTGTACAACATTCCGCTCAGTCGGTCGCGGATGGGTCGAATCGCCTGGTCATGGTTCCGCCACCCCGTGAAGAGCCGTGAATTTCCGGCCAAGAACGAACGCCTGGTGACACCCGACGAGCTACTTCGCTTCGGAGTCTAGGCCCTCCGCTAGCCAGTGTGCCGCCGGTTGTGGCGGCGTGCCGCCCGCATTTGCTTCGTTCAATCTGTCAGTGTCTGACCAGTTATAACGAGTGTTGTCGGCGTTGCCCGGCGGAAATGCCCGCAAAACCAACGGCGCCCGGCGCGCTGATCGCGCAGCCGGACGCCGTGGTGGTGCAGTGGTGCGTCAAACCGTGAGTTGACCCGAATCCCGGATCGCCTCGGCGAGCGGTTCGAGCACTGCGCTGTCCAGTGGTGGCGGCAGGTAGACGATTGCCAGGTCCAGTCCCTCGGCGCCGAGTGCGGCGGCCTCGTCGACCACCTTGGCGTAGTCGTGGTCTTCGCCCAACCGGATGTGGGCCGACAGCGTGATCTCTTTCGGATCGCGACCGAGATCCGCGCAGTGGGCGGCCAGCACGTCACGCTTGCGCGCGAACTCCTCCGGCGGACCGCCGACGAAGTTCCAGTGGTCGGCGTACTTCGCGGTGATCCGCAATGTGCGCTTTTCGCCGCTGCCACCGATACAGAACGGAGGGTGCGGCTGCTGCGGACCCTTCGGCTCGTTGCGGGCATCTTTGAGCTGGTAGTAGGAGCCGTCGAAAGTCGTCGTCTCCTGAGTGAGCAGGCCCTTGAGCACCTCGCAGGCTTCTTCGAACCGGTCGAAGCGCTCCTTGATGCTGCCCAGTTCGATGCCGTACGCGCCGGACTCCTCTTCGTTCCAGCCCGCGCCGATGCCGAGCTCGAGACGACCGTTGGAAATGATGTCGAGCGCGGCGGCCATATTGGCCAGCACCGCGGGGTGGCGGTAGTGGATGCCGGTCACGAGCACGCCGACCCGCAACCGTTCGGTCGCCTGCGCCAGCGCCGTCAGCGTCGTCCAGCCCTCAAGGCACGGGCCGGCGGAATCGGAGAAGATCGGATAGAAGTGATCGAAGGTCCAGCCGGACTCGTAGACGTCGATCGCATCGGCCGCACGCCAGACGGTGAGCATGTCGGCCCAGGTTGTGTTCTGGGGGGAAGTTTTGAAGGCGAATCGCACGCCCATGCCAACTTTGGCTCCGCGCAGATTCATTCCCCCGGAAACCTGTGAATTGATTGCGCATCTGGCCGCGAAGTCGACGGCGCGCTGGGTAGTGTCTCGGGTGCGTTAAATGCGCCAAACCAACGGGAGTGAAACCATGAGCGAGTATGCAGTCACCAACCCGGCGACCGCCGAGGTCGTCGCCACCTATCCGACTGCAACCCAAGCCGAGATCGAAGCCGCGATCGACGCGGCTGCCAAGACCGCCCGCACCTGGTCGCGGACCAGCACGGTAGCCGAGCGGGCAGCTCTTCTCGCGAAGGTCGCCAAGCTGCACGAGGAACGTCGCGAACAGCTGGCGACGGTCATCAACCGTGAGATGGGCAAGCCCATGGATCAGTCCTTGGGTGAGGTCGATTTCTGCGCCGCGATCTACCAGTACTACGCCGACAACGCCGAGAAGTTCCTCGCTGACGAGGAGATCACGCTGCTCGACGGCGAAGGCAGCGCTGTGGTCAAGCGCGGGCCCGTCGGTGTGCTGCTCGGCATCATGCCGTGGAACTACCCGTACTACCAGGTGGCCCGGTTCGCGGGCCCGAACCTGGTGGTAGGCAACACCATTCTGCTCAAGCATGCCCCGCAGTGCCCCGAGTCGGCCGAACTGCTGCAGCTGATCTTCCTGGAGGCCGGCTTCCCGCAGGGCGCCTACATCGACATCCGGGCCACCAACGAGCAGGTCGCCGAGATCATCGCCGACCCGCGGGTGGCAGCGGTGTCGCTGACCGGCTCCGAGCGGGCCGGTGCTGCGGTCGCCGAGATCGCCGGGCGTCACCTGAAGAAGTGCGTCCTTGAGCTCGGTGGCTCCGATCCGTTCGTGGTCCTGTCGACCGACGATCTCGACGCGACGGTCGAAGCTGCCGTGGCAGGCCGGATGGAGAACACCGGACAGGCCTGTAACGCGGCCAAGCGGTTCATCGTCGCCGAGGACATCTACGACGACTTCCTCACGAAGTTCACCGAGAAGATCCTCGCCGCTGCCGACGGTGTCGCTCCGCTCTCCTCGCTGCGCGCGGCAGAGACGTTGGAGCAGCAGGTGCAAACCGCGGTCGCCGGCGGCGCGAAGTTGACGTCGGCAGGCGAGCGCAACGGCGCGTTCTTCCCGCCCGGTGTGCTCACCGGGGTCACCGAGGAGAACCCGATCTACGGTCAGGAACTGTTCGGCCCGGTGGCTGTCGTGTACAAGGTCGGCTCGGAGGACGAAGCGGTGGCCGTCGCCAACGACACCCCGTTCGGCCTGGGCTCCTACGTCTTCACCACCGATGCGGAGCAGGCCAAGCGCGTCGCCGATCGGATCGATGCAGGCATGGTGTTCGTCAACGCCGTCGGCGCCGAAGGTGTCGAGCTGCCGTTCGGCGGGATCAAGCGGTCCGGTTACGGCCGCGAACTCGGCAAGTACGGCATCGACGAGTTCGTCAACAAGAAGCTGATCCGTACCGTCTGACGAACGGATCCGCCTGCGGGAACTACTCAGTGCGGGCGATGGGCGACATGCGTGCGCGCATGGTCGATCGCGTCGTCCAGCGAATCGAGCAAGTGGTTCTCGTGTCGGAGCGACTCGAACACGCCGACGTTGGTGAGCAACTCGGCGTGTTCGGGCCGCACTCCCTTGATGATCACCGTGACGCCGCGGGCTTCCAGTTCGGAGGCGATCTCCGCGAGCGTGTGCGCACCCGTGGCGTCGAGCATGCCCAGTTGCGACATCCGGATGATGACGACGGATGTGTGCGGGTGTTCGCCGTCGACGATCGCCTGCGAAATGCGCTCGGCCGCACCGAAGAACATCGCTCCGTCGAGGCGCAGCAGCGCGATCTCGTCATCGCCGGGCAGGGCGGGCCCCGGCAGCTCTTCGCGAACCACGCTGCTGCGCCGCGCGATTGACCGCAACGCGAAGAACGCCGCCACCACGATCCCGATCTCGACGGCCTCGATCAGATCGAAACACACCGTCACGACGGCCGTCAGCACGAAGGTCAGGGCGTCGGATCGGGTGGAGCGCAGGATTTTTCGAACCGTGGCAGCCGAGATCATCCGGAACGATGTCACCATCAGCACCCCGGCCAAGGCGGCGAGCGGAATGGTCGACACCGGCCCGGTCGCGAGATAGACCACGCCGAGCAGCACCAGCGAGTGCACGATCGCCGCGACCCGAGTCCTGGCGCCGGAGCGCACGTTGACCGCCGTACGGGCGATCGCGCCCGTCGCGGGCATCCCGCCGAACACGCCGGAGGCCACCGACGCCAGCCCCTGGCCCACCAGCTCCCGGTCGGGGTCGTACGGCCCGGTCGGCGACATGGTCGCCGCGACCCGAGCCGAGAGCAGTGATTCGATGGCCGCCAGCGCGGCAATGGCCAGCGCGGCACCGAGCAGCGTGCGCATCGCCCCAAGGTCGGCGTGGGGCAGCATCGGGGCGGGCAGATGGGACGGCAGCTCGCCGATCGCCGCGACCGGGATGTGCAGCACGCCCACCAGCACCGTGGCGACGATCACCGCGGTCAGCGATTCGGGGATGGCGCGGTGCAACCGGGGGAGCGTGACCATCAGGAACGCTACGACGGCGACCACACCAAGGGTTCTCGCCGCTGCCGCCCAGTCGGCATGGACCACCACTGTGATCGCGGCGGGCAGCGTGCGCTCACCGGCAGGAGGATGTTGCGCGAATGCCGCAGGGACCTGTTGCAGAAAGATGATCGTGGCGATGCCGAGGGTGAATCCCTCGATCACCGGCCAGGGGATGAAGGTCACGGCGCGGCCCAGTCCGGTGATGCCGGCTGCCAGCACCAACAGCCCCGCCACCATCGTGACCAAGGCGATGCTGCCGAGTCCGTGTTGAGCGACGATCGGCGCGAGGACCACCGCCATCGCTCCCGTCGGCCCTGAGACCTGCACGTGCGAGCCGCCGAACACGGCCGCGACCAGTCCCGCGACCACCGCCGTGATCAGCCCGGCCGCCGCGCCGACACCGGAGCTGATCCCGAACGCCAACGCCAGCGGCAGGGCGACGACACCGACCGTCACGCCGGCGAGGATGTCGCGACGCCACGAGCGCGGCAGCTCGGCGTAGTCGTCGCGGTGGGGCAGCAGCCGGCTGAAGCGAGGAGGCACGATACGACCTGGTGACTTGATGGATTGAAGAAAATCGCAATTGAGAATAGTCGGATGCCCCGACACGGTGCAAACGGGCACACTGGTGCCCATGGATCCGGTGACCGCACTACGCCAGATCGCGTACTACAAAGACCGGGCCCGGGAAGACCCGCGCCGGGTGATGGCCTACCGCAAGGCGGCCGACGTCGTCGAGGGGCTGAGCGACGAGCAGCGGCAACGCCTCGGCGCGGCCAACAGCTGGCAGTCGCTGCCGGGCGTCGGCCCGAAGACCGCGACCGTGATCGCCCAGGCGTGGGCCGGCCGCGAGCCCGAGGTGCTGGTCGAATTGCGTTCGACGGCAGCCGATCTCGGCGGCGGCGATATTCGTGCCGCCCTGCGCGGCGACCTGCACGTGCACTCCAACTGGTCGGACGGCTCCGCGCCCATCGAGGAGATGATGCTGGCCGCAAAGGAATTGGGCCACGAATACTGTGCGCTGACCGATCACTCACCGCGGCTGAAGGTCGCCAACGGTCTGTCGCCCGAGCGCCTGCGAAAACAGCTCGACGTGATCGACGAGCTCCGCGACACCGTCGCACCCATGCGGATCCTCACCGGCATCGAGGTCGACATCCTCGAAGACGGTTCGCTGGACCAGGAACCCGAGCTGCTGGAGCGGCTCGACGTGGTGGTGGCCAGCGTGCACTCCAAGCTTGCGATGGATGCCGCGGCGATGACCCGCCGGATGCTCAAGGCCGTATCGAATCCGCACACCGACGTGCTCGGACACTGCACCGGGCGCTTGGTCACCGGTGGCCGCGGTACCAGACCGGAGTCGAAGTTCGACGCCGAGAAAGTGTTCACCGCGTGCCGCGACCACGGCACGGCTGTCGAGATCAACTCCCGGCCCGAGCGCCGCGACCCGCCGACCCGGCTGCTCAAGCAAGCGCTGGAGATCGGTTGCCTGTTCAGCATCGACACCGATTCGCACGCCCCCGGCCAGCTCGAGTTCCTCGGCTACGGCGCCCAGCGGGCCCTGGACGCCGAGGTCCCGGTGGAGCGCATCGTCAACACCTGGCCCGCCGATGACCTGTTGGAATGGACCTCAGGACGCTGAGCTGAACGGATTGTGTTCGGCGAGCAGCTTTTCCAGCCGCGCTTCGTCGAGCCGCACCCGGATGGTCGCGGCCTCCTGTTGGTCGCGCACCACCTTTGCCAGCGTGAAGGCGCTCGTCACGAGAAAGAGCACCGACATCGCCAGGAACAGCCGCTGCCAGGTATCCAATGGCAGGAAATAGATTCCGCCGAGCACGCCGAGGAAACTGATGCCGAAGGCAATCGCGGCCTGGATGAAGAAGGCGGCCGTGATCTTCGACAAGTCGTTGATTGCGTTCATGATTCGCAGCCTGCCGCAGCATGCGCGGTGCGCGGATCCGTGAGACTACTCAGGTTTCGTACACTCACCGCGTGGAGCTGGGTATCGACACCGTCATCACCCTGTTGGCAGCCGGTCTGATCTTCCTGCTGGCGCTCATTCTCGGGGTGTGGAAGTACCAGCAGATGGCCACGAGTGAAAACCATCTCGCCCATCCCTACGTCGACATCGCCCACCGCGCGGCACTGTTGTACTCGTTCGCGACACTGCTGGTGGCGGTGTTCGTCGAACTCAGCGCCTGGCCGACGTGGCTGAACCTGACCGCCGCGATGGTGCTGGTGTTCTTCTTCGTCGTCGCCATCGGCAGCTACATCGGCCACGGTGCGCGACGCGACACCACCAACCAGTTCGAGCGGTCCACCACCGGGTTGCACGCGGGCATGGTGGCGCTGATCGTCGGCGAGATCGGCGGGTTTGCGGTGCTGCTGTCGGGTTTCGTTGCCGCGCAGCTCTTTTAATCGGGCAGCATAGGCATCTCCCACCCGGGATCGCGCCCGACCAGCACGCCGCGGGTCAGCAGTGCGGTACCGAAACGTTCCCGTATCTGGTCGACGGCCGAATCGACAGCACTCAGATCCGGCGCGCTGTCGAACGGCAGCTCCAACTGCTGGCTGCCGTCGCGGTCGATGTTGGACACCGCGAACCCGATCAGCGTCAGGCCCCGCTGTGCGATCAGCGGCGCTGCGCCGTCGACCAATGCGCGTGCCGCACAGAGGACTTCCTCGGTGGACGCGGTCGCCCGCGGCAAGGTGTGCGACCGGGTGGCGCGACCGAAGTCGTCGAACCGCAACCGCAATACCACCGTGCGGCCCGTGCGTCCGGACGCGCGCATCCGCCGGGTGATGCGGTCGACGAGGTTGATCACCACGGCGTCGATCTCGGCTGCCGACATGGTGTTGCCGCGGCGACCCAGCGCGCGCTGGGCCCCGACTGAATGCCGGTGCACCCCGGTGGTGACGCGGCGCCGATCGATGTTGCGGGACAACGCGAACAGTTGCCGACCCATGGCCCCGCCCACCATCGCCGAGAGCGCGGACTCGGGCAGCTCGGCGACGTCGGCCACCGTCTCGATGCCGTGCGCGCGCAGCTTCTCGGCGGTTTTGGCTCCGACCCCCCACAGCCGCCGTACGGGGAGCGGGTGCAGGAACGCCAGTTCGCGGTCAGGCGGGACCAGCAGCAGCCCGTCGGGCTTGCCTTCCTGGCTGGCCACCTTGGCCAGAAACTTGGTGCGGGCGATGCCGACGGTGATCGGCAGGCCGACCCGGTCGCGCACCTGTTCGCGCAGCCGCCCGGCGATCTGCACCGGCGTGCCCGACACTCGGCCCAGGCCGGACACATCGAGAAATGCCTCGTCCACGGACAGCGGCTCGACGATGGGCGTGGTGTCCCGGAAGACCTCGAAGACATCTCTGCTGGCCTGCGTGTACGCCGCCATCCGCGGTGGCACGACGATGGCCCGCGGGCACAGCGCACGGGCTTGATGACCACCCATCGCCGTCCGCACGCCGAAGGCCTTGGCCTCATAGCTGGCCGCCAACACGACCCCTCCGCCGACGATCACGGGCTTGCCGCGCAGCGCGGGGTCGTCACGTTGCTCCACCGACGCGTAGAACGAGTCGAGGTCGGCGTGCAGAATGGCCGCCTGCGGAGCAGGCGATACAGCAGCAGCGTGGCCATCGGACACGAACATATGTTCGCATGCGAGGGTGACAAGCTCTAGGCAGCGGTCCCGTAGATGCTGGTCAGCCAGATGTGGGCCAACGTGTCGACCACGCGGTCGTCGGCGATGCCCGGCGTTTCACCGGCCAGTGCCGCCATCATGGTGCGCTCGTTCATCAGGTTCAGCGACGTGGCGAGGTCCATCGCCGGAATGGTGTCCGGGGCGGCGCCACGCTGGCGTTCGGCGCCGATCAGCGCGGCGGTCAGGTTGATCCACTTCTGCATCAACCCTGCCCAGAACTCGCGGAACTCGGGGATGGTGCCGACCGCCTCGACCCCGGCCTTCGCGGTGGCGGAGTGGGACCCGAACGAACTGAAGAAGATCTCGATGCCGCGGCGGATGGCCCGCTTCGGATCGGTGGGCATGTCTTCCAACGCGCCGTCGAAACCGGTGTCGGCGCGCTTGATCAGCGGATCGAGCAGCGACAGCAGGACGGCTTCCTTGGACGAGAAATAGAAGTAGAAGGTGGGCCGCGAGATGCCTGCGCCTTTGGCGAGATCGTCGACCGAGACGTCGGCGAACTTCTTGGTCTCCAGCAGTCGCGACGCCGTCGCCAGGATCGCCGCTTCACGGTCGTCACCCGACGGTCTCGTCGCGCGGCGGCCCCGTGGTGTGCGGGTCTGGGCAGTGGTCACGATCGGAAGTTTAACAGTGCGTCGAATTTTTCGACAGACCGTTGACTGACTCAACACCCTGTTGATACCGTCGGTCCCATGAACGAACACTTCGACGTCGTGATCGTCGGTGCCGGAATCTCCGGCATCAGCACGGCCTGGCACCTGCAGGACCGTTGCCCAGGTAAGAGCTACGTGATCCTGGAACGCCGCGAGAACATCGGCGGCACCTGGGACCTGTTCAAGTACCCCGGCATCCGCTCCGACTCCGACATGTTCACCCTCGGCTTCCGGTTCAAGCCGTGGGAGTCGGCGAAGTCGATCGCCGACGGCCAGTCGATCTGGAACTACATCAACGAGGCCGCCGTCGAGAACGGCATCGACAAGCACATCCGCACCGGCCATCGCGTGCTCTCGGTGGACTGGTCGGACGCCGAGAACCGCTGGACGGTCACCGTCGAGACCGGCGGCGAGACCAAAGAGATCACCGCATCCTTCCTGTCGGTGTGCAGCGGCTACTACAACTACGACGAGGGTTACTCGCCCGAGTTCCCCGGTGCCGCCGACTTCAAGGGCCAGATCATCCACCCGCAGCACTGGCCGGAGAACCTCGACTACGCCGGCAAGAACGTGGTCGTGATCGGTTCGGGCGCTACGGCTGTCACGCTGATCCCGTCGTTGGTCGACGGCGGTGTCGGCCACGTCACCATGCTGCAGCGCTCACCCACCTACATCGGCGCGCTGCCGCTGGTCGATCCCGTGGCCGAGAAGACCAACAAGTACCTGCCGAAGCACCTGGCTCACTTCGTCAACCGCTGGAAGCAGATCGGTTACAGCACCGGGCAGTACCAGCTCGCCCGCAAATTCCCGGCCGTGTTCAAGAAGGCACTGCGCCAGATGGCCGAGCGCCGGCTGCCCGAGGGCTTCGACTACGACAAGCACTTCAGCCCGCGCTACAACCCGTGGGACGAGCGAGTCTGCTTGGCGCCCAACGGCGATCTGTTCAAGGCCATCCGCTCGGGCAAGGCGGGCGTCGTCACCGACACCATCGAGACCTTCACCGAGAACGGCATCAAGCTCACCTCCGGTGAGGAGCTGCAGGCCGACATCATCGTCACCGCAACGGGTTTGAACATGCAGCTGTTCGGCGGCGCGGTGGCCCACCGAAACGGCGAGCCGATCGACCTGCCCAAGTGCATGACCTACAAGGGCCTGATGCTCTCCGGCGTCCCGAACATGGCGATCACGTTCGGCTACACCAACGCGTCCTGGACCCTCAAGGCCGACCTGGTGTCCGAATTCATCTGCCGCCTGCTGAACTACATGGACGCCAACGGCTTTGACCGCGTCGAGGCGCAGCACCCCGGCGACAGCATCGACGAACTGCCGTTCATGGACTTCACCCCCGGGTACTTCCGGCGGGCCATGGACAGCCTGCCCAAGTCGGGATCGCAGGCGCCGTGGAAGCTCAAGCAGAACTACTTCTTCGACATGCGGACCATCCGGTACGGCAAGGTCGACGAGCAGTCGCTGCACTTCACCAAGCACCGCGTGGCAGTGCCAGCCTAGTTTTTCCCGCCGAGCAGTCGCCAAGGTCCCCCGACACCGGCGTGTCGGGGGACCTTGGCGTCTGCTCGCGCTAGGAGGCGACGACCACGATGCCGTCGTCGTCGGCGTAGGCGATCTCGCCCGGCACGAACGTCACACCGCCGAAGCTCACCTCGATGTCCCGTTCGCCCTCACCGGTCTTGGTGCCCTTGCGGGGGTTGGTGCCCAGCGCCTTGATCCCGACGTCGATGGTGCGCAGCGTCGCCGCGTCACGCACCGCGCCGTGCACGATCACCCCGGACCAGCCGTTGTCGTGGGCCAGCCCGGCGATGATGTCGCCGACGAGCGCGGTGTGCAGGGATCCCGCGCCGTCGACCACCAGCACCCCGCCCTCGCCGGGCGTGGACAGGATCGACTTGAGCAGAGCGTTGTCCTGAAAACAGCGCACCGTGGTGATCCGGCCTGCGAACATCGTTCTGGCCCCGTAGTTCTGCAACTGCAGATCGCAGCTGCGGACGTCGGGGTAGATCTCGTCGACCAGATCGGCGGTGGCGCGGGGTTCGATACTCACTCCGCGATTATTTCAGGACCGCCCCGGCTCACACTTGCCACGATGATGTCGTGCACGAACTGGGCCAGACCAGGCTCGGCATCGTCGTAGTACCGGGTGAAACGGTCATCGGCCAGGTACATCTCGGCCAGACACACGTGCATCTCGTCCCCCACGTCGTAGAACCGCGCGATCGACGCCCGGTGCCGCGCCGCCAGAGCATTGGCCTGCGCAGAGCCGGGAACGACGCAGGCGCGCTTGCCCGCGGCCAGGTCGGCCAGCAGCGCGTCGCCCTCGGCCTTGATGTCGATCCAGTCCTGCTTGCTCAGCTCGGCGGTGCGTCGCTGCGACTGCTTCCACGCATCGGTGTCGCCCCAGCGTTCCTCGGCCTCGACGGCGTACTCGTCACCGAACTTGGTGGTGCCGAAGATCTCCACCTGCTCTTCGGCGGTCAACTGGATCCCGCTGCGATGCGCGCTCATGAGTTCCTCCACTGCTTTGATCGTCTGCTCCAACTGTTCGGCCTGCTCGCACAGCAACGCGTGTTGGCGTCGCAGGTGCGCGAGCACATCGGCCTCGGCGTCGTCGAGCAGCACCCGGATGTCGTCGAGGGCCAAACCGGCCGCGCGGTACACCAGCACCATGTGCAGCCGCTCGATGTCGGCATCGAGATAACCGCGGTAACCGGCCGCGGTCCGCACGCTCGGCACCACCAGACCGATGTGGTCGTAGTGGTGCAGCGTCCGTACGGAAACCCCGGTGAGGGCGGCTACGGCGCCGACAGTCCTGGCGTCGGTGTTGGCGTCCACGAACCCAACTATCGACCCTGACGTCGGGGGAGGGTCAAGGCAGAAAGCTCACTCTGAGCCGCAGCGGCGCCTGGTGAGGAACACCAGCAGTACCGCCAGCACACCGACCGCCACGGCGGCCACGTATGGCATCCGCGAGGTGGGGGGCGTGACGGGCAGGGTCGGGTTGGCCGCCGCTGCTACCGTCGACTTCGCCTGTGCTGCAGTCTCTTTGGCTGCCGACGCGAGATCGGCGGACGGCGCCGGTGGCGGTGGCGGCGGAGCGGCCTTCTTGACGGGCGCTTTCTTCGCAGGGGCTTTCTTGGCAGGCGCTTTTTTGGCCGGAGCCTTCGCAGCAGGAGCCTTGGCCGGTGCCTTTTTGGCAGGCGCTTTTTTGGCGGGAGCCTTCTTCGCAGGCGGAGTCACAGCACCAGGATCGGCAGCCGCATCCGATGGGCCTGCCGCGGGAGATCCGGAACCAGCGTCCGGCTTGTCCTCGGACGGATCCTGCTGCTCTGCCATCGGGCTGCTCCTTTGCGGTGTCTGGTGCTCCGCGCCGACGCGGGGGCGGGGTGGCCGGCAGTCGTCCCCATCATGCCAGGCGGCCGAGCGGTCACCCCGCGACGGCCAAGGCCGCGGCAAAGGTGATGGTGACGGTCATGACGGCCAGTTCGATCAGCGAGCGGGAGCGAGACAGCGTCGCGCTGGTCCGATGTGAGCGTGCCGCGGGCAGCCAACCGGTCCGGTTTCGCCAGGCCAGGGCCAGCAGACCCGCGGTCAGCACGACCTTGGCCGAGAGCAGCCTGCCGTAACCGGTCGCCCACAGCTGCGAGAGGGTGTCCAGCCGGATGACAGCGCCGAGCACGCCGAAGATCAACAGCGCCGCGACGCAGATCACTGAGAGCTGGGAGAACCGCGGCAGCACCCGGGCCCACTGTCCCCGGTGCGTCACCGTGAGCACCAGGGCGGCCAGCGCGCCGCACCACAGCGCGGCGGCCAGCGCGTGCACGGCCACCGCGAGCCCACCGACGGGGCTCTCGGCGAGATGGCCGGACAGGGTGCGCGCCACCAGCCCTGCTGCGGCGATCCCGGTTGTCGCGGCCACCGCCGCCGCGGTCCGCGGCACAGCGAGCGTGACGATGCCGAGGGCCAGGGCTGCGACGACCCCGGCGAGGCTGGACCGGCCTGCCGTCGTCGACAACGCGAATTCGGCGCTGGTCTGCACGCCGAGGTGCAGCACGCTCACGTCGGCGGCGCGCGCGGTTTCGACGATCAGCCGCACCAACTCAGCCAGCAGCCACCCGGCGCTGCTCCACACCAACGGTCCGGTCGCAGACCCCATCAGTTCGGCACGGTAGCGCGCCACGTCGAGCATCGGCACCACGGCCAATCCGACCGCGACCACGGCGGTACCGTCGGCCGCGGCGCGTGCCAACGCGCCGCCCAGCGGGCTCTGCGGATACCCCAGCGCCCAGGCGGTGGCCGCCGACGCCGCGACGATGAGCGCGCCGCCGGCCACCACCCTGCGCGTCACGCCCGCCGGCGCAGCACCCACCAAGCTCCGCCACCCACGATGACTGCGGCCGCCACCACGAACGGCCACACCGGCAGGCTGCCGTCGGAGCCGCTCGCCGAGCCGACCGGCGGTCCCGGGGTACCCGAGCCCGCGACGGTCAGATCGAACGACCACGATCCGGACACCACGTGCCCGTCGGCGGACGTGACCCGGTAGTTCACCGTGTAGGTGCCGGCCGGGCCGAGCGGCCGCACATCGATGCCGATGACCGCGCCCTGCACCTGGGCGTCGCCGGTCGACCACAGGTTGCCGTCGGGCCCGACGACGGTCATGTCGGCGAATGTCCGTTGCAGGGCCTCGTTGAACGTGGCGCTGACCCGCTGCGGTGACGCGGTGAGCGCGGCGTGATCGGCCGGGTCGGTGGCGATCCTGGTCGCATGCGCCGACGCGGTACCCGCGGCAGCCAATGACAATGCCGCCAACGCGAATCCGGCTATGACGGCCGCGAGCACCCGCCTCATGAGCGGCGCCGCGCCGCCAGCGCTGCCACCACCGCGACGGCCGCGACCGTCAGTGCTCCGCCGGCCAGCCAGCGCGCCGTGTTGTCGGCGGTGGCCGCCGCGGGTGCCGCCGGCTGCTGCGCTGAGGCCGTCGCGCTCGGGGTGGCCCCATGGTCGTCGTCGTGGTCGTCGCCGGCAGGTGTGCCGGACAGCTTCAGTTCCGGTGCCGGGTATTCGGGCTCCCCGCCGCCGGGCAGCGGAGCCTGATCCCAATGCACCACCTTGCCGTCCGAATACGTCTGGGTGGCAGGGAAACTCACCGTCGGGGTGGTGGGCAGCTTCACCGAGACCCGGAACAGCGCGAACTGATCGGGCGAGATGCCGACGCCTGGCGCCGCGGTCCACGTGACCGAACGGACCGTGCCTGCCGCGGTGTCCCGGTCGAGCCGGGACGTCCAGCCCGGCATCACCTCGGCACGCGCCGAGGCGACGTTGGGCAGCGCGACACTCAATTGTGTTGTGAGAGCGCCGGTATCGGATTCCCCGGGAACCTGGAAGGTCACCAGCGACGTGCTGCCAGGGGTGGGGTTGTCGGCATCGGCATGCACATGGGCAGATGCCGGAGCTGCGGTGAGCAGCCCGGTCGCAAGGGTTGCCGCAGCGGCGGCGGGCAGGGCGCGCCAACGCGCCCCGTGAGGGGTTTTCATTGTGAACCAGTGTCTTTCGTGGATGTCGGGATGGGCGGATCAGCGAAGAACGCTGACCGGTGGACCCCGATGGGACACCGATGTGGCCAGCAGCCGTGCCGATTGCAACGGCTGATCGGCACTGCGGGCGACGACGTGTGTTGTCGCAGCCGGGATCGGAGGCACGCGACGCGCTACGGCCCGCAAAACCCGCGACAGTGCGGAGGACAACCGGGTTCCGCCGGCGATGAGGATTGCTCCCACCGTGACGGCCACGAGGTGCGCCGCGAGCATCAGGGCCCCGGGCTGCAGCGGGTGCGACCCATGGGTGTGACCGTCGATCGCCAGCAGGGCGTGCCCGAGCACCTGGCCGGTGCCGAGCAGACCGACGAGCACCCCGGTCCGGTTCGCGGCGCGCATGGTCGAGGCGACCGCGCCGAGCGTGACGGCCAGTAGGGCCAGTTGCGCGATCACGGCGCCTGCGGGCCAACCGCCGCCCGCAGCTCCGTGCGCCGCCACCGCCAACGCGGCGGTGAGGACCCCGACGGACGTACCGCGCAGCCAGGCCGCGGGATCGGTACGGGCGTCGGTCATCGCACGGGTCAGACCAGACCGAGCCGCGCCAGCAGGTCGGCGTCGATGCCGTCGAGCTGCGCGGCGATGGCCGCGTGGGCGCCCCGGCGGCGCGCGGTCGGCATGTGCTCGGCAGCGGCCACCGCGGCACTCAGATCGCTGAGCCGATCGGTGATGGCCGCGACGAACTGTTTGGTCTCGGCGTCCTTCGGAGCCTTGTCGGCGACCTGCCGCAGCGACTGTTCAGCGCCGGCGATACGGGCCGACAGCTGGGCGCCGTGACCGGAGAACTGGCCGAGCTGGCTCAGCGGCACACCGAGCTGATCGGCCCGGCGCTCGTCGATGGCGCCGCGGGCGGCCATCGCGCCGCGGTACACCAGAGGCACCAGAACCGGTGCCAGCAAACGCGTGACCGTCAGCAGCCGACGAATTCGAGTGGGTGAGAGAAGCTTGCCCTCGCGGGCCGCCTGCAGCTGGGTCTCGGCCACCTTGAGTGCATTGCGGTCACTGTCGCGCTGAGCTTTGAGCTGGGCTTTGAGTGCCTTGCGCTCGGCCTTGCGGTCCCCTTTGATGCGCCGGGCCTCGTTCTTTGCGGTGAGCCGAGCTTCCAGCTTGGCCTTCGCCTTGATCGCGCGGGCTTCGGCGCGGCGGGTTGCTCTGCTTTTGCGTGGCGTGAACAGGCCCATTCCGGCTGCCTCCGGGTCATCTCGTCGAGTATTAGCGGTCACCGCTGCACTGCTGCTGCCCAACAGTATCGTCCAGCGGATTTGCTCTGCCGTCACGCCCCGGAAACCGGTGGGGGAATCGTCACAGCTAGCAAACCGGCTAGGCCAGCTGTGCGACAATTATCACTGCTTCATAAACTCGTCGGGCGATGCGCGAAAGGGTGGTGACACAGTGCGTTCGCGGGTGCGCGTCGCCGCCTCGACCGTCATGGTGACTTCCGGCCTGTTCATCGCCGGTCTCGGCGGAGCACTGGCATTTGCCGATCCCAACCACAGCGGGAGCGATTCCGGTGGCGGATCGGGCAATTCCGGCGCCTCAGGTGGCGGCCAGAACCAGGGCGGCAACGCGCAGGGAAACGACAACGGTGGCAAGCCGCGCGGGCCCAGCGGCGGGTCCAACGGTGGAGGCGACAGCCAGGGCGGACAGGACTCGGGCGGTGGCACGAAGCCCCCGACCGGTGCCACCAACACCGACAAGCCCACCAAGACCGGTAGCCCGACCAAGACCGCCGGGCCCTCCGGAACGGGCAAGCCCTCCGACACTGGCAAACCTTCCGGCACGAGCGATCCGACTGGTTCGGGCACGCGCACCCCGTCCTCCGGCGACGATTCGCCGACGAAGTCGGCACCGCCGACAGATACGAAGACTCAGACCGAGACGGTAACCGAGACCGAATCTTCGGCGGTGACGACGGGATCCTCGGTGACAACGGAATCCTCGTCGTCCACGACTCAGTCGACGACCGCGACGACGAGTCCCACGACCACGACGCAGACGACGACCACCACTCGGACCACGACCGCAACGACGACGACCGCGACCACGACGTCCCAGACCACCACGACGAAGAGCACCTCGTCGACATCGGAGACCACCACCACGTCCAGCTCGGTCGGCGGCAGTATCCCGTCGATCGGTATCGGCAGCGGCGGTGGCGGCGGCAGCGGTGGCCTGCCGCAGGCGTTCAGCCGTCCCGTGCCACCGCAGATGCAGCTGCCGCCACAAGAGTTGTCCGCCGCAGCTGTCGCGGAACCCGTCGTGGCGGCGCCGCCCGGCCTGGCGGCCGCTGCCGCAGTGCCGGTCCTGATCCCGATCGTGGTGCCGCCGCTCGTCGTACCGCCCGTCGTCGCGCCGCTCGGCGCTCCGGGCGGTGGGGACGGGTCTGGCGCGCCGTCGGATCGGCACCCGTCGGCGCAGCCCACCCTCAAGCAGGTGCAACCATCGGTACGGACGCCCCCGCCCGCGGGCCACGACCATGCGGTGGTCCCCGCGACCTACCGCGTGGGCTACGCCGACTATCTGCGGACAGCCGGAACGACGGAGTTGGCTGCGCTCGCTGTGCCGGGCACGGTCGGGATCATGGCGCTGACGGGGGCAGGGGGCATTGTGGGCTATCGGCAGGCCAGAGCCGGGCACACGGTGCGGACCAACGTCGCACGGTTCGTCGACTGACGAGGCGAACGGTCGAAAGGGGGAGGTATGTCAGCCAGTCGCACCGTCACGCGCGCTGTCAACGCGGTGCTCGATCTCGCGCCGCGGCGTGGTGAAGTGACATTGACCCGCCTGGTCGCGGCGGTCAGCGAGGATCGGGGCAGACCGATCGAGTTGACGATGGAAGAGCTTCCGCCCGGGGTGTGCGGTCAATGGCGGCAGTACAGCGACCGGGACGTGTTCCTGATCCAGCAGGGACTGCCGACGTGGGACCGAACTCTGGCCCATGAGCTGGGCCACCTGGTGCTCGGGCACGAGGGCATATCGATCGTCGAAGCCGCCGAGGAATCAGTCGAGCTGGCCAGCTCCGATCTCATCGCCTACATGCTCAACCAGCGGACCGGATGCATGGGCCCCAACGGTGAGGACATCGAGCAGGAGGCCGAGGACTTCGCGGCGCTGTTGCTCTACCGGCTGGGTCGGCTGCCGTCCGACCGTTCGTCGATCGTGCAGGTTCGCCTCGGAGAGGCGTTTGGTTGATCATCTGGGTGATCGCCGGACTGCTCGGCATGGCTACTGGGCTGCGCATCGGGTGGGCCCTGGTCAACAAGCAATCACTGGTGAGCGCGGCGATGATCGTCGCGCTCGGCAGCCTCGGCCTGGTCGCGGCGCTTAACTGGCAGCCGCTGGCACTGCTCATCGACACCCTCGTGCGGCTACCCAACATCGCCGTAGCGCTCAGTCAGGTCGCGCTGATCGCCTGCGCCGCAGGCAGTTGCGTCATGATCACCACCGCCGCCTCAGACCACTCCCCGGCAATCACCCGCCGCCTTGCCATGGCGCAATACAGTGTGGCCACCGTCGTCGCAGTGGTCAGCCTGGTGCTGTTCTTCCGGTCGCCCCGGCAACCTGAGATGGCGCCGGAGGAATACCTCAAACGGGACCTCGTCAGCAGCGCAACCACCTGGCTGCTGCCGTTGCTGTATGTACTGCTGGCGCTCACGCTTGTGGTCTGGGCGGGCCTGCGGTACTCGAACCGAAGCCGGCGCGGCCGGGCCCTCTTCGTGTTCAGCCTCGGCATCGCACTGATCGTCGCAGCCAGCGCGTTCTTCCTGCTGCGGGCGGTCGGGCACACACAACTGGTCGGCGTCGGGTCGGCCGCCACCCTGCTGGGCTGCGCCATGGTCGTCGTTGCTGCCGGCTCGCTGCTGCCGAGCGTCGAAGACTGGTTCGGCGCCCGGCAGGAGCTGCGTACCATCGGTCCGCTGCTCACCGAACTCGGTCGCAGGCATCCCGACGTCGGTATCGGCGTGCGGCCGCGCGGCCCGCTGGTGTTCCGGGTGGCCGAGCGCATGTCGCTGATATCGGACTCGCTGTACCTGGAGGCGACTGCCGCAGCACACCAGCGCGAGGCCGTCGGTCCGCAGGGCAAGGCAGGCGGTGCTGACCGCGTATCCGACCCGGGTGCGGTGACGCCCGACGAACAGGCGCGCGCGGTGGCGCAGTGGATCTACGAGACCCGCGACACCGCTGCTGCGTCGGCCTTTCCCGGGCTCACGTGGCTGCGCCAGCCGGAGTCATACTCCGACCGCGAGTGGATTCTGGCGATCGCGCGCGAATACCGGGACCTGGAGCGGTCCGGTCGCTGAACGCGATCAGACAGGCCCTCAACCAAAAAACCCAGACAAGCGCCGGCAGCGCCGGGGCTTGTCTGGGTGCTGTCTGTAGATGATCGGCCGGAGGCCGCCCGATCAGTCGTCGAGGCGCTCGAGGCGGCGCAGCTCGTCGGCCTTCTGGACGAGGTCCTGCTGAGCCTCCGCCGAGAGACCGACGGTACGGGCGGCGATACGGCGAACCCCTTCATCACGCATGCTCGCGAGCCAGGTCAGTTCTTTGTCGAGCTTCTCGTAGTACTCGTCGTCGGTGAAGTACGCCGGCTTGATGCGGAAGAAGTTGGCAAGGGCGGCCATGGTGGCCACTGACGGGTTGGTGCGGTTGCCCGACCGGAGCTGCGAGAGGTACGGAGCCGACATGGTGACGCCTTCGGACTTCAGCGCAGCAATCACCTCGGCCGATGTGTGGGGTCCGCGCCCAGGGGGATAAACCGTGTCGAACAGCCGGTTGAGACGGGCGGCGAACGTCTTGCTCATCGAATTGACCTCCACATGCAGCTTGAGCGGTAACGAATAGGCGGCGTATTTGCTGACCATCGTAGCGAGATCTGTGTCAACTACCAAGTGCAAACCGCGTAAAAGTTAACCCAGCTTACCGTTTTTACCGCCTTGACCGCGCAAACCGGGGCCTTCGCCACAGGTGAACGGCGGGATTGCACCGCGTGACAAGGCAAATAGTGACGCTTGCGTTGTATTGCGCGGGGTGAGCTGCTGGCACGGCTCCGTACAGGAGCCTCCCAGTTTCCTGTGGGCAACTAGGGGCTCCGTGTAAACCACGAAAACACGCATTTGCTGGAATGTGGGCACCAACCACTGTAGGGCCGCGTGGCGGTGCTGGCGGGCAGCACGTGATGCGCGCGGCCGGCGGCGCTGTCGAGAGCCTCTCGGCGAGGCGTCGTTCGATAGCCAGGAGAAGCTCAGGTGGATTCCGGCGACGAAACGGGTGGCGCTGGCATCCGCTCGAAGCGCTGGGCGACCCGCGTTGCTGAACCGGACGACGGGGGGCTGTCATCGCGGTCGGTCGGCGGGCGACCCGGCGATTGAGGGCTACTCTCTTCGCTGACGTCAATACCCTAGCGTTGCATTGCGTGGTTCGCTAGACCTGCTATCGATATTGGGCCCGCCGGATTCTGTCCAAGCGAGAACCACCCTTCCGATTACTGGGACGGGTGTCCCGATCACGCAGCGAGCAGCATCGCCAAGATCGCGGTGTCCGGATGGCTGATCGGGTCGACGCCGACGCGGCTCACCATCGACGTGACTGTGCCGTCGGCCTCGGCCTCGACCCATGCGGCGCGGTGATCGAGGCCCAGATACGGCAGCCCGGGCAGCAGCACGCAGCCGGAGGCGGCGCCCGTGCACTCGGGCAGCGAAGGCGTGGTCTCGGAAGGCGGATGCAGCATCAGCAGGGCGGGCGGTTGATGGTCGGCGAAATAGCCTGGCGGCAGCGCAGACTCGCCGACCACGGGGCCCTCGGCGATCACCAGCCCGACCGTGCCGGGCTGAGGTTGGTCGGGAAGTTCCTCGCGAACCCCGAAAATCGTTGTGGTGGAGAGTAATCCGGGCAGCGATGCGACCCGGACAGTGACGATGAGCAGCTGTGCCCACTCCTTGGTGGTGTCAGGCCACCGGCCGGACACCACGAATCCCTTGAGGGACCCACCGGAATGAAACGGAGCGATCTCGATCGCCCGAGAAGATCCCGAATCCATTTCGCCTCCAGGACATAGGAGTTGGGTGCCGGCACCTTTCTGTTCGCTACACGGTCATTTCAGCATGCGACAGGTACGTGGGTCGTGCAAGCGGAAACGGAGCACGCCAGGTCTCAATACGAGAACGGGGCGTCGCGCAAACTGCGCGACGCCCCGTTCTGGAGAAGATCGAATCGACCCTCGGATCGGATGCGACCGGATCAGCCGAAGATCAGACCGTTCGCCTTCGACGTCGCGGCGGCGTACCGGTTCTGGACGTCCTCCCAGTTGACGACGTTCCAGAAGGCCTTCACGTAGTCGGCCTTGACGTTCTTGTACTGCAGGTAGAAGGCGTGCTCCCACATGTCCACCTGGAGCAGCGGGATGATGCCGAGCGGCACGTTGGCCTGCTGGTCGTAGAGCTGGAAGGTCAGCAGCCGGTCGCCGAGGCTGTCGTAACCCAGCACCGCCCAGCCCGAGCCCTGCAGGCCGTTGGCGGCTGCGGTGAACTGAGCCTGGAACTTGTCGAACGACCCGAACTGGTCGTCGATGGCCGCGGCCAGATCACCGGTCGGCTTGTCGCCACCGTTCGGCGACAGGTTCTTCCACCAGATCGAGTGGTTGACATGGCCGCCGAGGTGGAAAGCCAGGTTCTTCTCGTTGAGGAAGATGGCGGCGTGATCGCCGTTGGCGCGGGCTTCCTCAAGCTTGGCGACTGCGTCGTTGACACCCTTGACGTAGGCCGCGTGGTGTTTGCTGTGGTGCAGCTCGTTGATCTGTCCGGAGATATGCGGCTCGAGCGCGCCGTAGTCGTAATCCAGGTCGGGCAGAGTGTATTCAGCCACGTGATTCCTTCCTCAGTTGATCGATCAAGTAAGGCGTCCACAAGATCGCCGTCCACCTTGCTTCATCACAAGGTGCATCGCAACGACGTGTGGTGCCCCCCACACCTATACCTGATGGCTGAGAAGGTCAGATCCAGACGATCAGCGCCAGGATGCCGAGCAGGATCAGCGCGATAGCGCCCGCCCGGACGAACGACACCAGCTGATTGCGCGTATGCAGATAGCCGGATGTATGCCACTCGGAATGCGGTACGGCCCCCCCGGGCCCCATCGGATGTGACGCCATCAGACGCTCCTGACCTGCACGATCAATGTTTGCCCCCAGTGAGTTCTGTCACAACAGCTGGTGTGACGCCGATCATAGACCCTGGAGCTGCCAGGCAAAAATCGACCAAGGCCGACGGCAAACCCGGGTCACCGCCCGGTTCGGCAGGTATGCCAGGTCAACCCGACTATCGGACGGGTCGCAGCCGTGCGGCCGGGAGGGCCGGCGGTGTGGCTGCCGCGACGGCACGTCAACGAGAAATCAGTTTGATTCAAACCCGCCGCGGGAACCCCGTGAGGGCACCCGCGCGTGCGCCACTTCGTGACGCCCGGTCGGCCGAACAATTCATTCGCTCGAACCCTGGGCGGCTGTTGATTGACTGCCACACGAACACAGGGTTATCCACATTGTTGATCAGCATGTGCACAGCTAAACCATGTTGTTCGGGTCCGCCAGGGGCGTCGGCCTGTGGATAGACCTGTGGAAACTGTGGATAGTTTCGAATTGCTAAACCCGCGGTCCACCCGGGTGCCGGGTGCACCGTGCCAATCCGCGTGCAAGCATGGACGGCATGGACGACGTTGAGGTCGGGCAGGCCGATATCGCCGCTGTTCCGACGGTTTTCGGCGACACGGTGGTGCTGCTCGATGTGCGCGAGGACGACGAGTGGCAGCGTGGCCACGCAGCGGGAGCCCAGCACATCCCCATGGGCGATGTGCCGGCGCGGATGGCCGAGATCGATCCTGATGCCGAGCTTTTCGTGGTGTGCCACGCCGGTGGACGGTCGCTGCGCGTCGCCAACTATCTCGCGCGCAACGGATACACCCCGACCAACGTGGACGGCGGAATGCTGGCCTGGGTGGGGGCGGGTCGGCCCGTCATCACCGACGACGGCAGCCCCGGCAGCGTGTGAGCGACCGCTCCGCAACCGTCGCTAGGCTGGTCCGATGATCCAGGTGTGTTCGCAGTGCGGAACGCGCTGGAACGTGCGTGACCGGCAACGGTCGTGGTGCCCGCGGTGTGGTGGCACGCTGCTCGCGCCGTCCGCGCCGCAGTGGTCGCCCCAGCAGGGCGGCGCCCCGCTGCCGCCGCCCCCGTCCGCACCTGCGCCGCAAGCGCCTCCGCGGCCGTCGCAGCAGCCCGCACGGCCGCCCACCGGACGTCCGCCGCAGGCGGGGACGCCGCGGTTGGCGCCCGGCTACCGCTGGGTCGCGCTGCGGCCGGGCGCCCCGCCCCGCCGCCGGATCCGGCGCGGCCCACTGGGGCCGACCCCGCGCTATCCCGTCATCCCGCGCTGGGGACTGCAACAGCAGTTCGACGTCGCCGCCGAGGAAGATGGCCGCGAACGTGAAGCACCCGCGCCGGCAACGGTGCGCACCATGCTCGTCGTCACCATGGTGGCGCTCGGTGTCGCGGCGTTCGCCCATGTGCTGCGTTACGGGCTCATGCTGATCAACCGCAGCGTGCTGCTGCATCCGCTCATCGCCGATGCGGCCGTCGCGTTCGGCGTGGTGGCGAGCCTGGTGGCGCTCGTGATCCTCGTCATCACCGCGGTGATCCTCATCAAGTGGCTCATCGCCCGGCGGGCCGAGGCGTACGCCGAACGCGGGCAGCCCGACCCGCGCTCCGCCGCGGAGATGTGGCTGATGTCGCTGATACCCGGGGTCAATGTGCTGTTCACGCCGGTGTACGTGCTCGAGCTGGCGACCCTGGAGGCACGCCTGTCCCGGCTCAGGCGTCCCGTCGTGGTGTGGTGGATCATCTGGGCGCTCAGCGCGATCGTCGCGGTGTGGTCGGTGGTCAGCACCGTCGTCGTCACGTTCTTCGCCAACACCACGCAGCACCTCGCCGACAACAACGTGACGGTCGCCATCGGGTATCTCCTGGCCCTGGCCACGGTGTTGCTGGTCTCGCGGGTGTACCTCGGCTTCGAGGGCACGCCTGCCGAACGGCACAGCCACCGCTGGGTCGTGGTCGAGGCGGAATCGGGCCGTCCGGCGCAACCCGCCGACTCGGAGGATGAGCCCGATTCGGCGGTTCCGGTTGAGAGCCAAGGGCAGAACCCGGCAGCATTAGCGGTATGAACGCGGGCGAAGCCGCTGCCGACGAGTCAGCGACACCGGGTCCATCTCATCCGTTCGTGGTGGCGCATCGCGGGGCATCCGCGGACCGGCCCGAACACACCATTGCCGCCTACGATCTGGCGTTGCGCGAGGGAGCCGACGGCGTCGAGTGCGATGTCCGCCTCACCCGCGACGGGCATCTGGTGTGTGTGCACGACCGGCGGGTAGACCGCACGTCGACGGGTACCGGGCTGGTCAGCGAGATGACGCTCGCGGAGCTGCGTGACCTCGACTACGGGTCGTGGCATGCAAGCAAGGACGCCGAGGGCGGTCAGGGCGACACCGGGCTGCTGACCCTGGATGCGCTGGTCTCGATGGTGCTGGACTGGAACCGGCCGGTGAAGCTGTTCATCGAGACCAAGCACCCGGTGCGCTACGGAGCGTTGGTCGAGAACAAGGTGCTGGCTCTCTTGCACCGCTACGGCATCGCTTCACCCGCGTCGGCGGATCTGTCCCGGGCGGTGGTGATGTCGTTCTCCGCGGCCGCGGTGTGGCGGATCCGGCGCGCGGCGCCGATGCTGCCGACTGTGTTGCTGGGGGAGACGTCGCGCTACCTGGGCGGAAGTGCGGCGACGACGGTCGGCGCCACGGCCGTCGGGCCGTCCATCACGACGCTGCGGGAGCATCCCGAACTGGTCGACCGGGCAGCGGCGCAGGGGCGCGCGCTGTACTGCTGGACCGTCGACCACTACGAGGACGTGAACTTCTGCCGGGACATCGGGGTGGCCTGGGTGGCCACCAACCATCCCGGCCGCACCAAGGACTGGCTGCAGAACGGCCTGACCGGTGCGGGCGGGACTGGCGGGGCGTCGAGCTCTTAGATGTTGCCGCCGGCGGCCTTCGGCGCGGACGGGTCCGCGCCTGCCGCGGCAGCGAGCTCGCGGGCGACGAAGTCCTCCAGGTGGAACAGGTTGTCACCGGCGCGCTCGGCGATGCGGACCAGCGTCGACATCGAGGCCACCTCTTCCACCTGCTCCTTGAGGAACCATTGCATGAACTGCTCGCCGAGGTAGTCACCCTCTTCGCGGGCCACGCTGGCAAGTCGGCTGATCTGCTCGGTGACCGTGCGCTCCTGCTTGAGTGAGAGCATCAGCGCGTCGCGGGGCTCGTCGAACTGGTTGCACACCGCGTCGATGCCGGGGATCTCGACCTCGATGTCCCGGTCGAGCAGGTACTGCACCAGCATCATCGCGTGGTTGCGCTCTTCGAGCGACTGGTTGTAGAAGTGCTTGGCGAGCTGCGGGAGATCGGCGCCGTCGAAATACACGGCGATCGCGATGTATTGCTGCGAAGCCGTGAATTCGTTTCGAATTTGATCCTGCACAAGGGCGTGGAATTTCGTGTCGATTGCGCCGGTAACCGTCATGGCAGCGAGGATATAGCAGGTCAGAAGGCATTGTCAGCGAAGGCCAGCCTCATTGAGGTCAGCATTGCCTAACCCGTGTGACGACGCTTACATGTGGCGGTTCGAATTTGCTGTGCGTCGAGTTTAGCTTTGGCTAACCTTTTGGTTCGTTGACGTTGAGGGTGTCGGCGGGCGGCGGCGAATCGGATGCCAAAGCGTCGAACAAACGGCTCGCGGCGTCGTGATCCCACACCACTACCGAACCGGCGTCGCCTGCGCTGAAATCGCCGATGGGCACCGTGGTGGTCACCGGGTCACCGTGTAATGCCCAGCCCAGCCGCGCCAGATCCCACACGTGCGCGTCCTGGTCGACAGTGACCGTGTTGGCGGCCGCATGTGCCATCGGTGCCCAGCGCAGAGGATTGAGCAGCACACCCGGGCTACTCGCGCGATGCAGTAGCGCTGACATGAACTGTCGCTGATGGACCATGCGGTCGAGGTCCGCGCGGGGCGTGGCGCGGGACCGGACGAAGCCCAGCGCGTTGCGGCCGTCGAGCTGCTGGCAGCCCGCGGGCAGATCGATGCCGGCCAGCGGGTCGCTGATCGGCTCGGCGGGACAGACGGTGACGCCACCGACGGCGTCGACCAGATCCGCGAACCCGCCGAAGCCGATCTCGGCATAGTGATCCAGATGCAGCCCGGTCGCCGACTCCACGGTCTGTGCCAGCAGCGGCGCGCCACCCAGCGAGAACGCGGCGTTGATCTTGTCCTTGCCGTTGTCGGGTATCGGGACGTACGAGTCGCGGGGAATGCTGACCATGGTCGGCGGCGTGCTCGAGCCCAGTGCCGGGATGTGCACCAGCAGGATGGTGTCGGTGCGGCCGTTGCCGATGTCGCCGCCGGTGGCGAGGGCGGCCTGCTGTTCGGGCGTGAGGTCCTGGCGGCTGTCGGAGCCCACCAAAAGCCAGTTGGTGCCGCGGCCCGGCGCCGGACGGTCGGTGTAGGCCGTGAACGCCGGGATGCGGTGCAGTGACGTGTCGATCCACACGCCGCAGCCGACCACGGCCAGGACGCCGACCAGCAGCAGCGCCAGCAGGATCTTGCCCCAGTGCCGTTTGCGGCGGCGCTTGGGCGCGGCGGGCGGCGGCGGTGCCGCCCCAGGTAGGCGAGGCGGCGGTGCCGCCCCGGATGGGCGAGGCGGCGGTGCCGCCCCGGTGGGTGGCTGTCTCTTATACACATCTCCGAGCCCACGAGACTACGCTGCATCGGGGTTGGCGGGGTGGGGGTGGAAAAAAAAAGGGGGGGGGGGGCGGGGGGGGGGGGGGGGGGGGGGGGGGGGGGGGGGGGGGGG
>NZ_LZTB01000017.1 GCF_001665685.1 Mycobacterium sp. 852013-50091_SCH5140682
ATTCATGTGGTGTGCAAACAGCTCGACTACTCAGCCGAACTTCCGATCTTCGGTGCACCATTTCCAGACACGGAATTTGCACCTTGGTCAGATGTCAGAGAGCGCCGGAATCGTCTGCAATCCGACGTTCTGGTCCCCCGGAGGGCTGACCGGAATTCTGCTCCTAACTCCTCTGGTGTGATGCCAGTCACGTTCGTGTGTGCAATGAATCTGACATGGACGACCGTTCATGTCAACCGTTCAAGAGAGATTTTTTTTGGAACGCCGACGCCCCGTTTTTGCTGGGCAGGATCACCGATCCCATGAGCCGAGCGCGGGCCACAGCGGCGGTGCTCGCGCCCGCGCGTAGCTCCGCGGGAGGATCCCGCGCCATGCGGCCGCCGGCATGAACACGGCGGGATGACGACTGCCAAACGTGGTTTTGCGCTGCGGCGATCACCCGGACCTTCGCACACGAGGCCGGGCACGCGGATTCCGAGCTGGGCGGGCCCGCGTCACCACGAAACCAGACGGGCACCGTCGTGCGGCAAGACGCCAGAGACGGTGCCCGTCAGGCTATTTCAGATCCTGACCGCCAGTCAGGCCTTCGTCCACCTGGCGCACACGAAATCGCCGTTGATCGCCGAGGATTCCAGCACCCACTCCGAGCGGATCGGCAGCACGGGCGAACCCGCGCCCAGCGTGCACGGCGCGTAGCTGACCACCAACTCGTCCACCAGTCCGGCGGTGACGAACTGCGCCGCGACCACGCCTCCCCCGATCACCCACACGTCCTTGCCTGCTGCGGCCGCCACCAGTTTCGGGTGCAACTCGGTGACCTCGCCGTCGAAAGCCTGTACCGGATGTCCGGCACCCACCGCGGTGACGATGTCCGGGCGGTGAGTGAGCACCCACGCCGGTTGTTCGTACGACCAGTCGCCGTTGTTCTTCACGATCCACTCGTAGGTGTCGGCTCCCATTACCAGTGCCCCAACGGTTTTGATGAAAGCTTCGTAGCCGAACGGGCCATCGGCGTCGATGGTCCGAGAGATCAGCCAGTCCAGGCTGCCCTCTGCGTCTACGAGGTAGCCATCCAGGCTTGAGCCGGTGTAGTAGATGGTTTTCATGCTCACTCACTCCTCATCCATGCCAATGGGTCACCGTTGTCAGCGTTCACGCCGTGGTGGGCCAGCATCGCGCGGGTAATGCCCCGACGCTGCGCCGAGTACGTCAGCACATGCGCGACAATGCCGTACAGCTGAAAGGATTCCGGTGGATCACACAGCGCGTCGATCACGGTGTCGCCCAGTCGACCGGCCGCAGAATACTCGGAAATCAATGTGGTCCAGCGCTTCCCGATGACGTCATGGCGTTCGGCCAGTTCCTCCGGGGTCGCCGGAAGCCTGCGCGACGGGAAGTCCCGGCCCTCGATGGTGGCCAGCCAAACCTCCTTGGTCCACACCGTGGCCCCGAGGACCGCCGCCACGCTCGGCTCGGGTCCGTCCCACTCCAGCACCACCTGTCCGGGCGAAACCTCCTGGACCCATTGGCTTTCACTGAGGTCGGCAGCGAGTCCGATCAGGTATGCGGTATCGGCGACGTCGTGCACGAGCATGAATTGCGATATGTCCGGCCGGGTGTCGCCGTCGCTGTCGCACCACAGCGACTGCGGCGGGTGAAAGTGCACGCCGTTGGGTGCGGCGAGCCGGAACGCGACATCGCCTGCGCGGGACGGCGGTACGCCGAAAGCCCGCCGGAAGGCCCGTGAGAACACCTCCGCTGATGACCAGCCCTCCGCGGCCGCCACATCGGCCACCCCTTGCCCACGCTGCAGCCGCCACGCCGCGCGTTCGAGCATGACGCGGCGGCGCATCGCGGCCGGTGGCTCACCGGTGAGCCGGCGCACCTCCCGGGAGAAGTGGAACTCCGACACGTAGCTGCTGCGGGCCATTTCACCGACGGCGGTGTTGTCGGCGTCGACGACGGCATCGAGCAACTCCCGCAGTCGGTCTCGTCCATTCGGTGGCGCGCTCACGCTGTCCGAGTATGGTCGCCTTCCGGCGGCGGCGACATGACGATTCCTGCTGTGTCAGCTGTCGAGCACGTCGTGGACCCGCGCGGCGAGCACCGACCGGTCGGCGTCGCCGAGATCGATGCCGAATCGCCCGGTCAACTCGTCGAGCACCTGGGCGGCGGTGTCGAACCGGATCCGCTCGGTGGCTCCGCCGCGGTGGATGGCCAGGTTGCGGCCCCGCAGGTTGTATCTCGCGTCGTCGGTGACCAGCGCCACGGTCAGCCCAACCACGAAGATGCCGCCCGGATGCGTTGAGACATACCAGCTTCCGACCTCGAGGTCGATGCGCGGTCGCGGCGCGGTGGTGAACGTGTACAGCGACTTCCACTCGTCGTGGATCTGGGTTTGCAGAACCAGTCCGGCGTCGTGATCGAGCAGCCGGTAGGGCTCGTGCCGCGTCTGTTGCACCGGGCCTGCCACCAGCCGGATCGGCGACGACAGGGTCTGGCCCCCGAACCCCACGTCGACCAGGTAGCGCTCGTCCAACCCCGGCACCGTCACCGCAAGCACGTTGTGGGTTTCAGCAGGCAGCGGGCTGATCTGCTCCTCGCGTGCGCGGGGCGCATCTGGCGCACGCATCCACACCACCCGGCCCGCCAACCGGTCGACTCCGAAACCCAACTCATCGAGCACATAGCCGAGCAGGCCGTTGTGTTCGTAGCAGTAACCGCCGCGGCGCCGGGTCACCAGCTTGTCGACCAAGGCCTCGACACTCAGGTCCACCACGGGCACGCCGAGGAGCGGGTCGAGGTTTTCGAACGGGATGGACCGGTTGTGCGCGGCGACGATGTCGCGCAGCGTGTCCAGGTCGGGACGCGCGGGTCCTCCGTAGCCGATCCTGCCGAAGTATCCGTCGAGGTCGAATGCCGATGTGCCCACGATCGCCAATGATGCGTCCTCAACAGCGGTTCAGGTCAAACCGGAGCAGACTGACATCATGTCCGCGCATCTCACCGAGGACCTGCGGGAAGATCTGCTGGCCCGCTGGTCGGAGTCCCATCGCAAGCACCACAACGTCACCCATCTGCACGAACTCCTCGACGCGGTCCAGTCGCTCGCCGAGGAAGGGCTGAGTTTCGATCGGGAGGCCGTCGAGCTGGCTGCGTGGTTCCACGATGCGATCTACGAGATCGGTCGCGACGACAACGAGGACCGCTCTGCCGAACTGGCCCGTGAACTGTTGTCGTCGTGCCCGGTGCGCGACGAGGTGGCCCGGCTGGTGTTGGCCACCAAGACCCACAAGGTCGCCGACGGCGACGTCAATGCGGCGGTGCTCAGCGACGCCGATCTGTCGGTACTCGGCGCGAACGCCGCGCGTTATGAGCGTTACGCGGCCGCGGTGCGCGAGGAGTACGACACGGTGCCCGACGACGTGTTCAAACCGGCCCGGGCGCGGGTTCTCAGCGACCTGCTCAGCGGGTCGATCTTCCACACGACACCCGGCCGGAACCGCTGGGAGGCGCAGGCCCGCCGCAATCTCACCGCCGAGATCGCCACCTTGACCAGCTGACAGGCATCGGTGACCTGCAGTTTTTCGGTAAAGGCCGACCCGGGCGAGCCTGCAGCTCAGAAGTGAATCGGTTTTCACTCCACTACCTGGCTATCATGGAAATTAGAACACGTTCCAATTTACCCCAGGGGGACCCCGGTGGCCGCGACCGACATCGACCCATCCGAAATCACCAAGTGGGATCCGGGCCTGACCGAGAAGGTCATGGGCTTCCTGCGTCCGCTCATCAAGGGCTATCACCGCTCCGAGGTACGCGGTCTGGAGAACTTCCCCAAGGGCGGCGCGCTCGTCGTGTCGAACCACTCGGGTGGCCTGTTCGCCTTGGACGTGCCGGTCTTCGCGACGGGCTTCTACGAGAAGTTCGGTTATGAGCGGCCGGTGTACACGCTCAGCCACGACATGCTCATGACGGGGCCGACGGCGGCGTTCTTCAAGAAGACCGGCTTCATCCGGGCCAACCACGAGAACGCCGACGAGGCGCTGCGTTCCGGCGGCGTCGTGGTGGTGTTCCCCGGCGGCGACTACGACGTCTACCGGCCCACCCTGGCGGCGAACAAGATCGATTTCGCGGGTCGGCGCGGCTACGTCAGGGCGGCCATCAACGCCGGAGTGCCGATCGTGCCCATGGTCGGTATCGGCGGCCAGGAGACCCAGATCTTCCTGTCCCGTGGCACCCAGATCGCCAAGGCGCTCGGACCCATCGCCCGGTTGGCGCGCACCAAGATCGTGCCGGTGTCCTTCGGATTCCCGTTCGGACTGTCCGCGGTGCTGCCGCTCAACGTGCCGCTGCCGAGCAAGATCGTCATGCAGGCCCTCCCACCGGTGGACATCGCCGCGGAGTTCGGTGACGACCCCGACATCGACGAGGTCGACGCCCACATCCGGCGGGTCATGCAACGTGCGCTCGACAAGCTCGCCGACGAGCGTCGGTTCCCGGTGATCGGCTGAGCTGGGGTGGGACCACTCGATCGCCTGGCGGGCCAGCTCAACAACGCTGCCGGGCAGCTCACCGGTGCCGCCGGTCTGGCCAACACCATGCGCCGATCGGGACTGCTGACCCCACTGCGCCCCGACAAGTACCTGCGGATCGCGGCCATGATGGCGCGCGAAAACATGAGTGTCACATCGGGTTTCGCGAGTTCGGCACAACGTTGCCCGGACCGGGCGGGCCTCGTCGACGAACTGGGCACGCTGACGTGGCGACAGCTCGACCAGCGTGCCGATGCGCTGGCCGCCGCGCTGCAGGCCATGCCCGCCGGCGCACCACGGGTGGTGGGCATCATGGCCCGCAATCACCGCGGTTTCGTGCTGTCGCTGATCGCCGCCAACCGTATCGGCGCCGACGTGCTGCTGCTCAACACGTCGTTCGCGGGACCGGCCCTGGCGGAGGTGGTGACACGAGAAGCCGTGGACGCCATCATCTTCGACGAGGAGTTCACCGCGACGGTGGACCGTGCCCTGGCCGACCGGCCGACCGCCGCGCGCATCGTGGCCTGGACCGACACCCACGCACACGAGGCGACCGTCGCCAGGTTCGTCGACGAGTTCGAGGGCAAGCAGCCGCAGCGAGCCTCCGGTAAGAGTCGAGTCATCCTGCTGACATCGGGTACCACGGGAACTCCCAAGGGCGCCAAGCATTCCGGCGGTGGTCCCGAAGTGCTCAAGTCGATCCTGGACCGCACGCCGTGGCACGCCGAGGAACCGGTGGTGATCGTGGCTCCGATGTTCCACGCCTGGGGTTTCTCGCAGTTGGCCTTCGCGGCATCGATGGCCTGCACCATCGTCACCCGGCGCAAGTTCGACCCCGAGGCCACGCTCGAGCTCATCGACCGGCACCGCGCCACCGGATTGTGCGTCGTCCCAGTGATGTTCGACCGGATCATGGACCTGCCCGACAACGTGTTGCGCCGCTACGACGGGCGCTCGCTGCGGTTCGCCGCGGCCTCCGGTTCGCGGATGCGCCCCGACGTCGTCACCAAGTTCATGGACCGGTTCGGCGACATCATCTACAACAACTACAACGCCACCGAGGCCGGCATGATCGCCACCGCCACCCCGGCCGATCTGCGTGCCGCACCGGACACTGCCGGTAAACCCGCTGAAGGCACCGACATCCGGATTCTCGACGCCGACTTCAACGAGCTTCCTACCGGTGAGGTGGGAACCATCTACGTCCGCAATTCGACGCAGTTCGATGGCTATACGTCCGGTAGCACCAAGGATTTCCACGACGGCTACATGTGCTCGGGTGACGTGGGATACCTCGACGCGGCCGGCCGGCTGTTCGTGGTGGGCCGCGACGACGAGATGATCGTGTCCGGCGGCGAGAACGTCTACCCGATCGAAGTGGAGAAGGTGCTCGCGGGCCATCCCGATGTCGCCGAGGCTGCCGTGATCGGTGTCGACGACGAGCAGTTCGGCCAGCGCCTGGCGGCCTTTGTCGTGCTGGCCAATCCGGTCGCACCCGACGAGCTGAAAGCCCACGTGCGCGAAAACCTCGCGAACTACAAAGTGCCACGGGAGATTACCGTGCTCGATGAGCTGCCCCGCAACAACACCGGCAAGATTGCCCGGCGCGAACTGCAGGAGCGCGCCAATGGGTAGGCGCCAAGTCATCGGCGCGGCCGCGGAACTGGCCAACGCCGCCAACGCGGTGCGACCGCTGGTCCGCAGAGGCAACGGCACTCTGCTGGCGTTCGCGTTCGGCTGGCCGACCTCGGAGAACGCACCGCTGGTGGTGACCGCTTCGGCGCTCGGTGCACTGCGGCACGCCGCCCGCGGCGACTATCGCACGGCATCGGGGCGAATCTCCCTGCTGCTCAAGGTCATATCGTGGGCACTTCTGGTGCTGGTACACCGGCGCGGTGTGCGGTCCCAGCCGTCGTTCGAGACGCCGCTGCGCGACGCGCTCGGTGCGGATTACCGCGAGGTGGCCCGGGCCGGGCGGCCCGCCGGGGTGTGGGCGACCTCGCGCATCCGCCGCCGGTATGTCCAGCAGACCGTGAAATACGGTCCGCACAGAGCCAACCTGGCCGACATCTGGCGGCGCGCCGACCTGCCGCGCGACGGTAAAGCGCCGGTGCTGCTGCAGGTGCCCGGCGGAGCCTGGATGATCGGCGACCGGCGGCCGCAGGGTTATCCGTTGATGGGGCAACTCGCCGAACAGGGCTGGATCTGCGTGTCGATCGGCTACCGGGTCAGCCCCAAGTACCCGTGGCCCGACCACATCATCGACGTCAAGCAGGCGCTCGCGTGGGTGAAGGCCAACATCGCCGACTACGGCGGCGACCCGGAATCCGTGTGCATCACCGGCGGATCGGCCGGAGGGCACTTGGCGGCGCTGGCGGCTCTGACCCCCAACTATCCGAAATGGCAGCCGGGATTCGAGGATGCCGACACCTCGGTGGTCGCGGCGGTGCCGATCTACGGCCGCTACGACTGGTTCAGCAGGACCGGCAACGGCCGCGGCCAGTTCGTCGACGCCCTGCAGCGGGTCATCGTCAAGCTCCCGTTCGCCGGTAACGAGCAGCTGTACCACGACGCGTCGCCCATCACGCTGGTGCACCCGGACGCGCCCCCGTTCTTCGTGCTGCACGGCACCAACGATTCGCTGATCCCGGTCGAGGAGGGCCGCGAATTCGTCGAAGCCCTACGGGAAGTGGCGACAGCTCCGGTGGTCTACGCCGAGATCCCACACGCTCAGCACGCATTCGACATCTTCGGCTCACCGCACGGGCATTACACCGCCGACGCGGTCGAGAAGTTCCTCAACTGGGTGCTGGCCGAACGCGAGTCGACACGCGTCGGCTCGGGCACGACATCCGCGTCGGGGCACGGCTAGCGGGCGCGCACCGGAGTTCCTTCCCGCGAGCGGACCCGGCCCCTACAGTTGGTGGGTGTCTTCGCACTGGACGATGCCTGCCCTGAGCCCGGCACTGTGAGCGGAACTGTGATCAGCCTGGACCAACTCGACTCGGACCTGATCGACCTGCTCGGACGCAACGCGCGGATGGGCGTGGCTGAATTGGCGTCGAATCTCGGTGTCGCTCGCAACACCGTCCAATCGCGGCTGCGCCGGCTGGAGGAAAGCGGGCTGCTGCGGGGTTTCCGGCCGGATATCGACTTGGCGGCCGCGGGCGTGGCGGTACAGGCCTTCATCGCGCTGGAGGTGCAGCAGGGCCGTCTGTTGCGCATCGCCGAACTGCTCACCGACATACCGGAAGTGCTGGAAATCCACGTGACGACGGGCCGGGAGGATCTGCTGGCCCGGGTCGCGACGGAAACTCAGGCCGGGTTGCAAGAGCTCATCGAGCACATCGTCGGGATTCCGGGCGTGGTGCATTCCAGCACCACACTCACCTTGACCACCCCGCTGCGCTACCGCACCCAGCCGCTGCTGCAGAAGCTGACCAAGACCCGCGGGTGGGGCCGGTCGACGCCGGCACCGCGCGACGAGGAGCCGTCATGACGACCATCGAGTCGCTGTCCGCCGTCCTGCCCGCCGGTGCCGTGCTGAGCGATCCCGACGTCATCGAACGCTACCGGCGGGATTCCGCGGCGGCCCTGACCGCGGGCACGCCGCTGGCAGTGGTGCGCGCCACCTGTACCGAAGACGTGCAGGAGGTGCTGCGCTGGGCCTCGGCACACCGGGTCCCGGTGGTGCCGCGCGGTGCCGGGTCCGGGTTGTCGGGCGGTGCGGACGCCGTGGACGGCGCGATAGTGCTCAGCACCGAACGCATGCGCGACATCCGGATCGACGTAGCCACCCGGACCGCAGTGGTGCAGCCCGGCCTGACCAACACCGAGGTCAAACGGGCTGCCGCCGAACACGGATTGTGGTACCCGCCGGATCCGGCCTCGGTCGACATCTCATCGATCGGCGGCAACGCGGCCACCAACGCCGGCGGGTTGTGCTGCGTGAAGTACGGCGTGACCGGCGATTACGTGCTGGGCATGCAGGTGGTGCTGGCTGACGGCACTGCTGTGCGCCTCGGCGGACCGCGTCTCAAAGATGTTGCGGGCCTGTCGTTGACGAAGCTGTTCGTCGGCTCCGAAGGCATCCTTGGCGTCATCACCGAACTCACGCTGCGGCTCATCCCCGCCCAGTCGCCTGCGTCGACCGTGGTGGCCCTGTTCGGCTCGGTGCATGACGCCGCCAACGCCGTCGTGGCCATCACCGGAGTGCTCCGGCCGGCGATGCTGGAATTCATGGACCACGCGAGCATCAACGCCGTCGAGGATCACCTGAAGATGGGGCTCGACCGGTCGGCGCGGGCCATGCTGCTGGTGCAGTCCGACGCGCCAGGGGCATCCGCCGACGAGGTGGCCACCATCCTCGCTGAATGCGAGAAGTGCGGTGCGACAGAGGTTTTCGCTACCGACGATCCGGCCGAGGGCGCGGCGTTCACCGCGGCGCGGCGGGCGATGTTCCCAGCAGTCGAGAAAATGGGCAGCCTGCTCCTGGAGGACGTCGGCGTGCCGATACCGCAGTTGCCCGCCATGGTGACCGGAGTCGAGGACATCGCCGCCGAGTGCGATGTGTTGATCTGCATGGTCGCCCACGCCGGGGACGGCAACACCCACCCGGTGATCGTGTTCGATCCGACCGACGCGGACGCCACCGACCGCGCACACCGCGCCTTCGCTCGCATCATGGAGCTCGCGATCGCACTCGGCGGCACCATCACCGGTGAGCACGGGGTCGGACGCCTCAAGCGCGATTGGCTGCCTGTCCAGCTCGGCGACGACGTGATGACCCTGACCCGCCGCATCAAAGACGCGCTCGACCCCCACGGAATCCTCAATCCCGGCGCCGTCCTGCACTGAGCAATCCGCTCAGCTGGCGATGTGACCGCTGCCACAGATTGACTATCCTGCTCAGTTGCGAGCGCTTCTGTTGACCATGGTGATGAGCTCAGTGATCGTTATCTGGTGACCCAACTCGATGACGCCCCAAGAGTTTCGGTGGATTTGGCCAGCCGCTACCGGGTGGACTCCGGCCCGGTGTTGCTCACCGGCGTTCAGGCGGTGGCACGGCAGTTCGTCGAACAACACGAGCGGGACCGGCGCGCAGGCCACAAGGTGGCGACGTTCGTATCGGGATATCCGGGCAGCCCGTTGGCCGGGTTGGACAAGTTGCTGGCCGGTATCGACGGGCTGTCGCAACGCCACGATGTGACGCTGGTGCCGGGGATGAACGAGGAACTGGCGGCGACGTCGGTGTGGGGCAGTCAGTTGGAGCTGCCGCAGGACACCCGCACACATGATGGTGTCGTCGGCGTCTGGTACGGCAAGGGGCCGGGGTTGGACCGCGCGACCGACGCGTTGCGGCACCTGACCGTCTACGGCGTAAACCCGTCGGGTGGTGTGCTGTTGATGGTCGGTGACGATCCTGCCGCGAAATCGTCCACGGTGCCCGCCTCCAGCGAACGCGCACTGGCCGCGATGAACATCCCGGTGCTGTTCCCCCGCAACGCCGAGGAGATCATCGGCTTCGGGCTGTACGGCGTCGCGCTGTCACGCGCCTCGGGTTGCCCCGTCGCCCTCAAAATCAATGCCGATGTGGCAGACGGCCTTTGGACCGTGCAGCGCAACTACGCGGACTTGGCGATCACCGTGCCGGAACTTCAGTGGCAGGGCAGAGCGTGGACCTACCGGCAGCGGGTCATGGCGGCGCCACCGGACAGCGTGCTGGCCGAAGCCGATCTGTACGGGCCGCGCTGGACGATGGTGCAGGCTTTCAATGACGCCAACGACATCGACCGCATCGAGGTCGACCCGGCGGACGCGTGGCTGGGCATCGTCGCGGTCGGAACCGCCTACGACGCCGTGCGGCAGACGCTCGACGAACTCGGGCTGACCGACGAGGATCTGCACCACCGCGGCATCCGGGTGCTGCGCGTGGGCATGCCGTACCCGCTGGGGGCCGAGCGGATCCGACAGCTGGCGCGCGACGTCGACACCGTGCTGATTGTCGAAGACAAGACGACGTTCATGGAAACCCAAGTGATGCAGGCACTTTACGGTTCCGCACAGCGCCCGCAGGTCATCGGTAAGCAGGATGCCGCCGGGCAACCACTGATCCCCGCCGACGGCGAACTCACCGCGGCACGGCTGCTGCGCCCCCTGCATCGGGTGCTCAACCCACGGGTGCCTGTCGCGCCGCTGCCCCCGCCCCGCCTCGAGCTCACCCCGTTGAGCACAGCGCGCACGCCGTACTTCTGCTCGGGCTGCCCGCACAATCGGTCCACCGTTGTGCCCGACGGTTCGCTGGCGGCAGGCGGCATCGGATGCCACACCCTGGTGACCATGTCGGCGCGTCCCGAATCGGCGGTCACCGGGCTGACCCAGATGGGCGGCGAGGGCACCCAGTGGATCGGCCAGGCGCGGTATTCCGGCGTCAAACACATCTTCCAGAACATCGGCGACGGAACGTATTTCCACTCCGGACAGTTGGCGGTGCAAGCCTGTGTGGCCGCCGGGGTCAACATCACCTACAAGATCCTCTACAACTCGGCTGTCGCGATGACCGGCGCACAAGACGCCGAGGCCGCGCTCGGGGTGCCCGCGCTCACCCACAAGCTCACCACCGAAGGCGTCCGGCGGATCATCGTGTGCGCCGAGGACCCCACGCGTTACCCGGCGAGCAGCCTCGCGTCGGGAACCCTGCTGTGGCGCCGGGATCGGCTCGACGAGGCGCAACGGATCCTGCGCGACACCGAGGGCGTGACCGTCCTGATCTACGACCAGCAGTGCGCGGCCGAGGCGCGGCGCAAGCGCAAGCGAGGTCTGCAACCGGTGCGCCGCACGCGGGTGGTGATCAACGAGGCCGTGTGCGAGGGCTGCGGAGACTGCGGCGTGAAGAGCAACTGCCTGTCGGTGCAGCCCGTGGACACCGAATTCGGCCGCAAGACCCGCATCGACCAGACCAGCTGCAACACCGACTACAGCTGCCTTGACGGGGACTGCCCGTCGTTCGTCACCGTCGAACTGCCCGAACACCAGGAACGCTCGGCGCGTACGACGCCGGCCCTGCCCGACCTGACCCAGCCGCCGGTGACCCGACCTGCGTCGACCTGCAACATCTTCCTGGCGGGCATCGGCGGGACGGGCATCGTGACCGTCAACCAGGTGCTCGGGGTCGCGGCCCTGCAGGCCGGGCTGCACGTGCAGGGGCTCGACCAGACCGGCCTGAGCCAGAAGGCCGGCCCGGTCACGTCGCACCTGCGACTGAGCACAAGCCCGATCACCTCGTCGAACCGCGTCAGCCCGGCGACGGCCGACTGCCTGCTTGCCTTCGACCTGCTGACCGCCGCCGATGCGCGAAACCTGCGGTACGCGCACAGCTCCCGCACGGTCGCGGTGGCCTCGACCAGTCGCACGGCGACCGGCGCCATGGTGGCCGACCCGCAGGTGACTCACCCCGACGACCATGCCCTGCTGGACCGGCTCAGTGTGTCGACGCGGGACCTGCTCAGCTTCGACGCGCTGGCGGCCGCTGAGGCCTTGTTCGGGTCGACCGCCGCCGCGAACTTCCTGCTGGTGGGCGCCGCCGTGCAACTCGGCGCGCTGCCCATCCCGGCGGCCGTCGTGGAACGCGCCATCGAGCTCAACGGTGTGGCGGTCGCCACCAACGTGGCTGCCTTCCGCTGGGGCCGGGCCGCGGTGTGCGCCCCCGAGGCGTTCGCCGAGGCGACGACTCCCGCTGCCGCCGAGAGCCGCACCGTCCCGGCGCTGCCCGCCGCGATGGCCGGCCGCATCACTGTGGCAGAACCGGTGCGGCCCTTGGTCGAACGTCGCGCTGCCGAACTCGTCGCCTACCAGAGCCGGGCAGTGGCCGCCGAGTACCTCGACGTGATCGAGGCGGTGTGGGCCGCGGAACGCCGACTGGGCGACCGGACGGAATTCAGCACGGCGGTCATCGAAGGACTGTTCAAACTGACCGCCTACAAGGACGAGTACGAAGTGGCCCGGCTGCTCACCGATCCTGCTTTCGCAGCGTCTGTGCAAGCGCAGTTCCCGGGTGCCACCGACCTCACCTACCGGCTGCATCCGCCGGCGCTGCGGGCCATGGGCCGTCGTTCGAAGATCGGGTTCGGGCCGCGCAGCCACCTGACCCTGCGGCTACTGGCCAAGGGAAAGCGACTGCGGGGCACCGTCTTCGACCCGTTCGGCCATGCGTCGCTGCGTCGCACCGAACGTGCGCTGTTGACGCACTACCGGGACATGGTGCTCGGCGCGGCCGCGACGCTGACTGTCGAGGGCTATGACACCGCCGTCGCCGCGGCGGCCGCAGCCGATCTGGTGCGTGGCTACGAATCGGTCAAGCTGGGCACCATTGCCCGCTACCGCGACCGGTTGGCCGAGTTGGGTTTCGAACCGCCGTCGCTCTGACATCCACGGCTGCAAGTCAGGGAAGCGCGCTCCCGAGCGCGGCGTCGACAGCGCCGGGACTCAGCACGTGGTCGAGCGCGGTGATCGCACAGCCCACCATGCTTGAACGTTCCCGGTGGATGGCCGGCATGATCTGCAGTGTGCGGGTGGCCAGCGCAGTAGCGTTGCCGTACAAGGTCTCTCGCATGCCCGCGACGAACACGTCGTAGGCGCCGACCATGTCGCCTGCGACGACCAACGCGGCAGGGTTGAGCAGATTGACCGCGGCCGCGAGCACTTCGCCGATGTGACGTCCGCTTTCCCGGATCATGCGGCGGGCCTCGGCATCTCCGCTGTGCGCCAGCATGACGACGTCACGCAGATGCCCGACGGGGTGGCCGCCGCGCTGCAGATCGCGAACCAGCGCCCAGCCACCGGCGATTGCCTCCAGACAGCCGGTGTCGCCGCAGCGGCACGGGACTCCCGCGGCGGCCGGGGTCTTGCTGTGGCCGAACTCGCCGGCAGCCTGAACCGCGCCGCGCTGCAGCCGCCCGCCCATGATGAGGCCGGCCCCCAGCCCGGTCGAGGCCTTGACCACCAGCATGTCGTCGAATTCTCCAAGGCCACCGCGCCTTTCGGCCAGGGCGATGACATTGGCGTCGTTGTCCATGAGCACCGGCGCGTCGGTGAGGCCCCGGAAGTACGGAGTCAGCGGCACGCCGTCCCAACCACCCATGTTGGGAGAATCGAGGCTGGCACCGGATTGCTGATCGACGGTACCGGGAAGACTCAATCCCACACCGAAGATGCGGGCGCCGCGACGGCCGGAGTCGTCGAGTAGGGCGTCGAGACGCTTGACGAGATCGGGCATCAATTCACCGGGGCCGATACCCGGCTCCTGGTCGATCTCGCTGGAGGCCAAGATGTCACCCGCGAGGTTGCACAGTGCGAGCTGGGTGCGACTGCGGCCGATGGCCGCCGCGAACACCACACCGGCGTCGACATTGAACATCAGCTGCGCGGCCGGGCGCCCGCCGGTCGACGCCGCCTGGTCCTGCTCGGTCACCAGTCCCAGTGATTCGAGGGCAACCACCCTGGCGGTCACGGCGGTGCGCGACAGGCCGGTGATCCGCCCGATCTCGGCGCGGGTGACGGTCCGGTGGTCCCGGATCACCGCAAACACTTCTCCCGGCGTCGGAGCTACCGCAGGAAGTGCCATGGCCTCCATTGAAGCAAGACGTCCAGCTCCAGAGCAAACGTAAGCAAGCCTATTTAGGTATTTCAAATACATAAGTTCGCTTGCTAAAGCCCTAAGGGGGCGGTAGTTTCCCTACTGAACCGATCAAGCTCCATCAAGGAGGATCAGTGATCCGTACACCGCGACCCGTTGACCCCTGCGATTTCGTGATCTTCGGCGGCACCGGCGACCTGGCGGTCCGCAAGCTGCTGCCCGCCCTATACCTACGTGACCGCGACGGCCAGTTGACCGAAGGCACCCGAATCATCGGCGTCGCCAAGGCCGGCCTCGATGAGCCCGGCTACCGCGACAAGATCCAGGCCGAACTGGCCAGATTCGTCCCCTCCGGCCTGCTGGAAACCGACACCATCGAACGTTTCCTGGCCCGGCTGCGCTTCGTCAGCATCGACCTGACCCAGCCCTCCGACTACACCGCCGTCGCCGCCGTGCTGGCGTTGTCGAGCGTCGATATCCGGGTCTTCTACCTGGCCTGCGCGCCTGCGCTGTTCGGGCCGATCTGCGCCGCGCTGGACACGCATGGCGTGGTCACCGAGAGCGCGCGAGTGGTGCTGGAGAAGCCCATCGGACGTGACCTCGCTTCGGCGCGGGAGATCAACGACGCTGTCGGAGCAGTCTTCGCCGAGCACCAGATCTTCCGGATCGACCACTATCTCGGCAAGGAGAGTGTGCAGAACCTCCTGGTCACGCGCTTCGCGAATACGTTGTTGGAGCCGTTGTGGAATTCCAGCCGCATCGACCACGTCCAGATCACCGCTGCCGAATCGATTGGCGTGGGAACCCGCGGCGACTACTACGACCGCTCCGGAGCACTGCGCGACATGCTGCAGAACCACCTGCTGCAGGTGCTGTGCCTGGTGGCGATGGAACCACCTACACACGTCAACCGCGAATCGGTGCGTGACGAGAAGCGCAAGGTGCTCCAAGCGCTGGCGCCGATGTCGGCCGACGACATCAAACGCGATACCGTCACCGGCCAGTACGGTCCCGGTCTGGTCGACGGCGAAGTCGTCGGCAGCTACCGTGACGACGCCGAGAACCCGGAAAGCCTCACCGAGACCTTCGTTGCGATCAAGGCAGAGATCAGGAACTGGCGCTGGGCCGGGGTGCCGTTCTACCTGCGCACCGGGAAACGCATGTCGCAACGCTCGTCGGAGATCGTCGTGCAGTTCAAACCCGTTCCGCTACCGATGTTTCCGGGCATCGAAGGCGCGTCAGAGCCGAACCGGTTGATCATCTCGCTGCAACCCGACGAAGAGATCCGCCTGGAGATGACCGCGAAAGAACCGGGCTCTGGCGGGCGGCTGCGACCGGTGTCACTAGCGCTCAACTACACCGAGGCGTTCCAGGACCGGTCCCCTGATGCCTATGAACGCCTGCTCATGGACGTCGTGCGGGGCGACCCGACGCTGTTCATGCGCCGCGACGAGGTCGAGGCAGCGTGGGCCTGGGCCGAACCGATCCTGCACCACTGGCAGGACTCCGGCCGCGTGCCACGGATCTACCCCGCGGGCACCGATGGACCTGTAGACGCAGCCACCCTGATCGAGCGCGACGGCCGTCGCTGGCACGAAGGAGCCGCATGATGACCACGCTCAATTCCGTCGTCGCCGCCGTGACCCAGCGGATCACCGAGCGCAGCGCCACGACCCGCACCGCCTACCTTGAGCGCGTCGCCGCCGAGACCAGCCGCGGTCCGGCCCGCGGTCGACTGGCATGTGCCAACCTCGCCCACGGCTTCGCCGCTGCCGGGCCACCCGACAAGAAGGCGCTCCGCCATATCGTCAAGCCCAACATCGCGATCGTGTCGTCGTACAACGACATGCTCTCGGCACACAAGCCGTTCGAAGACTACCCCGCCCAACTCAAGGCGGCGGCGCTGAATTCGGGTGCCATCGCGCAGATGGCCGGCGGCGTTCCGGCGATGTGCGACGGCATCACCCAGGGCCGAGCCGGGATGCAGCTGTCGCTGTTCTCGCGCGACGTCATCGCCATGTCGACGGCAATCGCCCTGTCCCACGACATGTTCGACGCCGCACTGATGCTCGGCGTGTGCGACAAGATCGTGCCGGGCATGCTGATCGGCGCGCTGAGCTTCGGCCATCTGCCCGCGATCTTCGTGCCGGCGGGCCCGATGGAGTCTGGCCTGCCCAACGGCGAAAAGGCAAGAATCCGACAGCTTTATGCCGAAGGAAAGGTCGACCGGGAGGCGCTGCTCGACGCCGAGGCGGCCTCCTATCACGGCCGCGGCACCTGCACTTTCTATGGCACCGCGAACTCCAACCAGCTGCTGATGGAGGCCATGGGTCTGCATCTACCAGGCTCCAGCCTCGTCAGCCCCGACACCCCGCTGCGCGATGCGCTGACCGCCGCGGCGGGTGCGCGGGCAGGCGAGATCACCGCATTGGGCGACGAGTACACCCCGGTCGGCGAAGTGGCCGACGAACGCGCCGTGGTCAACGGGGCCGTCGCACTACTGGCGACAGGTGGCTCCACCAATCACACCATGCATCTGGTCGCCATTGCCCGCGCCGCCGGAATCATCTTGACCTGGAACGACATTGCCGAGCTGTCGGCCGTGGTGCCGCTGTTGGCGCGGATCTATCCGAACGGCAAAGCCGACGTCAATCACTTCCAGGCCGCGGGCGGCATGGCGTTCCTGATCAGGTCTCTGCTCGACGCCGGGCTCATGCACGACGACGTACGCACCGTCGTCGGACCCGGATTGCGCCGCTATACCCGCGAACCGCGACTGCTCGACGGCTCGCTGCAGTGGGTCGACGGCGTGCCCGACAGCCTCGACACGTCAGTCCTGCGGAGCGTCGACGCGCCGTTCGCTCCTGACGGCGGCCTGAAGACGTTGACCGGCAACCTCGGAACGAGCGTCATCAAGACGTCGGCCGTCGACGCCGCGCACCGCACCGTGACCGCTCCGGCTGTGGTGTTCGACAGCCAGGAGGAATTCCTGGATGCGTTCAAGTCCGGCGCCCTCGACCGCGACTTCGTGGGGGTGGTGCGCTACCAGGGCCCGCAGGGCCTCGGTATGCCCGAGCTGCACAAACTGACTCCGGCCATGGGTGTGCTGCAGGACCGCGGCTACCGCGTGGCCCTGGTGACCGACGGCCGGATGTCCGGCGCGTCGGGCAAGGTGCCCGCCGCGATCCACCTGACCCCCGAAGCCGCCGCAGGCGGTCCCCTGGCCAGGTTGCGCGACGGCGACGTCATCACCATCGACGCTACCACCGGCACGTTGTCGGTCGACGTCACCGCCGAGGAATTCGACTCCCGCCCGCACACCGGGCAGGCCCCGACCGCCGATGAATGGATCGGCACCGGCCGGGAACTTTTTGCCAGCATGCGTGCCGGCGTCGGGCCAGCCGACGAGGGCGCCACGATCTTCAGGAGTGCCGTATGACCATCGAATCCCTGCTCGATCTCGTCCCCGTCATCCCCGTCGTGGTGGTGCACGACGCCGCCGACGCGGTGCCGATCGCCAAGGCCCTCGTCAACGGCGGACTGCCGGTGATCGAGCTGACCCTCCGTACCCCGGCCGCCCTTGAGGCCATCAAACGCATCGCCAACGAGGTACCCGAGATCCTCGTGGGTGCGGGCACCATCATCGACACGCAGCAGCCTGCGCAGGCTCTGGCCAACGGAGCGCAGTTCCTGGTGTCGCCGGGCAGCACCCCCGCACTGTTGGGAGCCATGCAGGACAGTGGATTACCGCATCTGCCGGGGGTCTCCACGGTGTCGGAGGTGCTCCAGCTCCTCGAACACGGCTACACCGAACTCAAGTTCTTCCCCGCCGAACCGGCAGGCGGCGCGGCGTATCTGCGCGCCGTCCAGTCACCGGTTCCCGCGGCCCGGTTCTGCCCCACCGGTGGCATCACGCCGGCCAACATGGGTGACTACCTGGCGAGCCCGAACGTGGGGTGCGTGGGTGGAAGCTGGCTGACGCCGGCCGATGTCGTGGCACGCCAAGACTGGCGCACCATCGCGCATCTGGCCCGCACCGCCCGCGATCTCGTGTTGCTTTGAGCGCCGAGTGGCCAGTTGTTGCACGGCTTTGCCGAAAAAGCGTGCGCAACTGGCCATTCGGCGAATCACGTCAGTCCGGCGTCCTCCAGCAGCCGAGTCAGGCCGACTTCGGCGCATCGGGTGACCGCAGGGTGACCGAGGCCATCGGCTCGCCGTCCGAGAGCCACGAGGGTTTCCGCGACGAGCAACCCTGCCTGCAGAGCGGCCCACGAGCGTTGTGCGCCATCGATTCCGGCGCCCAGCTGCTCGGCCCGCCGCAACGCCTCGGCCCGCTCGTCCGCCGAATCGCTCGCGGCCAGCAACCGCACACCGGAGTCCTCGTCGAGTTCGGCAGTGATGGTGGCGATTCCATCAGCACCAGCTGCCACCGCGCCCGCCGCTCGCAAGCGCTCCGCCACCGCCGCGGGGATCGGCAGGCCGAGCCGGATCCGCAGATTGGTCATCACCGCGGCGAGCCGGGGCAGGTCGAGCCGTTCGGCGGCCCGCATACCGTCGGCCAGTCGGCTACCCGCGGCATCGAGGTCGCCGTCGGCCGCTTTGAGCCGGGCCGCCGTTCCGTACAGCGCGATCATGTAATCCACCGCGCCGCCTTCGGAACCGAGTGCGTAGCTCTCCTCGATGATGCGCGACGCCTCGGCCAACTCTCCTGTGTCATAGAGCAATTCACCGAGCAGCGCACCCGCTACCCGCACCGCGTGAGAGTGCGGTCCCAGCGCCGTGCCCATCCCGTGGGCCTGCCGTAGCGCATCCATCGCCCCGGGGATGTCCAGTTGATGCTTGGCGGCGATGGCATCGAAGCACAGCCGGTACACGGGGGCGAACGCACCCATCAGGTCGTGATACCGCGCGGCGAAGGCCGAGCGCTGCCGCGCGGCCTCATAGTCGAAGCGGTAGATGGCCGCGAAGGTGGCGATATTCCCCGCCACACCGGCGACCCGGGGCGGCAGAGTGTCCGGCCGGGCCAGCACCTCGGCGACCAACTCTTCGATGCGGTCGGTGTGGTCCCCGAAAGCCTCTGCGACACTTCGCACCACGTCAGAGTCGACGCGAAGGTCCGTCTGAACCGATTCTGGCAGCCCGCTGTTCTTCAGCGCCGTCTCGAATCGGTTGAGGGCGGTGTAGGTTTCCGCCCGGCGCTGCAGCAGGATGTTCGCCCACGCGATGACGAGTTGCAGCGGAGCCCGCGCCACGACCGCCTGCGCCGGGAGCTTCCTGACGATCGCCAGAAACGTCGTCATCTTCGACTGCTCGAGCAGATAGGTCTCATCCTGCTCGACCAACTCGATCGCATAGGCCGGATCCCCGGCGGCCAGAGCATGATCCACCGCATCATTGAGGTCGTGGTTGGCGGCGAACCAGGCCGCTGCCGTCCGGTGCAGATCGGTGATGACGTCGGGCCGTTCGCGCGCCAGCCGGCGCCGCAGAAATTCGGCGAACATGTGGTGGTACCGGAACCAGGCGCGGTCTTCGCAGGCCCGGCGCAGGAACAGACCACGCCGCTCCACCTCCTCGAGCCGAGCCTGACCGCCGGACACCCCCGCTAGCACGCCTGCCAGCGCACCGCACGTGCGTTCGGTGATCGAGGTCAGCATGAGGAAATCGAGCAGGTCGGGTTCCAATGTGTCCAAGACGTTTTCGGCGAGAAACTCACCGATCGCCTCACCGACGACCACGTCGTGCTCCGCGATGCGGGCGAGCAGGCTCGCGGCGTCCTCGGCTCCCCGCAACGACAGGGTGGCCAGCTGCAGCGCGGCAGCCCATCCGTCGGTCGAGGTGGTCAACGCCGCCACGTCGGTGGGTGAGAGGTCGAGCTTCCCCACCTCGAGCAATAGCGCCCGAGATTCTTCGACGTCGAAACGCATGTTGCTCTCGTTGATTTCGACGAGCTCGTCGTGAATCCTGAGCTTGCTCAAGGGAAGTCCCGAACCCGACCAACTGGTCACGATGAGCTGCAGATGATGGCATCCGTTGTCGATGAGGAATCCGAGGGCCGCGACGGTGCGCGGGTCGGACACCCGATGCCAATCGTCGATCACCACGGCCATTCGCTCACCGCTGGCATGGATTTCGTCGATCAGGGCGGTCAGCACGTAGCGATCGGCGTCCTCGCCGTGCTCCTCCAGCGTCGCCCCCAGCGACTCGGCCAGGCTGGGCCGGACCCGGCGGATGGCCTCGACCAGGTGCGCCAAGAACCACACCACGTTGTTGTCGTCCTCGTCGATGGTCAACCAACCGACCGCGACACCGGCACCGGCGAGTTCGTCGCGCCACTGGGCCGCCAGCGTGCTCTTGCCGTAACCCAATGGGGCATGGATGAATACGAGGCGCCGCCGACCGCCGTCGCGCAGCAGGCGGGTGAGCCGCTCCCGGTTGACCAGGCCCTTGACCGGGGTCGCGGGGCGGTACTTGGTGGCCGGTGTGGGCGGCGGGGTGACGGTGCGGCGCCGCTCGGCCGACGGCGGGGGTGGTGCCTGCCGTTCGACCCCGAGTTCGACGGGCTTGGCCATCGCGTCGACGCCGAGCTTGTTGTGTTGCTGCACGTCGCGCAGGAGGTCGCCGAGTTCAGCGGCGCCGGCAGGGCGCTGCGCGGGATCGCGCGACATCGCCTGCTCGATGGCGGCCGCCACATCACCGGGCATACCCCGCTCTCGCAGGTCCGGGATCGGCTGCGAGGTGATCCTCAGGAACTGGGCCACCACCTTCTCGCCCTGTTTGCGTTCGAACGCTGCATGTCCGGTGAGTGCGCAGAACAGCGTTGCGCCAAGCGAATACACATCGGAGGCGACGGAAGGAGCGCCCCCTTCGAGAACCTCGGGCGCGGTGAAAGCAGGTGATCCGGTGATGAGACCCGACGACGTCTGGAATCCACCGGAGACCCGGGCGATCCCGAAGTCCGTCAACTGCGGCTCACCGTAGTCGGACAGCAGGATGTTCCCGGGTTTGACGTCGCGGTGCAGGATGCCTGCGCCGTGCGCGGCCTCGAGTGCGCCGGCGATCTTCACCCCCACACTGAGCATCTCCACCCAGTCCAGCGGCCCATGCTTGGAGATGAGCGCCTCCAGCGAGCCTTTCGCGTAGAACGGCATCACCAGGTACGGCCTGCCGCCGGCGGTGACGCCGACCTGCATAATGGTGGCGATGTTCGGATGCCCGGACAGCCGACCCATGGCACGTTGTTCCCGCAGGAACCGGTCGATGTTCTCGTCGTCCAGATCGGAGTTCAGCACCTTGACCGCGACGGTGCGGTCCAGCGTCGGCTGCGCGCAGCGGTAGACGATGCCGAAGCCGCCACGGCCGATCTCCTGCGCCTCGCCGAAACCCTCGTCGGCGAGTTCGGCAGGGAGATCGCCGACATAGCTCTGCCGCGTCGCCAGCGGATCACCCTCGGCCATCGCTGCAATCCTCGATCCGGAATCAGCCCATCTCAGGCCAGATTAACCCCGCACACCAGCCCCGCCCCCGCTATTGGGGCATCGCCGATTCGACCACCGTCAGCGTCTCCGGCAATCCTGCCGCCCGCCGGATGCTGCCGAACTCCGCGAGCATCGCGTCGGTGACCTCGTGCGGATCCTTGACGGTGGCGTCATCGGTGAGCACCGAAATGTTGAGCTGGTCGACATAGCTCCACACGGTGATGTTCAGGCCGCTGCCCGCCGTGATAGGCCCCACCGAGTAGATCTCGGTGACGGTGGCACCGCCGACCTTGCCGCGTTCGCGCGGGCCCGGAACGTTGGAGATGTTGAGGTTGAGCACCTTGTTCTGGCCGTCCTTCGCGGACAACCGTTTGAACGCGGCCTCCACCGGCGCGGGCGGCATGTACGCGGCCCACCGTGCGACCAACTCGGGGCCCACCAGTTGATGGCTCTCCTTTGCCAGATTGGCCGCTTCGCGTGCGCGGCGGATGCGCTCGGCGGTGTCGTCGACATCGACCGGCAGCGCAACCAGCACACCACTGAACCGATTGCCCGAGATCCGGTCCGGGGAGAAGTCGAAACTCATCGGGACCGAGGCCAGCAACGGATGATCGGCCTTGCCGTCGTACCGCAACAACAGCGTCCGCAGCGCACCCGAGGATATGGACAGCACCAGATCGTTGATGGTCACGCCGAGCGCCTTGCTGGTTTCCTTGACGTCAGCGAGCGCCAGTGTCGCCGTGGCGAACAACCGCTTCGGGCCGAGCACGTGGTTGATGAAGCTCGGTGGCGGGGTGAACGGGCGGGTCAGCTCCGGGGACAGCTTGCGGTGGCTGCGTCGCACCCGGCCGATGCCCTCGGCGGTGTAGCGCACCGTCGCCGGCAGCCGCCCGATCTGCCGCAAGTGGTCGCGGAAAGCCGAACGCACCAGCTCGCCCTTGGACGGGGCCGGATCGGTGGCGTAGGAATCCCGGTCCCGTTGCGGCCCTTCCTGAAGATCCATGCCGCGGGCCATGAGATTCGCCGAGGCGACGCCGTCGGCCAGGGCGTGGTGCACCTTGCCGACGACGGCGATCCGCGGACCCGCGCTGTCGGCACCGCCTCCGTCGGCCAGGCCTTCGACGAAGTACATCTCCCACAGCGGGCGGCTGCGGTCCAGCGGGGTGCTGGCGATCTCGCCGATGGCGGCATCGAGCTCGCGACGGCCGCCGGGGGCGGGCAGCCGCCATGGCCGGATGTGGTACTCGAGGTCGACGTCGCAGTTCTCCCGCCACATGGGGTGGTGGAACTTGAACGGGATGTCGACCAGCTGATAGCGGAACGGGTCGAGCTTGTAGAGCCGGCTGTGGATCACTTGGCGGAACTCTTCGACCCCGAACGTGCGGTCGCCGAGATCGTCCAACGCGATGACCGCGATCTTCAACGTGTGCATGTGCACGTTGGGCGTTTCGGAGTACAGCAGGAACGCATCCCACCCACTCAACCGCTTCACTGTTGACCTCCCCTGTGGAGGCGTCTATATAACCGCTTTGGCCCGTTCAAGCATCCGATTTCGGTGAATTTGGTTGAGGAACAGCCCGATTGCGGTCGCGATGGATCCGGTGCGGGCACCGTCGGTCATATCGAACGCATGCCCCGCACCGGGCAATTCGATATAGCTGACAGGTGACTGCGATACGGCCTTGAGCCGGTCGACGAAGGTGCGGGCCTGCGCGACCGGGATGACGCTGTCGCCGGTGCCGTGGACAACCAGGAACGGCGGGGCGTCACGGTGGATCTGCGCGATGGGCGATGCCAACCGGTAGATCTCCGGGTGCCGGTCGATGCGACGGCCGACGACGACCCGTTCGAGGAAGTTGACGAACCGCACCCGCTCCTCGGTGGACCGGTCTTCCCAGTCGTAGCGGCCGTAGATGCCGACGACGGCGTCCACCGAAGTGTCCGAGCCGTCGGGCAGCGCTCCCTGCAGATCAGGATGGTTAGGCGTGAGCCCGGCCAGCGCGGCCAGGTGCCCACCGGCCGAGCAGCCCGCGACGGCGACGAAGCTGCGGTCACCGCCGAACTTGTCGACGTTGGCCCTGGCCCACGCGATCGCCGCCTTGACGTCGGTGATGTGCCGCGGCCAGCGGTGATGCGGCGCCACCCGGTAGTCGATGGACAGGCACACCCAGCCGCGCTGCGCGAGGTGCGACATCAGGGCGTAGCCCTGCAACATCCGACTCCCGTGCACCCAGGCTCCGCCGGGTACGAACAGCAGAACCGGCGCGGGTTCGCTGGGCAGGTGCTTGGGCCGCCACACGTCGAGCAGCTGCGTCGGGCTGTCGCCGTAGCGCACCGAGGTCCGGTACACGTCGCGGCGGTATTCCAGCGTGTTGCACAGCGGCGGCATGGGCCGCTGGGCCGGCCAGTCGATGTCGAGGTCGGCAGGGGTGACCACACCGCGCAGCGCCGCCTGGGCGATCGAGTTGGTCATGTCGCGCTCTGCCTTGCGCACCTGGGCATTTCCCGGGGTCAGGCGGGATTTCGCCGACGAGGCGAAGAAATCGGGCATATGCCGGAAGCCCCAGACACCCATCGCGGCCATCGCCCCGAGTGGCTCCAGGTGCTTGCCGACGACCGGCAACGAGGCCGAGGCCACGGTCCAGGCCAGCACATGGTCGGCCGGCGTGGCCCGCAGCAACCAACGAGCCCGGCTGGCAAGGCTGGGTCCGCGGTGCCGGTCGTCCGGTCGTGCCGTCATTTCGCGAGCGTACCGCGCATCGACGCGGGTCAGGTGACAACTTCGCCAACTTGTACAGTCGATGTCGGACTGTGACCTGGATCACCTATACGTCGGCTCCTCACCCCGTTAGCTTCGCTAAACATGGGTAAGTCAGCTCTGGCCATCACCGAAGAACACCAAGACCTTGCCGAATCGGCTCTCGGGCAGCTCTCGCGGCTCGGCAGCCGCGACGCAGCCCGAGCCAGCCTGGCCGCCCCGGGGCGCTACCCCGACGAAATCTGGTCGGCAGCAGCCGATCTCGGCTGGACCGGGCTCGCCGTCGCCGAAGAGCACGAGGGGCTGGGTTTCGGGCTCTCTGAACTGGCCGTGGTGGTCGAGGTCGCCGGCCGCGAGCTGATGCCCGGACCGTTCCTGCCTACCGTCGCCGCGGCGGTGGTGATCGATCACGTTGCACCCGAAGCGGTTCGGGCGCAATTACTTCCGGGGCTGGCAACCGGCTCATCCGTCGGGGCGCTTGGGTTGGCAGGCACCGTGACGATCACTGCAGACGGTGTGCTTGACGGCTCGGCGGCCGCCGTGCTGGGCGCGCCCGACGCCCACGTTCTGGTCCTTGCCGCGGGAGACGACCTCGTCATAGTCGACGCCGCCGCCGACGGTGTCACGGTGACGGCCGAGGAGGGGCTGGACCCCACGCGCAGTATCGGCACGGTGACACTGCGTGCGGTCTCGGTCGGCGATGACCGGGTGCTGCGGGGCGCTGCCCGCTTGGCGCGCACGGTCTTTCGTGTCCTGGCCGGTGCCGAGGCAGTCGGCGTGGCGTGGGCCGCGCTGGACATGGCGGTGGAGTACGCCAAGGTGCGCGAACAGTTCGGCCGGACCATCGGCACATTCCAGGCCGTCAAACACCACGCCGCCAACATGCTGGTGGCCGCCGAACAGACCACCGCCGCCGTCTGGGACGCCGCCCGTGCCGACGATCTCGACGGCGCCTGGTTCGCCGCCGCCGTCGCCGCAGCGCACGCCGCCCGAGCGGTGGTGTTCAACGCGGAGTACAACATTCAGCTGCACGGCGGCATCGGGTTCACCTGGGAACACGATGCCCACCTGTACTTGCGCCGGGCCCGGACGCTGGCCGCGCTGCTCAGCGAGGGGGCCGACCCGTTGCTCGACGTCGTCGACGGGCAGCGCACCGGACGCGCTCAGGGCGCGTCGTTCACCCTTCCACCCGAAGCCGAAGTGCACCGGAAGGCCGCTGCCGAGGCGGCCGCGGCGGTGCGGACCCTGCCCACCGAGCAGCGCCGCGATTATCTCGTCGACTCCGGCTATCTCGTGCCGCACTGGCCCAAGCCGTGGGGTCGGGGCGCAGATGTGTTGGAGCAGTTGGTGATCGAGGAAGAGTTCGCCGACCTCGAGCGAGCCGACATGGGGATCACCGGATGGGTGACGCTGACCATCGCTCAGGCGGGCACCGACGATCAGCGTGAACGTTGGGTGGAGCCGGTATTGCGAGGAGAGGTCATGTGGTGCCAGCTGTTCTCCGAGCCGGGCGCCGGATCCGATGCCGCGGCGGTACGCACCGCGGCGAAAAAGGTCGACGGCGGCTGGCGGGTCACGGGGCAGAAGGTGTGGACCAGCCTGGCTCAGCACTGCCAGTGGGGCCTGGCCACCGTGCGCACCGATCCCGACGCACCCAAGCACGCCGGGGTGACGATGATGGCCATCGACATGAAAGCACCTGGGGTCACGGTGAACCCGCTGCAAGGTTTGACCGGCGACGCCCACTTCAACGAGGTGTTCTTCGACGACGTGTTCGTGCCCGACGAGGATGTGGTCGGTGATGTGAACAAGGGCTGGCTGGTGGCGCGCGCGACACTGGGCAATGAGCGCATCTCGATCGGCGGAGGTTCGGCGGCGCCGACCGGATTCAGCGCCGACGATCTCGTGGCCATGCTCGACGCGTCTCCCGACGGGGCAGGCTACGCGCGGCGCGCCGGAGAGGTGATCGCCGTCGGCCACACGCTGCGGCTGCTGAACCTGCGTCGCGTGTCGCGGGCCATCGCCGGTGCCGAACCCGGCCCGGAAGGCAACGTGACCAAGCTACTGGTGGCCGAGCATTCACAACGGTTGACCGAACTCGGCATGGATCTGGCCGGGGCAGCCGCAGTCTCCGGTGCCACCCGCAAGCTGACCCGCGCCTACCTGGGCAACCGGGCGATGACGATCGCCGGCGGAACCTCGGAGATCACCCGCAACACCATCGCCGAGCGGATCCTCGGCCTACCTCGCGACCCGCTGCTCAAGTAGTTCCCGGACTTGCACCGCCTTGCACTTGCACCGCGAGCGTGCGCGTCTGCTGCCCGACACGCCGGGTCTCACCGGCAGTTCACGCACGCTCGCGACGCCTACGCTCACCGCATGGCGGTCAGTCGAACCCGTCGGGCCCGTGCGGCCCGCAAGCGCAAGCGCCGTCTGGACAATGTCGTCAACGACCTCACCGACGCGCAGTGGGCCGCGATCAAAGATGCGTGGAACGGTTGTGCCTACTGCGGCGCGGCCGGCACGGCGCTGCAGCGGGATTGCGTCATGGCCATCTCGCGTGGCGGCCGGTACACCATCGACAACGTCGTGCCTGCGTGCGCATCGTGCAATGCGAGCAAATGCAATGACGAGGTGACGGGCTGGATGCGGCGCAAGCGGCTCGACGAACGTCTCTTCCTGACGCGGTACGTCGAAATCCGGGCGGCGTTGACGGCCTCTGCACCCTGACGGCACCGCGAGTGTGCGCAAAATGCTGCTGAAGTAAGGCGTGTCGGGCAGCAGACACGCACGCTCGCGGTGCAAAGGTCAACGGAGGGCGGCGCGGCCCCTGATACGGCCGAGGAGCACAAGGGCCAACAGGGTGACGAGCAGCAGGATGGTGGTGCATGCGGCCGCCTGGAATGCCTGGCCACGGTCGGTGAGCCCGAAGATGGTGACGGGCAAGGTCTTCCAGGTCGCGGGATAGACCATCACCGTGGCGCCGAGCTCACCCATCGACAGCGCGACGGCCAACCCGGCCGCGGCGCCCAACGACGGCAACAGCAACGGCAACGTCACCCGCGTCAGCACCCGAACGGGCCCGGCGCCAAGCGATTCGGCCGCCTGCCGGTAGGCCGGGTCGAGCCGGTCCAGCGCTGCCGACACCGCACTGAACGCGAATGCCAGCACCAGCACGGTGTGCGCGAGGATCACGATCCACCGCGTGCCGCCGAGTAGCAGCGGGCGGGAGTTGAACGCGATGAGCAACCCGAGGCCGATGGCCACCGATGGCACGGCGATCGGTAGATGAAACACGGCGTCGGTGAATTTCCGCAGCCACGAGGGGCACTCACGCGCAGCGAGCGCCGCCCAGGTTCCCAGCACCAGCGCGATGGCGCCGGCCACGAATGCGGTCTGCAGGCTCACCGACAGGCTGGCCAGGTTCTCGCCGGACAACGCGTCCTGAAAGTGACCGAAGCCGAGGTTCGACGGCAGCGCCGATGTCCACGTCCCGGCCAGGCCGGCCAGCACCACGGTGGCCAGGGGTGCCACGAACACCACGAGCACCACGAGCCCGAAAACGGTAAGTACGAGGGCCTTAGTGCGCCTGTTCCACAACAGCATCGGCCACACCCCTTCCGGTTGTCATGCGCGCGAACACCATTCGGTACGCCGCGTACAGGCCCAGTGACAGCACCACCTGCACGGTCGCGATGACCGCGGCACCGGGCAGGTCGAACGTGACGATGCCCCGCGTGTAGATCAGCACCGGCAGGGTGATGACGCCCTTGGCGCCGGTGAACAACACGATGCCGAATTCGTTGAGCGTCAACAGCAGTACCAAGCTGCCGCCGGCCACCAGCGCGGGCCAAGCCTCCGGCATGATCACCGACCGCAGGACCCGCAGGGGTGAGGCGCCCAGGCTGGCCGCCACGTCGAGTTGTGCGGGCGGCAGCACTGCGAACGCCGCCAGCAGTGGCCGCACCACGAACGGCGTGAAGAACGTGATCTCGGCGGCGACGACGCCGGCCGGCGTGTAGAGGAAGTTGAGCACCGCGGTATCACCGCCGGTGACGCTGCGGATCGCGGCGTTCACCGCACCGGCGGTGCCGTACAGGAACGTGAAGGCCAGGGTGATGAGGAACGACGGCAGCGACAGCACGGTGTCGATCAGCCGGCCCACCAGCTGCGAACCGGGAAACGGCACGAAGGCCAGCACGATCGCCACGAAGGTGCCGAGGACCAGGCAGCCTGCCGTCGACGTGGCCGCGATGGCGACGGTGCGCCACAACGCATCCCGGAACACCTCCGAACCCAGCACCTCGGACCAGGTGCCGGTGTCAGCCGACTCCCCGAGCACCCGCAGCAGCGGGTAGAGCGCGATCAGCAGCACCACCAGCAGTGGGGGCAGCACCCACAGCGCCGCCCGGGACCGCGGTGCGGCGGCCCGCTCCGGGGCTTCTGCGGTGTGCTCGTCGAGAAGCGTCACGCGGCGGCCTGCACGAGTACCCCGGCCGGCTCGGGAATCCGGACGCCGACCTCATTGCCCACCTCGAACTGCGCGTGGCCCGGTACGTCGAGTTCGACGGGGCTGTCGGGAAGACCGTTGACCGACACCACGAGACGCGTCGTCGCGCCGCGCCACACCGCGGATTTCACTTCGGCCCGCATGGCGTCGCGGTTGCCCAGCGACACCAGTTGGAGGGCGTGCGGGCGGATACACAGCAGCGCCGAAGATCCTGGCGCCCAGTCGATCTTGCCGACGGCAGGTTGGGGCGCCTCGGCGCTGACGGTGCGGTTGGCGACGGTCACCAGCGCTGAGGTCCCGATGACCCGGCCCACCGTGCAGGGAATCAGGTTGGCGCCGCCGAGGAACGCCGCGGTGAAGCTGGTAGGCGGGCGTTTCCACAAGTTTTCGGCGGTGTCGACGTCCATCAGCCGGGCGTTGTTCATCACGACGATCCGGTCGGCCAGGGCCAGCGCCTCAGCCTGGTCGTGGGTCACGTAGAGCATCGCGGTGTCCGGCAGTGACTCCTTGAGCTGCTGCAGTTCGGCAAGCATCGACTGCCGCAGTTGCGCGTCCAGCGCCGCGAGCGGCTCGTCGAGCAGCAGCACCTTGGGCCGGATCGCCAGCGCCCGGGCGATCGCGATGCGCTGCTGCTGACCGCCGGAAAGCTCACGGGGCAACCGTTTTCCGTAAGCGGCCATGCCGACCATGTCCAGGGCCTCGGCCACCCGGACCCCGATCTCAGCGCGCGGCACCCGTTTCGCCTTCAGACCGAACGCGACGTTCTCGGCCACCCGCATGTGCGGGAACAGCGCATAGGACTGCAGCACCACACCGATGCCGCGTTTGGCCGGCGGCAGGTCGGTGATGTCGCGCCCGGCCAGCCGGACCGTGCCCGACGTGGGCCGGACGAACCCGGCGAGCGCACCCAGCGCCGTCGACTTGCCCGATCCGCTCGGCCCCAGCAGCGCGACCGTCTCACCGGTGCCCACCCGAAGGTTGAAGTCGATCAGGGCCTGCGTCACCCGCTTGCCCCGGCCGTAGCGCACCCCCACCCGGTCGAAAGTGATGGCAGGCGTGCGCGATTCGTGCTTCGTGTCCTCGTTCTGGTCGGCCTCGGTGTTCGGCCGGCCCAGCCCTGTCTCGGTCATCTCAGTTGCCTGTGGCCTTCTGATAGGCCGCGAGGTCGGCGTCGAGCCCTGCCAGCACCGCATTCCAGTCCGGTACCCACACCTCGACCCCGTCGAGCACGCCTGCTGGTGTATTCGGCTGCGGCGCACCGTTGCCCACGAGGTTGTCGCGCACCGGGATGCCCAGCGCACCGGTGGCGACGGTCTTCTGCACACCGTCGGTGAGCAGGTAACTCAGCAGCTTCTTGGCGTTGTCGGCGTGCGGAGCGCCCTTGGTGACACCCGCGACGTAGGGCAGCGATACCGTCGTGCGCTTGCCGTCGTGCGCGGGAATGAAGATGCTGAACGTCGACTTGTCGTCCTTGATGGAGCCCAGGTTCATCTGCACGTCGCCGTTGGCAACCAGCAGTTCACCGTTGCTCACCTTGGGTTGCAGCTTGCCGGTCGACGACGACGGCCCGACGTTGTTGGCCTGCAGCTTGCTCAGGTAGTCGAGCGCACCGTCGCGGCCGCGCAGGTGCTGCAGCAGCACGAGCACCGCGGTACCGTCGCCGGCCTGCCCCGGCGTCGAGTACTGAAGCTTGCCTTTGAATCGTGGGTCGAGCAGATCGTCCCACCCCGCCGGCGCAGGTTTGACGGACGGGTTGGCGATGAAGCTCAGCGCGTTGTTCACGATCGGCACATACCTGCCGTCCGGGCCGACCTGCCCTGCCGCGATACCGGTGGTGTCGACCCCGCTGGGCACGAGAAGCCCTGACTTGTCGGCCTTCTGGATGAAGGGCGGCAAGGTCACCAGCAGATCGGCCTGCGGATTGGACTGCTCCTTCTCCACACGCGAGACCACCTCACCGGAGCCCGCCTCGACGACGTTCACCGCGACACCGGTGTCCTTGGTGAACGCGTCGAACGTCGACTTGTACCAGGAGCCCAGGCCATCCGCGCTGTAGACGGTGACGGCGCCGGCCGCACCGGAGCCGGTCGTTCCGGTGCCGCCGCAGGCTGCGCTCAACATGGTGGTGAGTGCGACCGTCGCGATTGCCGTCGCGCGCAGTAGATGTCGTGTCTTCATGGGTTCCTTCTCTGATCAGCCAAGCAACAACAGGTCGGCGAAGTCGGTGACGGAGCCGACCACGTGAGTAGCTCCGGCGGCACGCAGTTGCTCTTCGGAGTGCGCGCCGGTGAGGGTGCCCGCGGCGATGGCAGCGCCTGCGCGCAGGGCACTTTCGATATCGTTCGCGGTGTCGCCGAGGACCGCGACGTTGTCGACGCCATCGGCTTGCAGCCGGATCAACGCCGTCAGGATGAGGTCAGGGTGGGGGCGCCCACGCACACCGGGCTCCGGTGCGAGCACCAGATCGGCCAGATCCTGCCAGCCGAGCGCGGACAGCAGCTTGCCCTGCGTGACGCCGCTGAACCCGGTGGTCAGCGCGACCTTGATGCCGGCCTGACGCAACTCCGTGATGGCCTCGGCCGCACCGTCGATGGGCTCCGCCCGGCCGGCCGCGATCAATTTGGCATAAGCCTTCTCGAATTCGGCGTTGGCGCGTCGCGCGAGATCCTCGGTGCCGAACAGGGCCCAGAACACCTCGATCTTGGACTGCCCCATGGTGTCCAGCACGTACTCGCGGGCGCGGTCCCGTTCGGACCCGGCTGCGGGCACGCCGACTGCCGTGGCGGCGGACTCGAATGCGCTGACCACCAGCCCGTCGTCGGACACCGTCGTGCCCGCCATGTCGATGACGGCAAGCTGGATGTCGTCAAGTTGTATGTCATTGGTAGACATGCATTTCCCTCACTCAGAATCCGACGAGATCAGCGGTCTGCTCGGCGATGGCGGGCCCGAGCGTCATCCCGCGTCCCCCCGGACCGGTGATCACCCACACGTCGTTCTCGGGTTCGGCCCGGCACACCAGCTGATGCGGGTCGACGCATTGGCTGTACACCCCGGCCCAGCGTTGCCGGATCGGAGGCAGAGTGCGGCCGAGGAACTCCTCGACGACGTTCACGAGGTAGTCGTACGGCGGTTCGTGCACGTCGAACCCGAACGGTTCGTCGTATTCGTGCGTGTCGCCGATGGTCAGGCCGCCGTGCAGACGCTGGACACACAGCAGTTGCATGTGCGCTGCCTCGGCGACGGGATGCTGAGCCTCGTTGGTGCGCAACGTCTCCAGCGCGGCACCGGCGAAAGCCGGGTAATAGCGGAAGCTGTCCGCATCGGCGATGGCCGTGGTCATGGTCTCGCCGAGCGGCTCGGTCTGCATCATCTGCAACCGCACCCGCCGCACCGGAAGGTTGCCCGCGAGTTCGCGGACCAGCCCGCCGTGCGCGGCCCCCGCACACACCAACACCAGGTCGGCGTCGTAGCGGTTGCCGTGGTCATCGCGCACGGTGCGGTTGTCGACCGCGCGAGCCTCGACGCCCGGTACGAATTCGTAGCGGCCGCTCGCGGTCAGGTAGTCGCGGATCGCCGGTAGTGCCTGACGGGACTCGACCGCCGCGTCGAGCGCGCAATGCAGCCCGCCGAGAAAGTCGCCTCGCAAGGCGGGGTTGAGCGCGCGCACCTTGCCTGGCTCCAGCAGGGTGAAACCGCGGTGACACGCATCTGGTCCGTCCGCGGCCTCCTGCGCGACCGCCAGTTCGGCGGGGGTCCGCAGCAACGTGATCGAACCGGCCGACCGGAACCCGATCCCGGGGATGTCGGCCGCGAGCTTCTCCCACAACTCGCGTGACCGCAGGGCAGCCTCGAGTTCGCCGGTCGAGCGCCCCGAAACCCATATGAGGCCGAAGTTGCGCACCGACGCACCCCGGGCCTCGGTTTCGCGCTCCAGTTGTACGACCTGGTGACCGCGACTCACCGCTTCGACGGCGTGCGCGGTGCCGAGAATCCCTCCACCGACAATCGTCACGCGCATGGTTGATGACCATCGCTGCTGATCACGACAGGCCGCAGTCCTGCGGGTGTTGTGGCGTCGAACACCAGGTTAAGAACTGGTATAGACCAAACGGGGTTACACTGTCGGCATGCAAGAGGTCGCCGAGATCGGCCGCGTGCTGCATTCCCTGCGCGGGGTGTGGGATGAGGAAGCCGTCGACGAATTGGACCACGCACTGCAGTCCGCGGCCCGTGCCGTCGACGACGGTGCCGACGATGAACTGGTGCTCGCCGCCGCGCTGCACGACCTGGCCCACAGCCCGCTGTTCGCGGACCACGACGGGGTTGAGCAGCACGACCGCTTCGCGCGGGACTGGCTGACACCGCGGTTCGGCGAGCGCGTCGGTTGGCTTGCGGGTGCGCACGTGGCGGCCAAGCGCTACCTGGCCGCGACCGATCCGGACTACGCACTCTCGGATGTATCGGCCCTGTCGCTGCAACATCAGGGCGGCGCGGGCGTGGACGCGACGTACGTCGCGCACCCCTGGTGGCCCGACGCGCTGCGGCTGCGCCACTATGACGACGCGGCCAAGGATCCGCAGGGCCGCGGCGCGACCGTTGACGACGTGCTGGCTGTCGCCGAACGGGTTGTGCGGCAAGGTAACTGACCGGTGACATCGCCCCAGCAGAAGCCGCTGCCGAAGCCCTATGTGATTCGCACCGCGCTCGACACGATGCTGGCCGACCTCGCCGAGGGCGACCCCGTGCCCGCCGAACGTGAACTCGCCGTCCAGTTCGGGGTGGCCCGCGAAACGGTGCGGCAGGCCCTGCACGAACTGCTGGTGGCCGGGCGCATCGAACGACGCGGCCGCGGCACGGTGGTGTCACGCCCCAAACTCACCCAGCCGCTGAGCCTGCAGTCCTACACCGAGGGCGCACTGGCCGTCGGGCGGACGCCGGGCCGACTGGCGGTCACCACCGAGATCATCGACGCCACCACCGAACTCGCTGCGGGCCTGGATATTCCGGTCGGCGCCCCGGTGCTGCACCTGGAGCGGGTCCTGCTCGCCGACGATCAGCGGATCGGCCTGGAGAGCACCTACCTCTCGTCGGCCCGCTTCGCCGACCTGGCGACCACCTTCGATCCGACCACATCGCTCTATGCGGCGATCAGGGCCACAGGCGTGCAGTTCGGCTCGGCCACCGAACGCATCGAGACGGCCTTGGCGTCACCACGGGAGGCTGACCTGCTCGAATCCACCACCGCGATGCCGATGCTGCTGCTCAACCGCCGGTCTCTGGACACCGAAGGAGTGCCGATCGAACTGGTGCGGGCGCTCTACCGCGGGGACCGGATCGCGTTCGAGACAGTGCTGACCTAACCGCTAGCCAGGCTAAGTGGTAGACAGGATGGCGTGACGTCCGCCACCTCGTTTCACCCCGACCTGGCCCGGTTGGCGCGGTTCGTACCGCGCAGCCTCGTCACCCGCTCGACGCTGCCGGTCATGCAGAAGCTCACCGAATGGCACGGCCGCGCCACCCCGAAGGACGTCGAGGTGCTGACGCTGGCCTCGGGCGCCGGGGTGCGACTGTTCCGCCCCACGGCACTCACTGCTCCGGGGCCTGCGCTGTTGTGGATTCACGGCGGCGGCTATGTCATCGGCAGCCCGGCGCAGGACGACGCGCTGTGCCGCCGCTTCGCCGCCGAGCTCGGCATCACTGTCGCGGCGGTGAAGTACCGCCTGGCGCCCCAACACCCGTACCCGGCAGGCCTCGAGGATTGCTACTCGGCGCTGGCGTGGTTGGCTGGGCTACCGGCGGTTGATCCCGCGCGGGTGGCGGTCGCCGGCGCCAGCGCGGGCGGCGGGTTGGCCGCGGCGCTCGCGCTGCTGGCACGTGATCGTGGTGAAATACCGCTTGTCGCACAGATTCTGGTATATCCGATGCTCGACGATCGCACGGCGGGCAAGGAGTTCGACCACCCGGGTCACCGGCTGTGGACGCAGGGCAGCAACCGGTTCGGCTGGTCGGCCTACCTCGGTGACGCAGACCCGGCAACCGCCGTGCCGGCCCGCCGAACGGATCTGTCCGGCCTGCCGCCTGCGTGGATCGGCGTCGGAACCCTCGATCTGTTCCACGACGAAGACGTCAGGTACGCCAAGCGGCTGCGCGACGCCGGGGTGCCCTGCGAGCTCGACATCGTCGACGGCGCCTTCCACGGGTTCGATCAGCTGGCACCGAAGTCCACGGTGTCACGCGCCTTCATCGACGGCCAGATCTCCGCTCTGCGAACGGCTTTCGGTATCGGAGCCTGACTGCCGCTGCTTGCGCAAGTGCACGCAAGCTCGCTGCAGCAGACACCTGTCGGCGTTGGGCAGCGCACGGACACGCGGCAGGAGCCCGGCCACGATCTTGGCGAACCGCCCGCCCAGTTGCTCGACGGTCATACCGAACTGCAACCAGACATCGTCCTCGCGTGGACCCCCGTAGGGAGCCCACGCGAGGACGAACTGCAGGACGCCACGCTCGAACGTGTCCACGGCGTCAGTCTCGAACGACGGTGTCCTCGAACACGATCCGGCCGATCAATTCATAGCGGCGCGGATCACGCAACTTGAAGTAGGTGGCAAGGACTGCGCCGAACACGAACAGTCCCACCACGATCCACGGAGTCAGCTTGAACAGCAGGGTGCCCGACGCGGTACCGGCCGCAGCATCCTTGTGCTCCCAGAGCAGCCAGACCACGTAGAGCATGCCGATGCCGCCGAGTCCCGGGGCGACCAGCGTCTTGAACCAGTGCTTGGACACCGGATGGTTCTTGCGCAGGTGGAAGTAGCTGATCACGGAGAACGCGCACAGCGACTGCACGATCAGGATCGCCATGGTGCCGAGGATGGCCAGCAGCGAGTACATGTGGACGTACGGATCCATGCCCGCGGCCAGGAACGCCAGGATGATCACCAGGGCGATACCGGTCTGCACGAACGACGCGATGTGCGGCGAACCGTGCTTGGGATGCGTTGCGCCGAGGGTCTTCTGCAGCCCCTTGGACAGGCCCTCCCGGCCCATCGCGTAGAGGTACCGCGACGCGCAGTTGTGGAACGCCATGCCGCACGCGAACGAACCTGTCACCAGCAGGATGTTGAAGACGGTGATCGCCCATTCGCCGTAGTAGCCCCGCACCGGGCCGAAGAAGATCTCCGACGCGGTGTCGGCACTCTGAGCGAGTTCGACGGACTTCTGCGGGCCGGTGCCCGCGATCGCCATCCACGACACGAACACGTAGAACACGCCGACACCGAGGACGCTCAGCATGGTCGCGCGCGGGATGATCCGCTTGGGGTCGCGCGATTCCTCGCCGTACATCGCCGTCGACTCGAACCCGACCCATGACCAGAAGGCGAAGAACAAGCCCAAACCGGCACTGGCACCGGCGATTCCGGCTGCTGGGGTGAACGCTCCGGCAGGGTTGAGCGTCTCGCTGACGGCAAAGCCGTCGGGGCCGCCACCGTGGACCAGAACCGCAACCGCGCCAAGTGCCAGCATGACGATCTCGGTCACCAGGAACACGCCGAGCACCTTGGCCGTGAGGTTCACGTCGAAGTAGGTCAGGATCGCATTGGCCGTCAGCATCAGCAGGGCCGGGATGATCCAGTGAATGTGGATGCCCAACTGCGACTGCATCAGGTTCTGGAAGAAGAACGAGAAGATGCCGATGAGCGAGGGCTCGAACACCACGTACGCCATGGTGATCAAACCGCCGCTAGCCATCCCGACGATACGGCCGAGGCCGTGGGAGATGTAGCCGTAGAACGCACCGGTGGTGGTGATGTGCTTGGCCATGGTGGCGTAGCCGACGGCAAACAGGCCCAGGACCACGGTGGCTACGATGTAACCCGCCGGAGCGTGTGAACCATTTCCGGCGCCGACGGCGATGGGGACGTTGCCGACCATTGCGGTTATGGGAGCGGCGGTGGCCACCGCCATGAAGATCACGCCGATGGTGCCTACGGCGTTACGTTTCAAGCGTTGTACATCTTGAGCTGCATTTTCACTCTTCGTGACAGCTTGTTCGGTCATCTACCGGCTTACCTTCCAGGCTTATGATGAAGGCTCGATGTGGCCTGGGCCACAGTACGAACTGTACGTATATTGGCACTACCAAAACCGAATGGCAAGGGTTCACCTGATCCATTGACAGAAATGGTTGCGACCATTTACGGTGTGGTGCATCACAGCTACCAGGTAGCTCAAGAGGGAGCCGCATGTACGACTACGGCACGTTCACGTTCGAATCCAAAGCCGAAGTGCTGGACAAGGCGAAGACGTTCTGGAATCCAGACAAAACGCAGTTCTGGACCGACACGGGTGTCGATCTGGTGATCGACCGCCGCGAAGGTTACTTCCTGTGGGACATGGAGGGGCGTCGGCTCATCGACCTGCACCTCAACGGCGGGACCTATAACCTCGGACATCGCAATCCCGAAGTGATGCAAGCGATTTCCGAAGGTATGCAGCACTTCGACATGGGCAATCACCATTTCCCCTCGGTAGCGCGCACCGCGCTCGCACAGCGCCTCGTCGAGACCGCGCCGGCGTCGATCAAGAAGATCGCCTTCGGATCCGGCGGTGGCGAGGCGATCGACATCGCGCTCAAGAGCGCCCGGCACGCCACCAAGCGCCGCAAGATCGTGTCGATCATCAAGGCCTACCACGGTCACACCGGCCTGGCGGTGGCCACCGGCGACGACCGGTTCGCGAAGTTCTTCCTCGCCGACCAGCCCGACGAGTTCCTGCAGGTGCCGTTCAACGACATCGACGCGATGGAGAAGGTGCTGGCCTCCGGCGATATCGCCGCGGTCATCATGGAGACCATCCCGGCGACGTACGGATTCCCCCTTCCCGCACCGGGTTACCTCGAAGCGGTCAAAGCCGCCACCGAGAAGTACGGCACGCTCTACATCGCCGACGAGGTGCAGACCGGCCTGATGCGCACCGGCGAGCTGTGGGGCATCACCAAACACGGCATCGAACCCGACATCATCGTCACCGGCAAGGGCCTTTCGGGCGGCATGTACCCGATTGCCGCGGCACTGCTCGGTGAGCGCGCCGCCACCTGGCTCGACGAGGACGGCTTCGCGCACATGTCCACCTTCGGCGGCGCCGAACTCGGTTGTGTCGCGGCCATCAAGACGCTGGAGATCTGCACCCGCCCCGAGGTGCGCTCGATGGTGCACTACATCGCCGACATCTTCGATCACGGCCTGCGCCGCATCCAGGCCGACTACCCCGACTGGTTCGTCGGCATCCGGCAGAACGGGGTGATCCTCGGGCTGGAGTTCGACCACCCCGAGGGTGCCAAGTTCGTGATGCGCGAGCTCTATCAGCTCGGGGTGTGGGCGATCTTCTCGACACTGGATCCCCGTGTGCTGCAGTTCAAACCGGGCCTGCTGCTGTCCCGAGAACTGTGTGAGGACGTGCTCGACCGCCTCGCCGTTGCGGTGAGTCGAGCCAAGGCCGCTGCGACGGGACGGAAGGCGTCATGACGAGTACTGCACAGGCCGGCCACATGCTTGAGCGGGCCCGGTGGGCCGCCGCGGCATACGCCGACTACGACGCGGCCGCGGTGAACACCATCGTCAACGCCGTGGCCGAGGCCGGCTACGCCGAGGCCGAACGGTTCGCCACCGAGGCGGTCGCCGAGACCGGTATGGGCGTGGCGGCCGACAAGGTGACCAAAAACCGGGCCTGCTCGCGCGGCATCGTCGACTACTACCGGGGCGAAGACTATGTGTCGCCGCGCATCGACGAAGCCCGCAAGATCGTCGAGCTGCCCCGGCCTGCCGGTGTCGTGCTGGCGTTGACGCCGACCACCAATCCCGTTGCCACCGTGTACTTCAAGGTGATCCTGGCACTGATGACCCGCAACGCCGTCGTCGTCGCGCCGCACCCGCGGGCCAAGCGGTGCTCGGCCGACGCAGCACGGGTGCTCGCCGAGGCCGCCATCGCCGCAGGCGCACCCGACGGCATCGTCCAGGTGGTCGACGAGCCGTCCATCCCACTGGTACAGGCCCTGATGGCCGATGAACGTACCGACGTCATCGTGGCCACGGGCGGCACCGGCGTCGTACGCGCCGCGTACTCGTCGGGCAACCCGGCCCTGGGCGTCGGGCCGGGCAACGTCCCGGTTTTCGTCGACGCCAGCGCCGACATCAATGCCGCGGCCAAACGCATCGTCGACAGCAAGGCGTTCGACAACTCGGTGCTGTGCACCAACGAATCGGTGCTTATCGTCGAGGACGCCGTCGCCGACAAGCTGCGCTCGGCACTGACTCGCGCCGGGGCCCACATCCTCGACGAGGACGGGGCGCGACGGCTGCGGGCCTATATGTTCGCCGACGGCCACCTCAACACCGATGTGGTGGGCCGTGACGCCGCCTGGATCGCCGGGCAGGCAGGGCTGCGCGTGACACCGAAGACCCGAGTCCTGATCGCACCGTTCGACGACGTCATCGCCGAAGAGATGCTGGCCCACGAGAAGCTCTCCCCTGTGCTTGGCATGACCACCGCGGCCGACGCCGCCCGCGGTATCCGCGCTGCGCGCGCCGTGGTACGGATCGGCGGGGCCGGACATTCCGCCGCGATCCACAGTGAAAACGCGGCCGTGATCACTGATTTCGCGGCTCAGGTGCCGGTGCTGCGGGTGTCGGTCAACGTCGGCAACTCGACGGGCAGCTCCGGGCTGGACACCAACCTGGCACCGTCGATGACCATCGGGACCGGGTTCGTCGGGCGCAGCTCGATCGGGGAAAACCTGCAGCCGCAGAACCTGATCAACTGGGCCCGCATCGCCTACAACAGCGAACCGGGCGTGCTGATGGGCAATTTCGCCGGCATCGACCCATGGCACTCCCCGGCCGCGCCGGTGCCGCAGTATCCGCGCGCCTCCAACGACCGTGACGGCGTCGCGGTGCCGGCGCAGCGGTCGTACGCGACGCCGAGCCGGGCGTCGGATCCCGGACTGGACGCGCTACGAGCCGAATTGCGCGCGCTGGTCGTCGAAGAACTCGCACAACTGATCAAGAGGTAGGGCTGTGGCTGAACTGCGTTCGTTCATCTTCATCGACCGGCTGCAACCGCAGACCATGTCGTATCTGGGCACCTGGATCAAGGGCGCACTGCCCCGGGCCAACCAGGCCGCGCAGATCATCGAGGTCGCTCCCGGCCTTGACATCGAGGGCGTCACCGACGTCGCCCTCAAACATGCTGAGGTCAAGGCTGGAATCCTGGTGGTAGAGCGGCAATTCGGATACCTCGAGTTCCACGGGGAGACCGGCGCGGTGAAAGCTGCCGCCGATGCCGCACTCGATGAGCTGGGCAGCACCACAGACAGCGCAGTGCGACCGAACGTGCTGGCCTCACGCATCATCTCCAGCATCGACCACCAGCACGCGTTCCTGATCAACCGCAACAAGATCGGGTCGATGGTGCTGCCCGGCGAGTCGTTGTTCGTCCTGGAGGTCGCCCCGGCGTCCTACGCGATCCTGGCCACCAACGAAGCCGAGAAGGCCGCTGACATCAAGGTGGTCGACTTCCGGATGATCGGCGCGACCGGCCGGGTGTACCTCTCCGGTACCGAGGCCGATGTGCGTCAGGCCGCCGAGGCCGCCCAGGATGCGTTGGCAAGGGCCACTGCATGAACATCAACCGTGACGATCTGCGCGCCCTCGTCAGAGAGGTGGTGCGCGAAGCGGTTTCGGGTCTCAAACCCGCCCCGACCCCGGGGCCGGTGGCTGTCCCCTCGCCACCGGCCTCGGCCACACCCGCTACGGTTGCCGACCAGCTGGGTCTCGATCCCACCGGACCCCGCTCCGTCGAGGGCAAGAACCGGGTCGAGACCGTGCGGCTGTCCAAGGACTCCGACCTGGACGCCTTTGTCCGAAAGTTGTTGCGGCTGTTCGAAAACCCGAAGACCCGCGCGGATCTGAAAGCCGGCCGGCTGAGTTTCCGGCTGGCAGGCAGCGCGGCACCGGCCGGCGGCGCGACGCACCGGATCGACAGCGGCGCGGTCACCGAACGCCACATCGCCGACCTGGCCGGCGGCACCCTGATCCTGGGCCGCCGCGCCGTGCTCACCCCGTTGGCCAGGGAAAAGGCTCGATCCCTTGGCATCACGATCACCAAGGAGCGCAAATGATCTCCCAGCGACGAAGGAGCGAATGTGATTAAAGCGACTGTCACCGGGAACGTCTGGGCGACGCGCCGTATCGACGGCATCCCGGCCGGGGCCTTCCTCGAGGTCGAGGTGGACGGCACGGGGTCGCGGTTGATCGCGTTCGACGTCCTCGGCACCGGTGTCGGTGAGCACGTCCTCGTCGCGCAGGGCTCCGTGGCCTCGGGCTGGTTCACCGGCACACCGCCCCCTGTCGACGCACTCATCATCGGATCCATCGATTCCAACCCCAACAAATAAGGAGATATCCCCATGTCCAGCAATGCAATCGGACTGATCGAGACCAAGGGCTTCGTCGCTGCGCTGGCCGCCGCGGACGCCATGGTGAAGGCTGCCAACGTCACCATCACCGATCGCCAGCAGGTCGGCGACGGGCTGGTCGCCGTGATCGTCACCGGTGAGGTCGGCGCGGTCAAGGCCGCCACCGAGGCGGGAGCGGAGACCGCGTCGCAGGTCGGTGAGCTCGTCAGCGTCCACGTCATCCCGCGGCCGCACAACGAGCTCGGCGCGCACTTCTCGGTGTCCAGCAAGTAGCCATGCCGACGCAAGCAGACGAGAGCACGCGGATCCGCACCCAGATCCGCGTCTACCTGCTGGTCGAAGACCTGCAGCGGCAGTTCGCCGCCTACCTGGGTACGCCGACCCGCGCCCGGGGCTACCCGCCGTATGAGGGCGAACACGCGCTGATCGTCGAGGTGTCCCCCGCCTTGGCCATCGAGCGCGTGATCGACCTGGCCCTGCGCGAGGTGCCCGGTATCCAACCCGGAATCCTGTACGTGGAGCGGCAATTCGGGGTGCTGGAGATCCACTCCGCCAACCTCGAAGATGTCCAGCGGGCCGGGAAGGCGATTCTGGCAGGCACCGGCAACTCGGCGTCCGATCAGCTGCGGCCCCGGGTGCTCTACCACGACATCATCGAGGACATCACCGATCAACACGCGGTGATCCTCAACCGCAACCGGCAGGCTTCGATGATCCTGCCCGGCCAGTCGCTGCTGGTCTACGAAATGACCCCGGCCCTGTTCGCCGCCGTCGCGGCCAATGAGGCCGAACGGGCAGCGCCCGGGCTTACGGTGGTGGACGTACAAATGATCGGGGCTGCCGGGCGGCTGTACATCGGCGGCAGTGTCGCGGACGTGACGGCGGCCCGCGACCGGATCACGACAGTGTTGGCGGGAATTGAAGGACAGGACCACTAGATGGTTATCACCGACGAGATCGATGTCGCCCAGCTCGCCCTGCGGCAGTACGACATCGGGCCCGACGCGACGTTGCGGCTGCTGAATCTGTCCGAGAACGCCACGTATCTCGTCGAGGATGCCGGAACACAGTCGATCCTGCGGGTGCACCGGCGGGATTATCACCGGGCGCACGAGATCGAGTCGGAGTTGGACTGGCTGGCGGCGTTACGGGCCGACAGTGACGTCACAGTGCCGACAGTGCTCCCCGCCAGCGACGGGCGTCGCGTGGTCACCGTCAACGTCGATGGGACCGCTGGGACTCCCAGGTACGCCGTCCATTTCGACATGGTCGCCGGCGCCGAGCCCGACGAGAACGCCCTCACGTTGGAGGACTTCCACACCCTGGGCCGGATCACCGCTGCGCTGCACGACCATTCGCAGCGGTGGGCGCGTCCCGCCGGGTTCGATCGGTTCGCCTGGGACTGGGAGCACAGCCTGGGCGCCCAGCCCCGCTGGGGACGCTGGCAGGACGCCGAGGGCGTCGGGCCGTCGGAGAACGACGTCCTCGAGCGGGCCCAGACGCTGCTGCGTACGCGGCTGGAGGCGTACGGCACCGGGCCAGACCGGTTCGGGCTGATCCACGCCGATCTGAGGTTGGCCAATCTGCTGGTCGATTCCGCAGACACCGGATCATCGAAGATCACCGTCATCGATTTCGACGACTGCGGATTCGGTTGGTATTTCTACGATTTCGGCACCGCCGTATCGTTCATCGAAGATGACCCGGCGCTGCCCGAATGGCAGGAATCATGGGTGAGCGGCTACCGCAGCCGCCGTGAACTGCCCGCCGCCGATGAAGACATGCTCGCATCGTTCGTGCTGTTGCGCAGGCTGCTGCTGTTGGCTTGGATGGGCAGCCACAGCCATTCCAGGGAATCGGCCACCAAGGCGATCAGCTACGCCGCGGGAAGTTGTGAACTTGCCGAACGGTATCTGCGCTCCGACGGCCACACTCTGACCTGACTCATAAAGGATCCCACTATGTTCGCATCGCTTCAGGGCCGCTCGGCCATCGTCACCGGCGGCAGCAAGGGTATCGGCCGAGGCATCGCCGAAACCTTCGCCAATGCCGGGGTCAACGTACTCATCACCGGCCGCAGCCAGGCCGATCTCGACAAGGCCGTGGCCGATCTGTCCGGTGCACCGGGCAAGGTCAGCGGGCTCAGCGCCGACGTGTCCAGCCCCGAGGACGCCCGTCGCGTGGTGGCAGAGGCAGTCGAGCAGCACGGCGGCCTGGACATCGTGTGCGCCAACGCGGGTATCTTCCCGTCGGGCCGGCTGGAGGACCTCACGCCTGAATCCATCGAAGAGGTGCTGGCCGTCAACTTCAAGGGCACCGTCTACATCGTGCAGGCCGCGCTCGCGGCGCTGACCGCCAGCGGCCACGGCCGCGTGGTGATCACGTCGTCGATCACCGGCCCGATCACCGGATACCCCGGCTGGTCGCACTACGGCGCTTCCAAGGCTGCCCAGCTTGGCTTCCTGCGCACCGCTGCCATGGAACTGGCACCCAAGCAGATCACCATCAACGCCGTGCTTCCCGGCAACATCATCACCGAGGGCCTCGGAGAAATGGGCCAGGAATACCTCGACCAAATGGCCTCGGCAGTACCGGCAGGCCGGTTGGGTTCGGTGGCCGACATCGGCAACGCCGCGCTGTTCTTCGCGACCGACGAGGCCGCCTATATCACCGGTCAGTCGCTGGTGGTCGACGGTGGCCAGATTCTGCCCGAGTCGCATCTGGCTATCGCCGAACTCTGACACCCCAAACGGCTAGAATTGGCTGTACCAAAAATGGAGAGGGGTCCGGGGTGGCAGCGCAGAGCGAGGAGTTGCGGCGACGCATAGTCGCCGACATCAACGCGGGTACCCCGGGCGCCAAACTCGGCAGCGAACGCGACCTCGCCGAACACTACGGCACCAGCCGTTCCAGTCTGCGCCAAGTGCTTGCCGCCCTGGAGGAGGCCGGGCTGGTGCACCGCGTGATCGGCCGGGCCGGCGGCATCTTCATCAGCCACGGTCAGGTCGAACGCAACCTGTCCGACGTCGTCGGGGTGCCCGCATTCCTGACCAGCCAGGGCTACATCGCCGGGACGCGGGTGCTGTCCACCCGCATCACCACCCCCGACCAGGGCACCAAGACCGCGCTGCGCCTCAATGACGGCGAGTACGTCGTCGAGATCCAGCGCATCCGGCTGGCCGACGGCTCCCCGTTCTCCCTGGAGCACGCCCAGTTCCCCGCCGATGCCTTCCCCGGGCTCCTGGAACAGCAACTCGGCGGCTCGCTCTACGAAATCCTGGAAACCCGATACGGTTTGGTGACCGGCCGGGCCGACGAGCGGATCGAAGCCGTCAACGCCACCAGCAGTGAAGCCACCCTGCTCGGCATCAAACCGAAGGCCGCGCTGCTGCTGATCACGCGGGTCACCTACGACCAGAACGGTATCCCCTGCGAGTTCTCCCGCGACCTGTTCCGCGGCGACCGGACGGCCCTGGCCGTCACGGCGCAGGGACGCGGCATCGCCCGGTCGCAAGCCAACACCGCGTCGGTGACACTGCAGCGCCAAGCCGGCTGACACGGAGTCAGACGGCACCTTGCCGTCCAACCCAGCTCCAGACGAGCGCCATCACCGCGCACGCGGCGGCCAGCACGGCAAACGCCACCGGGAACGAGCCGGACGTGGCCAGCGCGCCGGCCACCAAGGCGCCCAGGCCCGTACCGCCGTCGAAGCCGATGTTCCAGGCCGCGCTCACCGCGCCGCGAGATTGCCCACCGCTGGCCGCCAACGCCTGCACCAGGGTGAGGTTCTGCAGCCCGCCATACGCCAAGCCGAGCAGCAGTGCGCCGACGACGATCACCGCGGGGCTGTAGCTGATTCCCACCGCAATCGCCACCAGCCCCACCACACCCAGACACAGCATCGGCGCGATGAATCGGTGCGCCCCGAAGCGGTCGGCCGGACCGCCGATCAGCCACCGCCCCAGCGTCGCCGGCCCGGTCAGGGCCAGCAGGGTCGCGAAGGCCGTTGTGGTGTCACCGAATTGGGGTGCAAACGTGATGACTGCCCCGCCTGCGGCGGTGATCACGACGAGCGCACCGATCGGGCCGATCAGCCCGCGGCTCACCGCACGGAATTCGCCCCGCTGGGTCGGAGGTCGCGGCACCGGATGGATGAACATCAGCGCCAGCGGTACGCCCAGCAGCGGCGCGGTGGCCAGCACGAAGACGGGGGTGTATCCGACGTGGTGCACCAGCCACGTCGCCACCGGCGTGAGCACGAATTGCGGTGCGGCGATGGCAAGTCCGTACGCTCCGGCGGCCCGTCCACGCTGCTCATGACCGAACAGGCCTGCGATACCGTCGACGCCGTACACCGTGAGGATGCCGAAACCCAGCCCGCGCAACGCCGCAAGCAGCAGCACCGTCGGCAGGTTGTGGGCCACCACATGCGCGATCGCGGGGGCACCGAGCAAGGCCAGGCCGATCGCGAGAGTGACCGGCCACCGCAGCCGCCGCAACACCAGCCCGACCGACAGCTGCGCCACCACGGTGCATGCCATCAGGACCGCGTTGACCGATCCTGCCCCGAAATCGTCGGCGCCGTTGTGCACGGCCCACATCGGGGCGACCGGCAGCAGCAACGCGAATCCGATGAAGCCCAGCACCGCGGCACCCACCAACGCGGGCATGCCGGGCGCCCTCCACACCGTTGTCTGTGTCATCGGGTGAATACCGTCGCACCATCGATCACGGTCGCGGCCACCAGGTCGGCGTCGAGTCGGCTGAGCGCCTCACGCGGCGGGACGGACAGCACGCAGACGTCCGCCGGTTGACCGGGCGCGATGGTGCGTTGCCGGGCCGGCTGTGTGGCTCTGCCCAGGAACAGCGTCAGAGCCGTTCGCGCATCGACACATTCGGCCGCGTTGAGCACACCGCCCGTGGGCGACCGTCGATGCACGGCGGCGCGCATCGCCGCCCACGGATCGCTGTCACCGAACGGCGCGTCGGTCGACAGGGCCACCGGCACCCCCGCGCGCCGCAGAGAAGCCAAGCGCCACAGCTGGTCTTGTTCGGTCGCAGGCACATCGGTACGGTACTGGTCGCCGCGTTCGGCGATGAAGTTCGGCTGGGTGACCACGGTGGCCCCGAGGAGCGCCAGATCCGCGATGCAGTCGGCGGGCACCATCGCCGCGTGTTCGATGCGATCGCCGGGCTGTCGGCCCGCACCCCGTAGGGCGGCGATCGCCACGACGAGTTGCGCCGCGGTCACGCAGTGCAGGGCGACCGGCACCCTGTCGGCATGCTTCTCGCGGATCCACGCCGTCAACTCGTCGAGGTCGAGAGCGTCGTCGTGCAGGATCCTCTTGCCCGGAGCCAGCACGTGGACTCGCTGCCGGAGCCGGATATCGGCATCGAGATCGGGGGTGGCATCGGTGACGCCGGTGACGCCGTAGGCGGCCAGCCGGGCGCTGAACTCGTCGAGTGCGGGCGGTGTGCGCTCCAAGGTGTCCGACCAGGTCCGGTCGGCGCTGCGCAGCCGACCGTCGGGATGGTCGGCGAGCCCGACAGCGGCCAGGCCGGCCGAGTTCAGCGTCCACATCACGCCGCTACGGTGTTGGACCCGCACGGGAATGGGCGGTGTGAGTGTGTCGAGCAGGTGGCGGTCCAGTGGGCCTGCGACCGCGTCGTGGTAGCCGACGGCCCTGATCCATCCGTCGGCGCCGGGTACCGCCCGGGCCAGGGTCTGGGCCATGCCGTCGGCGCCCTGTACCTCCTGCGGCCCGACCCGCGCCGAATTCAGCTCGGCCGCTGCCGAATACACGTGCAGGTGATGGTCGTGCAGGCCGGGGATCACCGTGCCGAACCGGGCGTCGAGAACGCGCTCGCCCGGCTGGGGCCGCAGGCTTTGTGCCACCTGCTCGATCTGCTCGCCCAGCCGGATGTCGACGACCTTGCCGTCGAGTAGGCTTGCACGCTGAATCAGCATGGTGCAGCAGCTCTTTGGCTCACGAGGTGGCGCACTGCGGCGTTGTCGGCGCCCAGCGCGGGACCGGCCGGGACCGCTTCGGGTCTGACCGCGGAGATGATGTTGTCGTCGGCGGGCAGCCCGGCATACTCGGCAGCCACTGCCGCCATGGCGAATTCGATGAGCTCACCGCCGCCACGGCCGAGGGCGGCCACGACCGCCACGGCGGTGTGCAGGCCGGTGAGCGGATCAGCTATCGCGTCGGCAACGAATACCGGTGTGCCGTCACGATATCCGACCAGACCACCCGACACTGCGGCGTCGTCTCCGAAGGCCACCCAGCCGGCCCGTTCCCCGCGAGTGCCGTGCCCCGTGATGCGCAGCCACACCCGCCCGGGACGCGGTGTCGCGGTGCGCGGCCCCAGGCCCCGACGCTCGAGGGCGGTGGGACGGGACGCCTCGATGACCACGTCGGCGACGTCGAGCAACGCGCGCACCTCATTGGGATGGTCGAAATCCACTGCATAGGAGAGCTTTCCGCTGTTCATCCAGTCGAAGAAGGCCGCCTCTCCAGACCGGGTGCCATCGGGACGGGCCCCGCTCTCGACCTTGACCACCGTGGCTCCGGCGCGCGCGAGCAGGCGTCCGCACAACGGCCCGGCCCACATCGAGGACAGATCGGCGACGAGCACGCCGGACAGCGGCGACGACCGCGACGGACCGAGAGTCGTTACCCGGGGCGGTGCCGCGGCCGTCTCGCCGAGGGCCGCGACCGGCAAACCGAGAAGCCGCGCCCGTCCGGCCACCGTGGCCCCCGGCAACCCGGCGGCCCATGTCTCGATGGCAGGCCACGGGTCGTCGGCGACGGTATCGGCCTGCAACAGAGCGGGCACCAGGGCGAGATCGTCGGGCCGTGACAGCGTCAGCGCGCACCAGCCGTCGGCGGCGGGAAACAAGCGCGTGGCTCCGCCCGCCGAAATCCGGCCCGGCACGGTGAGGTCGAGCAGCGCGGCCCGCCCGGTGATCAGTTCGGTGGCATCGAGGTCGACGCCGGTGAGCGCGGCGAAGTCATCGGCCATTCGCTGCGCGCGTGCCAGCACCGATGCGGAGACCGCGCATGTACCCACCCGGCCATTGTGTCGCAGGCCGACGCCGGCTCAGGCGTTCGGCAGGTGCAGCCTGGTGAGTTCGACGAGGTGGCGACCGACATCGTCGAGGGCATCGGTCTTTTGCGCGGCGATCGCCATGATGACCGCGCCCTCGATCGATGCGATGGTCATCGTGGCCAGAGACCGCGCGGCGTCGGCATCGGCACCGGCACGGATCAGCCGCTCGGCCAGGATCGTGTGCCAGTCCTGGAACGCCTCGGCGGCCGCGTCGGCGGCTTGTGGCGCATCGCAGCGGCCGAGGACTGCCGCGACGATGGGGCAGCCACCCTCCAGGTGCGTCTCGGCCAGCTGCAGCTTCCATTGGTCGATGAATTCCTGCACGGCTTCGGCGGGCTCGCGCCCGTCATCGGCCGCCCGGATGAGCGCCGTCAGTGCCTGGCCGGCAACGCGCGTGGCCTCGGCGACGAGTTCCTCCTTGCCGCCCGGGAAGTTCAGGTAGATCGAGCGCCGCGAGACACCGCTGTCCTCGAGCAACGCGTTCAGACCGGTCCCCGCGACGCCGCGGCGCCGCACCAAACCCGTCACACTCGCGATCAAGGTGTCCCGTGCCGACATCGTGCCTCTGCCTCCCTGCTAGACCGGTCAGTCTACCCGCCGCAGGTTCGCCTTCGTGTTCAGTCGTCGATCTGCTCGTCGATCGGATCGGCGAGCTGCCAGCGCTCCCCCCGGCGCGGGTGGATGTAGGCGTAGTAGTACACGACACCGACGACGATCGTGCCGACCGCGACGATCAGCTGGCTCAAGGCTGACACCGCCAGTTGATAAGTCACATAACCCATCATCGCGATCACGACGAGCGGCGGAAGCGGCCAGAGCGGCATGCGATATCCCGCGCTGGCCCGGGCACCGGGACGCCGCAAGCGCAGCGCAGCCACCGCAACCGCGAAATAGATCGCGACGACGCTGGCGCCCGTGGCGGTGATCAACCAGCCCAGGGGGATGAAGCTCGCCGCGAGTGCCGCGCACGCACCGACGGCCAGGGTCGCCGCGACTGGAGTGTGCAACGTGGGATGCACCGTCGAGAGGATCCGGTCGATCGGGTCGGGCCAGGACCGGTCGCGCGCCGAGGCGAACAACTGCCGGGCAACCTGGAGGATGATCGCGATGACGGCGTTGATGATGGCCACTGCGATGCCGACGCTGATCACGATGTTGAGCGTCGGGCCACCGCGGGCGATCAGGAAGTAGTTCATCGGTGCTTCGCTGCCGAGCAGTTCGGTCATCGAGGGTGCGCCCATGACCACCGCCGCCAGTGGCAGGATCTCGATGGCGACCGTGACCACGAGACACACGACGACCACACGTCCGATGGTCTTGGCGGCGTTCTTCGTCTCTTCGACGTAGTAGATCGCGGCGCCATAACCGTTGTAGGCGAACAGCGCGACGGGGACGAGCCCCATCACCGCGCCGAGGCCCACGGGGGCGAGCGACCCGCCGTCGGCGATCTGCGCGTGCAGGAACTCCCCCGGCCCGCGTTCGGCGTGGGCGAAGCCCAGCATCACCATGACGGCGATGGCGGCGATCTCGACGGCCAGGAAGATGCCCGTCACCCACGCGTTGGTCCGGATGTTCAACACCGCAACACCGGTCGTCACCACGATGACCGCGACCCCCACCCACTTGCCGCCGAGATCCGGCCAGGCGACACCCAGATATTCGCCGGTCCCCAACGCGATGACCGCGGTGATGAGCACGGCACTCACCAGCGTGAGGACGAAGATCGCGAAGCCGGTGGGCTTACCGAGAAGCCTGGCCGCCCAGGTGTATTCGCCACCCGTGATCGGGTAGGTCGCGGCCAGCTCGGCATAGCACAGCGCCACGAACAGAGCGGCCACCGCGCCGATGGCCATCGTCATCACCGACGCACCGCCCACGCCGAGCAGGACCGTCGGAACGATGATGAAGACACTGGACGCCGGCGTGACCGCCGACAACGTGATGAGGATGTTCTCCTTCATCGTCAGGGCGCGTTGCAGCTGCTGCTGGTAGGCGGGTGGAGTGGTCGGGGACGACAACGCGCCGTCGGCCATGGATGCAGGCTGATGTTCGGTCATTGCGAGCCTTTCTTTGACTACTAATCAAAGAAAAGCAGATATGTGCTTGTCAAGAGTGTCTTTCGGTGTAATTATTTTCTGATTCCCAGCGACTGACGAGGAGCCATGGCACGACGCAAAGACCAAGACGCGGCCCGCGAGTCGATCATCTCGGCGACTTTGGTGGCGATCCGCGATCGCGGGTTGGACGGTCTGCGCATTCGCGACGTCGCCGCGATCGCCGGCGTGTCGTCGGGAACTGTGCACTACTACTTCACCGATTTCGCCGGGCTGCTGACCGAGGTGTATCAGCGGGCCAGCGAACAGTTCTACCGCGACCGCATGGAGGCCGTGACCGAGATCGCCGATGCGCGAAAGAAGCTCGCGGCCATGATCAACACCGGCATCCCCTGGGCGTCGGATGATGCACTGGTGACGGCTCTCTATCGGCTGGATTCCTATCTCGCGTTCCGTAGCACCCATTCCGCGCTCGTGACAGCGCTGTACGACAAGCAGGTGGCCCTGTACCTCGGCATCCTCGAAACCGGCGCAGCCCAAGGATATTTCGAGTTGCAGGGCAAGCCACTGGACATCGCACAGAATCTCGTCGCGCTCGAAGACGCCTACGGACTGCACATCACCACCGACAACCGCGCCCTGCCGCCGCCGCGCGCAGCGGACCTGATCCACAGCTACGCGGCCATGGCCACGCGCTGTGCCGACATCCCCGATCCCACCGGTCCAGAACCAGCGACCACCATCCGACCCAAGTCCACGAGGAAGAACATTCGTTGAACCACACCACCACCCGCGCCCGCGACCTCGGCATCAACCTGCGCGGCCGCCCAGGCCCGCACAACGCCATCACCGATGTTGCCGGCGTCGAAGTCGGCTACGCGACGCTCATCAGCGGCGACGGTCCGCTGACCGTCGGGCACGGCCCCGTCCGCACCGGCGTCACCGCGATCCTGCCGCGTGGCCGTGACGGTGTCGGGAGGCCCTGCGCCGCAGGACGATTCCGGCTGAACGGCAACGGCGAGATGACAGGTACGGCGTGGATCGACGAGGTCGGTGAACTCGCGCTGCCGATCACGATCTCCAACACCCACGCCGTCGGCGCCTGCCACACCGGGGTCGTGCAATGGGTCAACGAGGTACATCCGACGCTGGCACAGCAATGGCTGTTGCCCGTATGCGCGGAGACCTGGGACGGCTACCTCAACGACATCAACGGCGGCCACGTCACACCTGAAGTGACCCGCCAAGCGCTGGACTCCGCTCGGCCGGGGCCCGTGGCCGAAGGATCCGTCGGCGGCGGCACTGGCATGAACTGCTACGGATTCAAGGGCGGCAGCGGTACCTCATCACGCCAAATCGCCTTTGGCGAGGCGACATTCACCGTCGGAGCGTTCGTGCAGGCGAACTTCGGGTCGCGCGACGAACTCACCGTGTCAGGCGTCCCGGTGGGTCAGCTGATCGATGTCGAAAACCCCATGGAGGACACCCCCTGGCTGGAGGAAGATCTCCGTGCGCCGTCAGGTGCGGGATCGGTGATCGTCGTCGTGGCCACTGATGCGCCGCTCAACGCGTCGCAGTGTCAGGGACTGGCCCGTCGGGTGCCGCTCGGTCTGGCCAGGACCGGAACCACCGGCAGCCTCTTCAGCGGTGATCTGTTCCTGGCGTTCTCGACCGCCAATGACGGACCGTCGCGTACCGGTTTCCCCACCGCAGAGCCGTCCGAGGCCGAGCTCTACACGGCCCAGCACCTGCCCTGGAACCGCATCGACCCCTTCTACGCCGCTGCGGTGTACGCCGTCGAGGAGGCCGTTCTCAACGCGCTGGTGGCCAACGAATCGATGACAGGGCGCGACGGGCACAGGTCACCGGCCCTCGATCACCAGTTGCTCCTGCCGTTGCTGAAACGAGGCTGAGCCGCCTCTGCCAATCGGTCACGTTGCGGTAGACCGATCGGTGTACTAGCCTCGCCGACAGCATCCCAGCGCGCTGTTGCGAGGAGACCCACATGCCCGACATCCACGACCCGCTCACGCTGGCCAGCGGCCAGGTGCTGAGCAACCGGCTGATGAAGTCGGCTCTCAGCGAGGGCCTCGGAACGCCAGACCACGGGCCGGACCACAGGCTGGTCGAGCTCTTCCGGCGCTGGGGCACCGGCGGGTACGGACTCGTGATCACGGGGAACGTGATGGTCGACCGCGACCACCTCGGCGAGCCGGGCAACGTCGTCGTCGAGGACGACCGCCACCTCGACGGGCTGTCCCGCTGGGCCAAGGCCACCAAGGACGGCGGCAGCCTGATCTGGATGCAGGTGAATCACCCTGGTCGGCAAGCCAATCCGCTGGCCACCCGATCGCAGCCGGTGGCACCGTCGGCCGTGCGGATGAGTGTGCCCGGATGGCAGGCGCCCCGCGCCCTCACCGACGACGAGATCGAAGCCACCATCGACCGGTATGCGCACACCGCCGCTATCGCCGATGTCGCCGGTTTCGACGGAGTCCAGATCCACGGCGCACACGGTTACCTCGTCGCGCAGTTCCTGTCGCCGCGCACCAATCAACGCACGGACCGCTGGGGCGGTGACCCGCGGCGTCGCATGCGCTTCGTCCTCGAAGTGGTGCGGCGGACCCGCGCTGCTGTCAGCCCCGGCTTTTCCGTGGCCATCAAGCTGAACTCCGCGGACTTCCAGCGCGGCGGATTCACAGAGGAAGAGTCCCGCGCCGTGATCGCGGCCCTGGCCGCCGAAGACCTCGACCTGATCGAAATCAGCGGCGGCACATACGAATCTCCCGCGATGGAAGGCCGGCCCTTCGTGCAGTCGGCGTCCACCACGGCGCGCGAGGCGTACTTCGTCGAATACGCCCGCGCCGCCCGGGAGTTCGCAGGCAACGTGCCGCTGGCCGTGACCGGCGGCTTCCGCACGCGGGCGGCGATGAGTGAGGCCGTCAGCTCGGGAGCCTGCGACGTGGTCGGGCTGGGCAGGCCGACCACTGTCAACCCGGCCGCCGCCGACAGCCTGCTGGTGGCACATCAGACGCGCCTGCACGTTCCCGACATCGCACCCGCCCTGCCTGCCCGGATTGCCAACACGGCCCGCGCCAAGACTTTCCTCAGCGCGCTCGAACTGCAATGGCATGGGACCCAGCTGCACCGGCTCGCCGCAGGCGGTGAGCCCGACCCGACGATCGGCCCGCTGGCCACGGCCGCGGCGCTGCTCAAGAACAACGGAGTCAACGCCTTCCGCGCCCGGAGGAACTCATGACCGACAAGACGCTGAACAAGTTCCGCCGCGAACGAGTACTGGGACGCCATCTGCTGAACCCGGCCGTTACGGCACTGTCGCGACTGGGATTGCGCACGGCATTGGCGTCGGAGTTGGAGACCATCGGCCGCAAGACCGGTCAGCTGCGCAGGGTTCCCGTCTCCGCCCAGTTCGATGCGACCGGCGCGTGGGTGATCTGCCAGCACGGAACACGTTCCGGTTGGGGCAGCAACATCACATCTAACCCGAATGTTCGTCTGCGACAAGGAAATCGGTGGCGCACGGGTGTGGCGCAGTTCCGTCCGGACGACGATGTCGCGGCGCGGGCCCGCAAGTTCGGGGTGATCGGTGCGCGGGTGGTCAAGGCACTGGAGACCACGCCGGTCTCGGTGCGCATCGACTTCACCGACTGACGATCTCGTCGACCAGCCCCCAGTCCAGCGCCGTCGCGGCGTCGATGCTGCGCCCGGTGAGCACCAGATACGCTGTGCGCCAACGGCCGATGCGCCGCGTGATGCTCACGGTGCCGCCTGCGCCGGGGATGAGCCCAAGCGTCAACTCCGGCAGGCCCAGCGTGGCCTGCGGGTGTGCACTGACCCACCCGCAGAACGCCGCCATCTCCAGACCGCTGCCCAGCACCTGACCGTGCACGTCGGCCCGGCAGCGGCGGCCCAGCCGTCCGGTCAATGCGTCGAGCACCAACGCCGGACTGTGCCGGGTGCGGGCCAGATGCGCGGTGGCGGGGTCCTCGAACGACCCGAACTCAGCGAGATCGCCTCCGCTGCAGAAGGATCGGCCGTTGCCGCTGAGCACCACCTCATCGACCGACGGGTCGAGCCGAGCCACCTCCAACGCCTCCAGCAAGGCCGCCCGCGCATCGGTGGAGAACGCGTTGTGGCGCTGCGGCCGGTTGAACCGGATGTGCAGCGTGTTGCCGTCCCGGTCGGTCTGCACCGGATCGGGCAGCAACGGCGCCGTCGCCGGACCACGCTCGTGCAGCCAACGCGCGAACTCAGGCCCGGACTGCAGCGTCGAATAGGCAAGGGACTCGGTGATCAGTCCGCCGAACGCCGGTGCTGCGACGTCGAGGCTGCGCAGTACGTCGTCACACACGGCCGCAGCCAGCGGCCAGCGTTCGCACCGCTGCGCCAGCACCCGCAGAGTCTGCTCGACCGAATCCACCGTCACCGCGCGGCGGTCTGCGGTGCTGGTCTCGGTGACGGTGAACGTCGCTGCGTCACTGGGGTTTTCGACGGCGACGCGGATCCCGCCCGGCAGATCGATCACGTCATGAATATTTCTCGATCAGCTTCTGCTTGTACAGCTTGCCCGTGTCGGTGCGGGGCAACTGGGCCTCGAACGAGATGGACCGCGGGCACTTGTAATGCGAGAGCTGATCGCGCAGCCACGACAACAGCTCATCGGCGAACTCCGGGGTGGCATCGGCGGGGTCGACGGTCTGCACCACGCCCTTGACCGCCTGCCCCATCTCGTCGTCGGGGATGCCGAACACCGCGGCGTCCATCACCTTGGGGTGGACCACCAGCATGTTCTCGGCTTCCTGCGGATAGATGTTCACCCCGCCGGAGATGATCATGTGATGCCTGCGGTCGGTGAGGTACAGATAGCCGTCCTCGTCGAGATACCCGATGTCCCCCACCGTTTTCCAGCCGTGCACGTCGCGCGAGGACGCGGTCTTCTCGGAATCGTTGAGGTATTCGAAATCCGCACCGCCCTCGAAGAAGATCTCGCCGGGCTGGCCCACGGGCAGCTCATTGCCGTTCTCGTCGAGGATGTGCAGGATGCCCGTCATCGCCCGGCCGACCGAACCGGGGTGCGCCAGCCATTCGTCGGCGGTGATCAGGGTCGCGCCGATGGCTTCCGATGAGGCGTAGTACTCGTCGACGATCGGACCCCACCAGTCGATCATCTGTTTCTTGATCTCCACCGGACACGGCGCCGCGGCGTGCATGACCCGCTGCAGGGTCGACACGTCGTACGAATCACGCACGCTCTGCGGCAGTTTGAGCAGGCGGGTGAACATCACGGGTACGAACTGGCCGTGCGTCACCTTGTACCGTTGAATCGCGTCGAGAGTGCCCTCGGCGTCGAACTTCTCCAGGACCACGGTGGTGATGCCTGCGGCCTGCGCTTGCATCGACCACACCGACGGCGCGGTGTGATAGAGCGGTGCCGGGCTCAGGTACACCGAATCCGGCGTCATCCAGAATCCGACCAGCGCCGCCATCAGACCCGGGTACTCCGTCGGCGGGACATGCGGCAGTTCGCGTTTGATGCCTTTCGGCCGACCGGTGGTACCCGAGGAGTACTGCAGCAGATCACCCTCGATCTCGTCATCGATCGGGGTATCGGGTTGGTCCGCAACGCATTCCGGATAGGGCTGCCAGCCCTGCAACTGCCCGGGCCCGGCCAGCAGCAGGATCTCGGGCAGTCCGTTCGGCAGATGCTCGGCCAGCCCGGCACACACGTCGAGCAGTGCACTGGAGCCGACGATTGCCTTGGCGCCGCTGTTGTCGACGATGTAGGCGGCCTCGGCTGCCGTGAGATGGGTGTTGATCGGCACGTAGTACAGGCCGCACCGGCGGGCCGCCCACATGACGGCGTGCATGTGCTCGTTGTTCTCCATCAGAATCGCGACCACGTCACCCTCGACCAGCCCGCGCTGACGGAAATAGTGCGCCAGCCGGTTGGCGCGCGCCTCCAGTTCGTCGAACGTGACGACCGTGCCCGACGGGTGGAGGATGATCGCCGGCTTGTTGGTCCCGACGTGCTCGCGGATCTGCATGAGGCACTGTAACCGGCACCACTTGACACGTGTCAAGTGGTGCCGGTCGAGCTGTCGCTACCGGGCCAGCGCCGGCTCGTCAGCAGCGTCGTCCACGACCTCAGGCGAGCGGAACGGCGCCCGCAACGTCACGGCCACATGGCGACGATTGATCACAAACCCGATCACCGCAAGTACCGCGTACACGCCGCACAGCACCAGCCGGCCGTCGGTCGAGGTGATGGGGAACTGCACAACGAACAGGGCGAGCAGCGCCAGCGCGGTGTAGCGGTGGAACCGCAGCGCCAGGATCAGCGCGATGCCCATCATGGTCTGGGTGGCGGTCAGCAGCACCTCTTCGACCTGCCGACCGTCGAGCACCAGCGCGGGACCGCCGCCGCCTGCGACATACGCGATGGGCAGCGATCCCATCAGCAGCGTCCACTGGTTGACTTTCGACGAGATCAGCGTCGCGATGGCGGCGGTGCCGTTGCCGCGGCTGGCGAAGATGATCGCGATGATGAACTCGGGCGCCTCGGAAGCCAGCGGCGCGAGCCACTGGACCAGCAGGAACTGGTCGATCCCGAGCTCGGTGCCCGCGCCGATCAGGCTCTCGGCGAACGGTTCTGCGCACATCAGGATCACGGCGCCTGCGATGACGAACAGCCCCACGACCGTCGACCGGCGAGTCCGGGTCGGTAGTACGCCGATCGCGGCCGCGGTGCCGATGAGATCCGGCTCCTCGACCTCGCCGCGGCTCATCTTGTAGAGGTAGAAGCCGAACCAGGCCAGCAGCGCGACACCGAGGACCAGGTGGATCTGACCGGTCACCGGGATCACGAAGGCGACGACACCCGCGATCAGCAGGAATCCCAACTCGACGCGGTTACCCGGCTCGAGCGCCATCGACCCGGTCTTACGCCCCGACATCTTGCGAGCAACCCACAGCCCCACCAAGACCACGACCGGCCAGCCGACACCCATCAGCAGGCGGTTGGACCCCGTCATGTTGGCCGCGGCGAACTGCACGTAGTCCGGGTTGTGGCCCGCGGTGTAGGCGTAATAGAGGTCGACGGCATACTCGGGCAGCACAGCGATGAGCGCCAGCACAGCGATGGCCAGGCCCCCCGAGACGTCGATCTGCGCGGCCTCGGCGGCCCAGGCCAGCAGGAAGCTCGCGGCGACCACGGCCGCGCCGTAGATCACGAGAGCGACGACGGGAGTGGGATGTAGCCCGGCGATCCTGACGACGACGGCAGGCACGATGAACAGGGCTGTGGTGATCAGCGACCGGGCGAGTGTCCGTCCGTGCGTGCGGGTCACGTGAAGTCCTTTGTCTTCTGGCGGCCCGTATCTCATCGACGGCACGACGAAACCTCGGACCGACATGGTCATGTCGGCCGAAGGTCTCGCTCGCCGGATATCGCCTCCGGTGGATGACCGGGCGACTTCCGCCGCCAGCATGTCGACCATCCGCATCCCGTCGGCCGGGCCGACGGTCAGGAACTACTCCCCTTCGCTGCGGGGAAGGCTACCCTTTGCTGCACCACCCAGCAACGTAGCGCAGCTATGAATATTTGCATCCTAGGCAGGTAAATTTGCTGGTCAGAATCGTGAACAATAGTTTTCGGACTACCAAACTATCGAGTGCGGCAATCCTGATGTGAGTGATCCGGTGCGCTCATTCGGCGCCGACGTGGCGCAACAGCAGCATCAGACCGGCGTGAGCATCATCGAGCGGCCGCACGGAACGGGCGCTCCTGCACTGGATGATGGCGCCTTCCAGCGAGCTGACGATGAAGCTGCCCAACGATGCCGCGGTTGCCGAATCGACGCCCTTCGCCGCGATCGAACCGGCGATGACTCTCGCCCAATCGGCAAATACCTGCGCCGACGCGTCTCGGACCGCAAGCGCATCAGGACCGGCTTGAGCCGCCGCCATGATGGGGCAGCCTGCGGCAAATCCGCTGCCCGTGAGGCTTTCTTTCCAGCCGGCCACAAACGCCATGATCACGTCGTCGGCAGGCAACGTGTGCGTCAACTCCTCGATCTTCGAGGTGATCACCTGCCCCGCAGCCAGTGTCGCCTGCACCATCAACTGGATCTTTCCTTCAGGAAAGTGCTGGTAGATGGAGCCTCGCGCGGTACGGCTGTGCTCAAGAAGGTCACTGAGGCCGGTCGCGTGGACACCGCGTTCCCGCATCAACTCGATGGCGCTCGCGATCAGTCGCTCCCGCGGGCCAGCCATACACACACTCCGATTCACCGAATAGACCGATTGGTGCATGTTAGTCGTTCAGACATAGACCGATTGGTCTACGATCCGGGAATGCATGATCTGGAAGTGTTCGGCAAACTCGCCCGAGCCTGCGCGAAGCATGCGTGGTGGGTCCTGGGAGCGTGGCTGGTGCTGGCGGGCACGCTGAACCTGGCGATCCCCCAGCTGGAACACACCGTCGCCGAACATTCGGCGCCGTTCACTCCGGAAAGCCCGACCACCGAGACCCTGCGCCAGATGTCCCGCGACTTCGGCGTCCCCGGCACCACGGCGATCGGCAGCATCGTGGTGTCCAGCGACCGCACCCTCGGGCCGGCCGACACCGCCTACTACCGCGACCTGGTCGCCCGCCTCGTCGCCGACACCGACGACGTCGCCTACGTGATGGACACCTACGGCACGCCCGGCTTGGAGAAACTCGGGCTGAGCCCGGACGGCAAGGCCATCCATCTGATCGTCGCGACGACCGGCGACGTGGGGTCCACCCGTGCGCACCGGTCGACCGAGAACGTCCGCGCCGCAGTCGCCGCGCTGCCGCACCCACCGGGCCTCGAGGTGCACTTCACCGGTGCCGCACCGACGCTGTCCGATCTGTTCTCCGCCATCGACACGTCGCTGGCCATCATCACCGTCGTCTCGGTCGTGCTGATCACGCTGCTGCTGTTGGCGGTGTACCGCTCGCTGCTCACGGCGCTGATACCGCTTCTGACCGTGGGCATTTCACTCGGCGTCGCCCGTCCTGTCGTGTCCTGGCTCGGCGGGGCCGACCTGTTGTCGGTCTCGAACTTCACCATCGCGCTCGTCACCGCCATGGTGCTCGGCGCCGGCACCGACTACGGGATCTTCCTGCTGGCGAATTACCACGAGGGCCGACGCCGACGGCTCGCGGTCGACGACGCGGTGGCCCGGTCCGGTGCCCACACCGCGGGCATCGTGATCGCGTCGGCGCTGACCATCGCCGGTGCCGGAATGGCCATGGTATTCACCAAGATCGGCATGTTCCGGACCGCGGGCCCACCGATCGCGCTGTCGATCGCGATCACCATGGCCGTGAGCCTGACACTCACCCCGGCCATCATGGCGCTGTGGGGACGACGCGGGTACGCCGAACCCCGCCCGCTCGACGAACGGCGCTGGCGGCGCCGCGGAGCAGCCATCGTGCGGCGGGCACCGGCCTTGGTCGCCGCGTCACTCGTCTTCCTACTAGCCACCAGCGCGGTACTGCTCACGTTCCAGCCCAGCATCGACGAGAACGCCATGCAACTGCGGGCCACCGACAGCAAGCGCGGGTATGACGCCGTCTACCGGCACTGGGGCGTCAATGAGGCAGCACCGGAATTCGTCACGATCCGCGCCGATCACGATATGCGCAACACGAACGACCTGGCCGCCCTCGACCTCATCGCCATGTCCATCGGCAACCTTCCCCAGGTCGCATACGTCCGTTCCATCACCCGGCCCGATGGAAAACCGTTGCCCGAGACCGCAATCGGATCGCAGACCGCACAGGTCGGCACCGGGCTGGCCGATGCCCACGACCGCGTCGAGCAAGCCATCCCGCAGCTCAAGAGGTTGGCGGCCGGGGTGACGCAACTGCACGACGGATCCGCGGACGCCGCCGAGCGGCTACCCGAACTCGCCAAGGGCGCAGGCGATCTCGTCGCGCTCACCCGAAACCTCCTGGGCACACTGGAATCCGCGAACCGCGTGGCCAACACGCTCTCGGACGGATCGCTCGACGTCGCGGCCGTCGTGCGGACCATGTCCATCGCCACCGATTCCCTGGACCGGGCGGTCGGCGAATTAGACGCCACCCGAGCCGAACTCACCGCACCGACCGCTGCGTTGCATGCGGTGTTCGACCCGCTCACGGCGGCCGAACCAGGGCCGGATTGCGGAGCGGACTGCATGCGCGCCAGGCAGGCATTCGCCGACCTCAACGCGGCCACCGGAGGACGCGCGTTGTTCGCGATAAACGGGGTGACGCTCGCAGCACCACTGGTACCCGAACGTCCGGTGGCCACCGCCCTGAACGCGCTTCCCGACCTGCGCTCCGGCATCAAAGGGTTGCGGACCATGCTCGATCAACTCGGCACCCGCACACCCGAGCAGACGCGTCAGGATCTCAACCGCCTGGTCTCCGGAATCTCGGAGCTGTCAACGGGATTGAGCCGGCTCACCACGGGGCTGGGCGAAGTCAAGACCGGCACCGACACCATGGTGGAGCTCACCACCGAACTAGGCGCCGGGCTCGACCGCGCGTCGGGCTTCCTCCGGCGACTATCCGCGGACACTTCCGGGGGTGCGGGCCGCGGCTTCTATCTGCCGGAGGAGGGCCGCAGTGACCGGAGATTCACCGCGGGCGAACGGCTGCTCATCTCGCCGGACGGTCGCAGCGCCCGGATGATGGTGGTGTGGGCGGTGAATCCGTACGGCGCCGAGGCCATGGGCGCGGTGCCCGACGTCATCGCCACGGCCCACAACGCCACCACCGGCACGGTGTTGGAGCATGCAACCATCGAATCGACCGGCCTGGCATCGTTGTCACAACGTCATCTCGACCAAACCTGGCGTGACTTCACGCTTTTCGGAGTCGTGGCGGTGGCCGCAGTTCTGCTGGTCCTCATCGTCATGCTCCGCAGCCTGGTTGCACCCGTGCTGATGATCGCCGCGGTCGTCCTGTCGTTCGGCGCCGCGGCCGGAATGTCCACCCTGATCTGGCAGCACATCATCGGGATCAACCTGGACTGGTCGGTTTTCCCGGTGTCGTTCATGGCGCTGGTCGCCGTCGGAGCCGACTACAGCATGCTGTTCGCCGCGCGCATCCGGGAGGAATCCCACAGCGGGGTGATCAGCGGAATCATCCGGGGCTTCGGCAGCACAGGCAGCGTGATCACCACTGCGGGTGTGGTTTTCGCGATCACGATGTTCGCCCTCACCAGTGGGACAGTGCTCAATCTGGTGCAGATCGGTTCGACCATCGGCATCGGATTGCTGCTCGACATCACCGTCGTGCGGACATATCTGGTGCCCGCCGCGATGAGCCTGCTGGGCAATCGGATGTGGTGGCCGGCGCGCGCCGTGTAACGCCGTGGCCTCCAACGCAATTCGCGCACCCTCGGGAAGTCACGAGGGTGCGCGAAATGCTGGGATGTTGCGGCGTGTCTACCAACAGACTCCCCCGCAAGCGGGAGGGGCCCCCAGCACGCTCGCGGTGCTAGGTGGCCGTCGGGGCTAGGCGTCCTCGGCCAGACGGTGCTTGAGCGCGTCGAACTCGTCCTTGAGCCCGGTCGGCAGCTTCTCGCCGACGAACTCGAACCACTCCTCGATCTGCGGCAGCTCGGCCCGCCACTCCTCGGGATTGACGGCCAGCGCCTCATCGACGTCCGACGGGTCCACGTCAAGGCCGTTCAGATCCAGGTCGGCGGCCGTCGGCACGATGCCGATCGGGGTGCTCTTGCCGTCGGCCTGGTGCTCGATGCGCTCGATGGCCCACTTGAGCACGCGGCTGTTCTCACCGAAGCCCGGCCACAGGAAGCGACCGTCATCGCCACGGCGGAACCAGTTGACGAAGAACACCGCGGGCATCTTCGACTCGTCGGCGTTCTTGCCGATGTTGATCCAGTGCTGGAAGTAGTCGCCGACGTTGTAGCCCAGGAACGGCAGCATGGCCATCGGGTCGCGGCGCACCGTGCCGACCTTGCCCTCGGCGGCGGCCGTCTGCTCAGAACCCAGGGTGGCGCCGATGAACACACCGTGCTGCCAGTCGCGGGCCTGGGTGATCAGCGGCACCGTGGTCTTGCGGCGCCCGCCGAACAGGATGGCCGAGATCGGCACGCCCTGCGGGTCGTCCCACTCCGGGGCCAGCGTCGGGCACTGCGAGATCGGGGTGCAGTAGCGCGAGTTCGGGTGGGCGGCCTTCTCCTCCGACTCGCGGTACCAGTCGTGGCCCTTCCAGTCGATGAGGTGGTCGGGATCGCCTTCCAGGCCCTCCCACCAGACCTCGTTGTCGTCGGTCTTGGCGACATTGGTGAAGACGGTGTTACCCGCGGCGATGGTCTTCATCGCGTTCGGGTTCGATGACCAGTTGGTGCCGGGTGCGACGCCGAAGAAGCCGAACTCGGGGTTGACGGCGTACAGGCGGCCGTCCTTACCGAACCGCATCCAGGCGATGTCGTCACCGACGGTCTCGGCGCGCCAGCCCGGGATGGTGGGCTGCAGCATCGCGAGGTTGGTCTTGCCGCATGCCGACGGGAACGCCGCGGCGATGAAATACGCCTTGTTCTCCGGGGAGATCAGCTTGAGGATCAGCATGTGCTCGGCGAGCCAGCCCTCGTCGTGGGCCATGGCCGAGGCGATGCGCAGCGAGTAGCACTTCTTGCCCAGCAGCGCGTTGCCGCCGTAGCCGGAGCCGTAGCTCCAGATTTCCCGGGTCTCGGGGAAGTGGGTGATGTATTTGGTGTCGTTGCAGGGCCACGGCACGTCGTCCTGACCGGGCTCCAGCGGAGCGCCGAGCGAGTGCAGCGCTTTGACGAAGAAGCGGTCGTCGCCGAGCTTGTCCAGCGCGGCCTGCCCCATCCGGGTCATGGTGCGCATGGAGACGACGACGTATTCCGAGTCGGTGATCTCGACACCCAGCTTCGGATCCTCGGCGTCGAGCGGGCCCATGCAGAACGGCACCACCCACATGGTGCGGCCGCGCATCGAGCCGCGGTACAGCTCGGTGAGGATGCCCCGCATCTCGGTGGGATCCATCCAGTTGTTGGTCGGCCCGGCGTCGATCTCGCGCTCGGAGCAGATGAAGGTCCGGGATTCGACCCGCGCCACGTCCGACGGATCGGACAGGGCGAGGTAGGAGTTGGGCAGCTTCTCCTCGTTGAGCTTCTGGAAGGTGCCGGCGTCGACCAGGTGGGCGGCGAGGCGGTTGAACTCCTCCTCGGACCCGTCTGCGAACGCCACTCGGTCGGGCTGGGTCAGTTCGGCCACCTCACGGACCCAGGCCAGTAGGCCCTCATGCTTGGTCGGTGCGGTGTCCAAACCCGGAATGGTCGCTGCGGGCATAAAAGTCTCCTGCGTGAGTTATTTCGGAGCGCGTACCACGTAAACAACGCGGTCGGGGGGGTCCTTGGCTATGAGGTTAACGCGGGTGACATACCCATTGTGGACGACTGTAATGTCCGATTACTCACAAGAACGATTCAGTTGACGGGGTTACTCCGCAGTAGGCACTGAGCTGCCATAAAGATCTGCCCGGACAGTGTCGAGAGCCCGCTGTAAAGGAGGTATCCGGCGGTCCCGCGCAGCGGCCGCTCGCGCCGTCGCGATGGCGTGCTCGCGTAATTCGGCGTCGATTTCGGCGATTTTTCCAGCGGTGGTGTGCGCCTCGGTTTCCTCGACCGCGGCCAATTCGGTGGTCAAGGCAGTCTCCGCGGCCAGCACGCGGGTGGCGACGAATTCCTCCAGCATCGATCGCAGCGATGCTGTCGTGTCGGTGACCCAGCGGTCGAGCACTGCGCGGTCCCGCAGCAGCCCGCGGACGCCGACGACCCAGACGGTCAACAGCAGCCCCACCACGGCCCCGACCACCAGACCGGCCACCGCCAGCTGTGGCGCAGCCCCGACCAGCATGCGGCTCACCGCGAACGCCACACCCAGACCGAAGCCGACGCCCAGCACCGCCATGAGCCTGGTCTCGGTGCTCCGCGACCGCAGCGACGGCGCCTCGACGACCGGTTGCGGCGCCTGGGCTGCAGCCGCCGGGGCCGTGAGACCGAACTCGGCCGCCACGTCGCCGAGGTGCTGGGTGACACCGTCGTCGACCTCACCGACCACATCGTCGGCACGGCGGTGCACGTACTGCTCGAACGCGTCCATCCGTCGCCTGCTCAGTCCGGCGATGTCTTCCTGCAATTCGGTACGCACCGAACTGCAGCGATTGCGGGCGAAATAGCCCAGCTGCACCCGGGCCTGCTGGAGCTGACTGCGCAGCGCGATGCTGCGTTCGGTTCTGGCCAGCCTGCGACTGCGCGCGATGTCGTCGCGCTGCTGGCGCAGCGCCTGCACCCGCGCTTTGCGGTCGGCTCCTGCGCCGTCGGCCTCGTATCTGCCGATCACCGCGCTCAGCCTGGCCTCCCAGGCGCGCAGGCGGTTACGCCGTCGCACCTCGGGTTCGGCCAGCCGAACCGTCAGCAGCTCCACAAGCTCGTCGAGCTGCGGCTCGCCCAGGTCCGGTGCCGCCGCCACCCCGACCCACGGCATGTGGGCGTACCGGCCCTCCCGCTCCGCCAGGATCGCCGCGTCGGCATCCCGGATCTCGCGCCAACCGCGGTGTGCGTCGATCTTCGACACCACGCCGATCACCAGATCGGTGTAGGTGGACGCCAAATCGACCAGGGCACAATCGGATTCGGTCAGCGGCGCGGCCGCCGAAACCACGAAGACGACGGCCGACGGCGCCTCACCGGCCACCAGCTCGGTCGATTCGACGAACGGCTGTTGCGGCATGCGGTCGCGCAGCGCCGCCAACACACTGGTGGCACCGGCCAGCCACGGGCCGGTGACCAGGACGACGTCCCGGGGCTCTACGCCCGGCGAGTTCAGGCCCGGATCGATCGCCGCGACCACGGCGTCGGCCGCAGCGACCGGATCCTGATCGGGATCGACTTCAGTCATCGAGCGCCCAACAACCGCAGCGAGCCGCGGACGATGTCCGCGCTGCAGCTGCGGTGCAGCGCGTTCACCGGACCCCGACCGTAATGGCGCCAGTGCCTGGCCCGGCGCACATGCGCATCGGCACCCGTGCCGGGATCGACCACCAGGCCATGTGCCTGCACCACGTCGACGGCAGCGGCCATCACCGCGACCACGGTGTCGTCGGCCGCCAGGAAGCGTCCGACCTCGTCGCCGCCCAGAGCCCGCAAATCGGCCAGCGCGGCGCGCACCCGCTGGTACCGCACCGGCGCGGCCACCGCGTGCAACGCGTCGAGGACGTCCTCGACGCCGCTGAGGCGACGCAGCAGACCAGGCAACTCGTCCGCGTCGGCGCCGCGGCTCAGCGCCAGGCAGACGTGCGCGACGCCGAACCGGTCGAGGGTGGCCAGCAGCCGGGTCCGCATCGCATGCGGCACGGGGTGCTCCCCGGCCACGAATGCGTCCGCCGAGGTCAGATCCGCCGGGCGCATCGACAGCGTCCGCAGCGCCGAGACCAGTTCCGCGGGCAGCGCGACCGCCGCCAACAACGCCACCATCGGCACCACGGGGACGCCGGTCACGGCGCGTAGCTCGACGGTCCGGCGCTGCGCGGTGGCCGTCGGGCCGCCGGGACCCGAACCGGCCAGATCGGCCTTGTTGAACACGATCAACACCGAGACCCCGGCGCGGCGCAGCTCCGCCAACACCGCCAGGTCCTCGGGCTTGCACACCTCGGCGATCACCAGGACCACGACCTCGCCCGCATCGGACACCACCACACCCGCGGCGGCCAACGCGGCGGCAACCGTCGCGGCACCGACGCCGGGGCGCCCGCGCACCGCAATGCCCACCGGAGCCGACACCCGCGCGCTCATCTGCGCCAACCGTGAACCACCAGCACGGTCAGCGAAACCCGCGAGCTCATCTGCGAAAATGTGGCGGCCTTCCCTGCGACATCCGGACCCGATCCGGTCCCACTGGAAATCGTGGCATGTCCCGGGCAGGCTCACGAACGGCCGTTTGACCCTGACAGTCAAGGCAACTGTTGGGTATCAATCTCTACCACGATGCGGGGACTTCGGCGCCAATGAGACACCATGGACAAATGCACGTGCCCAGGCTGGATGTCGCCGGCGGGCCGGCCCCGGAACCGGACGACGCCGGGGCCCCCGACCAGCCGCACCGCCTGCCCCGGGTGACCAGCTTCCGCACCCGGCGTTCGACGCTGTCGAGCGGACAACAGGCCACCTGGGACCGGCGCTGGCCCGACCTCGGTATGCAGGCCCGCACCGACGACGGCGAACCCGTGGTCGACCTGGACACCGCGGCCTGGTTCGGCCGCAGCGCTCCGCTGGTGCTGGAGATCGGCTCGGGTACCGGAACCTCGACCCTGGCGATGGCACAGGCCGAACCCGACATCGACGTGATCGCCGTCGAGGTCTACCGCAAGGGACTGGCCCAGCTGCTCAGCGGCATCGACCGGGCAGGCATCACCAACATCCGTCTGGTCCGCGGCGACGGTGTCGACGTGCTCGAGCACATGATCACCCACGAATCGCTGACCGGGGTCCGGGTGTTCTTCCCCGACCCGTGGCCCAAGTCCCGGCATCACAAGCGCAGGCTGCTGCAGCCCGCGACGGTCGCCCTGATCGCCGACCGGCTGCGTCCCGGCGGTGTGCTGCACGCCGCCACCGACCACGCCGGCTACGCCGAATTCATGGCCGAGGTCGGTGACGCCGAGCCGCTGCTGCGCCGGGTCTCCGATAGTGACGAGCTGCCCATCTCGGTGCAGCGGCCCGTCACGAAATACGAACAAAAGGCCCTCGCCGGTCCGGACATCACCGAATTGATCTGGGAGAAGCGGCCATGAGTGTGTTCCCCGAGCTCGACGACGGTGTGCAAGAGCACAGTGTGCAAGACGCGTCACAGGCCGACGCCGCCGTCACCGCCCGCCGGGTTTTGCTGGTCTGGGACGCACCCAATCTCGACATGGGGCTCGGCTCCATCCTGGGTGGCCGCCCGACCGCCGCGCACCGGCCCCGCTTCGACGCGCTGGGCCGCTGGCTGCTTGGCTACACCGCTGAGCTCTCCGCGGCCGAACCCGGCATATCGCTGGAGCCCGAAGCAACCGTCTTCACCAACATCGCCCCAGGTAGCGCCGATGTCGTTCGCCCATGGGTGGAGGCTTTGCGTAACGTGGGGTTCGCCGTCTTCGCAAAACCGAAGATTGATGACGACAGCGACGTCGACAGCGACATGCTCGACCACATCGCGCTGCGCCGCCACGAGGGGTTGGCCGCGGTGCTGGTCGCATCTGCCGACGGGCAGGCGTTCCGGCAGCCGCTGGAAGACATTGCTCGCGAAGGCACCCCGGTGCAGGTGCTCGGATTTCGCGAACATGCAAGCTGGGCGCTAGCGTCGGATACCTTGGAGTTTGTCGATCTAGAGGACATTCCTGGTGTTTTCCGGGAACCGCTGCCACGGATCGGCCTGGACTCGCTGCCCGAGCAGGGGGCATGGCTGCAGCCGTTCCGGCCGCTGTCATCGCTGCTGAACTCGCGCGTGTAACAACTGCACAAGGCCTGAAGAAATTTCGCCGAGAAATTCGATGCGCGGGTCTCCACGGATCTAGTTAGGAGCATAAGTGTTCGCCTGGTGGGGTCGAACGGTGTACCGGTTCAGGTACATCGTCATCGGTGTCATGGTGGCGCTTTGCCTCGGTGGCGGCATCTACGGGGCCGACCTGGGAAAGCACGTCACGCAAAGCGGCTTCTACGACGAGGGCAGCCAGTCCGTGGCGGCGTCGCTGCTCGGCGACGAGGTGTACGGCCGTGACCGGACCAGCCACGTCGTGGCGATCCTGACGCCCCCGGATGACAAGAAAGTCACCGACAAGGACTGGCAGAAGAAGGTCATCGGGGAGCTCGACAAGGTCACCAAGGACCACCCGGACCAGATCGTCGGCTGGGTGGGCTGGCTCAAGGCGCCCGACACGACCGATCCGACGGTCAGCCAGATGAAGACGCAGGACCTGCGCCACACCTTCATCAGCGTCCCGCTCAAGGGCAACGACGACGACGCGATCCTCAAGAACTACCAGGCCATCGCACCGCAACTGCAGAAGGTCAACGGCGGTGACATCAAGCTGGCCGGGCTCAACCCGCTGGCCAGCGAGCTGACGGGAACCATCGGCACCGACCAGAAACGCGCCGAACTGGCCATCGTCCCGCTGGTGGCCGTGGTGCTGTTCTTCGTGTTCGGCGGTGCCGTCGCGGCGGCCCTGCCCGCGATCATCGGTGGTCTGACCATCGGTGGAGCGCTGGGCATCCTGCGGTTCACCGCGGAGTTCGGCCCGGTGCACTTCTTCGCGCAGCCGGTCGTGACGATGATGGGCTTCGGCATCGCGATCGACTACGGCCTGTTCATCGTGAGCCGGTTCCGAGAAGAGCTCGCCGAGGGCTACGACACCGAAGCCGCGGTACGAAGATCGGTGATGACCTCGGGCCGCACAGTGGCCTTCTCCGCGGTCATCATCGTGGCGTCGTCGCTGCCCCTGCTGCTGATCCCGCTCGGCTTCCTCAAGTCGATCACCTACGCGATCATCGCCTCGGTCATGCTCGCTGCGTTCCTGTCGATCACGGTGCTGCCCGCGACGCTGGGCATCCTCGGGGCCAACGTCGACGCGCTCGGCGTCCGCACGCTGCTGCGCGTGCCATTCCTGGCCAACTGGCCGTTCTCCCGCCGGATCATCGACTGGTTCGCCGAGAAGACGCAGAAGACCAAGACCCGCGAAGAAGTCGAACGCGGCTTCTGGGGCCGGCTGGTCAACGTGGTGATGAAGCGGCCGATCGCGTTCGCCGCACCCATCCTGATCCTGATGACGCTGCTCGTCCTGCCCATCGGGCACCTCGCGCTCGCCGGCATCAGTGAGAAGTATCTGCCGCCGGACAACCCGGTGCGCCAGTCGCAGGAACAGTTCGACAAGCTCTTCCCCGGTTTCCGCACCGAGCCGCTCACCATCGTGATGAAGCGCGACGACGGCCAGCCGATCACCGACAACCAGATCGCCGACATGCGCGCCAAGGCGCTGACCGTCTCGGGCTTCACCGATCCGGACAACAACCCGGATGCGATGTGGAAGGAACGCCCGGCCAACGACAGCGGGTCGAAGGACCCGTCGGTCCGCGTGATCCAGAACGGCCTGGTGAACCGGGGCGATGCCGCCACCAAGGTCGGTGATCTGCGGGCCCTGCAGCCGCCGCGCGGCATCACCGTGTACGTGGGTGGCACACCGGCCCTCGAACAGGATTCGATCCACAGCTTGTTCTCCAGGCTGCCGCTGATGGTGGTCATCCTGGTGAGCACCACGACCGTGCTGATGTTCCTGGCCTTCGGCTCGGTGGTGCTGCCGATCAAGGCAGCGTTGATGAGCGCGCTGACCCTGGGTTCGACCATGGGCATCTTGACCTGGATGTTCATCGAAGGGCACGGGTCAGGCCTGCTGAACTACACACCACAGCCACTGATGGCGCCGATGATCGGCTTGATCATCGCGGTGATCTGGGGCTTGTCGACCGACTACGAAGTGTTCCTGGTCTCCCGCATGGTGGAGGCCCGCGAACGCGGCATGTCGACCGCCGAGGCCATCCGGATCGGTACCGCGACGACGGGCCGACTGATCACCGGCGCGGCCCTGGTCCTCGCCGTCGTGGCAGGTGCGTTCGCCTTCTCCGACCTGGTGATGATGAAGTATCTGGCCTTCGGTCTGCTGATCGCGCTGCTGTTGGACGCCACCGTGATCCGGATGTTCCTGGTGCCGGCCATCATGAAGCTGCTCGGCGACGATTGCTGGTGGGCGCCGCTGTGGATGAAGCGGCTCCAGCAGCGCATCGGCCTCGGCGAGACCGAGCTGCCTGACGAGCGCAAGCGTCCGGCCGTGCGCGAGCCCGCGGACGACGAACGCGCCCTCGTCGGTGCCGGCGCCCCGCCACCACCGGCGCGGCCCCGTCCGCACGATCCCACCCATCCCGCAGCCGATCCGCGGCAGCTGCCGCCGGCCCGCACCAACGCCCCGTCGGCCGCGGGCACCACGCGGATGCCTCCGCCGCCACAGCCTCCGCAGGCGCCGCCGCCGGCCCAGGCGCCCCGACCGGAAGCCGACGAGCCTGCCACGACCCGGCTCGCGATGGCTCGCAACGCGGTGCGCAACGCGGTGACCAATGCGGTCAACACGGCTACGGGTCACAGCAATGCACCGACCGAACGCACTCAGCTGCCCCCGGAAGGCCCCGCGAAGCCCGCGGCGCCGGCCCAGCGGGAGGAACGGGAGATCGAGTCCTGGCTCGGTGCGTTGCGTGGTGGGCCGGCTCAGCCGACTCCCCCGCCGCCGCCCATGCGGCCGTCTGCCGACCCCACGCGTGCGATGCCACAGTCGGGCGGCGACGATGCCGCACCGACGACGGCGTTCAGCGCGCAACGACCCACCGCCGACGGCGGTTCGGACGCCACCACGGCGATGCCGTCGCTGCGTCAGCGTGATCAGGAGCCGTCCACCGAGAAGCTCAACACCCGTGAGGACGAGCCCAAGCGGCGCGGCGGCGGGATGAGCGCGCAGGATCTGCTGCGCCGCGAGGGCCGGCTCTAGTCGTTGCCGGACGGCGCCAGCCGTCGTTCCGGGGTGTCGGGCGTGGCTTCGATCGTCACGCCCTCCCCTTCGGCCTCCTGCCGGGCCTCCTCGGCCGCCGGGTCGGGCGCGATCAGCACCCGGATCGCGCTGTTGAGGACGGCGACGGCGGGCACCGCGAGCAGCGCGCCCACGATCCCGGCGAGCACGCCACCGCCTGCGATGGCGAGCACCACGGCCAGCGGATGGATCGACACCGCTCGGCCCATCACCAGCGGCTGCAGCACATGGCCCTCCAACTGCTGCACCGCGATGATGAGGCCCAGCGTGATCAACGCGTAGATGAAGCCCTTGGCCAACAGCGCCACCACCACCGCCAGGAATCCGGCGATCACCGCGCCGACCAGCGGGATGAACGCGCCCATGAACACCAGGGACGCCAGCGGCAGGGCCAGCGGGATGCCCATGATCGCCAGACCCGTGCCGATGCCGACCGCGTCGACCAGGGCCACCAGGAACGTGGCACGCACGTAGCCGACCAGTGAGTGGAAGCCGGCCCGCCCCGCGTCGCGCACGCGCTCACGCACGTTGACGGGGAACACCTTGGTGACGAACCCGAAGATGTTGCGTCCGCCCTGCAACAGGAAGATCAGCGTGAACAGCGCCAGCAGGGCCCCGGTGAGCAGCTCGGTCAGCGTGCCTGCGGTCGACAACGCGCCGGTGGTGAGCTTCTCCTGGTTGTTGCGCAGCGCGTTGATCGCGGTGTTGCCTGCCTGGTCGATCTGTTCCTTGCTCAGATGCGGCGGCCCGCTGATCAGCCAGTGCCGCAGACCGTCGATGCTGCGGGTCATCTGCTCGACCAGCGCGGGCGCGCCCTCGATGAACTGGCTGACGACGAAGGTGAGGATGCCGCCCACCACGGCGATACCGGTCAGCAACACCAGGGCCACCGCGATACCGCGGGGCACGCCACGGGTGTCCATGAAGTCCACCGCGGGCAACAGCAACGCGGTCACCATGGCGGCCAACGCCACCGGAACCACGAGCACCTCGAGTCGTTTGACGAGCCACAGCACCGCGACGACCGCGGCGAGGATGACCAGCAACCGCCAGCACCAGGCGGCGGTCTTGCGGACAAGGGGTGTCACGGCATCGTCAGCAACCGAATCCGTTGGCATGCCCGTAGCGTAGCTGCGCCACGCCCGCACCAGTGCTCATGACGGCGCGACCTGCGCGGTTACCCTTAGGGCGTGTCACACGACGCGCCGGCGCTCACTGCCCGCGGCCGCGCGCGATCCACGCGCGGCAAGTACTGGTGGCTGCGATGGCTGATTCTCGCCGTCGCGGTCACCGTGCTGGCCGTCGAATTGACGTTCGTGTGGGATCAGCTCGCCAAGGCGTGGAAAAGCCTGCTGACGGCGAACGCGTGGTGGGTGCTGGCCGCTGTGGTGGCCGCGATGGCGTCGATGCACAGCTTCGCCCAGATTCAGCGCACGCTGCTGCGCTCGGCAGGGGTGCCCGTGCAGCAGTGGCGGTCCGAGGCGGCGTTCTACGCCGGTAATGCGCTGTCGACCACGATGCCGGGCGGGCCCGTGCTCTCGGCCACCTTCGTCTACCGCCAGCAACGCATCTGGGGCGCTTCGCCGCTGGTCGCGTCGTGGCAGCTGGTGATGTCGGGTGTGCTGCAGGTGGTGGGCCTGGCACTGCTGGGCCTCGGTGGTGCGTTCATGCTCGGCGCGAGCAAAAACCCACTGTCCCTTATCTTTTCGCTCGGCGGCTTCCTTGCGATCATCCTGCTGGCCCAGGCGGTGGCGACTCGCCCCGAGCTGATCGAGGGCATCGGCGTCAAGGTGCTGACCTGGGTGAACTCACTGCGCGGCAAGCCCAGTGACACCGGGATCGGGAAATGGCGCGAGATCCTGTGCCAGCTGGAATCGGTCAGCCTGGGACGACGTGATCTCAGCGTCGCGTTCAGTTGGTCGCTGTTCAACTGGATCGCCGACGTCGCGTGCCTGGCGTTCGCCTGTTACGCCGCCGGTGGGCGCCCGTCCCTGGCCGGTGTGGTGGTCGCCTACGCGGCGGCTCGCGCCGTCGGCTCGATCCCGCTGATGCCGGGCGGCCTGCTGGTGGTCGAGGCGGTGCTGGTGCCCGGTCTGGTGTCCAGCGGGATGACGCTGGCCTCGGCGATCTCCGCGATGCTGATCTACCGGCTGGTGAGCTGGCTCTTCATCTCCGCGATCGGCTGGGTGGTGTTCTTCTTCATGTTCCGCACAGAGAAGGACATCGATCCGGACGCCGACGCGCCGCCGACCGCGTGCACCGACCCCACATCGGCCGGGCAGGAACCCGCCAACCCGGAATCCGACCGCTAGGAGCGCTCATGCGTTACTCCGCCGTGGCCTTCGCACTGGTCGGTGCGCTGGCCGCCGCACTGACCGCATGTTCGTCGGCGCAGGTGCCGCAGGCCACCACGACCACGTCGACCACCCCGCCCGCGGCCGCCACCCCGGTGATCGGTTCGGTGATCGCCGATCCGGTGCCCGTGCCGATGACCGACGGACGCACGCACCTGGCCTACGAGCTCATGCTGACCAACACCATGCCCGCCGACGTCACGTTGACCTCGGTCAGCGCGCTGGACGGTGACCGCAAACTGTTGACGCTCTCCGGCGACAACTTGAAGTACTGGACCCGGTTGGTCGCGTTCCCGACCACCGGCACCAATGTGCTCGGACCGGGCCAGAGTGCGTATGTGTGGCTCGACGTCATCGCCGACGACCCAGCGCACCTGCCCAGTCACATCGACCATGCCGTCAGCGTGTCGGTGAGCAAGCCGATGCCGCCGCTGATACCCGCCGAACTCACCGAGACCGTCGCGCCTGCCTCGGTGCAGACCCGCAAACCGGTGTCGATCACCCCGCCGCTGGCCGGCGACGACTGGGCAGACGTCAACAGTTGCTGTGATATGACCGCGCACCGGATGGCCATCAACCCGATCAACGGAAAGCTTTGGGCTGCTGAACGATTCGCGATCGACTACGTCCAGCTCGACGCGCAGCACCGCATCTTCACCGGCGACAAGGCCAAGGTGGAGAGCTACCCGTACTTCGGCGCCGACATCCACGCGGTGGCCGACGGCAAGGTGGTCGCGGTGCTCGACGGGCAGCCCGAACAGGTGCCGGGGGTGACCCCGAAGGGGCTGACGCTGCAGCAGTACGGCGGCAACCACATCGTGCAGGACATCGGCGACGGCAACTACGCGTTCTACGCCCATCTCAAGCCGGACAGCCTGAAGGTCAAACCGGGCGATGAGCTCAAGGCCGGGCAGGTCATCGCAGCGCTGGGCAACTCGGGCAATTCCGATGCGCCACACCTGCACTTCCATGTGATGGACGGGCCTGATCCGTTGGGATCCAACGGGTTACCATTCGTGTTCAAGTCGTTCCGGCTGGACTCTCGGCTGGTGTCGCAGGATTCACTCGATCCGCTGCTCGACGGCAAGCCGGCCGCGTTGCAGCCCGGGTTCGCCATCCGCGACCAATCCGAGGTCAGCCCACTGGTATTGGATGTGATGACGTATGCGACGGGCTAGCGCGCTTGCTCTGCTCGCGGATCTTGTTGCCGTAGTGGTCTTCTGCACCATCGGCCGGCGCAGCCACGCCGAGGGCATCACGCTGGCCGGGGTCGCCGAGACCGCGTGGCCTTTTCTGGTGGGCACCCTCGCGGGCTGGCTGGTGTCGCGCGGCTGGCAGCGTCCGACGTCGTTGGCGCCCACCGGTATTGCGGTCTGGATCAGCACTGTCGTGGTCGGCATGCTGCTGCGCAAGCTCACCTCGGCCGGAGTGGCAGGCAGTTTCATCGTGGTCGCGTCAGTGGTGACCGCGGTGCTGCTGCTCGGCTGGCGCGCCGCCCTGGCCGGGTTGCGCCGTCGCAACCGCGTTCAGTCCAGCTGATCGGCGTCCGCCACCGGCTCACGCGACGTGGACACCGTCAGGGTCGCCCGTAGGCCACCCAGCGGACTGTCCGACAGCCGGATCGACCCGCCGTGCAGCTCGGCCTGCTGCACCACCAGAGCCAGCCCGAGACCGGAACCGCCCGCACCCGCGGTGCTGCCCCGGCGGAACCTGCCGAGCACGGTCTCGTGCTCCTCGGCGGGCAGGCCGCGGCCGTTGTCGTCGACCACAATGGTCAGCACCGGTTGACGGCGGTGCGCGGCCAGCACGATGCGGGTGGCCTCGCCGTGCGTGACGGCGTTGCGCACCAGGTTGTCCACCGCGAGCCGCAGCCCGGCCGGCCAGCCCAGCACTGACCCGACGTTGCTGTCGGCGCGCACCTCGACCTCGACCGATCCGCCGCGCATGTTCTCCCGCGCCACCCGGTAGAGCATCTCGGTGACGTCGATCAGTTCGCGGTCCTCCTGCTGGGCGAGCTGACCGGAGGCGAGCTGACCGAGCGCGGTGATGATGGCCTCCACCCGGCGCTGTGCCCGGGACAGGTCGGCCACCACCTCGTCGCGTTCATCCTCGGGCAGATCGTGGATGCGCAAGGTGTCCAGGTCGGCCCGCATCGCGGTGAGCGGGGTGCGCAGCTCATGCGCGGCGTTGGCGGCGAAATCCTGGGCCGCCTGCAGGGAGTTGGTGGTGGCCTGCTGCGCGGCGGCCAGCCGGGTCAGCATGCCTGCCATCGCCTCGGACAGGTCTTCGGCCTCCCGGACACCGCGGACCTCGGGCATGGTCGCGGTGTCGCGGCCCAGCTTGCTGGTGTGTTCGGTCAGTTTGCGCAGCGGACGCACGGCAGGCCCGGCCAGCAGCCAACCCAGCCCACCGGCGATCAGCACCGTGACGACACCGACCACGATGTAGACCGGGATCCGGTTGGCGCTGAGCAGGATGCTGTCGGCGCGGATGCCGATGGACATCAGCAGGCCGCCGTCCTGGTCCAGCTCGATGGTGCGGACCCGGTATTCGGCGCCGTTGACCTCCACCGTCGCGGTCCCCGGCGGCAGGGCGGGCAACTGCGGCCCGCGCTGGAACACCAGCTCGCCGGTGGTCTTGGCCCGGCCGGTGGTCAGCACGCCGCGCCGCGGATCCTGGAACTGATCGGGGTTGAAGCTGGCGTCGATGATGGAGTCGAGCCTGCGGTCCAGCTGCGCAGCGTCGTTGTTGGCCAGCACCACCGAGGTGAGGATCGTGAACACGGCGACCACCGCGGAAGCCGCCACCGCGGCCGCGATGGCCACCCTGGTACGCAGCGACGTCGACCGGAACAGGCTGAACAGCCGCACCTAGCGCCAGGCCCTCACGACTCGTCCCGCAACACGTAACCGATGCCGCGCACGGTGTGGATCACCCGCGGCATGTCGTCGCGTTCGAGCTTGCGGCGCAGATAGGAGACGAACACGTCGGCGACGTTGGTGTCGACGTCGAAGTCGTAGCCCCACACCAGTTCCAGCAGCCGCTGCCGGGACAACACCACACCGGCGTTCTCGGCCAGCACGGCGAGCAGATCGAATTCCCGTTTGGTCAGCTCGACCCGCTCACCGCCGACGAACACCAGCCGCCGTGCGGTGTCGATGGTCAGCGGCCCTACGGTCATGCTGTCCGACTGCCGGTCGGTGTGGCTGGACCGGCGCAGCAGCGCGTTCAACCGCGCCACGAGTTCGCCCAGGTCGAACGGCTTGGTCAGATAGTCGTCGGCGCCGGCCTCAAGGCCCGCGATGCGGTCGTTGACGGTATCGCGCGCGGACAGCACGCAGATCGGGATGTCGTTGCCCAGCGCGCGCAGCGCCGTCACCACCGCGACACCGTCGAGTTCAGGCATCTGAACGTCGAGCACCAGGGCATCGTGCGACTCGCTGGACAGCAATCGCAGCGCTTCCTTACCGCTGGCCGCGACCCGAACGTCGAACCCGGAGTGCCGCAGGCCGCGGGCCACCGAGGTACGTACGTCCGGGTCGTCGTCGACCATCAGGACTGTGCGATTCGCGCCTTCAGGCACGATGGGACCTTCGCCGTTCGCGGGGGATGTTCCCACCCGCACCAGGTTACGGGGTCTGAGGCGGCGTGCCGCCGCACCGATTCTTCAGATCGACCAGGGGCTGGCGGATCCCGGTGAGGTCGGCCTTGGTCTGCGGGTTCTGCTCGAGGTAGTCGTGCACCTTGGTGCGCACCTGATCCCGGGGCAGGCCCTTGAGGCCGGTGAAGAACGCGTTCACGTCCGGGTGGGTGAACAGGTAGGCGGACGTCGAGGCGGACACACCCGAGGCCACTCCGGCGAGGTCAGCCGCAGTGCAGTTGGGCGGGTCGTCGGCCATGGCCGACGGGATCGCACCGAACAGCATCGCGCCGGCAACCGCGCCGGCGCCGGCCACGCCGGCTACGACGCGCCGCGCGTTCAGGGCCGAGAGCAACATGGTCAAGCTCCTTCATCGGATGGGACGCCGCAACCCCGGGCGGGTACCGGCAGTGCAAGCTAAGCAGAATCCGCTGCGAGTTTCCCGCCTTGCGCCCAATGAAGTGCCTTCTCGGCCTGACGAACTCCGGTTCGACGCGCTAGCGGGTGGTGGTGCCCGTCGCGGTGGTCACGCCGGGCAAGGCTCCCGGGTTGAATCCGGGGGTGGCCGCGGGCCCGGGCAGCGGGCCGGTGCTCACCGCCGAGGCGGTCGACGACAGGGCCGACGGCACACCCGCGGGCGCGCTCTGCTGCGCACCCTGCAGCAGGCCCATCATCTGCGGCAAGCTGACCGGCAACCGGCAGCGGGTACCGAGGCTGACCAGAGGCGACTGCAGCTGCTGCATGTCCTTGGCGACCTGCGGGTTGGCGTCGAAGTAGGCCTTGACCGCGCCGAGGGTCTGCGGGCCTGCCTGCTGCTGGCTGATTGTGGTCAGCGCCTGGTTGGTCTGCGGATGGGCGTCGAGGTAGGAGCCCATGTTGGTGGCGACGCCGCCGACGGTCTTGGCGACCTCGCTGGCCGCGCACGGATCGGTTCCGGCGGTTGCGGTCGGCCCCAGGAACAGGGTGGCGGCCACGCCGCCCGCCGCGGACACCGCAAACGCGCCCGCAAGGCCGCGGCGCAGTCCAGCAGATATCGGCTTCATGGACAGGCTCCTCACGATCAGCGGCATGCGAAGCCCCCGACGCATGCACAGCCGGGGGCCATCTTGCCATCTATGTCGCGATGTCAGCGAATAGCGTTAGCCGGGTGGGCGGTAATCCAGCCCACATCACGGTGCGGTCTCATGGCGGCCGACGGGCGGGTGAGCCTACCTCAGCGCGAGGTACGCTTCCGTACGCAACGCCGGGGGAGAAAGAGGGGACCTCGCATCCAGCAGTTCATGATGCGCTTGAGCAGCAATCTGCGCAGATTCCGCTGGGCGGTGTTCGCCACCTGGTTGCTGCTGCTGGTGCCCTCCATCTACCTCGCGATGAACCAGTCGTCCAATCTGACCGGCGGCGGGTTCGAAGTCGAGGGTTCGCAGTCGCTGTACGTGCAGCGCCAGCTCGAAGACCATTTCCCCGATCAGGGCGCCTCCCCACTGGCACTGGTCGCCGCACCGCGTGCCGACGCGTCGTTCGACGACATGAACGCCGCGGTGGCGCGGCTTGAGCAGATCGCCAAGCAGGTCCCCAGCGTCAAGATCGTGCCCAATCCGCAGCAGCCCGCACCGCAGCCCGACCGGCCCTACGTGCTGACCCTGCAACTGGACTTCAACAACACCGGTGCGGTCGACGTGGCAAAGCAGTTGCGCCAGAAGGTCGGCATCCACGGCGACCAGCCCGGCGAGAGCGCCAACGGCAAGGTCAAGTTCTACGTCATCGGGCAGGGCGCGCTCGGCGCCGCCGCCACCCAGGCCACCAAGCACGACATCACCGCAGCCGAGAAGTGGAATCTGCCGATCGTGCTGATCGTGCTGCTGGCGGTGTTCGGCTCGCTGGCCGCCGCGGCGCTGCCGCTGGTGCTGGGCATCTGCACGGTCGTGGTGACCATGGGCCTGGTCTATCTGCTGTCGATGTTCACGACCATGAGCGTGTTCGTGACGTCGACGGTGTCGATGTTCGGTATCGCGCTGGCCATCGACTATTCGCTGTTCATCCTGATGCGCTTCCGCGAGGAACTGCGGGCGGGCCGCGATCCCACCGAGGCTGTCGACGCCGCGATGGCGACGTCCGGCCTGGCCGTCGTGCTGTCGGGCCTCACCGTGATCGCCTCGATGACGGGCATCTACCTGATCAACACGCCGGTGCTGGTGTCGATGGCCACCGGCGCGATCCTCGCGGTCGCGGTCGCGGTGCTCACGTCGACGACGCTGACGCCCGCGGTGCTGGCGACCTTCGGCCACGCGGCCGCCAAACGTTCGTCCTATCTGCACTGGTCGCGCCGGGTCGAGGCGAGCCAGTCCAAGTTCTGGACCCGCTGGACCGGCGCGGTGATGCTGCGTCCGTGGGCGTCGGCGCTGGCGGCCGTGATCCTGTTGCTGACGCTGGCAGCGCCGGCCTTCTCGATGGTGCTCGGCAACAGCATGCAGCGTCAGTTCGAGCCGACGCACGAGATCCGCGGCGGGGTCAACGCGGCCGCCGACGCCCTGGGTCCGGGTGCGCTCGGCCCGATCCGGGTGCTGGTGACAGTGCCCGACGGCAAGGCCGCCGACAAATCGGCGGTCGACGCCGTGCGCCAGCAGATGGCCCAGGCGCCCAGCGTGATCATGGTGCAACCCCCGGTGTTCTCCGACAACGGCAACGGCAACAGCGCGCTGCTCTCGGCGGTGCTGTCGGTGGACCCCGAGGACCTGGCGGCCCGCAAGGCCATCGACTGGATGCGCGACAGGCTGCCCGCCGCGGCAGGCCCGAACGTCCGAGTCGACGTCGGCGGTCCGACCGCGCTGATCAAGGACTTCGACGACCGGGTCTCGGCGACGCAGCCCTGGGTGTTCGTGTTCGTCGCGCTGATCGCGTTCGTGATGCTGCTGGTGTCGATCCGGTCGCTGTTCCTGGCCCTCAAGGGCGTGCTGATGACCGTGCTGTCGGTGGCCGCCGCCTACGGCAGCCTGGTGGTGGTCTTCCAGTGGGGTTGGTTCCAAGGGCTCGGCTTCGAGAAGCTCAGCTCGCTCGACAGCACCATCCCGCCGCTGGTGCTCGCCATGACGTTCGGCCTGTCGATGGACTACGAGATCTTCCTGCTGACCCGGATCCGCGAACGGTTCCTGCAGACCAACAACACGCGTGACGCCGTCGCCTACGGTGTGAGCACCAGCGCCCGCACCATCACCAGCGCGGCGTTGATCATGATCGCGGTCTTCATCGGTTTCGCGTTTGCCGGCATGCCGCTCGTCGCCCAGCTCGGGGTGGCCTGCGCGGTGGCCATCGCGGTCGACGCCACGGTGGTCCGGCTGGTGCTGGTGCCCGCGCTCATGGCGATGTTCGACGAGTGGAACTGGTGGCTGCCACGCTGGCTCGACCGCATCCTGCCCGAGGTGGATTTCGAGAAGCCGCTGCCGAAGGTCGAGGTGACCGATCTGGTCATCATCCCCGACAACATCGCGGCGACGGGTCCGACCGGAGCCGACCTGCGCATGATGGTCCGCTCCGCAGCTCGCATGAAAAGCCTTGCCCCGCAGACCATTACGGTCGCCGATCCGTTGGCGTTCAGCGGCTGCCGCGAATTCACCACCCGGCTGGCCGAGCAGCGCCCCGGCCGGGCCAAACCGTGTGCGGTGCATCCGGTGACGATGTGGCGGGGCCGGCTTTCGGTCGCCGTCGACGCGCTGGAGACCGAGGCCGACGCCAAACGCGCGATGGTGGAGCGGCGCGGACCGATGGAGACCACCAACGTGCAGCTGCCCACGGGCGACCGGCTGCAGATCCCGACGGGCGCGGAAACACTGCGGTTGAAGTGCTACCTGATCATGTGCCGCAACACCACCAAGGACTACGCCGAGTTTGCTGACCTGGTCGAGTCGATGGAAACCCAGACAGCGGCTCTGGTGTTGTCGGGCATGGACCGGTATTACTGTGGTCAACAACCCAGAAGTCGGTGGGTGGCGACCCAGTTGGTACGCCGCTTGGCCGATCCGCAACCGTCCGACGAACACGATGTCAGAATGTCTGGACCAGAGGCTGCAAATGACTGGGAGAAAGTCAGGCAACGCTGCCTGTCGGTGGCTGTAGCGATGCTGGAGGAGGCGAAGTGACGTTGGCCCCGGAGGCACGGGACACTCGCGATCCACACCGCGAGAACGTCCCCCCGCGCGGGCATTCTCGCTCCCCTCTGCCCCCGCGCAAACCGCCGTTCGACGACCGGCCGGTCGAGTACTGGCCCACCGCAGCGATCCGGGCCGCGCTCGAGACCGACGACATGGCGGTGTGGCAACGGATCGTGGCCGCAGTCAAGCGAGACCCCTACGGCCGCACCGCACGTCAGGTCGAGGAAGTTCTGGAGACCGCACGGCCGTACGGGGTGTCCAAGGCCCTGTCCGAGGTGCTGGTGCGCACCCGCGAACATCTGGAGGCCAGCGAGCGCGCCGACGTGGCTCGCGGTATCCAGGGGCTGCTGCGCCGATCGGGGCTGGCTCCGCAGGAATTCGCCTCCCGCGCCGGGGTTTCCAACGAAGACTTCGCCAATTACCTGGAGGGCACGGTCAGCCCGCCCGCCTCGCTGCTGCTGCGGATGCAGCGGTTGTCCGACCGGTTCGCCAAGCTCGCCGCCCAGCGCGCAGGACAATAACGCCACCGAGATCGCAACTCTGGCCGTCCCTCCCGCGCCGCCGTACGCTGCGCAGCCGTGACTGACCGGATTTTCGGTTTGGCCACGCGCGCCATCCACGCCGGACAACGTCCGGATGCGGCCACCGGCGCGCGGGTGACACCGATCTACGCCAACGCCAGCTTCGTGTTCACCGACACCGACGATGCGGCAAACCTGTTCGCGTTGCAGAAGTACGGCAACGTCTACAGCAGGATCGCCAACCCGACGGTCGCGGCGTTCGAGGAGTGCATCGCCAGCCTCGAGGGCGGCCTCGGCGCGGTGGCCACCGCGAGCGGCCTCTCGGCACAGTTCGCGGTGTTCGCCGCCCTTGCCGGGGCGGGCGATCACATCGTGTCGGCCGCAAGCCTCTACGGCGGCACCGTCACGCAGCTCGACGTCTCGCTGCGCCGCTTCGGCGTGGACACCACGTTCGTTGCGGGCACCGATCCGGCCGACTATGCCGCGGCCATCACCGACCGCACCCGGCTGGTCTACGCCGAGGTGATCGCCAATCCATCCGGCGAGATCGCCGACCTGGCCGGGCTCGCCGAAGTGGCCCACGCTGCCGGGCTGCCACTCGTCGTCGACGCCACGGTCGCCACCCCGGCGTTGTGTCGGCCCATCGAGCACGGCGCCGACATCGTGGTGCACTCGGCGACCAAGTTCCTCGGCGGGCACGGCACGACGCTGGGCGGTGTGGTGGTCGACTCCGGTCGATTCGATTGGGGTTCAGGCAAATTCCCGGCCTTGACCGAACCGGTCGCGTCTTACGGCGGGCTGAGCTGGTGGGGCAACTTCGGCGAGTACGGTTTCTTGACCAAGCTGCGCAGCGAGCAACTGCGTGATCTGGGTGCCGCCCTGGCCCCGCAGTCGGCGTTCCAGTTGTTGCAGGGCGTGCAGACGCTGCCGCAGCGGATGGCCGCCCATCTCGCCAATGCCCGGTCCGTGGCGCAGTGGCTGCAGGCCGATCCGCGCGTGAGCTACGTGCGCTGGGCGGGGCTGCCGTCGCACCCGCATCACGAGCGGGCGGCGCGTTACCTGCCCGACGGGCCCGGCGCGGTGTTCGCGTTCGGGGTCGCCGGCGGGCGGGCCGCGGGCGAGAAGTTCATCAACTCCGTGCAGCTGGCCAGCCACCTGGCCAACATCGGGGACGTGCGCACGCTGGTGATCCATCCGGCCAGCACCACCCACCGCCAGCTCACCGACGATCAACTGCACGCCGCAGGCGTCGGCCCCGAGCTGGTGCGCATCAGCGTGGGCATCGAGGATGTCGACGACATCATCTGGGATCTGGACCAAGCCCTGGGGGACCGATGACCGACGCTCTGACCCGCCAGCGCATCCTGCGCGAGACCCGGACGGTGGCCATCGTCGGGGCCTCGGCCAACCCGTCGCGCGCCAGCTACTTCGTCTGGACCTACCTGAGATCGACCAGCGACTACGAGCTCTATCTCGTGAACCCGACCATCAGCGAGATCGACGGCACGAAGGTCTATCCCACTCTCGCCGATCTGCCCGCCGTCCCCGACCTGGTCGACGTCTTCCGCCGCCACGATGACCTGCCGCACGTGCTCGACGAGACCGTCGCCGTCGGCGCGAAGACGCTGTGGCTGCAACTGGGCCTGCGCCACGACCAGGTCGCCCGCGACGGCGAGGCCGCCGGGCTACAGGTCGTGCAGGATCGCTGCCTGAAGATCGAGCACGCCCGGTTCGCCGGTGGTCTGCACCTGGCCGGGTTCAACACCGGGGTGATCGATTCGCGTCGCCCTCGCTGAGCGCCGCCTTTACCGCGAGTGCAGCGGCACCACGTTGTCGACGACCCAGCGGCCGTCGGACTTCGTCAGCGTGACGCGCAGGGCCAGCACGGCGTTGTCGGCGGGCTTGCCCGGCACGCTCTGGGTGCCGCGCAGCACCACCGCGACGCTGGCCGCGGCGGGCCCGAGCGCCTCGACGCCCGCGGAGATGGTGCTCGCGCTCGCCGAGACGTTCTTGCTCGTCAAATCCTTGGCGACGCCCGAGAATTCCTTCTTGAACGCGTCGGCACGCTCGGGCGTCATCATGGCCGTGGCCCGGTCGATCGACGCGGTCGGGCTCTGCGGCGCGAACGTGGCGGTGGCCTCCGCGACACTGCTGGCGATGCGCACCACCTGGCCGCGGTCGCTGTTGAACGTGTTGTCGGGCTTCGTCCAGCGCAGATAGCCGACGAGCACCGCGGCCACCAGAGCAACCGTCGCCACCCCCACGACGGCCAGCCGTAGCCCCGGCCCGTCGTCGTCGGTGCCGACGGTCACGCCGTCGCGACGCGCCAGCACCACGTTGACGATCACGCCCTGCACGATCAACAGGCACAGCACCGAACACACCGACACCCACCACAGCGGCCAGGCCAGCGCCAGACCGATGAACACCAGCGCCAGGATCGCCGCCAGAGGCGCGACGATGTCGAAGGCCAGGACTCTCAACCGGTTCCTCATCGGATCGGCTCCAGCCGCGAGATCATCAGCTGCCCGTCGACGTCGGAGACGTCCAGGCGCAGCGCCCACCGCACGGTCTGCGGCTTGTCGGAGCCGGCGTTCTGGCTCACCGAGGTGGCCACCACCAGCACGTGATCGATGCGCGACACCAGACCGGTCAGCTCAGGCTGGGGCGGCTGCTGCGGCGCCCCGTTCGGACCCGGCGGCGGGTGGTAGATCGATTCGATGGACACCGAGTCGATCTGTCCGGTCGAGTTCGCCTGCAGCCGCTTGACCAGGTCCCGGAAGGGCTGGACGGTGGCGTCGAAATCGGTGTTGAGCTGGCCCACGGTGCCCTCGTGCAGCTTCTGCAGCCCCGATTCGACGGTGTCCTTGTTGAGGTTGATCAGGATGTTGGTCCAGTCGGCGGCGGTTTGCAGCACGCGCGTCTGGTAGGCCCGCTCGCCGGTCTCGCTGCGGTGTCCGGTCCAGATCAGGGCGGCCAGCACGATGGCGGCGACCGCGATCACCCCCAGTACCGCCGACGCGATGCCGTAGCCGGTGAACTGGCCGCCGGCGTTGTCCGCGCTGTCGTCGGTGTCGTCCTTGGCAGGGGCTTCGGGCATGCGCGTGAGGCTACCGGTGCCTTCCGAGGCCCAGAGCACCGCCGAGGCGTCTGGAAGAATGTCGGGGTGACGGTAGAAGCTATCAAGTCCGGTATCGACCTGAGCCATGTCGACGCGCAGGCCCGCCCCCAGGACGATCTGTTCGGCCACGTCAACGGCCGCTGGCTGACCGAATACGACATCCCCGCCGACCGGGCCACCGACGGTGCGTTCCGGTCCCTCTATGACCGGGCCGAGGAGCAGATCCGCGATCTGATCACCGAGGCCGCCCAGTCGGGGGCCGCGAACGGCACCGACGAGCAACGCATCGGCGATCTGTACGCGAGCTTCATGGACGAGCAGACCATCGCCGAGCGCGGGCTGGCTCCCCTGCTCGACGAGCTGGCCACCATCGACGCGGCCACCACCCCCGACGAGCTGGCCGGCGTGCTGGGTGCGCTGCAGCGCACAGGCGTCGGCGGCGGTGCCGGCGTCTACATCGACACCGACTCCAAGGATTCGACCCGCTACCTGCTGCACATCAGCCAGTCCGGAATCGGGCTGCCCGACGAGTCCTACTACCGCGACGAGCAGCACGCCGAGATCCTCGCGGCGTACCCGGGGCACATCGCGCGGATGTTCAGCCTCGTGTACGGCGGGGACCAAACCGAGACGGCCGCCCGCATCGTGGCGCTGGAGACCAAGCTGGCCGCCGCGCACTGGGATGTGGTGAAGCGTCGCGACGCTGATCTCACCTACAACTTGCGGACGTTCGCCGACCTGCCCGCCGACTCCCCCGGGTTCGACTGGTCGGTCTGGGTGCGTGGCCTGGGAACGACGCCGGAAGCGGTGGCCGAACTCGTGGTCCGTCAACCCGACTACCTGACGGCCTTCGCGGCGCTGTGGTCGAGCGAGGACATCGAGGACTGGAAGGCGTGGGCCCGTTGGCGTGTGATCCACGGCCGCGCAGGCCTGCTGACCGACGATCTGGTGGCCGAGGATTTCTCGTTCTACGGCCGCACGCTCAGCGGCACCGAGCAGATCCGCGACCGGTGGAAGCGCGCTGTGTCGGTGGTCGAGAGCCTGATGGGCGACTCCCTGGGCAAGCTCTATGTGCAGCGGCACTTTCCGCCGGAGGCCAAGGCCCGGATGGATGAGCTGGTGGCCAATCTGCGTGAGGCTTACCGGGTCAGCATCACCAACCTGGACTGGATGACGCCGGAGACCAGGGCCAAGGCGCTGGACAAGCTCGACAAGTTCACCCCGAAGATCGGCTATCCGGCGCGCTGGCGGGACTATTCCGAGCTGGTGATCGTGCGCGACGATCTGTACGGCAACTATCGGCGGGGCAACCTCATCAATTCCGACCGGGAGCTGGCCAAGCTGGGCGGGCCGGTGGACCGCGACGAATGGTTCATGACGCCGCAGACGGTCAACGCGTACTACAACCCGGGCATGAATGAAATCGTTTTTCCCGCAGCCATTCTGCAGCCGCCGTTCTTCGACGCCGACGCCGATGACGCCGCCAACTACGGCGGTATCGGGGCGGTCATCGGCCATGAGATCGGCCACGGCTTCGACGATCAGGGCGCCAAGTACGACGGTGACGGCAATCTGGTGGATTGGTGGACCGATGCCGACCGTGCCGAATTCGGGCTCCGCACAAAGGCTTTGATCGAGCAGTACGAGAAGTTCACGCCGCGCGCACTGGACGCGAGCCATCACGTGAACGGCGCCTTCACCGTCGGCGAGAACATCGGCGACCTCGGCGGGCTGTCCATCGCGCTGCTGGCCTACGAGCTCTCCCTCAAGGGCGAGGAACCACCGGTGATCGACGGGCTGACCGGCGTGCAACGGGTGTACTTCGGGTGGGCCCAGGTGTGGCGCACCAAATCCCGTGACGCCGAAGCCATCCGGCGGTTGGCGGTCGATCCGCATTCACCGCCGGAGTTCCGCTGCAACGGTGTGATCCGCAACATCGACTCGTTCTACGAGGCGTTCGAGGTGGCCGACACCGACGAGCTGTACCTGGATCCCGCTCAGCGCGTGCGCATCTGGAACTGACGTCCTCCCGCGAGTTCTCCTGGCGAGTTCTCCTGGCGAGTTCTCCTGGCGAGCAGACGCTGCGGTACGCGACACGCCGCGTTTGCGGTACCGCCGTGACTGCTCGCCGAGGAAAACTCAGCGGTATTTGGCGACGTAATCGGTCATGGTGGCCAACTGGTAGCGCGACACCTCATGCGCGGTCTCGTCCTC
>NZ_LZTB01000018.1 GCF_001665685.1 Mycobacterium sp. 852013-50091_SCH5140682
ATGCGATCGTCGGCAGCGTCAGATGTGTATAAGAGACAGGTCCGTGTGGACCGGGCGCCTTTTGCTTGCGCGGACAATCAGCCCCGCCAGGCGGTGTAGTGGCGAACGTCACTCTCGCGCGAATCCGCCGCCGGGCCGCCGGTTCGACACCCCGGTTCCGCGCGATGAGAGGTGTCTCACAGCCGCCGGGTCAGGGCGTCTGCGGCGGCGAGAAGATCGGCCGCCCAGCGTGCTCCGGGGCGACGGCCCATGCGGTCGATCGGTCCCGACACCGACACCGCCGCGATCACGTTGCCCCGCCCGTCGCGGACCGGTGCCGACACACTCGCCACGCCCGCCTCCCGTTCGGCCGCGCTCTGCGCCCATCCGCGCTTGCGAACCTCGGCCAGTGTGCGGTCGGTGAATTTGGCCGTCGGCAGCACTGCTTGTTGCGTCGCGGCGTCGGCGTAGGCCAGCAGCACCTTGGCGCCCGAGCCGGCCGTCATCGGGAGCTGCGTGCCGACCGGCACGGTGTCACGCAGGCCCGCCGGAGGCTCCAGGGCCACCACACACACCCGGGACAGGCCCTCCCTGCGGTACAGCTGGACGCTCTCGCCGGTGATTTCGCGGAGCCGGGGCAGTACGGCCGCGCCGGCCGCCAGGAGCGGATCGTTGACGTGGGAGGCCAATTCGGTCAAGGCGGGGCCCAGGCGCCAGCGACCGTCGCCGTCGCGTGCCAGCATCCGGTGGGTTTCCAGGCCGGCCGCCAGTCGGTGCGCGGTCGCGCGGGGGAGCCCGGTCCGCTCGCACAGTTCGGCCAGCCCACACGGAGACTCGGCCACCGTGTGCAGCACACCCACCGCTTTGTCGAGCACGCCGATGCCGCTATCATTTCTCACAGAGAGATACTAACGTCTCGCATACTGAGATAGCTACGTGAGATGGCGACTGTAGCTCCCAGCCCGTTGACTGCAGCCCAGCAGTGCCCTGAACGAATCGAGTAGTAGCGATGGACCAATCGACACCGACGTCTGCACAGCCGCGCACCATGGCCGAAAAGGTGTGGGCCGACCACGTTGTGGCCTCCCAGGAGGGAGAGCCCGATCTGATCTACATCGACCTGCACCTCGTGCACGAGGTCACCAGTCCGCAGGCTTTCGACGGGCTCCGGATGGCCGGGCGTCCGGTGCGGCGGCCGGATCTGACCATCGCCACTGAAGATCACAACGTCCCGACGGTCGACATCGACAAGCCGATCGCCGACCCGGTTTCGCGCACCCAGGTCGAGACATTGCGGCGCAACTGTGAGGAATTCGGCATCCGGCTGCACCCGATGGGCGACGCCGAGCAGGGCATCGTGCACATCATCGGGCCCCAGCTGGGTCTCACCCAGCCCGGTATGACGGTCGTGTGCGGCGACAGCCACACCTCCACCCACGGCGCGTTCGGTGCGATCGCGATGGGCATCGGCACCTCTGAGGTGGAACACGTGCTGGCCACGCAGACCTTGCCGCTCAAGCCGTTCAAGACCATGGCGGTCAACGTGGACGGCGTGCTGCCGCCCGGCGTGAGTGCCAAGGACATCATCCTGGCGGTCATCGCCAAGATCGGCACCGGCGGCGGCCAGGGTCACGTCATCGAATACCGGGGCAGCGCCATCGAATCCCTGTCGATGGAAGGCCGGATGACGATCTGCAACATGAGCATCGAGGCGGGGGCCAGGGCCGGGATGGTCGCGCCCGACGAGACGACGTTCGAGTTCCTCAAGGGCCGCCCGCACGCCCCGAAGGGTGCGGACTGGGACGCCGCGGTGGCGGCCTGGAGCCAACTGCGCACCGACGAGGGCGCCGAGTTCGACACCGAGATCTACCTGGACGCCGCGTCGTTGAGCCCGTTCGTGACCTGGGGCACCAACCCCGGCCAGGGCGTGCCGCTGTCGGCGGCAGTGCCGGATCCGGAGCTGATCGGCGACGACGGCGAGCGTCAGGCCGCGGAAAAGGCTTTGGCCTATATGGATCTTCGCCCCGGTACGGCGATGCGGGATATCGCCGTGGACACGGTGTTCGTCGGCTCGTGCACCAACGGCCGCATCGAGGACCTGAGGGTGGTGGCCGACGTCCTGCGCGACCGCAAGGTCGCCGAGGGTGTGCGGATGCTGGTGGTGCCCGGCTCGATGCGGGTCCGCGCCCAGGCCGAATCTGAAGGGCTGGACCAGGTATTCATCGCCGCCGGAGCCGAGTGGCGCCAGGCCGGCTGCTCGATGTGTCTCGGCATGAACCCCGATCAGCTCTCGCCGGGGCAGCGCTGCGCCTCGACGTCCAACCGCAATTTCGAGGGCCGCCAAGGCAAGGGCGGTCGCACGCACCTGGTGTCGCCTGCCGTCGCCGCCGCCACTGCCGTCCGCGGCACGTTGGCCTCGCCCGCCGACCTGCCCGCCGCCACCACCCGCTAGAGGAGAAGACGATGGAAGCCTTCAAGACCCACACCGGCATCGGCGTTCCGCTGCGGCGGTCCAATGTCGACACCGATCAGATCATTCCGGCGGTCTACCTGAAGCGGGTAACCCGAACGGGTTTCGAGGACGGGTTGTTCGCCGCCTGGCGTTCCGATCCGTCATTCATTTTGAATCTCGCACCATTCGACAAAGGCTCGGTATTGGTGGCCGGGCCCGATTTCGGCACCGGATCGTCACGCGAGCACGCCGTCTGGGCGCTGATGGACTACGGCTTCCGGGTGGTTATCTCCTCCCGCTTCGCGGACATATTCCGGGGCAATGCGGGCAAAGCCGGGCTATTGGCGGCAGAAGTTTCTCAGGATGATGTCGAGCTGCTCTGGAAGCTCATCGAGCAGCACCCGGGCTTGGAAATCACTGTGAATCTTCAAGATCGAAATATCTCCGCGGGAACGGTCGTGGTGCCGTTCAGGATTGACGATTACACCGCCTGGCGACTGCTCGAAGGACTCGACGATATAGGCCTTACGCTGCGGAAACTCTCCGCGATCGAGGCCTATGAGCAGGGCCGACCGTCCTGGAAGCCACGCACCCTGCAGGGCTGATCAGGGGCCTCGGCGACCCGAATTCGCCGCCCACCAAACCGGTTCTGCACCCACCCGACAGGAGTCCAAGGGGGGCAAGCGGATTGCCGGAATGTTCGCTAGCTACCCCCGAAATTGCGCGTGGCTCTTGGAAATCAGTGGTCACAGGGTTTACCGTGTCCACTAGTCGGTTCAAAGTGGACCACTGGTTTCGGAGGTTTTGGATGAACAAAGCGGAGCTCATCGACGTACTCACAACCAAACTGGGCACCGATCGTCGGCAGGCTACCGCCGCGGTGGAGAACGTTGTCGACACCATCGTGCGCGCGGTGCACAAGGGCGAGAGCGTCACGATCACCGGCTTCGGCGTTTTCGAGCAGCGCCGCCGCGCAGCCCGTGTGGCGCGCAACCCGCGCACGGGCGAGACCGTGAAGGTCAAGCCCACCTCGGTGCCGGCGTTCCGTCCCGGAGCGCAGTTCAAGGCGGTTGTCTCTGGCGCACAGCGTCTCCCGGCGGACGGCCCCGCGGTCAAGCGTGGCGTGACCGCCGGCCCCGCCAAGCGCACCGCAGCCAAGAAGGCCCCCGCCAAGCGGGCCGCCGTCGCCAAGAAGGCCCCGGCCAAGGCCGCTGCCACCAAGGCTCCGGCGAAGAAGGCTCCCGCCAAGAAGGCCGCGACCAAGGCCCCGGCCAAGAAGGCCGCGACCAAGGCTCCGGCCAAGAAGGCTGCCGCCAAGGCTCCGGCCAAGAAGGCCGCTGCCAAGGCTCCGGCCAAGAAGGCCGCGACCAAGGCTCCCGCCAAGAAGGCCGCGACCAAGGCCCCGGCCAGGAAGGGCCGCAAGTAGATTCCCTGTCAGGCACGCCGTGAGCCGCTATGCGCTCACGGCGTGCCTTTCTGTGTGAGGCCGTTACTTCTTGGTGGGCAGGGGACTGCAGATGTGGTCGGCGGCCACCAGCCGCCCGTCGACAAGGGACATCACCCAGGTGCTGCCCTTGCGGTTGCCCGTCGTCTCCGGACGGACGTTGTCCCGTTCGCACCACCGGGCGATGAGATCGGGAATCACCTTGCCCTGCGTGCAGATCACCGGGGTGCCGGCGCGCGTGGCGATCTCGAGGACCCGGTTGCGGGTCGCCTTATGGTCGCTGGCGTAGGCCTCTTCGGTCAGCGCGGGCTCGTTGTGGATGTCCACCTCGAGCTCCTGAGCGAGCGGCTCGATGGTCTGGTGGCACCGCACTCGGTCGGCGGCGTAGAGCGTGCTGGCGTCGAACGACAGCAGCTGGCCGACCAACGACTCCGCCTGAGCCCGGCCGTGTTTGTCCAACGGACGAGCCCGGTCGTCGCCGTTGTAGCGCGACCGACTCCCCGCCGTCGCGTGTCGCACGATCAACACCGTCTTGGTGTCAGGTGGGTATTTGGCGAAGCGCTGCAACACTTTTCGGTCGTAGGGGTAGTGCAGCTGGTTCATCGCCGCTTCGACCGGGAGCCAGATCAACTTGTCCACTTCGGCGTTGGGGGCGAAGTCTCCGCCGGTCGCCTGGGCCACCCAGTACCAGACCCGCTTGGTACCCGGGGGGATCGGGTACGAGACCGAGCCGAGCCTGCGGCCGAGCACAGCGGTGTAGCCGGTCTCTTCGTGGATCTCGCGCACCGCGGTCACCGGTTCGGTTTCGCCGGGGTCCACTTTGCCTTTGGGCAGCGACCAATCGTCGTAGCGCGGCCGGTGGATGAGAGCGACCTCGACAGCTGCCCTGTCGGCGGTCAGATCGCCGCTGCGCCGCCAGAGCACCGCACCGGCAGCGGGCACGACCTTTTTCTCGGCGGTCGTGTTGTTGTTCGACACCTCAACTCCTGCAGGTCATTCTCCGGTGCCGCTGCTGGCCCGTACCCCGACCCGATCAGCGCTGTCGGTGACGTTCCATCAGCGACACCTGGTGGTCGCGTACCGTCTGGCCTTCCTGCGGCAGCGCGGTCCAATGGCCGTCGTGCTGCAGTTCCCAGCACCGGGTGGCGGGGTCCATGGCGGATTCGAAAACATCGTTCAGTTGCGCGGTGAGTCGCGGGTCCTTCACCTGAGCCATGACCTCGACACGCCGGTCGAGATTACGATGCATCATGTCGGCGCTACCGATCCAGAACTCGTCGATGGCGCGGAAATGAATAATCCGCGAGTGTTCCAGGAAGCGGCCGAGGATCGACCGCACCGTGACGTTCTCGGAATAGCCGGCACCCCCCGGCCGCAGCGCGCAGATGCCGCGCACCACGATGTCGACGGGAACGCCTGCCTGCGACGCCCGGTACAACGCGTCGATCACCTGCTCATCGACCAATGCATTGGCCTTCATACGAATTCCGGAAGGCGCACCGTCCAGGTGGGCAGCGATCTCCCGGTCGATCCGCTCGACGATGCCCTTGCGCACGCCGCGCGGAGCCACCAGCAGGTTGCGGTAGGAATCCTTGCGCGAGTAGCCGGTCAGGGAATTGAACAGATCCGTCAGATCGGCGCCGATATCGGGGTCGGCCGTCAACAGGCCCACATCCTCATACAGGCGAGCGGTTTTCGGGTTGTAGTTACCCGTCCCGATATGGCAGTAGCGGCGAATGGTCGAGCCTTCGCGGCGCACCACCAGGCAGGTCTTGCAGTGCGTCTTGAGTCCGATGAGGCCGTAGACCACGTGCACGCCCGCCTGTTCCAGTGCGCGCGCCCACTTGATGTTGGCCTGCTCGTCGAACCGGGCCTTGATCTCCACCAACGCGACGACCTGCTTGCCTGCCTCGGCCGCGTCGATGAGTGCGTTGACGATCGGGGAGTCGCCCGACGTGCGGTAAAGCGTCTGCTTGATAGCCAGCACATTCGGATCGGCGGCGGCTTGTTCGATGAAGCGCTGCACGGTCGTTGAGAACGAGTCGTACGGATGATGCACCAGGACATCGCCGTCGCGCAGCGTCGAGAAGATGCTCTTGGGCGTCTCCCGCTCGCCGAAAGCCGGTGGCGTCGCGGGCACGAACGGCGGGTCTTTGAGGTCGGGGCGGTCGACACCGTAGATCTGCCACACCGACGACAGGTCGAGCAGCCCCGGCACCTGGATCACGTCGCCGGGGTCGACGTCGAGTTCGCGCAACAACAACTCCAGCATGTTGTCGGTCATGTCGTCGGCGACTTCGAGACGGACCGGCTTGCCGAAGCGGCGGCGGGCAAGTTCGCGTTCCAGTGCCTGCAGCAGATCCTCGTCGCGGTCCTCTTCGACCTCGAAGTCCGCGTTGCGGGTGATCCGGAAGGCATGGTGTTCCACGACTTCCAGGCCGGGGAACAACACCGGCAGAAACGCGGCGATAAGCGCTTCCATCGGCAGGAATCGCAGGACCTGCGACCCGTCGGCCGGTGGGGGCAGTTGCACGAAGCGGTCGACGTTGTCGGGCACCTTGATTCGGGCGAAGTGCTGGCCGCCGTCGTCGGGATGGCGGACGGTGATCGCCAGGTTGAGGCTCAGCCCACTGACGAACGGGAAGGGATGTGCGGGGTCGACCGCGAGCGGCGTCAGCACCGGAAACACTTGCTCGTGGAAGTAGGTGGAGAGCTTGTCGCGTTCGGCGGGGCTGAGTTCGGCCCACGTGACGATGACGACGCCTTCTTCGGCGAGCTGTGGGCGTACCGAGTTGAGGAAGACCGCGGCGTGCCGGCTGGCGATCTGCTGGGTGCGCTCGTTGATCCGGCGGAGTTGCTCGCGGGGGGACAACCCGTCGGCCGAGCGCACCGACAACCCCATCTCGTCACGGCGTTTCAGACCGGCGACCCGGACCATGTAGAACTCATCGAGATTCGACGAGAAGATGGCGAGGAACTTCAAGCGTTCCAACAGGGGCAGCGATTGATCGGCCGCCAGCGCGAGCACGCGAGCGTTGAAGTCCAGCCAGCTCAGTTCCCGGTTGAGATAGCGGTCCTCGGGCAGCGCGCTGTCGACGGCGGGAGACGTGGCCGCCGGCGGCGCCCCAGGTGTCGCATCGGCACCGGCTGACGGCTCCGACCCGTTCGAGGTGTCGCCGCGATCGGTGTCGTCGGCCCGAACGGTCGGCTCGGCTTCGGTGGCTTCGCTCACCCGTCCGATCATTCCCTATCCGCCAGCCGTACGGCTACCCGCGCTGGTGATGTCGCGCGAGGGTTTTCGTCGTGGCCGGTCCCACGCCCAACCGGCGGGCAGCAGACAGATCGTCAGGTGTGTCGATATCGCAACGCAGCCCCGGCCATGGCCCGGTGAGTTCGATCGCGCCGGAGTGCCGGTGGCGCGCAGCGGAATCGGCGCCGAACTGCGGTTGCAGGGGCACCCCGAAAGCGAACAGCGCGGCGGTTCCCGTGCCGTGCCGGTCACCGACGAAACTACGCGGGTGGGCCTGCGCCGCGGCGAGCGCGCCCGCCAGCTCCTGCGGTTGCAGCGCGGGTAAATCGCCTTGCAGCACAACGATGTTCGGGGTGGATCCGCGCAGTTCCAGCTCCGCGGCGGTGATCGCGTTGTTCAGCGGATTGCGGTGCCCGGCAGGCGTCGGGTCGGAGATCACCCGGGCGCCCAGTTGCAGGGCGGCGTCGGCGGCGTCCTCGTCGGGCGTGACGACGGTGACCGCGGCGACCGCCGAGGCGGCGGTGATGGTGTCGACCAGCATGGCCAGCACGACCGCTTCCCGGGTGGGCGCGGAAAAGATCGGAGCCAGACGGGTCTTGGCCGCCGTGAGGCGCTTGACGGCGATCACCAGCGCGACCTCGGCGTCCGGCGTCGTGCCGGCGGGACGGGTACCGCTCATGGCAGCCATCCTGCCAGCCGGGCCGCTGCCGCCGCGTACCTGCGCGCAGCGGCTAGGGTGATGCCGTGGTGGAGGCTGCGGTAATGGGCGCCGGCGGGTGGGGCACGGCGATTGCGAAGGTCCTGGCGGACGCGGGTAACCCGGTGACGATGTGGACGCGACGTCCGGAAGTCGCCGACGAGATCAACACCGAGCACCGCAACAGCGAGTACCTCGGCGATGTCGTGCTGCCGCAGGCGATACGCGCGACCAGCGACCCGGCCGAGGCGCTGACCGGCGCGTGCACGGTGTTCCTTGCGGTGCCCGCCCAACAGCTGCGGGCCAACCTCGAGGGCTGGAAGCACCTGATCGGTGACGACGTCACGCTCGTGAGCCTGGCCAAGGGCATCGAGCTGGATTCGCTGATGCGGATGAGTCAGGTCATCGTCCAGGTCACCGGCGTCGACCCGTCCCGGATCGGTGTCGTCACCGGGCCGAACCTGGCCAGTGAGATCGCCGCCATGCAGCCGGCCGCCACGGTGATCGCCTGCAGCGATTCCGGGCGCGCAGTCGCCTTGCAGCGGGCGATGGCCACCGGATACTTCAGGCCATACACCAATTCCGACGTCGTGGGCGCCGAAATCGGCGGTGCCTGTAAAAACGTGATCGCCCTCGCGTGCGGTATGGCGGTCGGGGTCGGACTGGGGGAGAACACCGTCGCCGCGATCATCACCCGCGGACTGGCCGAGATCCTGCGCCTGGGCATCGCGCTGGGCGCCAAGCCCGCAACGTTGTCCGGGTTGGCGGGAGTCGGCGATCTCGTCGCGACCTGCACGTCACCGCGCTCCCGCAACCGCACGTTCGGCGAACGGCTGGGCAAAGGTGGCACCATGGAGTCGGCACTGCTCGCGGCGGGTGGACACGTCGCCGAAGGAGTGTCGTCATGTGAATCGGTGTTGGCCCTCGCGTCCAGTTACGACGTCGAGATGCCGCTGACCGAAGCCGTCCACCGGGTATGTCACAAGGGATTGTCGGTACACGAGGCCGTCGCACACCTGCTGGGACGCAGCACCAAACCGGAGTAGAGATGATCGAAGGCACGTACGGCGATTCCACCCGCACCGTCAAAGCCGTTGGGTCCGAATCGGTTCCGGGCGTACCGGTGGCGCCGATGCCCGTTCCCGCGTCGACCTATCACCTGTCGCCCGACGAGACCGAGCCGCTGGACAGCTACGGGCGCAGTTCCAACCCGTCGTGGCGGCAGCTGGAAACCGCGCTGGCCGAACTCGAAGGCGCTTCCGCCGCGCTGACTTTCGGATCCGGCATGGCGGCCATTACATCGGTGCTCCGCGTCCTGACCAAGCCGGGCTCGACGCTGGTCGTACCCGCCGACGGCTACTACCAGGTTCGCCGGTACGCATCGGAATACCTTGCCCCGCAGGGAGTTACCGTCATCGAAGCCGGTGCGGGCGAGATCTGCCAAGCCGCGTCCAACGCAGACGTTGTGCTGGCCGAAACACCGGCCAATCCCGCGCTGGACGTCGTCGACCTGCATCGCCTGGCGCTGACCTGCCGGGGCCGCGGCGCCACACTCGTCGTCGACAACACCACCGCGACCCCGCTGGGCCAGCAACCGTTGTCGCTCGGCGCGGATCTGGTCGTGGCCAGCGCCACCAAATCGCTGTCGGGCCACAGCGATCTCATCGCCGGCTACGTCGCGGGAAGCCAGCCCGAGCTGATGTCCGCGGTGGAACGCGACCGGCTCCTGGCCGGGCCGATTCTGGGAGCGTTCGAGGCCTGGCTCGTCCTGCGCAGCCTTGGCAGCGCCGGACTGCGCTTCGAGCGACAGTGCCAGAACGCGCAAGCGCTCGCGGTGATGCTGCGCAATCACCCGGCCGTGCGATCGGTGCGCTACCCGGGCCTGCCCGAAGACCCCTCGCACGATCTGGCTGCCGCACAGATGCAGCGGTTCGGGGGTTTGGTGTCGATCGAACTGGCCGACGCCGCGGCGGTGCATGCGCTGGTCGAGCGCAGTGCCCTGCTCATCGCCTCGACCAGCTTCGGCGGGATCCACACTTCGGTCGACCGACGTGCCCGCTGGGGCGATCCGGTCCCGGCCGGGTTCGCCCGGATATCGGCAGGCATCGAGGACACCGACGATCTGATCGCCGACGTCAGTGCGGCGCTGAGTTAGAAACCGCAGGTCAGGACGCGCTGAAGGTTGAGGTCCGCCCAGGGCGGTAGCCTCTCTAGGTTGTGACTGTCCGCAATCAGCCCGGATCCCGGATCCGCGTCGCCGTCGTGTACGGCGGACGCAGCTCCGAACATGCGATTTCCTGCGTGTCGGCGGGCAGTATTCTGCGCAACCTCGACCCAGAACGTTTCGAGGTGGTCGCCGTCGGAATTACGCCCGAGGGCTCCTGGATGCTCACCGACGGCAGGCCGGAGACCCTGGCCATCACCGACGGTCAGCTGCCCGGCGTCACCGACACCTCCGGCACCGCCCTGGCGCTGCCCGCAGACCCGCGGCGTAGCGGTCAGCTGCTCTCGTTGGGCTCCGGGCCAGGACAGGTGCTCGCGTCGGTCGACGTCGTGTTCCCCGTGCTGCACGGGCCTTACGGCGAGGACGGCACCATCCAGGGCCTGCTCGAGCTGGCCGGGGTGCCGTATGTCGGCTCGGGTGTGTTCTCCAGTGCCGCCGGCATGGACAAGGAATTCACCAAGAAGCTGCTGGCAGCCGAGGGCCTGCCGATCGGCGACCATGTCGTGCTGCGGCCCAAGGACGCCACCGTGGATCTCGAGCAGCGCGAGCGGCTCGGGCTGCCGGTGTTCGTCAAGCCCTCCCGCGGTGGATCCTCGATCGGGGTGAGTCGCGTGACGGCATGGGACGAGCTGCCCGCCGCCATCGAGCTGGCCCGCCGCCATGACCCGAAGGTCATCGTCGAAGCCGCGATCCCGGGCCGCGAACTGGAATGCGGTGTGCTCGAATTCCCTGATGGCTCAGTCGAAGCCAGCACAGTGGGGGAGATCCGCGTGGCCGGCGTGAAGGGGCGCGAGGACGGCTTCTACGACTTCGCCACCAAGTATCTCGTCGATGCCGCCGAACTGGACGTGCCCGCCAAGATCGAGGACGACACCGCGGAGGCGATCCGTAGTCTCGCGGTACGGGCATTCACCGCGCTCGACGGCCAGGGCCTGGCGCGTGTCGACTTCTTCCTCACCGACGACGGTCCGGTGATCAATGAGATCAACACCATGCCCGGGTTCACCACGATCTCGATGTTCCCCCGCATGTGGGCTGCCAGCGGCGTCGACTATCCGACGCTGCTCGCGGCCATGGTCGACACGGCACTCGCCCGCGGCACCGGCCTGCGCTGAGTCAACGCCCCTTGAAGTTCAGCGCGCCGGCCCCGGATCCGGCGGGCGGGCCGGCATGGTGCGGGTGATCTGCGCCGAGATCAGCTGAATCGGTGTCGGCCCAGAACCTGCGGGCAACGTCAGTGCGACGTAGACGGGCCGGTCGACGGCGTACCAGGTGCTCCGAGCCTGGTCGGGCGTGCCCGCAGGCGCTGCCCCAGGCGCCGCCCCCTCATCTCCCACGCGGAACCACTGCACGTCGTCGACCAGCTGCAGGGGCGTGCCCACGACGAAATCGCCAGGGCGTTCCAGGCCGCAGCGCAGGATGACCGGTTCGGTGCCGGATTCGCCCTGCCACGCGGCGGTACCCGCCGGGGTGGGCTCGACAGTGGGCGCGCGCAGGAAATCGCCCAGCTGCTCTGGCAGACCGTTGAGCAGGGCTCCGCATTCGGGACTTTGCGCCTGTGGGGCCGGAACCGAGGAGATCGCCACCGGTGGGTGGTCCGGGGACTGCTGGCGCGCCGCCGCGATCCCCAGCACGGTGATCAACACCGACACCGCCACCACAATCGCCGCTATGAGCAGTGCGCGAGGTGGGCCGTCGGTGGTCTGCGGGTCGGTCACGCAGCCAACTCTATGGCTGAGCTCCGTTGGCGATCGGGCAGGTGAGCGTCCGGGTGATCCCGGTCACCTGCTGCACACTCGGGACCACGTCGGACTGCAGGGCCGCGAGCGTATCCGCGCCGACGCGCAGGACCACGTCGTAGGGGCCGGTGACATACTCGGCCGATTGCACACCGGGAAGGACCGCCAGCGCCTTGGCGACGACCTCGGCGCGGCCCACCTCGGTCTGGATCAGCATGTAAGCCTCCACCACCTGCTGTCTCCTCCGTGTCGCTGCATAGACTCACTCGCCGCAGACAAACAAACTACCGTAGGTCCGCCCAGTGTTCAGAGCACGGCCGCGACCGGTAGGAGGGGGCTATGGCCGGCGCAAAATCCAGCGGGCACGACCCGGACACTCTGGCCGGCGTCGGTGAGTTCGCCGTCATCGACCGCCTCGTGGCAGGGCGGGTACAGCCCGCGGCGGTGACACTCGGTCCCGGTGACGACGCCGCGCTGGTGCGCGCCGATGACGGCCGCACCGCCATATCGGTCGACATGTTGGTGCAGGACCGGCACTTCCGACTGGACTGGTCGACACCGCACGACATCGGCCGCAAGGCCATCGCGCAGAACGCCGCCGATATCGAAGCCATGGGCGGGCGGGCCACGGCATTCGTGGTCGCGTTCGGCGCGCCCGCCGACACTCCCAGCGCCGCAGCGGTCGAACTCGCCGACGGGCTGTGGGACGAGGCGCGGCGGCTCGGCGCCGGAATCGTCGGCGGCGATCTGGTGCGGGCCCCGCAGTGGGTGGTGTCAGTCACGGTTCTCGGTGATCTCGAAGGCCGGGCCCCGGTACTGCGCAGCACCGCCCGGCCCGGTGACACCGTTGCCGTGGTCGGCGATCTCGGGCGGTCGGCAGCCGGATATGCGCTGTGGCACAACGAAATCCACGATTATCCGGAGTTGCGGCGTCGACATCTGGTGCCCGAACCACCCTACGGCCAGGGTGCGGCCGCGGCACGTGCGGGCGCCACCGCGATGACCGACGTGTCCGACGGGTTACTCGCCGATCTGGGCCATATCGCCTCGGCGTCCGGAGTCGTGATCGACCTCTCTGCCGCGGCGCTCGAGAGCGACAGGGCCGCGGTCGCGGCCGCTGCCACGGCAACCGGTGCCGACCCGTTGGAGTGGGTGCTGGGCGGTGGCGAGGACCACGCCCTGGTTGCGACCTTCCGCGGCTCGCCGCCGGAGGGCTGGCGGGTGATCGGCCGGGTACTCGACGGTCCGGCCGCGGTGCTGCTCGACGGCGACGCGTGGGCGGGAAACCCGGGATGGCAGTCGTTCGATTGACGGGCTCACGCTAGGTTGGCTTTTCGTGATGCGCACGCGAGGAGCGATTTGATGGTGACCGACGCGAGGAGCAATCCGACAAAAGCACGACCGATGAGCGAGCTTGTCGAAGACGGTTGGGCCCGGGCGCTGGAGCCCGTGGAGGCTCAGGTCGCGCAGATGGGGGAGTTCCTGCGCGAAGAACTCAGCGCGGGGAGACGGTATCTGCCTGCCGGGCAGAATGTCTTGCGCGCCTTCAGCTTTCCGTTCGATCAGGTGCGGGTGCTGATCGTCGGGCAGGATCCCTACCCGACGCCCGGGCACGCGGTGGGTCTGAGTTTCTCGGTCGCTCCCGATGTGCGGCCCTTGCCGCGCAGTCTGTCCAACATTTTCACCGAGTACACCGAAGATCTCGGCTTTCCGCAGCCCAGCACCGGTGACCTCACTCCGTGGGCCCAGCGTGGTGTGATGCTGCTCAACCGGGTACTGACCGTGCGGCCGGGCACGCCGGCCTCGCACCGCGGCAAGGGGTGGGAGGCGGTCACCGAATGCGCGATCCGGGCTTTGGTGGCGCGGGATCAGCCGATGGTCGCGGTGCTGTGGGGGCGTGATGCGTCGACGCTGAAACCGATGCTGGCGGAGGGCGATTGCGCGATCATCGAGTCCCCGCACCCGTCACCGTTGTCGGCATCGCGGGGATTCTTCGGGTCAAGGCCGTTCAGCAGAGTCAACGAACTGCTGCAGCAGAAGGGTGCCGAGCCCATCGACTGGCAGCTGCCCTGACGGTGCAGCAGCTCACGGCATCGGCACGCCCGGCGGCGACGGGATTGCCGGGGGTGCCGGAATGGCGGGTGGCGACGGGATTGCCGGGATGGCCGGAGGTGACGGGATCCCCGGCGGCGGTGGGACCATGACAGTTCCGTAGCCGCCACCACCGGTGGTCTCCTCAGGAGGCGCCGTAGGCGCCGGTGACACCGTGGTCTGCTCCGTCGGCGTCACGACAGGACTCGGCGTGGTGCTCGTGGTCGTCGACGTGGTGGTTCCAGTGGTCGGCTGGTCGCCGGAGTTATTGCTCCCGCATGCCGACAACGCCGAAGCGGTGGCTAGCATGCAGGCGCATCCGTACACGAACCGACCGGACAAGCGAAGAGGGCTCATGATGGCAGGAGGTACCCTGCCGAGCCGACTGTTAAACGACGACCGAACGCGCGACCGCCCGCGCTTTCGCGCGAGCGGTCAGCTGTGTTGGTCGTCGTTTACGCGCAGGCAGTCAGCCGTGCAAGTTTCGGCTTCGCGCAAGCGCTCAGCCGCGCGAGACCTTGCCGGCCTTGATGCAGGAGGTGCAGGCGTTCACGCGCTGCTTGTTACCGCCCGGACGTGCCACGGCACGGACCGACTGAATGTTCGGGTCCCAGCGTCGGTTGGTCCGCCGATGCGAATGCGACACCGACTTGCCGAAGCCCGGCGCCTTCCCGCAGATATCGCACACGGCAGCCATATCAACAACTCCTTGAAATCAGTTCTTGGGGGTCTGGGTTTGGTCGCCGCAAAACTACGCGGCTCGACCCGACAACCTGACCAGGATACCGAGAGGCCAGGGTATCGCCAAAATCGCCGGTGAACCGCGTGTCAGGTTATGCACAGGACCCGATGGTCTGATCAGCATTGTCGCAGGCACTGGCTAGGCTGACGCGCACGGCGGCCATGCCGCACGGCGTGTGTTCTCAGGCGAACGGCTCGGGATCTGGAGGGGGTTCGGGTGGCTGCTGGACGGCTCGATGCCTCCGCTCTGCGCGCGTGGGCGCACACTGCCGTCGGTGACCTCATCGCGCACACCGACGAGATCAACCGGCTCAACGTCTTCCCGGTGCCCGACGCCGACACCGGCACCAACATGCTGTTCACGATGCGTTCGGCGTGGGCGCAGGTGGACGCCCAACCGGCCGGCGACGTCGCACAGGTAGCAGCCGCACTGGCCGCGGGCGCGCTACAGGGCGCGCGCGGTAACTCCGGGGTGATCCTGTCGCAGATCCTGCTGGCCGTCGCCGAGGTGGTCGCATCGGCCGCGGCGCAGCGCGACGGTGATCTGTACGACATCGACGGTGTGCTGTTCGGTGCGGCCCTGCGGCATGCCGTCGCGCTCGTCGTCGCGTCGATGGGTGAGCCGGTGCCCGGCACGATCGTCTCGGTTCTGCAGGCCGCTGCCGGTGCTGCCGAGCACTGCGCCGCCGGCGGTGCCGAACTGGGCGCGGTCACTGTGGCGGCCGCGGACGCCGCTGCGGCGGCGCTGGACCAGACACCGCATCAGCTCGACGTGCTCGCCGAAGCCGGCGTGGTCGATTCCGGTGGTCGCGGTCTGCTGGTGCTGCTGGATGCGATGGCATCCACGATCGCCGGACATGCGGCACGGCGGCCGGCGTACCAGCCGTCGGCGGAGCCGCCCCTGCCTGCCGCAGGCACCTCGGCTCCGCCGCAGTTCGAGGTGATGTATCTGCTCAGCGGATGCGATGCCGACGCTGTCGAAGGATTGCGGGCAGCGCTGGACCAGCTGGGCGAGTCGGTGACCATCGCCACTTCCGGCAGCAATGAGTTCTCGGTCCACGTGCACGTCGACGATGCCGGTGCCGCCGTCGAGGCGGGTTTGGCGGTGGGCACGCCGAGCCGGATCCAGATCACCGCGTTGCTCGGGGGCCCCGACACCCGCCCCGCGGGCGGTTGGGCCAAGCCGCGGGCGGTGCTGGCCGTTGTCGACGGCGACGGCGGAGCCGAACTGTTCGCCGGGGAGGGTGCGGCCGTGCTACGGCCCCGGGAGGGGGAGGCGATCAGCGCCAAGCAACTCTTGCGTGCGCTCGTCGACGCCGGAGCCGCGCAGGTGATGGTGCTGCCCAACGGGTATGTGGCCGCCGAGGAACTTGTCGCGGGCTGCACGGCCGCCATCGGCTGGGGTATCGACGTGGTGCCGGTGCCAACCGGCTCGATGGTGCAAGGGCTGGCGGCGCTGGCTGTGCACGACGGCGATCGGCAGGCCGTCGACGACGGCTACACCATGGCCCGGGCGGCCGCAGGCGCCCGGCACGGGTCGGTCCGCGTGGCCACCGAGGAGGCCCTGACGTGGGCAGGTACGTGTAAGCCGGGCGACGGCCTCGGCATCGCCGGCGACGAGGTGCTCATCGTCGGACCCGACATCACCACCGCGGCGGCCGGTCTCATCGATCTGCTCCTGCTTGCCGGAGGCGAGTTGATCACGGTGCTGACGGGTGACGGTGTGCCCCCCGAGGTGGGCGAGGCGCTGCAAGAACACGTGCACCGCGAACACCTCGGCGCCGAATTGGTGACGTATCACACGGGCCACCGGGGTGATGCCCTGCTGATCGGAGTCGAGTAGTGGCCGTCCTTTCCGACCGGCTGGACCTCGTGATCGGGGCCAAGTCGGCCAAGCCGTTGGAGGAGCACTTCGGTATCCGCACCGTCAACGATCTGTTGCGGCACTATCCCCGCAAATACAGCGACGGCATGACGGTCCGCGGTGAGGGCGAGGCGCTCGATCTGGAAGAGGGTGAACACGTCACCTTCATCGAGGTGATCACCGAGACCAAGGAAGGGACGATGAAGCCGGTCTTCGACAAGAAGACCGGTCGGCAGAAGACCCGCAAGTGGCTGCGCGTCACGCTCGGAAAGCACCGCCCTGCCGTCACCGCAACGTTTTTCAACGCGGGGTGGATGGTCGACAAGCTTCCGGTCGACACCAGGCTCATGCTCTCCGGTGAGGTGAAGTACTTCCGCAACACCCTGCAGCTGGACCATCCGGCGTTCCTTGTGCTCGACTCGCCGCTGGGCAAGCAGTTCGGTACCAAGTCGCTGAAAACCATCGCGACCGCGTCCGGAGCCAGCGGCGATGACATGCTCGCGGCGTTCGAGCGGGAGTTCTTCCCGATCTACCCGGCCTGCGCCAAGGTGCAGAGCTGGGACATCTACTCGTGTGTGCGCCAGGTGCTCGACGTGCTCGACCCGGTCACCGACCCGCTGCCCGCATCTTTTGTGCGGCAACGGAATCTGATGACCGAAGACGAGGCGTTGCGAGCGGTTCACCTGGCCGAGAACGCGGCGCAGCGCGATCGGGCCGCCGAACGGTTGACCTACGACGAGGCCATCGGCCTGCAGTGGGGGCTGGTGGCCCGGCGCCATGGCGAGTTGAGCGAGTCGGGCCCGCCCGCACCGTCGACCGACGATGGGCTGGCCGCCGAGTTGTTGCGGACGCTGCCGTTCGACCTCACGGTCGGCCAGCGTGAGGTGCTCGGCGTGGTATCGGCGGAACTCGCCTCGACCCGCCCGATGAACCGCATGCTGCAAGGTGAGGTCGGTTCCGGCAAGACCATCGTGTCGGTGCTGGCTATGCTGCAGATGGTCGATGCCGGCTACCAGTGCGCATTGCTGGCGCCGACGGAAGTCCTTGCCGCTCAACATGCCCGGTCGGTGCGCGACGCGTTGGGGCCGCTGGCGATGGCGGGCGAGCTCGGCGGAGCCGAGCACGGCACGCGTGTCGCGCTGCTGACCGGATCGATGTCGGCGGCGCAGAAGCGGCAGGTGCGTGAGGAGGTCGCCTCGGGTGCGGCAGGCATCGTGATCGGCACCCACGCGCTGCTGCAGGATGCGGTGGAGTTCGCGAACCTCGGCATGGTCGTGGTCGACGAGCAGCACCGGTTCGGAGTTGAGCAGCGAGATGCCTTGCGCGCCAAGGCTCCTGATGGATTGACCCCGCACCTGCTGGTGATGACGGCGACCCCCATCCCGCGCACCGTCGCCCTGACCGTGTACGGCGACCTGGAGACCTCGACGCTGCGGGAACTGCCACGCGGTCGACAGCCGATCACGAGCAACACCATCTTCGTGTCGCAGAAGCCGGCCTGGCTGGACCGGGCGTGGGCGCGGATCCGCGAGGAGGTGGCCGCAGGCCGTCAGGCCTACGTGGTGGCGTCACGCATCGACGAGTCCGACAAGGACACCAACGGTGCCAAGGAGGGCAGGCAGGCCGGGCCGCCGCCGGTCACCGTCATCGAGCTGTTCGACGGGCTGCAGCGCGGGCCCCTGGCCGGGCTGCGGCTGGGCCTCATGCACGGCCGGTTGTCCGGCGACGAGAAGGATGCGGTCATGTCGGCGTTCCGCGCCGGTGACCTCGACGTCCTGGTGTGCACCACCGTCATCGAGGTGGGCGTGGATGTGCCCAACGCCACGGTGATGGTGGTGATGGACGCCGACCGATTCGGTATCAGCCAGCTGCACCAGCTGCGCGGCCGCATCGGACGCGGCCAGCATCCCAGCCTGTGCCTGCTGGCCACCCGGCTGCCCGAGACCTCCAAGGCGGGGGAGCGCATCAAGGCCGTCGCGGGCACGCTCGACGGCTTCGCCCTCGCCGATCTCGACCTCGACGAGCGTCGTGAGGGAGATGTGTTGGGGCTCAACCAGTCCGGGCGGACCATCAATCTCCGGTTCCTGTCGCTGCGCGAGCACCTCGAGGTGATCACCGACGCCAGGGAATACTGCGAATCGCTCTACGAGGCCGACCCGAACAACGCCGGGATGGCCTTGCTGGCAGCCCAGTTCGTCGAGACCGACCGGGTCGAGTATCTGGACAAGTCATGAACCGGCTGGCATGGCTGGCCATCGCGGTCGCGTTGACCGTGATCGTCGCGGTTCAGGTGACGGTGTCGGCGCAGCGATCCAGTCGATTCGTCGCCGAAGCCGACGCGCCGACGGTCGCGCCGGGCGCCGACGTGCTCGCCGGGATCGCCGAGATTCCGGTTCGGGTGCGGGGCAACGACTATCGCCGTGCCGCCTTCGGCGAGGCCTGGGACGACGACAACAGCGCGCCGGGCGGGCACAACGGCTGCGACACCCGCAACGACATCCTCAACCGCGATCTCGTCGACAAGACATTCGTCGCCATCAAGCGGTGCCCGACCGCGGTGGCTACCGGCACACTGCACGATCCGTACACCAACGCGGTGGTGGCGTTCGTTCGCGGCAACCAGGTCGGCGCCTCGGTCCAGATCGACCACATCGTGCCGCTGGCGCTGGCGTGGGATCTGGGTGCCCGCGCCTGGCCCGACGATCTGCGACTGCGGTTCGCCAACGACCCCGCGAATCTCCTTGCGGTACAAGGGCAGGCGAATCAGGACAAGGGTGACCAGGAGCCGGCGCACTGGATGCCGCCCAACCACGCGTTCTGGTGTCAGTATGCCGTGGCCTTCGTCGCGGTGCTGCGGGGTTACGGTCTACCGGTCGATGAGCCCTCGGCGGCAGTGCTGCGCGAGGCTGCCGGGACCTGCCCGACGGGGTAGCGGCGAGTGGCCAATTGCGCACGCGTTTTTCCGAATCTGCGTGCATCTACTGGCCACTCGGCGAGGTCTAGAGGTCGAGAATCCAGTTCTGGCCGTTGAGGTCCTGCCCGAAGCTGTGGTGAGGTTCTTCATCGATGAGTCGAAACCCGAACCCCTGGTAGATCTTTCGCGCTGAGGTCAGTACGTCGTTGGTCCACAGCGTGACCTGGCGGTAGCCTGCGTCACGCGCGAACCGCAAGCATTCGTCGACCAGGCGAGCACCCAGTCCCAGCCCCCGGGCGGGCGGCGCGACCAGCAGGATCCGTAACTTCGCAACCCCGGGCTCATCGCCCTTGACGCAGAAGATGCACCCGGCTCGTTCACCGTCGACCTCGGCGATCCAGCCGGCCTCGGTTGCCGGATTGTGTTCTGCGGCAAAGTCGGCCACGATCCCTGCGACCAGAGCCTCGAAATCGGCGTTCCAGCCGAACTGCTCGTGATAGATCTCGCCGTGGGCCATCACCACCCAACCGAGATCGCCCGGGCGGTCCACGCGGCGCACCACGACCCGCGATTGCTCGACACTCAACGACATCGACGCGCCTCCGATCGTGAAACAAATCACTGACACACTCGTTTCAGTGGCGTTAGGCTACCAACGTGGCCTCGGATCCGACAACCCCGTCCGCCCGCCAGATTGAACTTCTGGAGAGCGCCTATAAGTACGCGCTCACCCATGGTCTGGCCGACATGTCGTTGCGGCCGTTGGCGGCGGCAATCGGGTCGAGCCCGCGGGTGCTGCTGTTCTTGTTCGGCAGCAAGGACGGGCTCGTACGCGCGCTGCTGGCCCGGGCACGCTCCGACGAGCTGGCAGTGATGGATCGGCTACGCCACGCCGCCGACCCCGATCGCGTCGGGTTCGGCGCAGCCGTCGACCAGATCTGGGGTTGGCTCACCGCCGACGAGCATCAGCCACTGCTGAAACTGTGGACCGAGGCCTACGCCCGCTCACTCGTGGAACCCGAGGGCGCGTGGGCGGGCTTCGCGCGTGACACCGTCGAGGACTGGCTCGAAGTGTTGGCGGAATATCAAGCGCCGCAGGAGAAAAGCACTGCCGAAGGCATCGCGCGCCGCACCCTGGCGTTGGCCGTGGTACGCGGTGGCCTGCTCGATCTACTGGCCACCGGTGACAAGGACCGGGTCAGCCGAGCGGTCCGGGTCCACCTGGCGACATTGGGCACCGACTGACGGCGAGCAGACATGGCGGTCCCGGAACCGCGGCGTGTCGTGGACCTGAGTGTCTGCTCGCCGGAGAAAGTCTCGCCGGAGTTAGCTGGAGCTCGCCGGAGTTAGCCGGTGTAGGTGGCCGGGTCGGGCCGGAAGCGGGTGCCGTCGTCGAGCCCGTTGATGGTCGTCATCTCGTCGTCGGTGAGCTCGAAATCGAACACGCCGAGATTGGAGGCGATCCGGTCAGGGTTGGACGACCGGGAGATGACGATGTTGCCGAGCTGGACGTTCCAGCGGATCAGCACCTGGGCCGCGGTTTTACCGTGCGCTTCGGCGACGGCGGTGATGGCGGGGTTGTCCAGGAGGTTGCCGACGCCGAGCGGGCTGTAGGCCTCGGTGGCGACGTTGTTCTCGGCGTTGGCCGCACGCCACGCGCTTTGATTGAGCAGCGGGTGCAGCTCGATCTGGTTCACCGCGGGTGTGTAGAAGGTCAGGCCGATGATGGTCGACAGATCCTCAGGGCTGAAGTTCGCGACACCGACCGAGCGGGAGACGCCGTCTTCCTTGATCTTCATCAGGCCGCCCCAGCTGTCGACGTACTTGCTGGTGTCGCCGGCCGGCCAGTGGATGAGGTAGAGGTCGACGTAGTCCAGGCCGAGTCGTTCGAGGCTGGCGCGTGCGGCGTTCTGCGAGGACTGGTAGCCCTGGTCCGGCGTGGCCAGCTTGGTGGTGACGTAGATCTCCTCGCGCGGGATGCCCGACGCGGCGATCGCGCGACCGACCCCGGCCTCGTTGTCGTAGGCGGCCGCGGTGTCGATCAACCGGTAGCCCGTCTGCAACGCGGCCGAAACCGCCTGCTCGGCTTCGGAATCCGACAGCGCTCCGACCCCAAGACCGACAACCGGAATCGTATTGCCGTCATTGAGAGTGATAGTGGGAATCGCCGACCCGTCCGATGGGGTCATGTCACCTACCCTGTGAAATTGAAGGTTCGAGGATCGGGGCCCAACCGGGTGCCGTTTTCGAGCGACGCGATGGACGCGATGTCCTGCTCGCTGAGCTCGAAATCAAACACGTCGAAATTGCTCGCAATCCGTTCGGGGTTCACCGACTTGGGGATGACGATATTACCCAGCTGGATATGCCATCGGATAAGCACCTGGGCCGGTGTTTTCCCATGTGCGGTGGCAATCTCGGTGATGACGGGATCGGCTAGCAGCGAGCCTTGGCCCAGCGGGCTCCACGCCTCGGTGGCGATCCCGAGCTGGGCATGAACCTCACGGAGCTCGCGCTGCGGCAGCAACGGGTGCAGTTCGATCTGGTTGACCGCGGGCACGATGCCGGTGGAGTCGATCAGCATCTTCAGGTGCTCCGGTTCGAAATTGCTGACGCCGATCGACCGGATGCGGCCCTGATCCCGCAGATGGGCGAACGCCTTGAAGGTGTCGACGTAGGCATTCTTGGCGGGCACCGGCCAGTGGATCAGGTAAAGGTCCAGGTAATCCACGCCGAGCCGCTCCAGGCTAGCCTCGAAGGCGGCCAGGGTGGCGTCGTAGCCCTGATCGCTGTTCCACAGTTTGGTGACCAGGAACACCTCATCGCGTGGCACTCCCGCGGAAGCCAGCGCCCTACCCGTCTCGACCTCGTTCTGGTAGGCAGCGGCAGTATCGATATGGCGGTAGCCGGACTGCAGTGCAGCGGTGACCGCGCGTTCGGTCTCGTCCGGAGGGGTCTGCCAGACACCCAGGCCGACCTGGGGTATGGAATTACCGTCGTTGAGTGCGACGCGTGGGTTCACAGAGGGAGCTGCCATGAGTGAAAGTCTGCCAGGTCGGGGCACTGCCAAGCAGGTCCTGCTCCACCGGGCGACCAAGCTCACGTTCGCCGCGTTGCCGCGGATCCCCGAACGGAGCAAACGGCTGTTGCTCGGCAGCCACCCGGTGGAACTCGACGGCAACACCTTGGACTCCACGCTGCAGATGATGCTGTTGGCGCAGCGCGCCGCCGGACTGGGTGGCCTGGTCGGCGATTTCCGGCCCGACGGCGGCGTGGCATCGTCGCGTGCTCAGTTGCGGGCACAGGCAGCCCTGTTGAGCCCGCCGATCCGGGCCGACGTCTCCGAGATGTCCATTCCGGGGCCGGCCGGACCGATTCCGGCGCGGCACTACGTGCCGGACGGTTCGGGCCCAGCTCCGACATCGGCGCTGCTGGTGTTCTTTCACGGCGGTGGATTCGTGCTCGGCGACCTGGACACGCACGACAGCCTGTGCCGGCTGATCTGCCGTGACGGCGGAATCCAGGTGCTGTCGGTGGACTATCGGCTGGCTCCCGAACACAAGGCCCCGGCCGCCGCCGAGGACGCCTATGCGGCGTATCAGTGGGCATTGCAGCACGCCCCGGGCCTGGGCGCCACGCGCATCGTCGTCGGCGGGGACAGTGCCGGCGGCAACCTGGCGGCCGTCGTCAGCCAGCGGGCCCGCGTAGACGGCCTGCCCCTGCCCGACCTGCAACTTCTGCTCTACCCGGTCACGGATTTCTCCAGCCAGACGCGCTCGCGCACGTTGTTCGCCGACGGGTTCTTCCTGACCAAACGCGATATCGACTGGTGCTTCGACCACTATCTGGGCGGATCCGACGTCAGTCCCGAGGATCCGATCGTTTCGCCTCTGCTCACCGAAGACCTCTCCGGACTGCCGCCCGCCCTGGTGTTCACCGCGGGTTTCGATCCGCTGCGCGACGAGGGCAACCGGTATGCGGCGGGCCTGAAAGAGGCCGGAGTGTTGGTCGATCTTCGCGTGGAACGCTCCCTGATCCACGGCTTCGGCAACTTCTTCCCGCTGGGTGGCGGCAGCGCCACCGCGACCACCGCGATGATCTCTGCCCTGCGGGCACATCTCAGCCACGCTTGAGGTCCACACCTGAACCGCCGGTACGCTTGGCGCCGTGGCCAAACCGAAGAAGACCGCTAAGTACGACCTGAAGGCAGCGGATCGCAAACGCAACCTGCTGATCCAGATCGGCCTGACCGCTGTCGTGGTGATATTCGCCGCGGCGCTGGTGCTCTACATCGTCATGACCGGCAACAAGAAGCCGGCTTCCGGTGAGGCCAAGGCCGTCCGGGTGGCGGCGAGCAACGTGGTGACCAAAGAGGGAACCAGCGACCCCAAGGTGGTGCTGTCGTTCTACGAGGACTTCCTGTGCCCAGCCTGCGGTAACTTCGAGCGCGCCTTCGGCCCGACCATCAGCAAGATGATCGACTCGGGCGCAGTGGCCGCCGACTACCACATGGTGGCCATCCTCGACCGGTCCGGCGACGGGTACTCGTCGCGCGCCGGTGCCGCCGCCTACTGCGTCGCCGACGAGTCCATCGAGGCGTTCCGTCGCTTCCACACAGCGCTCTACACCAAGGAGTTGCAGCCCCAAGAAGGCGGCGGTATCTACCCGGACAACGCCCGGCTCATCGAACTCGCCCGCCAGGCCGGGGCCGCCGGCAAGGCGCCCGACTGCATCACCAAGGGCACGTACGTCGACATGGTCAAGGGAATGGCTGCCGCAGCGGGCATCAACTCCACGCCCACCATCCGCATCAACGGCGAGGACTACCAGCCCAGCACACCGGACGCGATGGTCGCCAAGGTCAAGGAGATCGTGGGTGACGTGCCCGGACTGAGCGCCGTCACGCCGCAGGCCCCCGCCGCCGGCGCTCCGGCTGCCCCCGCCGCGGGTGCTCCCGCAGGTAACGCTCCGGCCGCGCCGCAGCAACCGGCTCCGGCGGTGTCGCCGGCCCCGGCCAAGCCAGGTTCGTGACCGTGACCACGGAGTCGCAGGCAGAAGCCGCGCAGTCCGTCGAGCAGCCCGGCGTCGAGGTCGCCAAGGCCAGCGCCGTGTGGGTGCTGATCGCCGGGGTGGTCGGCTTGGCCGCCGCGTTGACGCTGACGTACGAGAAGATCGAAATACTGATCAACCCCAAGTACGTCCCGTCCTGCAGCATCAACCCGGTGCTGTCGTGCGGCTCCGTGATGGTCACGCCCCAGGCGTCGGCGTTCGGCTTCCCCAACCCGTTGATCGGCATCGTCGCGTTCACCGTCGTCATCGTCACCGGTGTCCTCGCGGTCGCGAATGTGCGCCTGCCGCGCTGGTACTGGGCGGGTCTGGCGGTCGGCACGCTGCTCGGGGCGGTGTTCGTGCATTGGCTGATCTTCCAGAGCCTCTACCGCATCGGCGCGCTCTGCCCGTACTGCATGGGGGTCTGGGCGGTCACCATTCCGCTGCTGGTGGTGGTCTCCTCGATCGCCCTGGAACCGCTGCACGGCAACGCGGTGCTGCGGGTCGTCCACCAGTGGCGATGGTCGCTGGTGGCGCTGTGGTTCACCGCGCTGATCCTTTTGATCTTGGCGAGGTTCTGGAACTACTGGTCGACGCTGCTGTAACACAGCCGATGTAACACCGCGTCACAGTGCTGCGGCTAGGGTTACCCGCGTGATTTCCAAACTGCTGGTCGCCAACCGTGGCGAGATCGCCATCCGCGCGTTCCGTGCGGCGACCGAGATGAACATCGCGACCGTGGCGGTCTACCCGTATGAGGACCGCAATTCGTTGCACCGCCTCAAGGCCGACGAGTCGTATCAGATCGGTGAGGCCGGCCATCCGGTGCGGGCATACCTGTCTGTGGAAGAGATCATCCGGGTGGCCCGCCATGCCGGGGCTGACGCGATCTACCCGGGATATGGATTCCTCTCGGAGAACCCCGAGCTGGCCTCGGCGTGCGTCGAGGCAGGTATCACGTTCGTCGGCCCGTCGGCCGAGGTGTTGGAGCTCACCGGTAACAAGGCGCGCGCGATCGCCGCGGCGCGCGCGGCGGGTCTGCCGGTGCTGGCGTCCTCGGAGCCTTCGGCGTCGGTGGACGAGCTCGTCGCCGTGGCCGCCGGGATGCAGTTCCCGTTGTTCGTCAAGGCGGTCTCCGGTGGTGGCGGCCGCGGCATGCGCCGGGTGACCGATCCCGCAGCACTGCCCGAGGCCATCGAGGCGGCCAGCCGTGAGGCCGAATCGGCGTTCGGCGATCCGATGGTCTACCTGGAGCAGGCGGTGATCAACCCCCGCCACATCGAGGTGCAGATCCTGGCCGACACCCAGGGCGACGTGATTCATCTGTTCGAACGCGACTGCAGTGTGCAGCGGCGCCACCAGAAGGTGATCGAGCTGGCGCCCGCGCCGAATCTGGATCCCGAGCTGCGTGAGCGGATCTGTGCCGACGCGGTGGCGCTGGCTCGACAGATCAACTACTCGTGCGCGGGCACCATCGAGTTCCTGCTCGACGAGCGTGGGCATCACGTGTTCATCGAGTGCAATCCGCGCATCCAGGTGGAACACACGGTGACCGAGGAGATCACCGATGTGGACCTGGTGTCCTCCCAGTTGCGCATCGCGTCCGGAGAATCGCTGGAAGACCTTGGGTTGAGCCAGGATTCGGTGAAGATCCGCGGTGCGGCGCTGCAGTGCCGGATCACCACCGAGGATCCGGCCAACGGTTTCCGCCCCGACACCGGGCGGATCACGGCCTACCGTTCTCCGGGTGGTGCCGGTATCCGGCTGGACGGTGGTACCCACACCGGCGCGGAGATCGGCGCCCATTTCGACTCGATGTTGGTCAAGCTGACCTGTCGCGGCCGGGATTTCGCGACGGCGGTGGTGCGAGCGCGGCGTGCCTTGGCGGAGTTCCGGATCCGCGGTGTGTCGACCAACATTCCCTTCCTCATGGCTGTGCTCGACGACCCCGATTTCCGGGCGGGTCGCATCAACACGTCGTTCATCGATGAGCGACCCCAGCTGCTGACCTCGCACACCCCGGCCGACCGCGGCACCAAGATCCTCAACTACCTCGCCGACGTGACGGTCAACAAACCGCACGGCCAGCGTCCGTCGACCGTGTACCCGCAGGACAAGTTGCCTGCCGTGGACCTCTCGGTGGCACCGCCGGCCGGTTCCAAGCAGCGGCTGGTCGAGCTGGGACCCGAGGGGTTCGCGCGGTGGATGCGCGACAGCCCGGCGCTGGGCGTGACGGATACGACGTTCCGCGACGCGCACCAGTCACTGCTGGCCACCCGGTTGCGCAGCACGGGTCTGCTCAAGGTTGCGCCGTACGTGGCTCGGTCCATGCCGCAGCTGCTCTCGATCGAGTGCTGGGGCGGCGCGACTTACGATGTGGCGCTTCGCTTCTTGAAGGAAGATCCGTGGGAGCGGCTGGCCGCACTACGCGAAGCGGTGCCGAACATCTGCCTGCAGATGCTGCTGCGCGGCCGTAACACGGTCGGCTACACCCCGTATCCGGAGCTCGTCACCTCGGCGTTCGTCGAAGAGGCGACGGCAACCGGGATCGACATCTTCCGGATCTTCGACGCACTCAACAACGTGGAGTCGATGCGGCCGGCGATCGATGCGGTACGCGAAACCGGAACGGCCATCGCCGAAGTCGCGATGTCCTACACGGGTGACCTCAGTGACCCGGGGGAGCAGCTCTACACCCTGGATTACTACCTGAAGCTGGCCGAGGAGATCGTCGCTGCCGGCGCCCACGTGCTGGCGATCAAAGACATGGCCGGGCTGCTGCGTCCGCAGGCCGCGGCGGCGTTGGTGTCGGCGTTGCGGTCCCGGTTCGATCTGCCGGTGCATGTGCACACCCATGACACCCCGGGCGGACAGCTGGCGACGTATCTGGCCGCCTGGCAGGCCGGCGCGTCGGCCGTGGACGGCGCGGCCGCTCCGCTGGCCGGGACGACGTCTCAGCCGGCGCTGTCGGCGATTGTGGCGGCGTCCGCGCACACCCCGTACGACACCGGGCTGTCCCTGCGGGCGGTGTGCGACCTGGAGCCGTACTGGGAGGCGCTGCGAAAGGTGTACGCGCCGTTCGAGTCCGGACTGCCGGGCCCGACCGGGCGGGTGTATCACCACGAGATCCCGGGTGGGCAGCTGAGCAATCTGCGGCAGCAGGCCATCGCGTTGGGATTGGGCGACCGGTTCGAGGATGTCGAGAACGCCTACGCCGGTGCCGACCGGGTGCTGGGCCGGCTGATCAAGGTGACGCCGTCGAGCAAGGTCGTCGGCGACCTGGCGCTGGCCCTGGTCGGCGCAGGCGTGACGGCCGACGAATTCGCCGCCGACCCGGCCCGCTACGACATCCCCGACAGTGTCATCGGTTTCCTGCGTGGCGAACTCGGTGACCCGGCGGGCGGGTGGCCGGAACCGTTGCGCACCAAGGCTTTGGCGGGGCGGGGTCCGGCCAAGCCCGAGCAGCCGCTGTCGGCTGAGGACGAGGCGCTGCTGGCCACGCCCGGCCCGAAACGCCAGGCCGCCCTGAACCGTTTGCTGTTCCCCGGGCCCACAAAGGAATTCGAGGCGCACCGCGAAGAGTACGGGGACACTTCGCAATTGAGCGCCAACCAGTTCTTCTACGGGTTGCGCCAAGGCGAGGAGCACCGGGTCGAGCTGGAGAAGGGTGTCCAGCTGCTGATCGGGCTTGAGGCGATCTCCGATGCCGACGAGCGCGGAATGCGCACGGTCCTGTGCATTCTCAACGGCCAACTGCGTCCGGTGCTGGTGCGCGACCGCAGCATCGCCAGCGACGTCCCGGCCGCCGAGAAGGCCGATCGCACCAACCCCGACCATGTCGCGGCCCCGTTCGCCGGTGTAGTGACCGTCAGTGTCAAGGTCGGTGATGCCGTCGAGGCCGGTGCCACCATCGCCACGATCGAGGCCATGAAGATGGAGGCCGCGATCACCGCACCCAAGGGCGGCACCGTATCTCGCGTGGCCGTCGCACCCACCGGTCAGGTGGAAGGTGGGGACCTGCTGGTGGTGATCGGTTCGGCGGGTAGGAGCGAAGCGACCGGAGGATCAGACTGACCCGCATCGTCTCCGGCAGCTATGGCGGGCGCCGTATCGCGGTGCCCGCCCGCGGCACCCGGCCGACCACGGACCGTGTGCGCGAGTCGCTGTTCAACGTGCTGACCGCGCGTCTCGACCTCGATGGTGTCGCCGTGCTCGATCTGTATGCGGGCTCGGGTGCCCTTGGGCTGGAAGCGATTTCGCGTGGTGCGGCGTCGGCGCTGTTCGTGGAGTCCGATCGGCGGGCTGCCGCCGTCATCGCCGACAACATCGCCGCGCTCGGCGCGAGCGGGGCGACCGTGCGGTGCGCGCCGGTGGCCACCGTGGTCGCGGGCGCCGCGGCGCGTCCGGTCGACCTGGTGTTCGCCGATCCGCCCTATGAGGTCGCTGTCGCCGACGTCGAGGCGCTGGTCAGCGGGTTGGCCGCCGGCGGCTGGGTGCGGCCGGGCACGGTCATGGTCATCGAACGGGCGGCGTCGGGGCCGTCGGTGCGCTGGCCTGAGGACTGGGAGCCGTGGCGTGAGCGTCGCTACGGGGACACCCGCGTGGAGTTCGCCGAACTCGCGTAGCGTGCTGACTCATGAGTGGCGCCGTATGCCCAGGATCCTTCGACCCCGTCACCCTCGGCCACATCGACATCTTCGAACGGGCCGCCGCGCAGTTCGATGAGGTCGTCGTCGCAGTTCTGGTGAACCCCAACAAAAAAGGGATGTTCGACCTCGACGAGCGCATCGCGATGATCGTCGAATCGACCGAGCACCTCCCGAACCTGCGAGTCGAGTCGGGGCAGGGGCTCGTGGTGGACTTCGTCAAATCGCGGGGGCTGACGGCCATCGTCAAAGGACTGCGAACGGGCACCGACTTCGAGTACGAGCTGCAGATGGCGCAGATGAACAAGCATGTGGCGGGCGTCGACACATTCTTCGTCGCCACCACCCCGAAGTACTCGTTCGTGTCGTCGTCGCTGGCCAAGGAGGTTGCCACGCTCGGCGGCGATGTCTCGGCGCTGCTGCCCGAACCCGTCAACCGCCGGCTACGGACCAAACTGAACGGGTAGGTCCTGTGGCAGCGCTTCGGAGCTGATCGCCGCCGACCCAAACCCCCCGCACGTCGGTGACCCCGGACAGGGCGAACACCTTGGCCAGAGCGTCACCAGGATCCGCTGCGTGCTCGAGAACGACGTCCAGGGTGCTGCCCGGTTGCGGGCACACCCACACCGCGTCGAACTGTTTGCCCACGGACAGGTCTCCGATCACACCGTCCATTTCCAGCGCGGCTGCGCCGGCCGCGGTGGCCAGGTACAGCATGTGCGCCGCGGTCAGCGGCAGGCCGTCGACCCCGAGCAGGGCCTGCATGAAGTAGGACTGTAAGCCCTCACGCAGCAGTGAGAAGCCGGTCCCGGCACCCACGTCGGTGCCAAGCGCCACCCGCACCCCGTGCTCGATGTGACGGCGCAGCGGGAACAACCCGCTGCCCAGCGCACTGTTCGACGATGGGCAGTGCGCCACACTCGCGCCGGCCGCCGCAAGTACGTCGAGCTCGGCGTCGACCGGGTGCACGTTGTGCGCCAGGACGCTGCGCCGCCCGAGCAACCCGTGACGACCGTAGGTGTCCACGTAGGAGTCGCACTCGGGAAACAGCCCTCGCACGGTTTCGACTTCCGCGGTGTTCTCGTTGACGTGCGAGGTGAACAGCACGCCGTCCACGTCCTGCAGCAGCGCCGCGCAGGATTCCAACATCGCACCACTGGCCGACAGAGAGAACCTGGGCGTCACGGCGTAGCGCAGCCGATCCTTGCGATGCCAGCGGCCGGCCAGCGTCAACCCGTCCGCGTACGCCTGCTCCGGGGTGGTCAGCAGCTCCGGGCGCAGCAGCCGGTCGCTGACCACCAACCCGGAGCTGACCCGCACTCCGCCTGCCGCCGCCCGCTCGAACAGGCAATCCACCGCCGATGCGAAATGCGCGCCGAACACGAGCGCGGTCGTGGTGCCGGCCCGGATCAGCCCGTCGATGAAGTCGGCCGCCACCGCGCGCGCGTAGTCGGAGCCTGCCATCCTGGCCTCTTCCGGCAGCGCGCAGCGGTCCAGCCAGTCCAGCAACGGCATGCCCAACCCACCGATCACCCGGACCTGGGGGAAGTGGACGTGGGTGTCCACCAATCCGGGCAGCACCAGGCCGCCGGTCAGGTCCACGACCTCGGTATCCGGGTGGGCAGCGCGCACGCGATCGAACGGGCCCCGGTCGGTGATCACGCCGTCGGACACCGCGATCCCGGCGTCGGATTCGGCGCGCAACTCGCCGCCGGCGAACGGTGACTCCGGAGTGTCCAGCACCGTCCCGCGATAGATCATCACCTGGTCGCCTCCGCCGCGTCGATGCCGGCCGGCCGTTCGCACTGAAACCGCAACACCAGATCGGCCGCCACACTCACCGCGATGGTCGCCGGCTCCTTACCGGTGATGCCGCGCAGCCCGATCGGGGTTGTGATGCGGGCCGCCGTGGCCTCGTCGTGCCCCTCCTCGGCCAGCCGTTTGGCGAACCGGCGCCACTTCGCCGAAGACCCGATCAGGCCGATCGAGCCCAGGTGCCCGCAGCGCAGCGCTGCATCGCACAGCGCAGCGTCCTCGGCATGGTCGTGAGTCATCAACAGCACATGGCAGCCGGCCGGCAGCTCGCCGAGCACCAACTCCGGCACCACCGCGTGGTGGGTGTGCACGCTGGCCTCGGCGTCGGCGAGGAGCGGCGCCAGCCGCTCCGGCTCGACGTGCCGCGCCCGCGAGTCGACCAGGTGCAACTCGATGTCATGGCGGGCCAGGATCCGGGCCAGCTCGCTGCCGACATGGCCCATCCCGAAGATCGCCACCGCGGGCACTGCGGGCAGCGGCTCGAAGAGCACGCTCACCTCGCCGCCGCAGCACTGGACGCCGTGGCGGGCCGGGGCCCGCTCGGTGAGGCCCCAGGTGCGGGTCTCCAGCTCCCGGGTGCCGCTGGCCAGCAGATCGCGCGCCGCGACCAGGGCCGACTCCTCCAGGTTGCCACCGCCGATACTGCCCCAGCAGTTGTCCGCGGACACCACCATCTTCGCCCCGGCCTCCCGAGGCGCGTGACCGCGCACGGCCAACAAAGTCACCAGCACGGCAGGCACCCGCTGCGCGCGAAGCCGCGCCGTCACGTCCAGCCAGTGCATGTCAGGTGCCTCCGGCGATCTCGACGGCGGGCGCCTCGGTGGGCCGCAGGGGAGCATCGGTGGAGCGAGCGCGTTCGATCGCCCAGAACACCTGCTCAGGGGTCGACGGGCAGCCGAGGTCGACGCAATGCCCGGTCGGTCCGAACGCGGCGACCGCCTCGCGTAGCGCCTCCCGCACGCTGAAGGCCAACATCAGGGGCGGTTCGCCGACCGCCTTCGACCCGTACACCGCGCCGTCCTCGTGCGCCTTCTCCAGCAGCGTCACGTTGAACGTCTCGGGCATCTCGGAGAAGCTGGGCAGCTTGTAGGTGCTGGCGGCCTGCGTGGCCAGCCGGCCTCGGGACGGCCCGTCCCCGGTATCCCAGCGCAGGTCCTCCAGGGTCAGCCACCCGGCGCCCTGCACGAACCCACCCTCCACCTGGCCTCGGTCGACCAGCGGGGACAGGCTGTCGCCGACGTCGTGCACGATGTCCACCCGGCGCAGCCGATAGGCGCCGGTGAAGCCGTCGACCTCCACCTCGCTGGCCGCCACCCCGTAGGCGAAGTACTTGAACGGCGATCCCTGCATGCGCTTGGCATCCCAGTGCAGCCCCGCGGTGCGGTAGAAACCGGCCGCCCACAGCTGCACCCGCTGGTGGTAGGCGAGGTTGACCAGCTCGGTGAATACCAGCTCGCGGGGTGCGCCCAGCCCGGTCACCTTGCCGTCGGTGAACCGGACGTCGGCCGGATGCACCCCGAGTTCTTCAGCGGCCACCTCGGCCAGCCTGTCCTTGATCTGCTCGCAGGCGTTCTTCACCGCGCCGCCGTTGAGGTCGGCGCCCGAGCTGGCCGCGGTGGCCGACGTGTTGGGCACCTTGTCGGTGCGGGTCGGCGCCAGCCGCACGGACGACAGCGGCACTCCGAGTGCGGTTGCTGCGACCTGCAGCATCTTGGTGTGCAGGCCCTGGCCCATCTCGGTGCCGCCATGGTTGATCAGCACCGAACCGTCCTTGTAAACGTGCACCAACGCGCCGGCCTGGTTGAACGCGGTCAGGTTGAACGAGATGCCGAACTTCACCGGCGTCATGGCCAGCGCCCGCTTTGTGTGCTCGTGGGTGGCGTTGAACGCCTCGATCTCGACCAGGCGCCGATCCACGTCGCCGCTCTCCAGCACCTGGGCCCAAGCCCGCACGATGCGTTCCGGGTGGCGCACCTCCTGGCCGTAGGGCGTGGTCTGCCCGGCGGTGTAGAAGTTGCGCCGGCGCAGCTCGCGGGCGCTCAGGCCGAGAGCGGGCGCAACCTGGCCCAGGATGTTCTCGATCACGAGCATGCCCTGCGGCCCGCCGAACCCGCGGAACGCGGTCTGCGAAGTCTTGTTGGTCTTCGAGATCCGGCCATGCACCTCGATGTTCGGGATCCAGTAGGCGTTGTCGATGTGGCAGAGCGCCCGGCCCTGCACGGGTTCGGACAGGTCGAGGCTCCAGCCGCCGTCAGCGGTCAGCGTCGCGGTCAACGCCTGGATCGTGCCGTCGTCGGCGAAGCCCGCTTTCCAGAGCGCGTGGAATCCGTGCCGCTTGCCGGAGATGGTGATGTCCTGGGTCCGGTTGAACCGGACCCGCACCGGGTGCCCGGTGATGACGGCGCCCAGCGCCGCGATGGCCGCGTAGCCGTGGGGCTGCATCTCCTTGCCACCGAAGCCGCCGCCCATGCGCAGGCACTGCACAGTGACCTCGTGGTTCGACTTGCCCAGCACGTGCGAGACGATGTCCTGCGTTTCGGTGGGGTGCTGCGTCGAGGACTGGATGAAGATCTGCCCGTTCTCGTCGATGCTCGCCAGCGCCGCGTGGGTCTCCAGGTAGAAGTGCTCCTGCCCGGCGAACTCGAACTCGCCCTCGAAGACGTGCGCGCAGCCTCCGAAGGCTGCCTCCGGATCGCCGCGGAGCAGCGTGGGGCGGGCTCCCTGGTAGCTCTCCGCGGCGATGGCCTCCTTGATCGTGATCAACGACGGCAGTGGGTCGTACTCGACGGCTACCTTGCTTGCGCCGATCCGGGCCGCTTCCAGAGTCTCGCCGAGCACCCAGCACACCGGGTGCCCGTAGTACATGACTTCGCTGGGAAACAGCGGCTCATCGTGCTTGATCCCGGCGTCGTTCACACCTGGCACGTCGGACGCGGTGAGCACATGCACCACCCCGGGCGCGGCCAGCGCGGGCGCGGTGTCCATCGACCGCACCTGGGCATGCGCGTGCGGGGCCTGCACCGGGTAGGCGTGCAGCGTGCCGGGGTAGCGGCTGACCAGGTCGTCCGTGTAGAGGGCGAGCCCGGTGACGTGCAGGTCCGCGCTCTCGTGTGGCATCTCGACGCCGACCACGGGAGACGGCGGGCGGGTGCTGAGTTCACTCATGACGTGACCCCCTCTGGTACTGCGGACTCGGCGTGGAATTTGAGCAGCGACTGTTCGAGCATCGCCGCGCGGAAGGCGGCGCTGGCCCTGTGGTCGTCGATCGGGGTGCCCTCGTGACCAAGCACGGCGGCAGCCTGCCGCACTGTGTCGGCGGTCCACGGTTGACCGCGCAGCGCGTCTTCGGTCGCAGTGGCCCGCAGCGGCGTGGCGGCCACCCCGCCGAGGCCGATGCTCACTCGCTGGACGACACCATCGACGACGTCGAATGCGAATGCGATTGCCACACTGGAGATATCGTCGAACCGGCGCTTGGCGATCTTGTGGAAGGCGACCATCGGGGCGGGCGGCATCGGGATGCGGATCGCCCGGATCAGCTCGCCTTTCGCCTTCACGGTCTGCCGGTAGCCGGTGAAGTAGTCGGCCAGGGCGACCTCGCGATCGCCGTCGGGCCCGGCCAGGACAACCTTGGCCTCCAGGGTCAGCAGCGCGGGCGGAGCGTCACCGATGGGGGAGGCTGTGCCCAGGTTGCCGCCCAGCGTGGCGCCGTTGCGGATCAGCCGGGATGCGAACTGTGGCCAGAGCTGGTCGAGCAGCGGGATCCGTCCGGCAAGCCACCGCTCGGCCTCGGACAGGGTGAGCGCGGCGCCGAGTTCGATCTCCGATGGGCCGACGCTGAACGTGCGCAGTTCGGGCAGCCGGTCCACCGCGACCACGAAAGGCGCGCGGGAGCCACGCAGGTTGACTTCGACGCCCCAGTCGGTGCACCCGGCGATCACGGTAGCGTCCGGCCGCTCGGCCAGCAGTGCGACCGCCTCGGCCAGGTCGGCGGGCCTGACGTATTCCGCGTCGCCGACCCGCACCCGGGTGGCGGGCGCCGCGGGCGCGGGCGTGGCGCAGCGCTGGGCGAAAGAGTCGTCGACGGGCGGGGCGCCCAACGCGTAGGCCGCATCCCGGATCGGGCGGTATCCGGTGCAGCGGCACAGGTTTCCACTCAGCGCGTGCAGATCGAAGCCGTTCGGACCGTGTTCATGGTCGGCAGCCTGCTTCCCGTTGCTGCTCGGGTCGGCGGGGGTGCGGTCAGGCCGGTAGTACTCGGCTGCCATCGAGCAGATGAAGCCGGGCGTGCAGTACCCGCACTGGGAACCGCCGCGACGCGCCATCTCCTGCTGCACCGGATGCAGCGCACCCGGCTTGCCGAGACCCTCTGCGGTGACCAGCTCCTGGCCGTCCAGTGAGAGTACAGGCACCAGGCAGGCGTTCAGCCCGGTCCAGCGAGTGCGGCCGTCGCAGTCGGGCCGGGCCACCATGATCGAGCAGGCTCCGCACTCGCCCTCGGCACAGCCTTCCTTGGCGCCGGTCAGCCCTTGGTCGCGCAGCCAGTCGAGCGCGGTGACGTGTGGCTCGACATCGATGACCTGGCGCTGTGCACCGTTGACCATAACTGTGGGTGTCGTCATGGCGCCGTTCCTTCCTTGCAGGTCACGGTACTCGCGCGAGCCAGCAGCGTGCGGTGTGCGCGGACCGCGGATTGGGTGATTTCGTGTTCGTCGACGGTGACCACGTGGTCTCGTTCGACCACTGTCCGGCCGCCGACCATCAGCAGCTCGAGCGGCGGTGCGGCGCCCAGCACCAGCGCGGCGACCGGGTCGGCGATGTCGGCGTGTGCCAGGCCGTCGAGCCGCCAGACCGCGACGTCGGCCTGCTTGCCCGGCTCCAGGGAGCCGATCTGGTCGTCCCAGCCGAGCAGCCGGGCACCGCCTATTGTGCCCAGTTCCAACGCATCTCGCACCGCAAGTGCCTGCGGACCCCCGCGGGCGCGGGCGAACAGCAGGGCGTGCCTGGCCTCCTCGATCAGCGAGCCGGCCTCGTTGCTGGCCGCGCCGTCCACACCCAGGCCCACCGGAACCCCGGCTGTGCGGAGGTCCGCGGTGCGCGCGATGCCGGCGCCGAGCCGGGCGTTGGACGACGGGCAGTGTGCGACGCCGGTCCCTCCTGCGGCCAGCTTCTTGATGGCGGTGTCGTCGAAGTGGATGCCGTGGGCCAGCCAGACGTCGTCGCCGAGCCAGTCCAGCGCCTCTAGATACTCCACCGGTGTGCGGCCGAAGCGCTCCCGGCAGAACTCCTCCTCGTCGGTGGTCTCCGCCAGGTGGGTGTGCAGTCGCACGCCCTTGTCCCGCGCCAGCGCCGCGGCCTGCCGCAGCAGGTCCCCGGTCACCGAGAACGGCGAGCACGGCGCCAACCCGATGCGGAGCATCGAGTCCGGGCCCGGGTCGTGATGGGTGTCGATCGCGTCGGCGCTGGCCGCCAGGATGGTGTCGATGTCCTCGACCACGTGGTCCGGGGGCAGCCCTCCGTCGCGCCTGCCGAGGTCCATCGAGCCGCGCGTAGGCATGAAGCGCACACCGACCCGCCGCGCCGCCTGGATCTCAGCACCGAGCACGTCCCCGCCGTCGGCCGGGAACACGTAGTGGTGGTCGGTGGAGGTGGTGCAGCCGGTGCGGGCCAGCCACGCCAGCCCCGCCCCGGCGGCGGCCGCGACGATATCCTCGTCGATGCCGCCCCAGACCGGGTACAGCGTGGTCAGCCAGCCGAACAGGCCCTCGTCGACGGCCAGCCCCCGCGTCACCCACTGGTACAGGTGATGGTGGGTGTTCACCAGCCCCGGCGTGACGAGACATCCGCTCACATCGGTGCGCGAGCCGTCCAGCTCGACGGGTGCCCGGCCGGCCCCGACGGCCGCGATCCGGCCGTTCTCGATCACCACGTGCCCGATCGCGTGTTCGGTGCGGGCGCCGTCCATGGTCACCACGGTGGCGCCGTCGAGGATGACGCGCTCAGGTGCCACGCCGCCGGTGCCGGTCATGTTCGTGTCTCCCATATCGGCTTATGTGTCCAGGTGTCGGGTTCGGGCGGAGTGGATCGGGTTCGCGTCGGCCACCAGCCGGTCGAACCGGTGCGCAGCGATCTTGGCGATCTCGATCAGCGCCGCGGCATGTTCCTGGGTCGGCGAATTGTTCAGCCGGTCCCAGCCGTGACTCAGCAACTGGTCGATGTTGACGTGATCGCGCACGGCCATGATCAACGGGAACCCGAACTGATCCCGGTAGTCCTTGGTCAGCGACGCCAGCTCCTCGTGTTCCTGCTCGGCGAGGCGGGTCAATCCGAGCACCGACTGGTCGGACTGGGAGTCCTCTCCTTCGTCACCGGCGGCCACCGATACCGCCCCGAGATCGGGGTAGGAGTTGATCAGCTGCGCCTGCTCCTCCGGGGTGGCTGCGAACAGCGCCTCCTGGAACGACCGGCGCAGGTTATGGGTGTCGGTGAAGGGGCGTCGGGCGTACGCCCGTTCGACCACCAAGTCCGGGCCCTGGAACAGGCCGGAGAAGGTCCGCACGAAGTCCTCCGAAGACATGTTGTTCACGTCGTTCAGCCGCACCAGGTTGGCGCCGGGTGTGCCCGCCACCGCTGGGCCGCGACCTTTACCGATGTGGTGGAACACCACGTTGAGCACGATCGCGGTGATGCTGCCCAGCGTGATCCCGCTGCCCAGGATGATCTGCGCCCACTGCGGCACCGCCTTGGCCACGTCGGGCTGGACGGTCACGTACATGGCCAGGCCGACGCTGGTGGCCACGATCACCACGTTGCGGTGGTCGTGGAAGTCCACCCGGGAAAGGGTCTGGAAGCCGACCACGGCGACGGTGGCGAACATGGCCAGTGCGGCGCCGCCGAGCACCGGGTGCGGGATGCCGGCCACGATCGCCGCCGCCTTCGGTAGCAACCCGAGGATGATCATGATGACCCCGGCCGTGGCCACCACGTAACGGCTCTTGATCCGGGTCAACCGAACCAGGCCGACGTTCTCGGCGAAGCAGGTGTACGGGAACGAGTTCAGGACGCCGCCGATCATGGTGGACAGGCCGTCAGCGCGGAGTGCGCGCGCGATGTCCTCGCGCACGATGCGCTTTTCCACGATCTCGCCGGTGGCGAACACGTCACCGGTGGTCTCGACCGCGGTGATCAGCATGACCACGATCATCGAGACGACAGCGGCCAGCGCGAACTTGGGCCAGCCGAAGTAAAACGGCGTGGTCACGCCGAACCAGGACGAGATGGCCACATCGCTGAACTGGGCGTCGCCCAGGATCCAGGCCACCACGGTGCCGACGACCAGGCCGGTCAGCACGGCCACGGTGGCCATGAAGCCCTTGAACACGCGCTGGATGATGACGATCAGGGCCAGTGTGCCCATCGCGTAGGCCATGTTCTTGCCGCTGGTCGGGTTGAGCGTCGGCCCGGCTCCGCCGGCCGCGTCGGCCGCCGCCACCGGCAGCAGCGCGATGCCGATGATGGTGATCACCGAACCGGTCACGACCGGCGGGAAGAAGCGGATCAGCTTGGAGAAGAACGGGGCGATCAGGAAGGTGAACAGCCCTGCCACGATGACCGCGCCGTAGATCACCAGAAGCCCGTTGGTGCCGCCTCCCGCGGCCAACCCGATGGCGATCATGGGGGAGACCGCGGTGAAGGTGACCCCTTGCAGCAGCGGGAGCCGCACCCCGATCTTCCAGAAGCCCACCGACTGGATGATCGACGCGATACCGCAGGTGAACAGGTCGGCATTGATCAGGTGGATCAGCTGCGTGGTGGTCAGCCCGATCGAGTTCGCCAGCAGGATCGGGACGATCACCGCGCCGGCGTAGAACGCGAGTACGTGCTGGAAGCCGTACACCGCGAGTTTCGGGACCGGGAGGATTTCGTCGACCGGGTGCTTGGCCGGACGTTTTTTCGCGACGTTGGCAGACTTGGTTTTGGTCATGGGAGTGCCGTCTTTCAGCAGAGGCCGGGGGTGTTCAACCAGGCGGGTTCGGAGCCGCCATCACGTGCGACGGAAGTCTCGATGAGACCGTGCGGACGGTCGGTGTCGTGGTAGTAGCGCACGTCCCGACTTCCTGCCTTCCCGTACTGGTTCGATCCGAGAACGATCCTCATGGGAGCTCCCTTTGTGCGGTTTCGCTCAGGTACTCCGAAGGCGGAAACGCTCTCCTGGAGACCGTCCGCTTCCGATGCACGTGTGCTTGAAATTTCGCATCGTGAGAAGTGTATTTCGTAAAGCGAACTCATCGTGACCTGCGTCACAGTGGTTGTCAAGACCCCGGCGGCACTGAAATCGGACGCGCGGTGTGCCCACAACGCCGGTCGTCGAGTTCGTGTCCACGCCTTGGCGCGACGTTGCGGTGATCTGGTCAGGTGAAGCGCTTTCGGCCTGCCCTCTGCTGGATCCGGTCGGTCCGTCCGACGTGAGATTGCGTGCCGAGCTGTCCGCAATTCCGCACGAGCGCACGCCGGGCAACGTCTGACAACGGCCGTCGGTAGCGACACACCGGCAATCCTCCCCAGTCACAGGAGTAACACCAGGCACACTGGTCACTAACAACGACGCCTGGAGGGTATAGCCGTGTACCGAGTTTTTGAAGCGCTCGACGAGCTGGGCGCCATCGTCGAAGAAGCGCGTGGCGTACCGATGACTGCGGGCTGCGTGGTTCCGCGCGGGGACGTCCTGGAACTGATCGATGACATCAAGGACGCCATTCCCGGCGAACTTGACGACGCGCAGGATGTGCTGGACGCCCGGGACTCGCTGCTGCGCGAGGCCAAAGAGCACTCCGAGTCCGTGATGTCGAAGGTCAACGCCGACGCAGACGGCATGATCAACCACGCCAGAGGCGAAGCGGACCGGCTGCTGGCCGATGCCAAGTCGCAGGCCGACCGGATGGTCGCCGAGGCCCGCCAGCACAGCGAACGCATGGTCGGTGAGGCGCGTGAGGAGGCCGCGCGCCTCAGCGCCGCGGCGAAGCGGGAATACGAGGCCAGCACCGGGCGTGCCAAGGCCGAGGCCGACCGCCTCATCGAAAGTGGCAACCTCTCGTACGAGAAGGCCGTCCAAGAAGGCATCAAAGAACAGCAGCGGCTGGTGTCGCAAACGGAGATCGTCGCGACGGCAACCGCCGAGGCGACCCGGCTGGTCGATGCCGCACATGCCGAAGCCGACAGGCTGCGCGGCGAGTGCGACATCTACGTCGACAGCAAACTGGCCGAGTTCGAGGAATTCCTCAACGGAACGCTGCGCTCGGTCGGCCGCGGCCGCCACCAGCTACGCACGGCGGCCGGAACGCACGACTACGCCACGCGTTGATCGCCTCGGGCGCCGTGGGCGTTATTTGCGGCTGACAAGGCCGCCGTAGGATTGCTGCATGGCGACGCACGCAACCGCGGGAAGGCACCGCGCTTCACGGTCGCCGCTGGTCATCAACATCTCCCGACTCGGCCGGCGACCCGGCTCGATGATTACTCACCGCGAAACGGTGCCGAACCCGGTACGCATCGGTGTGGAACTCATCGCCATCGAGGCGGGTGCACCGCTTGAGCTGGACCTGCGGCTGGAATCTGTTTCCGAGGGGGTGCTGGTGACCGGAACGGTTGCCGCCCCGACGGTCGGTGAATGCGCACGATGCCTCACGCCGGTCACCGGTGACATCGAAATCGACCTCACCGAACTGTTCGCCTACCCCGACAGTGCCACAGACGAGACCACGGAATCGGACGAGATGGGCCGGGTCATCGATGACACCGTCGACCTGGAACAGCCCGTCATCGACGCCGTGGGCCTGGCCCTGCCGTTCTCTCCGCTCTGCGGGCCGGACTGTGCGGGATTGTGCCAGCAGTGCGGCATCCCGCTGGCCACCGCCGAACCCGGGCACCACCATGAGCAGCTCGATCCGCGGTGGGCAAAGTTGGCCACGCTGCTGCCGCCTGATGACGGGGACCAACACCGCGGATGAGTGAAGCGCATGCACAGCTGCTGGAGGCACTCGGGGTCGTGCTTCCCAGTGAATTGCTGACCATTGCGCTGACCCATCGCAGCTACTCGTACGAACATGGCGGCCTGCCCACCAACGAGCGGCTGGAATTCCTCGGTGACGCCGTGCTCGGCCTTACCATCACCGAGGAGCTGTACCACCGTCACCCGGACCGCTCCGAGGGCGACCTGGCCAAACTGCGGGCCAGCATCGTCAACACCCAGGCGCTGGCCGACGTCGGCCGCGGACTCAGCGACGGCGGCCTCGGTGCCCACCTGTTTCTGGGCAAGGGTGAGGAAAACTCCGGTGGCGCCGACAAATCCAGCATTCTCGCCGACAGCGTTGAATCATTGCTCGGCGCAATCTATTTGGAGCATGGCCTGGAAACCGCCCGCGAGGTGATCCTGCGGCTCTTCAGTGAACTCCTCGACACCGCACCCACTTTGGGGGCGGGCCTCGATTGGAAGAGCAGCCTGCAGGAGCTGACCGCCGCGCGCGGCATGGGGGCGCCCGGCTATCTGGTCTCCTCGACCGGGCCCGATCACGACAAGGAGTTCACCGCGACGGTGGTGGTCGGTGAGGTCGAGTACGGCAGGGGAGTAGGCCGCACCAAGAAGGAAGCCGAACTGAAGGCCGCCGCGGCGGCCTGGCAGGCGCTCGAGGATGGGTGATCGGTGCCCGAACTCCCCGAGGTAGAGGTCGTTCGGCGGGGACTGCAGGAACATGTCGCGGGCAAGACCATCACCGCGGTACGCGTGCATCATCCGCGGGCGGTGCGCCGGCATGAGGCAGGCCCGGCAGACCTGGCCGCCCGACTGCTCGACGTGCAGGTCACCGGTACGGGCCGGCGTGGAAAGTACCTGTGGCTGACGCTTTCTGACGGGGCCGCGTTGGTGGTGCACCTCGGCATGAGCGGCCAGATGTTGTTGGGCCCCATCGCCGATGACCGTCATCTGCGGATCGCCGCCCTGCTCGACGACGGCACCGCGCTGAGCTTCGTTGACCAGAGGACGTTCGGCGGCTGGCAGCTGACCGAGCTGGTCGACGTCGACGGCTCCGAGGTTCCGCAGCCCGTCGCGCATATCGCCCGTGACCCGCTCGATCCCCGCTTCGACCGGGACGCCGTCGTTACGGTGTTGCGGCGCAAGCATTCCGAGATCAAGCGCCAGCTGCTGGACCAGACCGTGGTGTCGGGTATCGGCAACATCTATGCCGATGAGGCGCTGTGGCGCACCAAACTCAACGGGGCCCGGCTGGCGTCGGTGCTGCCGCGCGCCCGGCTCGGGGAGCTGCTCGACGCGGCCGCCGACGTGATGACCGAGGCGCTGGGCCAAGGCGGTACGTCGTTTGATTCGCTCTACGTCAACGTGAACGGCGAATCCGGCTACTTCGAGCGGTCATTGGACGCTTACGGCCGCGAAGGGGAGCCCTGTCGGCGCTGCGGCGCGGCGATGCAGCGGGACAAGTTCATGAACCGGTCGTCGTTCTACTGCCCGAAATGCCAGCCACGCCCGCGGTCGCGACGGTAGATCAGGGCAGCGACGGCAGATTCGCCAGCCCCGGCGAATCGGTGGTGCACAGCTTCCAGTCGCCGCTCTCCTTGCGGAAATAGATGGTGTTGGTTTGGCCGCCGGCTTCGACCTTGGCCGTGGCCCGGTCGCCGTTGACCTTGATGTCGCTGATCTTGGCCGATCCTGACGGCGGCTTGATGGTGGGCGTGGGCACGTTGATGCCGTACTTCTCCAAGCCACTGGTGTCCAGGGCGTCGAGAATCTTGCGGTCGCCGGCGCAGACGTACTTCTTCATGGCCGAGATGCTGCTGCCGGAATTCCCGATGTTCTTGAGCAGCTGGCCGATCGCGCGCTCGTCACCGGACGGCATCATCAACACGATCACGACGCCGATGATCGCCGCGACAGCCACCACCGCCGCGACCGCACCACCGATGATCAACCCTTTCCGGCTACCACCGGTGTGCTGCGGCGGCATGCCGTAACCGTAGGGAGGCTGGCCGTACTGCGGAGCGCCGTACTGCTGACCGCCGTACTGAGGCGCACCGAACTGTGGCGGCCCGGGGTACTGCTGAGGACCTCCGTACTGTTGCGGCGGCCCGTACGGCTGGGGCGGCTGTTGCTGTCCCCACGGGTCGTGCGGTCCGGACGGAAATGTCATCGTGCTCCTCAGCAGAACGGCGGTACGTCGAGTTTATCGTCCGTTCGGCCTATCAGATGGCCGCAGAGCGGCGGATCCGCGGACGTTCGGAGCAGAAACGCTGCTGGGGGAATAGCCGGTCGTCGCGGCGTGTAGAAATACCGCATGACTGAACTGTGGGTCGAGCGCACCGGCGTACGCCGCTACACCGGGCGCAGCTCCCGAGGTGCAGAGGTGCTGGTCGGCAGTGAAGACGTCGAGGGCGTGTTCACTCCCGGTGAGCTGATGAAGATCGCCTTGGCGGCGTGCAGCGGGATGAGCAGCGACGCCCCGCTGCGGCGTCGTCTCGGCGATGACTACGCCACCACCATCCGCGTCACGGGACCGCCCGACCGCGAACAGGAGCGTTATCCGCTGCTGGCCGAGAAACTCGAGGTCGACCTGTCGGGGCTTTCGGAGGACGAAAGGGCCAGGCTGCTGACGGTTGTCGAGCGCGCGATCGACCAGGTCTGCACCGTCGGGCGGACCCTGAAATCGGGCACCGAGGTGACCTTCGAGGTTGTGGACAAGGTCACAACGGCGTGACCGGCACGGAACCCCCGCAGCATCAGGTGCGGCTCAGTGCCTGGGTGCACGGGCACGTCCAGGGCGTGGGGTTCCGCTGGTGGACCCGGGCTCGGGCACTCGAACTGGGCTTGACGGGGTTTGCCTCCAACCGCCCCGACGGCCGCGTCCACGTCGTGGCGCAAGGTCCGCGTGCCGCCTGTGAGCGTCTGCTTGACCTGCTGCAGAGCGGCAAAACCCCAGGTGCAGTGGACAACGTCGTCGTCGATTGGTCCGATGCGGGCACACCGATGACGGGCTTTAACGAGCGGTAGCCGACTCGGCGGTAGGGTAAGTCGCCGTGCACCTCAAGAGTCTGACGCTGAAGGGCTTCAAGTCCTTCGCATCGCCGACGACTCTGCGTTTCGAACCGGGCATCACCTGCGTCGTCGGGCCCAACGGGTCCGGTAAATCAAACGTCGTCGACGCGCTGACCTGGGTGATGGGCGAGCAGGGCGCCAAGACGCTGCGCGGCGGAAAGATGGAAGACGTCATCTTCGCCGGCACCAGTTCGCGCGCGCCACTGGGCCGTGCCGAGGTCACCCTGACCATCGACAACTCCGACAACGCGCTGCCCATCGAGTACTCCGAGGTGTCGATCACCCGCCGGATGTTCCGCGACGGCGCCGGCGAATACGAGATCAACGGCAGCAGCTGCCGGTTGATGGACGTGCAGGAACTGCTCAGCGACTCCGGTATCGGCCGGGAAATGCACGTCATCGTCGGCCAGGGCAAGCTCGCCGAAATCCTGGAATCGCGTCCCGAGGACCGCCGCGCGTTCATCGAGGAAGCCGCAGGCGTGCTCAAGCACCGCAAGCGCAAGGAAAAGGCCGTCCGCAAGCTCGACTCGATGGCTGCCAACCTGGCCCGGCTGACCGATCTGACCACCGAACTGCGCCGCCAGCTCAAGCCGTTGGGCCGCCAGGCCGAGATGGCGCGCCGGGCGGCGACCATCCAGGCCGACCTGCGTGATGCGCGGCTGCGGCTGGCGGCCGATGATCTGGTCACGCGGCGCACCGAGTTCGAGAACACCAACCAGGCCGAGAGCACGCTACGCCGCGAGCACGAGCTGGTGGCTGCGCGGTTGGAGGCCGCGACCGTCGAGCACGACACGCACGAGGCGGCGGTCGCGGAACTGACGCGCCGCGCCGAGGCCGCTCAACAGACGTGGTTCCGCGCGTCCGCGCTGGCCGAGCGGGTCAGCGCGACCGTGCGGATCGCCACCGACCGGGCCCAGCTGTTGGAGTCGGAGCCGGAAACCTCGTCGGGTCGTGACCCCGAGGAACTCGAGGCCGAGGCCGAAGAGGTCGCTGAGCTGGAAATGGAACTGCTCGGCGAGTTGGAGATGTCGCGCATCGCGCTGGAGACCGCGCGAGGCGAACTGGCCGAGCGCGAACGCCTGGCGGCCGAAGCCGAGCGCGCGCATATGGCCGCGGCCCGCGCCGAGGCCGACCGTCGGGAAGGGCTGGCCCGGCTGTCCGGGCAGGTCGACACCATGCGCACCCGGGTCGAGTCGATCGACGAAAGTGTGATGCGGATCTCGGTCAACATCGAGGAAGCCGCCAACCGCGTACAGCAGACCAAGGCCGAGTTCGAGACCGTGCAGGGCCGCGTCGGTGAACTCGACGCCGGGGAAGTGGGCCTTGACGATCACCACGATCGCACCGTGAGCGCCCTGCGGCTGGCCGACGAACGCGTCGCCGAACTGCAGGCCGCCGAGCGCAGCGCAGAACGTCAGGTGGCGTCACTGCGAGCCCGTATCGAGGCTCTCTCGGTCGGTCTTGACCGCCGCGACGGCGCTGCGTGGTTGCAGAAAAACCGCAGTGGCTCAGGGCTTTTCGGCTCGATCGGCGATTTCCTCAAGGTCCGCGGCGGGTACGAGGTCGCGGTCGCGGCGGTGCTCGGAGCGGCTGCCGACGCCCTGGCCGCCGAGGACTTCGGTGCCGCGGCCTCAGCCGTCGCCGCCCTCAAGGAGTCCGACGGCGGCCGGGCCGCCATCCTGCTCGGCGACTGGCCCGTCAACGGGTCCTCACCGAGCGTGGCGCCGCCTGACGGCGCCATCTGGGCCGCCGACGTCGTCACCGTTCCCGACCGGCTGCACGGCGCGATCGCGGCGATGCTGTCCGGGGTCGCGGTGGTGTCCGACATGGCGGCCGGTCTGCGGTTGGTCTCGCAGCGTCCCGAGCTGCGGGCAGTCACCGCCGACGGCGACCTCGTCGGCGCCGGCTGGGTCAGCGGTGGATCCGACCGTAAGCCAAGCACATTGGAGATCGCTGCCGAGATCGACAAGGCCCGCAGTGAACTCGAAGCCGCCGAGAAGCAGACGGGCGAATTGGCAGCAGCCCTGTCCGGGGCGCTGGCCGAGCAGTCCGCACGTCAGATCGCCGCCGAGCAGGCACTGGCCGCCCTCAACGAGTCCGACGCCGCGATCTCGTCGATCTACGAGCAATTGGGCCGCCTCGGCCAGGACGCCCGCGTCGCCGAGGACGAGTGGAAACGGTTGATCAAACAGCGCGATGAGCTCGAGGCCGGCCGCACCAAAACTGTCGAAGAGCTTGTCCAACTCGAGGCCCGGCTGCACGGGGCCGAACAGGCCCCGATGTTCGAGGCCGAACCGGTCGACCGACAGGAGTCGGTGGCTGCGGCCGACGCTGCCCGCTCGGTCGAGGTGGAAGCCAGATTGGCGGTCCGCACCGCCGAGGAGCGCGCGAATGCCGTTCGCGGACGCGCAGATTCGCTGCGCCGGGCGGCCGCGGCCGAGCGTGAGGCCAGGGTGCGGGCACTGCGCGCCCGCGAGGCCCGTGAACAAGCCGCCAAGGTCGCCGCGGCCGTCGCCGAGTCGGGACGCCTTGTGGCGCAACGCTTGAGCACTGTGGTGGCGGCGGCAGGCCGGGCTCGTGACGGGTTGGCCACCGAGCGTCAGATGCGCGCTGCCGCGCTGGCGAAATCGCGCGACGAGGTCAACGAACTCGGCGCCAAGATCAACCAGTTGACCGACGCATTGCACCGCGACGAAGTGGCCAAAGCGCAAGCCTCCCTTCGCATCGAGCAACTGGAGGCTCAGGTCCTCGACCAGTTCGGGATGCCGACAGCGGATCTGATCGCCGAGTACGGCCCGCAGGTGCCGCTGCCGCCCACCGAGCTGGAGATGGCCGAATACGAGCAGGCGAAGGAACGCGGCGAGCAGGTCACCGCACCGGCGCCCATGCCGTTCGACCGGCCCACCCAGGAACGCCGGGCCAAGAAGGCCGAACGCGAACTCAACGAACTGGGCCGCGTCAACCCCCTGGCGTTGGAAGAGTTCGCCGCGCTCGAGGAGCGTTACAACTTCCTGTCGACCCAGCTCGAAGACGTCAAGGCGGCCCGTCAGGATCTGCTCGACGTCATCGCCGACGTCGACACCCGCATCCTGCAGGTGTTCACCGAGGCCTACACCGATGTGGAGCGCGAGTTCGAGCAGGTGTTCTCCACACTGTTCCCGGGCGGCGAGGGCCGGCTGCTGCTGACCAACCCCGACGACATGCTCACCACCGGCATCGAGGTCGAGGCCCGGCCGCCCGGAAAGAAGATCAAACGGCTCTCACTGCTCTCCGGTGGCGAGAAGTCGCTGACCGCGGTGGCGATGCTGGTGGCGATCTTCCGGGCCCGTCCGTCGCCCTTCTACGTGATGGACGAGGTCGAGGCGGCCCTCGACGACGTCAACCTGCGCAGGCTCATCAGCCTGTTCGAGCAGCTTCGAGAGAAGTCGCAGCTGATCGTGATCACGCACCAGAAGCCGACCATGGAGGTCGCCGACGCGCTCTACGGCGTGACGATGCGCGGCGACGGCATCACCACGGTGATCTCCCAGCGCATGCGCGGCCAGGAATTGGTGTCCAGCGCCGGGTCGTGATCCCGGTTCGGTGTCGGCCGGACCGATGCCCTACCGCCAGTGTTGCGGGGCAGATCGTCGACCGGCGACACCCCTGAGAGAATGGCTGCCGTGTCGGAAGGTCTGTGGATCGCGATAGCGGTCATTGCTGTTCTGCTGGTTACTGCGCTCGTGGTCGGATTGGTTCGCTACCGACGGCGGCGGATCAGCCTGTCGGGCCCGGACACCGCGGCGAAGCCGATCGATCGCTCAGGCGGGTACACGGCGTCCTCGGGTATCACGTTCAGCCAATCGACGACCGCTCCGCCTGCGCCTCCCAAGGCAGCGCCTCCGAAGGTGGAGCGCATCGACACCAGCGGGCTGCCCGCGGTCGGCGACGATGCGACGATCCCGCGCGACGCGCCGAAGCGTCCCATCTCCGACGTGCGGTTGCCCGAACCTCCCGTCGAGGAGGCCGCACCCCCGGTCGAACCTCCCGTCGAAGAGGCCCCGGCGGCCGAGGCCGAACCGGTCGTTGAAGAGGCGCCTGCGCCCGCCGAACCGGAGGCGCCCGCCGCACCTGTCGAACCGCAAGCCCCCGCGCCTGTCGAACCGGAAGCGCCTGCCGCGCCTGCGCTGGAGGAGATCGCACCGACCGAGGGTCGCCTGGACCGGCTGCGTGGCCGGCTGTCGAAGTCCCAGAACGCGCTCGGCCGCAGCATGCTCGGGCTACTCGGCGGCGGTGACCTCGACGAGGACTCCTGGGAGGAGGTCGAGGACACACTGCTGATCGCCGACCTCGGACCGGTCGTCACCGAATCCGTTGTCGCCGCGCTGCGGTCGCAGATGGCCAGTAAGGGTGTGCGGACCGAGGCCCAGGCGCGTGCGGTGCTGCGCGACGTCCTCATCTCCGAGCTGCGGCCCGATCTGGACCGCTCGATCCGTGCGCTGCCGCATGCCGACAAGCCGTCGGTGTTGCTCGTGGTCGGTGTCAACGGCACGGGTAAGACCACCACCGTGGGCAAGCTGGCGCGCGTCTTGGTGGCCGACGGCCGTCGCGTGGTGCTGGGTGCCGCTGACACCTTCCGAGCGGCCGCCGCCGATCAACTCGAGACCTGGGCGGCGCGCGTGGGCGCCGATGTGGTGCGGGGCGCGGAGGGGGCCGATCCGGCGTCGGTCGCATTCGACGCGGTCGACGAGGGCATCTCCACCGGTGCCGACGTGGTGGTCGTCGACACCGCAGGCCGGCTGCACACCAAGACCGGTCTCATGGACGAGCTCGGCAAGGTCAAGCGGGTGGTGGAGAAGCGCGCCGCCGTCGACGAGGTGCTGCTCGTCCTGGACGCCACCATCGGGCAGAACAGCCTGCCGCAGGCCAAGGTGTTCGCCGAAGTGGTCGACATCACCGGCGTGGTGCTGACCAAGCTCGACGGCACGGCCAAGGGCGGCATCGTGTTCCGCGTGCAGCAGGAACTCGGCGTCCCCGTCAAGCTCGTCGGTCTCGGTGAGGGGCCCGACGATCTGGCCCCGTTCGAGCCCGGGGCGTTCGTCGACGCTCTCCTCGGCTGAGCTCTCTGCGCCAAAAGCGCACGGTGTAACACCGGCGAAACGCGACCCGGGCATCCGTTCACGCGAGCGAAACACGACGGCGTCGTCGCCGAAACATCCACTCAGCATTGTCTTGAACCAGGTCAACGGTTCGTAAATCCTTGCGGCCGTGGCGTGGTGAAGGAGGAAACTGCGAGTGGAGCAATTCCCGTTGATGGGCGCACCGGATACCGGTGACACGGCGTGGATGCTGGCCAGTGCGGCGCTTGTGTTGTTGATGACGCCGGGGCTGGCCTTCTTCTACGGCGGCATGGTGCGCGCCAAAGGTGTGCTCAACATGATCATGATGAGCGTGAGCGCCATGGGCGTGGTGACCGTGCTGTGGGTGCTGTACGGCTACTCGGTTGCCTTCGGCAACAACACCGCCGGTGTGATCGGCGACCCGGCCCAGTTCTTCGGCCTCAAAGGGCTGATCGGCACGAACGGATCGGCTGACGCGCCCATCGCGCTCGCCGGCACCATCCCGGCCACTGTGTTCGTCGGCTTCCAGTTGATGTTCGCGATCATCACCGTCGCGCTGATCTCCGGTGCGGTCGCGGACCGGCTGAAGTTCGGCGGATGGCTGCTGTTTGCCGCACTGTGGGCGACGGTCGTGTATTTCCCGGTCGCGCACTGGGTGTTCGACTTCGACGTCAAGGACCCCAAGACCGACGCCATCGTCCACCACGGCGGCTGGATCGCCAACCAGCTCAAGGCAATTGACTTCGCCGGTGGCACGGCGGTGCACATCAACGCAGGTACCGCCGGCCTGGTCCTCGCCATCATCCTGGGCAAGCGGCTCGGCTGGCCCGGTACCCCGATGCGTCCGCACAACCTGCCGTTCGTGATGCTCGGTGCCGGCCTGCTGTGGTTCGGCTGGTACGGCTTCAACGCCGGGTCCGCGGTGTCCGCCAACGGGGCTGCGGGCGCGACCTTCATCACCACCACGGTGGCGACTGCGGCGGCCATGCTGGCGTGGCTGCTCACCGAACGTATCCGGGACGGCCGGGCGACCTCGCTGGGTGCGGCCTCGGGCATCGTGGCCGGGCTGGTCGCGATCACGCCGTCGTGCTCCTCGGTGAACGTCGTGGGTGCACTGGTGATCGGCGTGTGCGCGGGTGTGCTGTGCGCGCTGGCGGTGGGGCTGAAATTCAAGTTCGGTTTCGACGATTCACTCGACGTCGTGGGAGTCCACCTGGTGGGTGGCATCGTCGGCACGCTTCTGGTCGGCCTGGTGGCCACCAAGCAGGCACCCGCCGGAGTTGCCGGACTGTTTTACGGCGGCGGGTTCGACCAGCTGTGGCGACAGGCGGTCGGGGCCGGTGCGGTTCTACTCTATTCGGCGGTGGGTACCGCTATCTTGGCGTTGATTGTCAAATACACCGTGGGCCTGCGCCTGGACAAAGAAGAGGAGGCGTCCGGCATTGACGAGGCCGAACATGCGGAAAGCGCGTACGACTTCGTCGCTGTCGGAACCGGATCTGTTCTCGGTCGTCGCGGCGGGGAGGAATAAGGAAATATGAAGCTGATCACTGCGATCGTCAAACCGTTCACTCTGGAAGACGTCAAGACCGGTCTGGAGCAGACGGGAATTCTCGGCATGACGGTCAGCGAGGTCCAGGGGTACGGCCGGCAGAAGGGGCACACCGAGGTCTACCGGGGCGCTGAGTACTCGGTCGACTTCGTGCCCAAGGTGCGGGTCGAGGTGGTCGTCGAAGACTCCGCGGTGGACAAGGTCGTCGACGTCATCGTGCAGGCCGCCCGCACGGGCAAGATCGGCGACGGCAAAGTCTGGGTCAGCCCGGTGGACACCGTCGTCCGCGTGCGCACCGGGGAGCGGGGCGCCGACGCCCTGTAGCCGCGGTCGGTCGAAGGCGTAATCGACCGACTCTCCCGGCCAGGCACCGTCTGAGCGCTGGTAGGTAATTGGCCGGGGGAGGGAGTCGAAAATGTCTGAGCAGCAACCAGAGTCCGCTAACGGGCGCTCGCGCAGGGAGCCGGATTTGTTGCGGCCGGCCACCGATCTGGCGGTGGCCACCACGCAATTGCTGTCGAGTTCACACCAACTCGACGCCCCGGCACTGCGCGACGCCTTGCTCGATCTGCACGAATTCTGGCTCGTCACAAAGGCAACCGAGATCGGCATCACCGCCGACAGCGGGTTCGCCATCGTGGCCTCCGGTGGGCTCGGGCGCGGCGAGATGTTGCCGTACTCGGACCTCGATCTGATGCTGCTGCACAACAATATGCCGACCGAAGTGGTCGGCGAGGTCGCGGAGAAATTGTGGTACCCGTTGTGGGACGCCAACATTCGCCTCGACCACAGCGTGCGCACGGTGCCCGAGGCATTGCGCGTCGCCAATGACGACATCTCGGTGGGCCTGGCGATGCTCGAGGTCCGCCACATCGCCGGCGACGCGGACCTGTCCTCGCTGCTGGTCAGCGGCGCGCGCAGGCAATGGCGCATCGGCGTCGCATCGCGGTTCGACGAACTCGTCACGCACGCACAGGCCCGGTGGGAGCGCAGCGGCCAGATCGCCCACCGCGCCGAGCCTGATCTCAAGTCCGGCCGCGGTGGGCTGCGCGATGTCCAGCTGCTCAACGCCCTGGCCATCGCGCAGCTGGCCGATGTGTACCCCAGCCGGGCGCTGGCATCGCCGATAGGAACGCTCGGCGATGCACACCTGGCGCTGCTCAATGTGCGCACGGAACTGCACCGGGTGTCCGGTCGCGGCCGGGAGCTGCTGCTGGCACAGCACGCCGACGAGATCGCTGCGGCGCTGCGCATCGGCGACCGATTCGATCTGGCCCGGGTGCTTTCCGACGCCGCCCGCACGGTCAGCTACTACGTGGACGCGGGGATTCGCACTGCTGCCAACGCATTACCCCGGCGTGGCTTCGCCGCGTTGCGCCGGCCGGTGCGCCGACCGCTCGACGAGGGCGTCATCGAATACGCCGGCGAGGTGATCCTGGCCCGCGACGCCCGGCCCGAACGTGACCCCGGCCTGATCCTGCGCGTCGCAGCGGCCTCGGCCACCACGGGGCTGCCGATGGCCGTATCGACTCTGGGGCGGCTGGGGGAGCGGGCGCCCGAACTGCGCACGCCCTGGCCCCGGCAGGCTCTCAAGGATCTCCTGGTGCTCCTGGCATCGGGGCCCTCCGCGGTCGCCACCATCGAGGCGCTGGACCGGACCGGTTTGTGGGGCAGGCTCTTTCCCGAGTGGGGCGCCGTGCGCGATCTGCCGCCCCGAGATGTCGTGCACATCTGGACCGTCGACCGGCACCTTGTCGAGACTGTCTCGCGGGCAGCAGCTTTCACTACCAGAGTGTCGCGTCCCGACCTGCTGCTGCTCGGGGCGCTGTGCCACGACATCGGCAAGGGGCGCGGCGGGGACCACAGCGTGATCGGCGCGGAACTCGCCACGCAGATCGGCACGCGGCTGGGCCTGTGGCCATCCGATATCGACGTGCTGGCGAAGCTGGTGCGCCACCACCTGCTACTGCCTCACACCGCAACCCGACGAGATCTTCAGGACCCCAAGACAATTGATGCCGTTGCCGAGACGCTCGGCGGCGATCTGGTGCTGTTGGAGCTACTGGCCGCCTTGGCCGAAGCCGATTCGCTGGCCACCGGTCCCGGGGTCTGGGGCGATTGGAAAGCGTCACTCATCGGCGATCTCGTGCGTCGCTGCCGGCTGGTGATGGTCGGTGAGCCGCTGCCGCAACCGGACCCGATCGACCCGAGGTTCGTTGCGCTGGCCGCCGATGGCGGCGTGCACGTCGAACTGGCCGCGGGCGACGGGCAGCACATCTACAACGTCACGATGATCGCCCCGGACCGGCGCGGTCTGCTGTCGAAGGCCGCCGGGGTGCTGGCGCTGAATTCCCTACGGGTGCACTCGGCTTCGGTCAACAGCGATCAGGGCTCGGCGATCAACACGTTCGTGGTGTCACCGCTGTTCGGCTCGCCGCCGGAAGCCGGGCTGCTGCGCCAGCAGTTCATCCTCGCCCTCGACGGGGAACTCGACGTGCTCGGCACGCTGCTGGCCCGCGAGCGTGAGGCCGCTCAGTATCCGACCACCCGGGCAGGCGAGATCCTGGCGGCGGTCCCGGCCAATCACGTTCCGGCGCCACCGCGCATCCTGTGGTCGGACGGCGGTGCACCGGGGGAGTTGGTGGTGCAGATCCGCAGCGCCGACCGGGCCGGGCTGCTGTCCCGATTGACCGCGGTGTTCGAGCGCGACGGTGTCGACATCGCGTGGGCGAAGGTGACGACGCTGGGATCCTCGGTGCTCGACGCTTTCGGCATCACCGTTCCGGACGACGACTCCACCGGCTCCGGCCGGGGTGCTCTGCGCGAGGAGCTGGAACGCGACCTGTACGCGATCCTGCCCGCGCCGCCCCCGGCCAAGCCGGCCACGCCCGCTGAGCAGGCCAGTTGACCGGTACCTGCGGCTCAAGCTCGCCAAGCCCTGAGCCGCAGGCCCCTCGGCCCGTCAGTCGTGGAAGAGCCGGTCGAGGAACCGGTCAAGCGGACTGTTCGGGAAATGCCGGTCGACAAATCGGTCGAGGTCATGGCGAACAAGGACGGGATGTGGCCGCGGATGTGTGGGCTGGGCCTGCGCGATCCCCGCGCCGAGCCCCAATCCCGCACCGGCCAGCATCAGCGCCAATACGGTCAACCCGACGGATTTGCGCAGGCGCGTGATCCCAGTGGTTGTGTTCATGGCCGCTACCTCCTGAATGTTGTGAAGTGATGATCAGAGGGTCGACCCGTTCTGTTCACGAGCCAGGGCACGCAACCGTTCACCGGTACACGCCGGTTGATGGGCCATGATTGGGCGCATGACCGAATTCGGGGGGTATTACGCCAATTACGGCCACAGCTATGGCGGGACACCGCCCCCGATCGTGCGGCCCGAGCGGTTCTCGCCGGGAACACAGATCCTCATCAGTGTTCTGCTGGTGCTGCCGACGCTCCCGATCTTTTTCGCGAACTCGCTCCTCCTCCGGGCGGATTGGGTCGGGTACTGGCCCGAGCCGCTGCGGAATCTGTGGGCACTGGGATGCAATGCGATTCTGCCGCTGTACTACCTGATCGTCGTCGCATGCTGGGCACGGCCGACGCGCCGCAGCGCGGCGGTGGCCATCGCATTCGTCACGGCTTTGTTGGACACGGCCTGGTTGGCTGCCATCCTGATCATCTTCAGGTCCTCCGACACCGGTCTGCTGGCGTGGGTATTTGCCGCGGTCCAGGTCCTGATCGCGGTGGGCTATGTGGTGGCGTGGGGTGTCGCACGTAGACGCACCGGCATCTGGGCAGTCGGGCTGACTGCGGCCGTCGTACTCGGCGGCATCGTGCAGTGGGTCTACCGGCTGCTGCCCACCGAGACTTTCTCCGACGGTTCCTGGTGGGTGAAGTCATGGGCTTTGAACATCGGCGCCTTCGTGTTGTCCTGCCTCATCTGCTGGGCACTGGACGTCATGGGAGCCCGCTCGTGGCGCGCAACTACGCCACTGATCTCGGACCGTTAGGCTTACGACGTGTTTGAGAGCTTGTCTGACCGGTTGACCGGTGCCCTGCAGGGGCTGCGCGGCAAGGGGCGGTTGACCGACGCCGATATCGATGCCACCAGTCGGGAAATCCGGTTGGCCCTGCTGGAGGCCGACGTCTCGCTGCCGGTGGTGCGCGCCTTCGTCGCACGCATCAAGGACCGGGCCAAAGGTGCCGAGGTGTCGGGTGCGCTGAATCCGGCACAGCAGGTCGTCAAGATCGTCAACGAGGAACTGATCGGCATCCTCGGCGGTGAGACCCGGCAGTTGGCATTCGCCAAGACGCCGCCCACGGTGATCATGCTGGCCGGTCTGCAGGGTGCCGGTAAGACCACCCTCGCCGGCAAGCTGGCGAAATGGCTCAAGGGACAAGGGCATACCCCGCTCCTGGTGGCCTGCGACCTGCAGCGGCCGGGCGCCGTGCATCAGCTCAAGATCGTCGGCGAGCGCGCCGGGGTTGCCGTGTTCGCGCCGCACCCGGGTACGTCGGTGGAAGGGCTGGAGAACGCGGGCCACGGTGATCCGGTGGCGGTCGCCGGGGCCGGTCTGGCCGAGGCCAAGGCCAAGCACTTCGACGTGGTCATCGTCGACACCGCCGGTCGCCTCGGTATCGACGAGGAACTGATGGGGCAGGCCGCCGCGATCCGCCAGGCCGTCAACCCCGACGAAGTCCTGTTCGTGCTCGACGCGATGATCGGCCAGGACGCCGTCGCCACCGCCGACGCGTTCCGCGAGGGTGTCGGTTTCACCGGTGTCGTGCTGACCAAGCTCGACGGCGACGCCCGCGGTGGTGCCGCCCTGTCGGTGCGTGAGGTCACCGGCGTGCCGATCCTCTTCGCGTCGGCCGGCGAGAAGCTCGAAGACTTCGACGTCTTCCACCCCGACCGGATGGCGTCGCGCATCCTCGGCATGGGTGACGTGCTCACCCTGATCGAACAGGCCGAACAGGTCTTCGATCAGCAGAAGGCCGAGGAGGCCGCGGCCAAGATCGGCTCGGGTGAGCTGACGCTGGAGGATTTCCTCGAGCAGATGCTGGCCATCCGCAAGATGGGCCCGATCGGCAACCTGCTCGGCATGCTGCCGGGCGCCGGGCAGATGAAGGACGCGCTGGCCGCCGTCGACGACAAGCAACTGGACCGCGTTCAGGCCATCATCCGCGGCATGACCCCGGCCGAGCGCAGCGATCCGAAGATCATCAACGCCTCCCGGCGGCTGCGCATCGCCAACGGTTCGGGTGTCACGGTCTCCGAGGTCAACCAGCTGGTCGACCGGTTCTTCGAGGCCCGCAAGATGATGTCGTCGATGGCAGGCCAGATGGGCATGCCGTTCGCCCGCAAGAGCGCCACCCGCAAGGCGGCCAAGGGCAAGAACAAGCAGGCCGGGAAGGGCCGCAAATCGGGCAAGGGCCCGACACCGCCGAAGGTGCGCAACCCGCTCGCCGGGCCGGGTATGCCCGCCGGGTTCCCTGACCTGTCCAACATGCCCAAGGGGCTCGACGAGTTGCCGCCGGGTCTCGCCGATTTCGATCTGTCGAAGCTGAAGTTCCCGGGCCAGAAGTAACTGCCATGGCGGTCTTGCACGTCCGCGGTCGGGGACTGCCTGACGGCGAAGCCGTGCAGTGGTGGATCGATCGCGGTGTGCTGCACGCCGATCCGATCGACGACGCAGAGACTGTGTTCGACGGTGGCTGGATCCTGCCCGGCCTCGTCGACGCGCACTGCCACGTCGGCCTCGGGCCGCACGGACCGGTCGAATTCGACGAGGCGGTTACGCAGGCGGAGACCGAACGTGAAGTCGGGGCCCTGCTGCTGCGTGATGCCGGGTCGCCGGTGGACACCCGCAGCATGGATGACCGCGAGGATCTGCCGAGGATCATCCGGGCCGGTCGACACCTGGCCCGGCCCAAGCGGTATTCGCCGGGGCTGCCGATCGACATCGAGGACGAATCGCAGCTGCCGGAAGCGGTGGCCGAGCAGGCGCGCTGGGGCGACGGCTGGGTCAAACTCGTCGGCGACTGGATCGACCGCGGCGTCGGTGACCTGGCCCCGCTGTGGTCCGACGAGATTCTCGAGGCCGCCATCGACGCCGCCCACGCCAATGGCGCGAGGGTTACGGCGCACGTGTTCGGTGAGGACGCCTTACCTGGGCTCATCAACGCAGGCATCGACTGCATCGAGCACGGCACCGGCATCACCGACGACATCATCGAGCTGATGTTGGCCAACGGGACCGCACTGGTGCCGACCCTGATCAACATCGAGAACTTTCCCGGGATCGCCGACGCCGCGGCCAAGTATCCGGCGTACGCGGCCCACATGCGGCAGCTGTATGCGTCCTGCCGCGCCCGCGTCGGCGCCGCCTACGAGGCAGGCGTCCCGATCTTCGCGGGCACCGATGCCGGCGGCATGATCGCGCACGGTCGGATCGGCGACGAGATCGAAGCACTCAAAACCGTGGGGCTGAGCCCGACGGATGCCCTCGGCGCGGGCTGCTGGGACGCGCGGGCGTGGCTGGGCCGGCCCGCCCTCGCCGACGGGGCCCCGGCGGACCTGGTCTGTTACACCGAGGACCCGCGCACCGGCGGTGTCGACCACCCCGATCTGGTGATCCTGCGCGGCCGCGTCTACTGAGAGCGGTCAGCCGTACTGGCTGAAACCCCAGTCCAACAGTTGGGTCGCCTCGCCGTACAGGTCGCCGGTGCCGTACATCTGAACGACGATCAACCGGTGATTGCCGCGCTGCGCGGCTCCGACATACGTCTTGCGGGCCAGGTCGGTGTAGCCGGTCTTGCCGGCGATGTCGCCGGGGTAACGGGTCAGTAACTCGTTCTGACTGGTCAGCGTCCTGCCCGGGAATTGGGCCGTCGTCTGCCGAAAGATCTGGGCGATCAGCGGATAGGTCAATGCCGCCCGGTAGATCACCGCGAGATCGTGCGGCGTGGTCTTCGTTTCCCAGCCGGGCCCGTCCAGTCCGGACGGCGACGACGCCGTGGTGTTGCGGGCACCCAGGCTCGCTGCCTTACGGTTCATTGCGGCCACCGCGGCGCGCTGCCCGCCGAGCATGCCGGCCAGCATGTTGGCGGCGTCGTTGCCCGACACCATCAGCAGGCCCTCCAGCAGCTGTTGCGTGGTGTACGCCTGGCCGGGTTTGAGCCCGACGCACGAGCACTCGACCTTGGTGTGCGAGTCGTTGGCCCGCGCGAAGTTGTCCGGACGCAGGTTGTCCAACACGACCATGGCCAGGAGCGGTTTGATGGTGCTGGCCGGGGCGTAAGAGCCGTTGGGGTCCTTGGCCGCCAGGACCCGGCCCGTGTCGAGGTCGGCGAGCAGCCATGCCTTGGCGGGGCCGTTCGCGAATGCTTGTGCGCCAGCCGGTTCCACGGACGGATCGGCAGCGGCGACGGGCACCGTCAGCGCCGTGCCGAGGGCGAGCACGGCCGCCGCGAACAGTGTGCGCACGAGCGCCGACGCTACGGTTTGCAGGACTCGTTCAGCGCGCGTTCAGGTCTCTGTCGGGTATCGACGCGAACAGTCGCTACAGCGTGCCGATGCTCGCGGAGTGGTCCTGCAGGAAGCCCCAATTCAGCAGGGCCGCGGCCTGGTCCCAGTACGTCGGACCGCCCTCTTTGACCAGCCCGTGCATCATCGAGATCACCAGACGACGGCCGTCGCGCTGGGCCGCCGCGACGAACGTCTTCCGCGCGATGTCGGTGAATCCCGTCTTGCCGCCGATGGCGCCGGGATACCGCTGCAGCAACTCGTCCTGGTTCTGCAGCACCCGATCGCCGGACTTGGTCGGAAAGACGGTCGACGGCATCGCGGTGATCTGCGCGAACACGGGGTTGGCCATCGCAGCGCGGAAGATCACCGCCATGTCGTGCGGCGTCGACCAGAACGGCATGCCCGGGGCATCCAGGCCGGACGGCGTCACCACATTGGTGTCGTGGGCCCCGAGCTGGGCGGCCTTGGCGTTCATCTTGGCCACCGCGGCACCCTGGCCGCCGAGCATGTGCGCCAAGGTGTTCGCCGCATCATTGCCCGAGTCCAGCAGCGCCGCCTCCAGCAGCTGGCGTGCGGTGTAGGTCTGACCGGGGGTGACGCCGACGCACGTGCACTCGGCCTTCGAATCCGCCTCATCGGCGACGATGGTGCTGTCCAACGGCAGCTCGTCGAGCACCACCTGGGCGAGCAGGGTCTTGATGGTGCTCGCCGGCGCGTAGCGGGTGTTCTCGTTACGTGCGGCCAGCACCTGCCCGGTGTCCAGGTCCGCAACCACCCAGCCTTCGGCAGGTCCGTCGGGGATCGGCGCCGAGCCGATCTGCTGCACCGCCAAATCGGCTCGTGCAGCGGGCATACCGACCGCACCCGTGCTCAGAGCCACGAACAGGACCGCAAGCGCGGTGACGAACCTCCCCATGGCCGGTCAGCCTAATCGTGTTGAATCGAGACATGTTGAGCCTGGCTGAGATTTCGGACCGACTGGAGATTCAGCAACTGTTGATCGACTATTCGTCGGCGATCGACCGCCGGCAGTTCGATGACCTCGACCGCGTCTTCACGCCGGACGCCTACATCGACTATCGGGCCATGGGAGGCATCGACGGCCACTTCCCGGAGGTCAAGCGGTGGTTGGCGGAGGTGCTGCCGAACTTTCCGGCGTACGCCCACATGCTCGGCAACTTCGACGTACGCATCACCGGTGACACGGCGTCATCCCGCACCATTTGTTTCAACCCCATGGTGCTGCCCGGTGAAGCGCAACAAGTGTTGTTCTGCGGTCTGTGGTACGAAGACGAGTTCGTCCGTACCCCCGACGGGTGGCGGATGAGCCGGCGGGTGGAGACCAAATGCTTCGACAAGATTGTCTGAGTCGCCTCCGGCGACGTGTTGTCCGAGTCGCCTCCGGCGAGATTTGGGCAGGCCGGACGGCCTCTGGCACAATAGTCGGCTGTCCCCGCGCGACTCGTTGAATGCGCTGCGCGGTGGTCACACACGTACGGCAAAACCGGATCCGGGCAACCCGCCCCGATCGCCGAATTGCAGCGTGGCAACTGTTTAGGAGTTTCATCGTGGCTGTCAAGATCAAGCTGACCCGGCTTGGCAAGATCCGCAACCCCCAGTACCGCATCGCCGTCGCCGACGCGCGCACCCGCCGCGACGGCCGCGCCATCGAGATCATCGGCCGCTACCACCCCAAGGAAGAGCCGAGCCTGATCGAGATCGACTCGGAGCGCGCACAGTACTGGCTGGGTGTCGGCGCCCAGCCCACCGAGCCGGTGCTGGCCCTGCTGAAGGTCACCGGTGACTGGCAGAAGTTCAAGGGCCTGCCGGGCGCCGAGGGCACGCTGAAGGTCAAGGAGGCCAAGCCCTCCAAGCTGGACCTGTTCAACGCCGCGCTCGCCGAGGCCGAGAGCGGTACCACCGCCCAGGCCGTGACGCTGAAGAAGAAGAAGTCCAAGAAGGACGAGGCCGCGGAGGCCGCTGAGGCTCCGGCCGCCGAGGCTGCCGCTGACGCCGCCAGCGAGAGCTGAGCGCCGAAGTGAGTTCTGTCGTGGTCGACGCCGTCGAGCACCTGGTCCGCGGCATCGTGGACAACCCTGACGACGTGCGGGTCGACATGGTCACCAGCCGGCGTGGACGCACCGTCGAGGTGCACGTCCACCCGGACGATCTGGGCAAGGTCATCGGGCGCGGTGGCCGTACCGCCACCGCGCTGCGCACCCTCGTCGCCGGCATCGGTGGGCGCGGGATCCGCGTCGACGTGGTGGACACCGACCAGTAGCGTCGGCTATGGATCTGGTTGTCGGACGGGTCGTCAAAGCGCACGGGATCACCGGCGAGCTCGTCGTCGACGTGCGTACTGATGACCCGGACGCCCGCTTCCGCCCTGGCGTCACCCTGCGGGGGCGGGCCAAAGGCGGTGCTGAACGTCCCTTCACGGTCGAGTCGGTTCGCGAACACGGCGGTCGGCTGCTCGTTCGGCTGACCGGCGTGGCCGACCGCAACGCCGCGGACGAACTGCGTGGCACCCTCTTCGTGGTCGACGCCGCCGAACTGCCCGCCATCGACGACCCCGACGAGTTCTACGACCATGAGCTCGAAGGGCTGCGGATGGTGTGCGCAGACGGCACGCCCGTCGGCAAGGTCTCGGAGGTGCTGCACACCGCGGCGGGGGAGTTGCTCGCGGTGAAGGCCGACGCCGACGGGCGTGAGGTGCTGGTGCCGTTCGTCAGCGCCATCGTCACGTCTGTCTCCCGGGAGGACGCGACGATCGTCATCGACCCGCCCGACGGCCTGCTCGATTTGAGCTGACGGAGCGACGCCGTGCGCATTGACGTCGTCACCATCTTTCCGGCATACCTGGATCCGATCCGGCAGTCGTTGCCCGGCAAGGCCATCGATGCCGGCATCGTCACGCTGGCTGTGCACGATCTGCGGGCGTGGACCCACGACGTGCACCGGTCGGTCGACGATTCGCCGTATGGCGGCGGCCCGGGGATGGTCATGAAAGCCCCGGTGTGGGGGCAGGCGCTCGACGAAATATGTACTGACGAAACACTTCTGGTGGTCCCGACCCCGGCGGGTCGGCTGTTCAACCAGGCGACGGCCGAGCGGTGGAGCACCGAGAAGCACCTGGTGTTCGCGTGCGGCCGGTACGAGGGCATCGACCAGCGGGTGGCCGACGACGCGGCCCGGCGGATGCGGGTTGAAGAAGTGTCGATCGGCGATTACGTGCTTACCGGCGGCGAGTCGGCAGCGCTGGTGATGATCGAGGCGGTCGTTCGCCTGCTGCCCGAGGTGCTCGGCAATCCCGCGTCACACCAACAGGATTCGCATTCGGACGGGCTGCTCGAAGGGCCCAGCTACACCCGGCCGCCGAGCTGGCGGGATTTGGACGTGCCCCCGGTGCTGCTGTCGGGTGATCATGCCAAGGTGGCTGCCTGGCGGCGGGAGCAGGCGTTGCAGCGCACCCGGGAACGCCGCCCGGATCTGCTGGACACCTCCCCGCGAACAGACAGCTAGGCACGCGACACGCCGGTGTTCCGGGACCCGAGGGACTGCTCGCGCTACGAGGCAGATCAGATCCGCCCGCCCGGGAACATCGTCTTGACCGCATCGGTGATGGTCTTGCGGGCGGTGGCGTCGTCGGTGGGTTGCATCGAGCCGACGACCATGACGTAACGCCGGTCAGCACCGATCACGCCGGTGGACAGATGCATCCAGTTGCCGCCGTTCCAGCAGCACATCCAGCCCTGCTTGACCGCCACCGGCTCGGCGTACAGCCCATCGGGGATGCCGAAACGTTGTGGGTAGCCGTCGATTCCGTTCGCGGTGGACTGCGCGAGGTTGGCCAGAATCGTGTTGGCCTGCTCCTGGGGCAGCCCACCGCCGCCGCTCATGAGCAGGTCGTAGTAGCGCGCCAGATCGTCGGCGGTGCTCATGGTGTTCCACCAGTGCCCGTCGTACGGCGTGGAGGTGGACTTCAGGCCGTAGCGTGCCGTCACCCGAGTGATGATGGCGCTGCCGCCGTTGCGGTTCCAGAAGTTCTCGGCGGCCCCGTCGTCGGAGGACCGCAACATGATGTCGAGGGCCTGGCGGTCGTCGGCCGTGACCGTCGTCTGGCCCTTGGCCTCCTGCAGCAGCAGGTCGTCGGCGATGAACAGCTTGGCCACCGATGCGATGGGGATCGGCGTCGAGTTCCCGTTGGAGATCAGTTGGCCGGTGCTGCGATCCAGCACCAGCACCGTGATGTCGGCCCCTGCTTTAGATGCGGTCGAGGTCGCCAGGCTGGCCCGGTTCTGCAGACCGTCGAAGGTTGCTGCGGGCTCGTCGGGGGGCGCGTCAGGTAGCGGCGCCGCGGTGCCCTGCGGCACGACCACCGTGTACTGCGGCGCGTTGGGGATCGGCGGCGGTGTTCCGTACACCCTGGCTTCGCAGCCGGCGATGGTGATCATCCCGATCACGCCGGCTGCTGTCACGGTCATCATTCTTGACGGCCGCCCTCGCATGCCTCTCCTTAGACCCGGTAGCTGGAACCCGCATATCGGAAGCGAGCGACACGTGCGCCGCAGTCGTCAGCAACCGTTTTCGGACGGTTCAGACTAACCGGTTGCGGTGGAAATCGCGTAGCTTGTCGGTGACCGCGTTTCCGGGGTTTCAGGCAGTGTGCTGTACGGCCGAACCGCTGGATCGGCCCGGATTTCACTGGATCGGGGCTCGTCTGGCACAATTGAGCAGTTGTCTGCTGCAGCCCAGGGCTGGGTATCGCTACCCGGCCGCTGTCAGATACGCCCCGATACACCCGAAAACTAGCTTCGGCTGCGCGTCCGCGCATCGGCCCGGAGCCGCTAACAACAAGGAAGTGTCACCGATGAACACGCTGGACTTCGTCGATCAGGCGTCGCTGCGCGACGACATCCCGACCTTCAGCCCCGGCGACACCGTCAACGTGCACGTGAAGGTCATCGAGGGCTCCAAGGAGCGCATCCAGGTCTTCAAGGGTGTCGTGATCCGTCGCCAGGGCGGTGGCATCCGCGAGACCTTCACCGTGCGTAAGGAGAGCTACGGCGTCGGCGTCGAGCGGACCTTCCCGGTGCATTCGCCCAACATCGATCACATCGATGTCGTGACCCGCGGTGACGTGCGTCGCGCCAAGCTGTACTACCTGCGCGAGCTGCGCGGCAAGAAGGCGAAGATCAAGGAAAAGCGCTGAGCGCGTTGTCCTGCCCGGCGCGGTCCGGACGGCACACGCCGCTACTGTGGACGCCGTGACCGGACCCGCCGACTCTGCCGACTCGTCATCGGAAGACATCGTCAACACCGATTCCGAGACGTCCAAGCCGGATTCCGGCGCCGCCTCTGAAGACTCCACCGAAGAAGCGCCCAAGCGCAAGCGGTCATCGCTGCGCGAGGGCGCCATTCTGGTGACCATCGCGATCGTCCTGTACTACGTGATGCTGACGTTCGTCGCGCGTCCCTATCTGATCCCGTCGGAGTCGATGGAGCCGACGCTGCACGGCTGCAGCGGCTGTGTCGGCGACCGGATCATGGTGGACAAGGTGACCTACCGGTTCACCAAGCCGAGCCCGGGCGACGTGGTGGTGTTCAAAGGCCCGCCATCGTGGAACATCGGCTACAAGTCGATCCGCTCGGACAACACCGCGGTGCGGTGGGTGCAGAACGCGCTCTCATTCATCGGCTTCGTTCCGCCCGACGAAAATGACCTCGTCAAAAGGGTGATCGCGGTCGGCGGTCAGACGGTCGAGTGCCGCGCCGACACCGGATTGACGGTTGACGGCAAACGCCTCAACGAGCCGTACCTCGACCCCGCCACGATGAATGCCGACCCGCAGATCTACCCGTGCCTCGGCAATGAGTTCGGTCCCGTCACCGTGCCGCAGGACCGGCTCTGGGTGATGGGCGACAACCGCACGCATTCAGCTGATTCGCGGATCCACTGCACCAATGTGCCCGCCGACGTGCAACGCGGTGTGCATTGCACCGGGGACCCGATGGCCGGCACCGTACCGGTGGACAATGTGATCGGTAAGGCGCGATTCATCGCCTGGCCGCCCGGCCGCTGGGGCGGCGTCAGCAGCGTGAATCCGCAGACCGACTCATAGGCGGAGGCCCCAGTGCCTCAAGAAGTGAAGATGTCGTGGCCGCCTCGAACGGTGATCCGGAAGGCCTCGGGCCTGCGGACCCTTGAGTCCGCGCTGTACCGAAACGGGCTCGGGCCCGTCGCAGGCGTCGACGAGGTGGGCCGCGGGGCATGCGCGGGGCCGCTGGTCGTGGCGGCCTGCGTGCTCGGGCCCAACCGGTTGGAAAGCCTGGCCGACCTCGACGATTCCAAGAAGCTCGGCGAGAAGGATCGCGAACGGCTGTTTCCGCTGATCCGCCGCTACGCGCTGGCCTATCACGTGGTGTTGATTCCGTCGACCGAGGTGGATCGCCGCGGCGTGCACGTGGCCAATATCGAGGGGATGCGCCGCGCGGTGGCCGGGTTGTCGGTGCGGCCTGGTTACGTGTTGTCCGACGGATTCCGGGTACCCGGTCTTGCCGTGCCGTCCCTTCCGGTGATCGGTGGTGATGCCGCTGCAGCATGCATAGCCGCGGCCAGTGTGCTGGCCAAGGTCAGTCGCGACCGGCTGATGGTGGAGATGGAACGCGAGCACCCGGGCTACGGGTTCGCCGAGCACAAGGGTTACAGCACGCCTGCGCACACCGCGGCGATGGCGAAACTTGGGCCGTGTGCGCAGCACCGCTACTCGTATGTGAACGTGCGGCGGGCCGCGGAGACGGTCGGAATGTTGCCGCCCGTGCAGTTGCGGGATCGGTGCGACGTGATGGGCTCAGGTGGGGAATGATGGAACGCAACCTAGACGAAGGACAGCAGAGTTTATGAGTGCCGAAGATCTCGAGAAGTACGAAACCGAGATGGAGCTCTCGCTGTACCGCGAATACAAGGACATCGTCGGGCAGTTCAGCTACGTCGTGGAGACCGAACGGCGGTTCTACCTCGCCAACAGCGTCGAACTGGTACCGCGCAACGCCGACGGTGAGGTCTACTTCGAGTTGCGGTTGGCGGACGCGTGGGTGTGGGACATGTACCGGCCTGCGCGGTTCGTCAAACAGGTCCGGGTCATCACCTTCAAGGACGTGAACATCGAAGAGGTCGAGAAACCCGAGCTGCGGCTGCCGGAGTAACCGGCCAGCACTACGCCGCGGCGTGCAGGTGCTTGCCGAAGAACGCGAAGACCCGGGTCCAGGCGTCGGCGGTGGCGGCCTCGTTGTAGCCGAACCCGGTGATCCGCAGCAGCGGCTGGGCGGGCAGCAGGTTGGCGAAGCTGTGACCGGCGTCGGGGTAGACCTTGATGTCGGACGCGATGTTCTTCGCGTCGACGATCTTGCGCAGGCGTGCCGGGGCGCCGATGCCCAGCGGGTCGCGGCGCCCGAAGCTGGCGACGATGGGGCACGACGCGTCGAGGATCTCGTCGAGCCGCCGCGGCAGGGGAGTGCCGTAGAACGGGGCTGATGCGGCGAAACCCTTGGGCCCCATGACAAGTGCGAATTGTCCGCCCATGCAGAACCCGGCGATGCCGACGGTGCCGGTGCACTCCGGCAGGGACGTCAGGTGGTCCCGGGCCGCCAGGATGTCATCGAGCGCGCGACCGCGTTGAGTCAACAGGTCACGCATCACCCGCGTGACACACCGGGCCCGACCGCCGCGGGCGAAGAGGTTTGGCGTGAGCGCCAGGTAGCCGGCCGCGGCGATGCGCTCCGACACCAGCTCATTGTCGGGCGCGTAGCCGATGGCGTCATGAACCACCACGACACCCGGCCACGGCCCGTCGCCTTCCGGCGTGTCCAGCAGCGCGTCGATGGGACCGTCGGGAGTGTCGAGACTGATCGTCGTCACCCTTGCCAACCTAATCGCGCGGTTCAGGTCCCGCAGAATGTGCGGTAGGCGCCGAAGTCGGGCGGCGCGGGCTGGGCGTAGCGCTGCAGCCCGGGCCGCACGTCATACGGTGCCGACACGGCCTCCAGTAGGTCTTCGAGCGGTGCCAGCTCACCGGCGGTCGCGGCGGCCAAGGCCTCCTCGACCAGGTGGTTGCGGGGGATGTAGACGGGATTGACGCGGTCCATCGTGTCCGGCGCAGGCGCGAGGGCGCGCCAACGCGTCAACCAGTCCTCGAAGGCTTCGGGCTCGGCGAACAGATTGCGCACCGGCCCGGCGTCACCGCGCGCGGCATGTGCCAGGCCGCGGAAGAACGACGTGTAGTCCACGCGGCCGGCCAGCAGCGCCTTGAGCAGATCCTCGATCAAACTGGTTGCCTGCTGGTGCGAAACACCCTCGGACAGGCCGAGTTTGGTGCGCATACCGGTCAACCACGCGTCCTGGAATCGGGTGCGGAACCCGGCCAGCGCATCGGTCGCCAAGGCCACCGCCCGTTCGCTGTCCTCGGCGATCAACGGCAGCAGGGTTTCGGCGAACCGGGCCAGGTTCCATTCGGCCACCGCGGGCTGGTTGCCATAGGCGTAGCGCCCGCCGTGATCGATCGAGCTGAACACGGTCGCCGGGTCATAGGTGTCCATGAATGCGCACGGGCCGTAGTCGATGGTTTCCCCGGAGATGGTCATGTTGTCGGTGTTCATCACGCCGTGGATGAAGCCGACGAGCATCCACCGGGCCATCAGTTCGGCCTGCACGGTGACGACGGCCTCGAACAAGGCCAGGTACGGGTTGTCGGCCGCGGCGGCGTCGGGGTGATGGCGGTCGATGGCGTGGTCGGCCAGACGCTGCAGCAGGTCGGTGTCCCGCCCGTAGGCGGCGGCGTACTGGAAGCTGCCCACCCGCAGATGGCTGGCCGCCACTCGGGCCAGCACCGCCCCGGGCTGAGGGGTTTCACGCAGCACGCCGCGGCCGGTTGCCGTCACGGCCAGCGACCGCGTGGTCGGGATACCCATGGCATGCATGGCTTCGCTGATGATGTACTCGCGCAGCATCGGCCCGACGACGGCCAGGCCGTCGCCTCCGCGGGCGAACCGAGTGCGTCCTGATCCTTTGAGGTGCAGGTCGCGCAGCTGCCCACCGGTGTCGACCAGTTCGCCGAGCAGCAATGCGCGTCCGTCCCCGAGCCGCGGTACATAACCGCCGAACTGGTGCCCGGCGTAGGCCTGGGCCACCGGGTTCGCGGCGTCGGGGATCGCGGTGCCCAGCAGCAGACCGACACCGTCCGGCGTGCGCAGCCAGGCGGGGTCAAGGCCCAGTTCGAGGGCCAGCGCGTCGTTGAGCACCAGCAGCTGAGGGGACGGCGCGGTTTCGGCCCGCCACTCGACCGCCAGTTCGGGCAGTTCCCTGGCGAACCGGTTGTCGAGCACGACAGCCGGTTTCACGCCCGTCACAGGCTGCCCAGATCGTCGGGAACATCGACGGCGTAGCGCTGCAGGATGTCGAGAGGCACCACCTCGAGGGTGCTCTCGTGGGTGGCGGCCAGGACGACGGGAGCCGCGCAGCCGTCCTGATGGGCGCGCAGCCAGTTGGACGCCGTGACACACCAGCGATCCCCTGGCCTCAGCCCGGGAAATCGGAAATGTGGTGCGGGTGTCGACAGGTCGTTGCCGATGACCTTCTGATGCTCCAGGAACTCGGTGGTCACCACCGCACAGATGGTGTGCCTGCCGAGGTCGCCGTCACCGGTCGAGCAGCAGCCGTCGCGGTAGAAGCCGGTCAGCGGATCGGTACCGCATTCGTCCAAGGGACCGCCCAGCACGTTGCGATCAGCCATCAGTCCAGTATTGCCCGTCGGTGCGCTTTCCGATGGTGGCGGGTTCAGGAAAGCTGCGCGGCGATCTCGTTGAACGCGGCGATGGTGGGGAACAGCTTGGCTGCGTCCTGTGGATACGGCCAGCTCGAGAGCTTGGCGGCGACGATGTTCGCTGCGCGGTTCACGTAGATCATCTGGCCGTGGATGCCCAGGCAGAGCAGCACGGTGTTGCCGGGCCCGGGGAACCAGCACTGATTGCGGTACATGCCCCCGGGCATGCGGTTGTCGTCCGGGCTGGCGGCGAATGCCGACCGCGAGTCGATACCTCCGGCGAAGGTGTCGGCGATCCAGGACAGCGGTACCACCCGCTCACCGGTCAGCGACGTGCCGCCATTGACGAACAGCGACCCGAACCGCACCAGGTCCCGCAGGCACGCGTTGATGCCGCCGTCGAACATCCCGGTTCCGACGGAGTCGACGCCGATGGTGGCGTCCTGCTGTGCGCCGAGCTTGCTCCACAGCAGCTGTGACATGAGATCGGGCATCCTGGCCCCGCCGGCGGCCTCACAGATCCAGCCGAGCACATCGGTTTCGCACGAGCGGTATTCGAACGGGCCGCCGTGGGCCGACTTCTGCCGCAGGGTCAGCAGGAAGTCGTACATGGTGGACGGCAGCTCGGGCACGGTGCGGGGGGCCCAGCCGATGGCCTGCTCGAGCAGCCGCACCTCGGCCATCGGGTCCAGATAGGCCTCGGAAAACGAGATGCCAGAACGCATGTCGAGCAGATTGCGCACGGTGGCGCCGGCGTAGCCCGACTGTTCCAGCGCCGGAACGTATTTGGTGAGCGGAGCATCGACGTCGAGGGCACCGCTGGCGGTAAGCGCGCCGGCGACGATGCCGACCATCGACTTGCTGACCGACATCAGGATGTGGCTGGACTCGGGCGTCATGCCGCTGTAGTAGTGCTCCTCGAGCACCTTCCCGCGCTGGGTGACGATCCAGCCGTCGGTGGCCGTGGAGGTCATCACCTCGCCGACGGTGGTCTGGGTGGCGTTGGTGCTGTCGTACATCGGGATCGACGACAGATCTGCCGTGGCGGCGGGCAGGTCGGCCACCGGCCCCGCGCCGCGGCTGATCGCCGCAGTCGGCAAGAAGTCGGCGATGTGCTGGAAAGTCCAGTGCAACTGCTCGGCAGACTGCCAGTTCTGCAGCGTCAACTCTGCCGGTACGTTGCCGGATTCGGTAGCGGATTCGTTGCCGAGCAGCATGTGTGTTCCAGCCTCCCAATGCCGTGCCGGTGTTGCCCAGCAATGTCCTCGGACGACACTAACTCAGCGGGCTTCGGCGCTGCGCTGGGCATCGAGGATTAGCAGTGCCACGTGCAGCGACGTCATCGACTCGCCGTCCTCGAGGTCCATGTCGAGGCGTCTTTGGATGGCGGCCAAGCGGCTGTACAAGGCCGGTCGGCTCATGTGCAGCCGCTTGGCCAAGGCGGATTTGTTGCCCGCCAGTTCGAGGAAGCCCCGCAGCACCGCGAGGTCGTTCTCGCCGTGATCGGCGTCACGGATCAGCAGGTTCTTGAGTTCCGTCTCGGCGAAGGTTTGCACCCGCGGGTCGTCCTGCAGCAAGGCGAGCAGCCCGCGCAGCCGGACGTCCGAGGCCCGTACGAACGGTCGCTGAATTCTCGACATCGACAGCGCCACCTCGGCGACGTGCGCGGATTCCCGCAGACCGTGCACGGCGTCGGCAAATCCGCTGGCGCTGCCGCCCACGGCGACGACGACCTTGTCGGTGTCCCCGCCACGGCCGATGGTTTCGCGCAGCCCCTCGGCCAGCCGGGTGAGGCCGGCATCGGGGGTGCTGCCACGTCGGGTCGCCACGGCCAGCACCAGGCCGATCTCGCCGTCGCGGCGGACCGACAAGATCGCGGTGTGGCCCTGGGACTTCACGCTGTGCGCGACGGCGTCGAGGATGCGCAGGTTGCGACGCTGCACGCCGACCGGGTCGAGGCGGTCCGCCGGCGCGGCCACCCGGACGGTGACCGGCAGATACGGCCCGCCCGCCCGCAGTCCCAGTGCGACGGCCCGGGCGTCCGCGTCGCGGTCGTCGGCGATGCGACCGCCGAGGACGTCGTCGATCAACCCGCTCTGGGCCTGGTGTTCGAGCCCTGAGCGGCCGCGTTCGGCCATCCGGTGCAGGGCCAGCGCCTGGGAGGCGCGCTCGAGCACCATCTTGGCCTGGGCCGGCGCCGCCGGTGGGTGAGGGATGATCAGCCGTCCCCACTCCTCGGCGCGGGGCCCGACGGTGGTCGTGGCCCAGTTTTCGGTCATGGCTCGCGACCGCCGTTGCCAGTTGTCGAGCACCACGGTGGCCGCTTCGTGGCGCGGGGATACCGCCAGCACCTGATGGGACAGGTCCTCCAACACCACCGATTCGTCGACCATGTCGGCAGCCGCGCGCACGATGTCGGCCAGTGAGGCGCGCTTCATGCTGAGGTCGGTGAACGTCTGATGGGTGCGGTGCGCGAACGCCAGCTCCTCGTACTGGTCGGCCACGATGAGCCGGTGCACCGCCTCGGTGACCTCGACGAATTTGGTTTCGCGGTGCAGCACCACCAGTGGCATACCGAGTGACGCGGCAATGCGGGCGGTGCCCTCGGGCAGCACGTCGATCCGGGTGCCCAGCTCGACCACCACACCGACAGCTCCTGCGCGCCCCATCCTGTCGAGGTAATCGTGCGGGGCGTCGCGGAGAGCGGAACCCGTGGTCAGCACCAGCTCGCCGCCCTGCAGCAGACCGGACAGATCGGGCATGTCGCTGGCGTGCACCCAGCGCACCGGGCGGTCGAGGTTCTCGGCGCTCACCACCTCGGGGAGGCCCGCGCGGACGACGGGGAGGTCGATGACGTCGCGAACGGTCGGGATCATTTACAGATTGTAATAAGAAGGCCGGGTCCGGATACATAATGACGGGCTCTGACCGGTGTTGCGTGCCGCAAAGTAATAGTCACAGTTCACCCATCTGAGGAGGTCCCCGCATATGAGCAACGTCATCCAGCACTGGCGCAACAACGAGACGTTCGCCGGTTCGTCGACGGCCACGTCGCCGGTGACCAACCCGGCTACCGGCGAGGTGACCGGTGAGTTGCGGCTGGCCAGCGTGGAGGACGCGCAGACGGTGATCGACGCTGCGGCTGCGGCGTTCCCGGAATGGCGGGACACCTCACTGGCCAAGCGCACCCAGGTGCTGTTCACGTTCCGCGAGCTGATCAACGCCCGCAAGGAAGAGTTGGCGGCCATCATCACCGCCGAGCACGGCAAGGTGCTCTCCGACGCCCTCGGTGAGGTTTCCCGCGGTATCGAGGTCGTCGAATTCGCTTGCGGCATCCCGCATCTGCTCAAGGGTGGCTACACCGAGAACGCCTCGACCAAGGTCGACGTGCACTCGGTACTGCAGCCGCTGGGCCCCGTCGGCGTCATCTCGCCGTTCAACTTCCCCGCCATGGTGCCGATGTGGTTCTTCCCCATCGCCATCGCCGCGGGCAACACCGTGGTGATCAAGCCCTCGGAGAAGGACCCCTCGGCCGCGATCTGGATGGCCGAGCTGTGGAAGGAAGCCGGCCTGCCCGCCGGCGTGTTCAACGTCCTGCAGGGTGACAAGACCGCGGTCGATGAGCTGCTGACCAACCCCAAGATCAAGGCCATCTCGTTCGTCGGCTCGACCCCGATCGCGCAGTACGTCTACGCCACCGCCACCGCTGCGGGCAAGCGCGTGCAGGCCCTCGGCGGCGCCAAGAACCACGCCGTCATCCTGCCCGACGCCGATCTGGATCTGGCCGCCGACGCCATGGTCAACGCCGGTTTCGGTTCGGCAGGCGAGCGCTGCATGGCCATCTCCGCGGCTGTCGCGGTCGGCCCGATCGCCGACGACCTGGTCGCCAAGATCGCCGAGCGCACCGCCACCATCAAGACCGGTGACGGCACCAAGGATTCGGACATGGGCCCGCTGGTCACCAAGGCTCACCGCGACAAGGTGGCCTCCTACATCGACGCCGGCGAGGCCGCAGGCGCCAAGGTCGTGGTCGACGGTCGCACGGTGATCGCCAACGGCGGCGCCGACGGGTTCTGGCTGGGCCCGACCCTGCTGGACAATGTCACGCCCGAGATGAGCGTCTACACCGACGAGATCTTCGGACCGGTCCTGTCGGTCGTGCGTGTCGAAACCTACGACGAGGCACTCGAACTCATCAACAGCAACCCCTACGGCAACGGCACCGCGATCTTCACCAACGACGGTGGCGCGGCACGGCGCTTCCAGAACGAGGTCGAGGTCGGCATGGTCGGCATCAACGTGCCGATCCCGGTTCCCATGGCGTACTTCAGCTTCGGTGGCTGGAAGGCCTCGCTGTTCGGTGACAGCCACGCCCACGGCACCGAGGGTGTGCACTTCTTCACCCGCACCAAGGCCATCACCACCCGCTGGCTCGACCCCAGCCACGGTGGCATCAACCTGGGCTTCCCGCAGAACGGGTAATCCTGGACTGTTGTGTGGCCCATCCGGACAAACCCCTCGCCGGATGGGCCACGCAACTCCAGAGAACGGCAATCGACCCCCGCTGCTGCGAGCACGAATGAGAGACTTGACCATGACTTTGACCGACGAGTCCACCCTGCTGCCCAACGGATTGACCGTGGAGGCGGCCCGCGCCGAGGCGGCGCGTACCTACGAACTCGACCGCGCCCACGTGTTCCATTCGTGGTCCGCGCAGGCCGAGATCTCCCCGATGACGATCACCGCATCGCAGGGATCGTATGTCTGGGACGGTGACGGTAACCGGCTGCTGGATTTCTCCTGCCAGCTGGTCAACACCAACATCGGTCATCAGCACCCGAAAGTCGTTGCGGCCATTGCTGAACAGGCCGCCAAGCTGTGCACCGTGGCTCCGCAGCATGCCAATGACGCGCGCTCGGAGGCCGCTCGGCTGATCGCCGAGCGCACCCCGGGCGAGCTGAACAAGATCTTCTTCACCAACGGTGGCGCCGATGCCATCGAGCACGCGGTGCGCATGGCCCGCCTGCACACCGGCCGGTACAAGGTGCTCACCCGGTACCGCTCCTACCACGGTGGCACCGAGACCGCGATCAACATGACCGGTGACCCGCGCCGGTGGCCCAACGACCACGGCAACGCAGGCATCGTGCACTTCTTCGGGCCGTTCCTGTACCGCTCGCGCTTTCACGCCACCACCGAGGCCGAGGAATCCGCGCGCGCGTTGGAGCACCTCGAGGAGACCATCCGCATGGAGGGTCCGTCGACCATCGCCGCCATCGTGCTGGAATCCATTCCGGGCACCGCGGGCATCATGATCCCGCCGCCGGGATACATCGCAGGCGTGCGCGAGATCTGCGACCGCTACGGCATCATGTACATCGCCGACGAGGTGATGGCAGGCTTCGGGCGCAGCGGAAAGTGGTTCTCCGTCGACCACTTCGACGTGGTGCCGGATCTGCTGACCTTCGCCAAGGGCGTCAACTCAGGCTACGTCCCGCTCGGTGGTGTCGCGATCAGCCCGGCCATCGCCGAGACCTTCGCCCACCGCGCCTACCCGGGCGGGCTGACCTACTCGGGTCATCCGCTGGCCACCGCGGCCGCCGTCGCCACCATCAATGCGATGGAGGACGAAGGCATGGTCGACAACGCGGCCCGCATCGGCGCCGAGGTGATCGCGCCCGGCCTGGCCGAGTTGGCCGCCAAGCATCGCAGCATCGGTGAGGTGCGCGGTGCCGGCGTGTTCTGGGCCGTCGAACTCGTCGCGGATCAGCAGACCCGCGAACCGCTGGCCCCGTACGGTGGCTCGAGCCCGGCGATGAACGCGGTCATCGCGGCGTGTAAGGCCGATGGCCTGCTGCCGTTCGCCAACTTCAACCGGATCCATGTCGTGCCGCCGTGCAACGTCACGGCCGACGAGGTGCGCGAGGGTCTGGCGATCCTGGACAAGGCGTTCGACGTCGCCGACGAGCACGCGCGCTGATTCTCCCCACCGATGCCCGGCCGTGCGTGCGACGCGCGGCCGGGCATCGGCGTCTGTTCAACCCGTTCTGCGGCATGCGCGCGTCGTCATGCTGTGAATCGGTGACCGACTTGGCAGACTGAACCCCGTGCGTTCACATGCCCAGTGCTGGTTGACAGACATGGACGGAGTCCTCGTCCACGAGGACTCCGCGATTCCCGGAGCCGCCGAGTTCCTGCAGACATTGGTGGACAAGGAACGGCCGTTTCTGGTCCTGACCAACAATTCGATCTTCACGCCGCGGGATCTGGCAGCCCGGCTGCTGCGTTCCGGCCTGTCGGTGCCGGAACCGGCGATCTGGACCTCGGCACTGGCGACGGCGGCGTTCCTCGACGGTCAGTTGCCCGGCGGGTCGGCCTACGTCATCGGCGAGGCCGGGCTCACCACCGCGCTGCACGAGGTCGGCTACACGCTGACCGACACCGCCCCGGACTTCGTCGTGTTGGGCGAAACCCGCACCTATTCGTTCGAGGCCATCACCAAGGCGATCCGGCTGATCATCGGCGGCGCGCGGTTCATCGCCACCAACCCCGATGTCACCGGGCCGTCGGCGGAGGGGCCGCTGCCCGCGACCGGTTCGGTGGCGGCGATGATCACCAAAGCCACCGGCCGCGAACCGTATTTCGTCGGCAAGCCCAACCCGATGATGTTCCGCAGCGCGCTCAACCGGATCGAGGCGCACTCGGAGAACACCGTGATGGTGGGGGATCGGATGGACACCGATGTCGTGGCCGGTATCGAGGCCGGGCTCGACACCATCCTCGTGTTGACGGGATCCACTCAGGTCGACGACATCCAGCGCTACCCGTTCCGTCCCAGCCGTGTCTTACCCTCGATCGCCCAGGCGATCGAGCTGATCTGACCGTCAGGGGGTCAGGTGGCTGAGTCCATCGACGAGTACTTCACCGCTACCGTCGCGGCGTGGGCCGACACCGGGCCCGGCGCAACCGAATCCGCCTTGCCGGTGCCGAATGTGTTGGCGCTCTTCGATGCTCAGCTGACGAGTCGTCACCTCGACCTGGCCGCCCGCTGGTTGCGGTCGCAGGGCAAGGGGTTCTACACCATCGGTTCGTCGGGGCACGAAGGTAACGCAGCGGTCGCGGCCGCACTTCGGCCCACGGATCCGGCCCTGCTGCACTACCGATCGGGCGGGTTCTACCTGGCCCGGGCCGCGCAGGTGGCCGGCTCGGATCCGGTGCGTGACGTGCTGTTGGGCCTGGTCGCGGCCACCGAGGAACCGATATCGGGTGGTCGGCACAAGGTGTTCGGCCGCCACGACCTGAACATCATTCCGCAGACCTCGACCATCGCATCGCATCTGCCACGCGCGGTCGGGGTGGCCTTCTCGATCGCCCGTACCCGCAAGCTCGGGGTGGCGTGCCCGTGGCCGGACGATGCCGTGACGGTATGCAGTTTCGGCGACGCCTCGGCCAACCATTCGACCGCAGTCGGTGCGGTCAACGCCGCGCTGCACGCCTCCTATCAGGGGCTGCCGATGCCGCTGCTGTTCGTGTGCGAGGACAACGGGATCGGAATCAGCACGCCGACGCCGCGCGGGTGGATCGAACGCGCTTACGGTCACCGCGAAGGACTGCAGTACTTCGCGGCGGATGGCTGCGACCTGGCCGACGCGTACGCCGCCGCGAGCGCCGCCGCCGACTGGGTGCGCAGCCAACGGCGGCCGGCGTTCCTGCATCTCAAAACCGTTCGGTTGATGGGCCATGCCGGCTCAGACTACGAGCCCGGGTATCGACGGCCCGCCGAGATCAGCGCGGACTTCGACCTCGACCCGGTGCTGGCCACCGCGAAACTGCTTGTGGCGCACGGTCTTCTGACGCCGGAGCAAGTGCTGCAGCGGTATGAGTCCAAGCGCGCCGAGGTGATTGAGCTGGCCCGGGTAGTCGCCGAATCACCTCAGCTCGACAGCGTCGACGCCGTGACCCGGCCGCTGGACGATGTTCTCGACGACGCCCGGTCGGTGTCGGTCACGCCCCCGGCCGGCGAACCGAATCTCACTGTGGCCCTTGCCATCAACCGCGCCCTGCAGGACGTGTTGAAGGCCCATCCCGAGGTGATCGTGTTCGGCGAGGACGTCGCACGCAAGGGTGGGGTGTACGGCGTGACACGTGGCCTGCAGGCGGCGGCGGGGCGGGCCCGGGTATTCGACACCTTGCTGGACGAACAGACCATTCTGGGGCTGGCGCTGGGGGCGGGAGTCTCCGGGCTGCTGCCGATCCCCGAAATCCAGTACCTGGCATACCTGCACAACGCCTCCGACCAGATCCGCGGTGAGGGCGCCACGCTGCAGTTCTTCTCCAACCGCCAGTATCGCAATCCGATGGTGGTGCGTATCGCCGGATACGGCTACCAAAAAGGGTTCGGCGGACATTTCCACAACGACAACTCCATCGCCGCGATCCGCGACATCCCCGGAGTGGTGATCGCGTCGCCCGCCCGGCCCGACGACGCCGCGGCCATGCTGCACGCGTGCATCGGTATCGCGAAAAGCGCCGGGGCCGTGTGTGTTTACCTCGAACCCATCGCGCTGTATCACACCCGTGACCTGTACACCGACGGTGACGGGGAATGGCTGGCGGACTATCCGGCGCAGCCGGTCGAGCTTGGCCGGGCCCGCATCTACGGGGACGGAACGGATTTGACGATGCTTACCTTCGGTAACGGCCTGTGGATGAGCCTGCGCGTGGCCCGCCGACTGGCAGAGCTCGGCATCGACGCGCGGGTGGTGGATCTGCGCTGGCTGGCGCCGTTGCCGCTCGACGACATGATGCGCGAGGCCGAGGCGACGGGCCGTGTGCTCATCGTCGACGAGACCCGGCGGACCGGCGGCGTCGGTGAAGGTGTGCTGGCCGAGCTGCTTGCGCACGGGTACTCCGGGAAAGTGGCGAGGGTGGCCAGCAGTGACAGCTTCATCCCACTGGGTGACGCGGCCCTGCAGGTACTGCTCTCCGAGGACACCATCGAGGCGGCAGCGGTGAAGCTGGTGGGCACCGGCGCTTGATAGCTTGACCGCATGGTCGAACCTGCAACGTCACGGCCGTTGGCCGGTGTCCGGGTCATCGAGATCTCCAGCTTCGTCGCGGTGCCGTTGGCGGGGATGACACTCGGCCAGCTGGGCGCCGAGGTGGTCCGGGTCGACCCGATCGGCGGCGCGGCCGACTACCACCGCTGGCCGGTCACCGAGGACGGCGAGAGCATCTACTGGGCCGGGCTCAACAAGGGCAAGCGGTCGGTGGCCGCCGATATACGCTCTATCGACGGCCGGCGGCTGGTGCAGCGGCTGATCATCGAGGACGGTGTGTTGATCACCAATGTGACGGGCCGGCAATGGCATTCGTACGATGAGCTGGTGGCGGCCCGGCCCGACCTGATCCACGTCGAGGTGTCAGGACGGGCCGACGGCGGCACCGGGGTCGACTACACCGTCAACGCCGGGGTCGGGTTTCCGCTGGTGACCGGACCGGCCCAGCTCGCTGCCCCGGTCAACCACGTCCTGCCCGCCTGGGACATCAGCTGCGGGCTCTACGTGGCGCTGGCGGTCAGTGCCGCGCTGCGTCGTCGCGATGCCACCGGTGAGGGCGCCCGGATCAGTATCCCGTTGGAGAATGTCGCGCTGGCGACGGCGGGCAACCTGGGATTTCTCACCGAGGTGATGATCAACGGGACCGAACGCGAGCGGCTCGGCAACACCCTCTTCGGCACCTACGGGCAGAACTTCACCAGCAGCGACGGGGCGGCATTCATGCTCGTCGCACTCACCGGTCGGCACTTCCAGGGCCTCACCGAGGTTACCGGCACCACGAAAGCCGTTGCGGCACTGGCTGAAGCGCTGGGCGCCGACTTCGCCGACGAAGGTCAGCGCTACATTCACCGCGACGCCCTCACGGGCCTGTTCACGCTGTGGTTCAGCCAGCACACCGCCGAGGAGATCGCGGCAGCACTGTCGACGACCTCGGTGCTGTGGGAGCGCTACTGCAGCTTCACCGAGGTCGCCACCGATCCCCGCGTGACGGCCAACCCGCTGTTCACGCCGCTCGACCAACCGCGCATCGGGCGGTACCTGGCGCCGGGCCTGCCGATGGCGATCGACGGGACCTACCCGCCCGCGGTGCCCGCGCCCGCCGTCGGCGACGACACTGCCGCAGTGTTGTCCGAACACCTCGGTCTCGCCGCCGACGAAATCGCCGCACTGTCCGAATCGGGAACTATCGCAACAGGTTTGATCAAGTGAGTACGCTGCTGAAGTTACTCGACGTGCGCGCCGACGGCGACGGATACGTCGGCGAGAGCATCGGGCCGGATGGCAAACGGGCGTACGGCGGCCAACTGGCCGCGCAGAGTCTGGCAGCGGCCTGCGGTACCGTCGAGGCCGACCGTTCGCCGACCAACGTGCACGTGCAGTTCCTGCGGGCAGGCGATGCAGGAGAACCCGTGCACTATCGGGTGCAGCGGATTTACGACGGCCGGACCGCGGCTGCCCGTCGCGTCGAGTCCTATCAGAACGACCGGCTCCTGACGGCAGCGACGGTGTCTTTCGCAACCAAGCTGGCGGGGCCGGAACACGGTCACACCTCACTGCCGGGTGACCCCGAAGCGCTCGAACACACCGGAGCGCCCGGGCCCGCTCCGTCACTGCCGTTGGGGGAGTTCGACATCCGTTTCGACGACGCCGGTACTGCCGACGCGTTCGTGCGCCGGTTCTGGTGGCGCGTCACCACCGAGCTTCCCGACGAGCCGTTGGTGCACACCTTGATCGCGGTGTACATCACCGACCTCTACGGCATCGACCCGGTGCTGGCCGTACACGGACACAGCATGCGGTCGCGCGCATTGCGCAGCGGCACCACGGATTCCTCGATCTGGTTTCATCGTCCGGTGCGCGCCGATCGGTGGAATCTGCTCGAGGCGCGCTCACCGGCGGCTGCACGTGGACGCGGCGTCGCCTCCGCAAGCCTCATCGGGTCTGACGGCTGGGTCGCCGCAACGCTCGTGCAGGAGGGGCTGGTCGCCGACCGCCCCGCGCAGTGATCAGATCGCGGATCAGCCGACGATGAGGTTCAGTAAACCCAGGTCACAGTCCTCGAGATCGTCGATGGCGATATCGGGCTCGATGTCTGGAAGGAACACACCTCTTCGGGCCGTCTCGGTGATGCCGACCGGCCGCTGAGGATTCTTGCCTGCGTAGTCGTCGACATACTCGGCAACGCCGAGCGCCTCAGCCACCCGCCGGGCATAGGCGGGGCCTCCGCCGCTCCACACGACGATCTTGGTGTTCTTGAACTGCGACAGCGTGATCAACAGCGTCCTGATGTGGTCAGCGGGCGCAATGGTCCGCTGGTCGGTGCTCTTGAGAAGCGTTCCATCGCAATCGAAGGCGATGACGATTTCTTTCACGGTGCGATCTTGCCGGTTGTCGGCTCGGAGCAGCTACGGGGCACACCGGCGCGCCGGTCAGCCCATCGGAATACCTGAAGCAACTATTACAGTGAGGCATGGCTCGATCGATCGACCATGCGAAGCGGGAGGAACTGCTCGCCTCCGCCGGCGCTGTGCTCGCTCGCACCGGGCTGACCGAGACGTCGCTCCGGTCGCTGGCCGCTGAGATGGGCACCAGCGCACGCATGCTCGTGTACTACTTCGGCAGCAAAGAGCAACTGACCCTCGAAGTGCTCAACCGCCAGCAGCGGGCCGCGATACCCCAAACCGACGAACTCGATCTGCCCGTGTCGGTGGCGGCACACCGGGAGTGGTGCATGCAGGACTGGCACGCCTGCACACGTGGCGACCGCAGCGACACCCTGCGGGTCGTCCTGCAGGTGTTCGGTGCCGCATGCGGGCGGGACAGTCCCTACCGCGAGTACACCTGGGAGACACTGTCACTGCTCACCAGGAACTCTCAGGCACGGCTGGAGGCGCTCGGCATGCCCACCCACGTTGCCGAAACCCGGTCACGCATCGCGTTGGCGGCTTTTCAAGGCTTGATCATCGAGTACTTCACGGCTGAGGACACCGCACACGTGGACGACACGTTTGTGCGCTTCGTCGATGAGTTCCTGTTGGCGCCCTTCGCATCTACCGAATAGGACCCGCGGCATGTCAGGTATCGACGAGTCTGCCCTTGCGGCCGCGACAGATTGGGATTCCGGGCCCATCAGCGTCCTTGAGCCCGGACCGACGACTCGTTCGCTCATACCGCAGGCATGGTGGCCTGTGGCCGAATCAGCCGATCCGCGCGATCGTGTGCGCGCCGCCTTGGCCACCTGGACCGAGGATTTCTTGGCGATGATTCCCCGCTACGCAGGGGTGTTGAGGAACTCGCTCGTCGACGTACGGGTGGCCAAACACAGCTGGCTCAGCGCACCGTCGCTGGACTACGTCGTCAGTCGGTTCAACGGCGAGCTGCTCGTATGGGTCGGGGAAGATCCCCGGACCTTCGGCGACGAGATACCGCCGCTGTTCGAGTCGGTGCCGCCGGCGGTACAAACGTTCCTGCGGACCGTACATGCGGGCTACACGATCTACGACGGCGAATCCTGTGGTGTCGCTTCACCTTCTGCCATGCGGACCCTCGCTGCGTACTGGGGCAAGCCCGACCGCGACGAGTTCGAGGAGTGGGAGGAGGACTACCCCTTTCCCGGCAGCCGACGTCTACTCATGATCACCGGTTGTGATACGCCGAAACTGTTCACTTCGCCGGATCTGCCGCCCGGTACCGCCGTCACCTACTTCGAGCCCGAGTACGAGATGCTGCCATTCGGTGAGGCGCTGGACATCTTCATGAACATGCCGGTGTGATGAGCCGACGCGGCAAATTGCCGCGTCGAACACCGCATGAGCGGTGCGATGCTTGATAGATGGATTGTGCAGGGCGGGTGCTGTGGTGACCGGGGCCGATGACCCTGGGGCCGGTGCGGCCGGGTCCGCCGTCCCGCATCCCTACGAATGGCACGAACAATATCCATACGACGGGCCGCAACACCCGCCGACGCCCGCGCCCGGGCAGAGCCAAGGGGTGCTCGCAGTGCGGATCGTGGCGGCCGTGTTGGGTGGAACTGCCGCAGTGCCATGGCTACTGATGGTGTGGATGGTCCTCTCGTCGGCATTCTCCACGAACCCTGCGCAGGACCCACATGGTTACGGCATGATCTTCGGATTCCTGGCGTACTTGCCACTGAGCCTCGTCTGCGCGGTGTTGCTGCCCCTGGCGTTGCCAAAACGACTGTGGTGGCGCGGTTTCGCCGTTTCAGCAGTGCTTCTTTTCGGGATCACCGGCCTACTGATACTCGCAATAGACCAGGCGTGATCCGCAGTGGCGCCCGGACAACAGGGCTGACGTAGAGTCGGCACCGATGCCTGCCTTCGCCGACCCGGATCTGGAGAGCGCCTACTTTCGGGCCTACGACGCGGTCATGGCCCACTGGCCGGTGCCGACCGAGACCGTCGATCTGTCCGGGAGGTACGGCACCACTCGAATCACATCAGCCGGGCCGGTGTCGGCGCCCCCGCTGGTCCTGCTGCACGGCCTCGGTGCCACCTCGGCGATGTGGTACCCCATCGTGGGGACGTTGGCCGACCATCACCGGGTGCGAGCCGTGGACATCATGGGTGAACCGGGTCGCAGCCGCCACACTGGCGCTCCGATCGACGGCATGGACGACATGGTGGCTTGGCTCGCAGAGACTTTCGACCTGCTGGAGCTTCCAACAGCCGACTTGTGCGGACACTCGTTTGGCGGGCATCTCGCGCTGCGATTCTCGCTGGCGCATCCAGCCCGGGTGCGGCGGCTGGTCCTGCTCGATCCGGTTCTGGCGTTCGCCCCATTGCCGCCTCAGTTCGCCGAGTTCGCCCAAAACCGCGACGTCCATCCGACTTTCGCGGCTGCGCGCGCGATGTTCGAGCCGGGCGTTTCGGGCAGCGGGCCGGCTCGCGAGGCATACCTGGACCTGCTCGCTCATGGGGCGGCGCACTTCCCGGCCTCGCCCGTCGCGACGCCCGAACTGCCCGATCCGCTGCCGCCGCTGCCGGTTCCCACCCTGGTCGTGCTGGCCGGAGACAGCGCCGTGCACGATCCGGACAGCGCAGCACGGGCAGCGCAGCGGGCGGGGGCTCGGACGGTGACGGTGTCGGGCGTGGGGCACGGTCTGGTGACTGACGCTCCGGGTGCGGTCGCCGACCTGGTCGTCGACCACCTGCGCTGCCAGCCGTCTACCGGTTGACGCAATCCGGCCTGTGGATGAAGTACAACTTGGGGATAACTGACCGGTTCTAGACGAATTCTGTCGGACCGTGGTCGCACGGTATCGGCATGACTTCAATGACTCGGGCTGAGATCGGCGCGCTGGGTGAGCAATTGGCGGTCGAGCATCTGGCGACCGTCGGGCTGCGGGCCTTGGTTCGCAACTGGCGGTGTCGCTACGGCGAACTTGACGTGATCGCCGAGGACGCGGCCGCAGGCACAGTGGTGTTCGTCGAGGTGAAGACCCGCACCGGCGACGGTTTCGGCGGTCTGGCCGAGGCGGTGCCCGCGCAGAAAGTGCGCCGGCTGCGCCGGTTGGCCGCGCTCTGGCTGGCCGAACAGGACCGCAGGTGGTCCGAGGTGCGCATCGATGTGATCGGCGTACGTATCGGCAGGCGGCGTGAGCCGGAGATCATTCATCTGCAGGGGGTGGGTTGAAATGAGTTTGGGCAGAGCGTATTCGGTGGCCGTGCGGGGTCTCGACGGGGTGATCGTCGAGATCGAGGCCGACATCAGCTCCGGCCTTCCCGGTGTTCATCTGGTGGGGCTGCCCGATGCCGCGTTGCAGGAATCCCGGGATCGGGTGCGGGCAGCGATCACCAACTGCGGTGCCAGCTGGCCGATGTCACGCCTCACGTTGGCGTTGTCGCCCGCGACGTTGCGCAAGGTGGGGTCTGCGTACGACTTGGCTCTGGCCAGTGCGGTGTTGTCGGCGAACACCAAGACCGCGTGGGCACGGCTGGAGAAGACGGTGCTCTTGGGAGAACTTTCGTTGGACGCTCGGGTGCGGCCGGTGCACGGTGTGCTGCCTGCGGTGCTGGCGGCCAAGCAGGAAGGGTGGCCGACGGTGGTGGTGCCGGTCGACAACCTGGCCGAGGCGAGCTTGATCGACGGCATAGAGGTGTGGGGTGTGCGCACCCTGGGCCAGTTGCTGGCATGGTTCGAGAACAAGGCAGACCTGGCGGCGCGGACCGCGGCGGGCGAACGTGTTGCTGAACCGACCGCTGACCTTGCCGACGTGGTCGGGCAGACGCAAGCCCGCTACGCCGTCGAGGTCGCCGCCGCGGGAGCGCACCATCTGATGCTCACAGGACCGCCCGGCACCGGCAAAACCATGCTCGCGCAACGTCTTCCCGGGCTGCTGCCGCCGCTGTCGCACGGCGAGTCGCTGGAGGTGACGGCGGTTCACTCGGTCGCGGGCCTGCTGGCGAGCGACACTCCGCTGATCACGCGGCCGCCTTTCGTCGCCCCGCACCACACGTCCAGCGTCGCGTCACTGGTCGGGGGAGGCAGCGGAATGGCGCGGCCCGGCGCGGTCAGCCGCGCCCATCGCGGCGTGCTGTTCCTCGATGAGTTCGCCGAGATGGGCACCAGTGCCCTGGAGGCGTTACGGACACCGTTGGAGGACGGCGAGATCCGGTTGGCCCGCCGCGACGGAGTGGCCTGTTACCCAGCCCGGTTCCAACTGGTTCTTGCGGCCAACCCGTGCCCGTGCGCACCACCGAACCCTGTCGACTGCATGTGCTCGGCGCAGGCCAAGCTGCGGTACCGAGGCAAGCTGTCAGGGCCGCTGGTGGACCGGGTGGATCTGCGCGTCGAGCTCAACCCGGTCAGCGCGGGCGTCTTCGTGCCCGACGCGGGGGAGTCGAGCGCCACGGTCCGGGAACGGGTGGCGGTCGCCAGGTTCGCCGCCGAGGAACGGTGGCGGCCGCACGGCATCCGCACCAACGCCGAGGTGAGCGGACCCCTGTTGAGGCGCGAATTCAGGTTGCCCCGGGCCACCATGGCGCCACTGCAGGATGCTTTGGACCGTGGCCTCATCAGCATGCGAGGCGCGGACCGCTGTTTGCGAGTCGCGTGGACGTTGGCGGATCTGGCTGGCCGCACCACACCGGCGATAGCGGATGTGGCCACCGCGTTGAGCTTTCGTCAGGCCAGGGGGATGTCATGACCGATGAGGAGCGACATGCGTGGGCATACCTGTCCCGTGTCGCCGAACCGCCATGCCCTCAGCTGGCTGACCTCGTGGCGCGATGCGGCCCGGTCGAGGCCGCCGAGCGGGTGAAGGCCGGAAATATCGATGAAAAATGGGCACACCGGGTCGAGGCGCGCCGCGAGATGGATTGTGCGCAGGCAGATCTCGATATCCTCGATCGGATGGGTGGCCGGTTGATCACCCGTGACGACGAAGAATGGCCGCTGCTGTCATTCATGGCATTCAACGGAATCGACAACCGGTCGAACGGGCATCCGCCATTGGTGTTGTGGGCGGCCGGGCCCGTACGCCTGACCGACGCGGCTGCGCGGGCGGTGGCCATCGTCGGCACTCGCGCGGCCACCGCGTATGGCGAACACGTATCTGCTGAGCTGGCAGCGGGTCTGGTCGTCCGGGATTTCGCGGTGGTGTCGGGTGGTGCCTATGGCATCGACGGCGCAGCGCACCGCGCCGCGCTGGCCTGTGAAGGCATCACCGTGGCCGTCGTGGCGGGCGGCATCGACAACCCGTACCCGTCCGGCCACAGTGCCTTGTTCCGCCGTATCCGCGAGGATTGCCTGCTCATCAGCGAGTACCCGCCGGGCACAGCGCCGGGCCGGTTGCGGTTCCTGACCCGTAACCGACTGGTGGCCGCGCTGTCGGGTGCGACGGTCGTCGTCGAGGCGGGGCTGCGCAGCGGCGCTGCCAATACCGCGTCGTGGGCCGCGGGACTCGGCAGGCCGGTGTGCGCGGTGCCAGGCCCGGTGACCTCGGCGGCCTCCGCGGGTTGTCATGTGCTGCTGCGGGGCGGGGCCAAACTTGCGACCCGGGCAGAAGATGTTGCCGAATTGGCCGGCCGCATCGGCGAACTCGCCGCCGACGAGCCGCACCCGGTCGGCCCGCTGGACGCGCTCGGCCCGGACGAGAAGCGGGTCTACGACGCACTGCCCTCGCGCGGTGGCCACACCGTCGACGAGATCGCGGTGGCCGCGGGCGTCCCGGCCCATACGGTGCTGGGCCCGCTGGCGGTGCTCGAGATCGCCGGCCTGGCGTCGGTGGAGGCCGGCTGTTGGCGGCGGCGCAAGCGGCGGAAGCGAGCCGGTGAATGATCCGAGCGCGTTCACGCAATCGCGGATATCGTCGCTGCCATGGTGGCTGCCATCGACGCAGACCGGCACGAGTTCGCGATCGGTGTCATCGGCGGTGCGACGACGGTGATCGACTACGGCGGGTTGCGCTTCGTGTCTGATCCGACGTTCGACCCGCCGGGTCCGTTCGGCCCGTATTCCAAGGTCGAGGGTCCCGCGGTACGACCCGAACAGCTCGGTCCTGTCGATGCGGTGTTGCTCAGCCATGACCTGCACATGGACAACTTCGATTACGCCGGTAGGGGTTTCGCCGCCGCAGCTGCGCTCGTGCTGACCGGCAGTCAGGCTGCCGGACGGCTCGGGGGCAACGCTCACGGCCTTGAGCCGTACGAGTCGACCGTCATCGAATCGACGGACCGCGCGGTGACGGTGTTCGCCGTACCGGCGCAGCACGGTCCCAGCGACGGCGAGCGTGACGAATACGGCAACATCAACACCGAGGTCACCGGTTTCGTCCTGCGCAGCCCGGAATTGCCGACGGTCTATGTCAGCGGGGACAACGCGTCGCTCGCCCCGGTCATGGAAATCGGCACCCGGTTCCCGGATATCAGCGTCGGGGTGCTGCATGTCGGCGCCGCGCGCGTGCCCGCCAAGTTTTCCGGACGTCCTTTGACCCTGACCTCCGACCGGGCCTCCGACGTCGCCGTCATGCTCGGGTTGTCGGCGGTGATACCGGCACATTGCCAGGGCTGGTCGCTGTACAGCGAAGGCCCGGAGAACATCCGGAAATCGTTCGCGGACGCTGGGATTGGGCACTGTCTGCGATTGGGTGAACCCGGCATCTGGTCATACATCGGCGGACCCGATGCCTACCCGTACACCCCAACGGATGCGCGGGGCTCCGTATAGTCGATGAGGTCGGCTAATCAATGGCCGACGATCGAGTTTTTGGAGGCGGTATGGCGGGACGTCCGGTCCACACGTTTGCGGTGGTGCGTCGTGAGCAGGTGACGCCACACATGGTCAGGGTGATACTCGGTGATGCGGGTCCGGGCACCGGGTTCGACACATTCTCGCCGAACGAATTCACCGACGCCTACGTCAAGCTGGTCATCGTGCCCAACGGTGTGGACGTCGGCGAGCTGCCGCAGCCGCTGACCCTCGACAGTTTTGCCGAGCTGCCCGCCGCGCATCGTCCGACCGTTCGCACCTACACCGTGCGGCAGGTCGACACCGAGCGTCGCGAGATCGCCATCGACTTCGTCGTGCACGGTGACCAGGGTGTCGCAGCGCCGTGGGCGGCCGCGGTCGTCCCGGGACAACCCGCCTATCTGATGGGCCCGAGCGGTGCCTACACACCGGACCCGGAGGCCGACTGGCACCTGCTGGCCGGTGACGAAGCCGGGCTACCGGCGATCAGTGCGGCCTTGGAGTCGCTGCCCGACAATGCGGTTGGCAAGGCCTTCATCGAGGTCGCCGGGCCTGACGACGAGGTGGCACTGAAGGCGCCCGCCGGTGTCGACGTGGCATGGATATACCGCGGCGGACGGGCCGACCTCGTCGGTGAGGACCGGGCCGGCGACAACGCGCCGCTGGTCGCCGCCGTCAAGTCGGCGCACTGGCTACCCGGCCAGGTGCAGGTGTTCATCCACGGCGAAGCCCAGGCGGTCATGCACAACCTACGGCCCTATATCCGCAAGGAACGCGGTGTCCCGGCGAAGTGGGCCGCATCGATCTCCGGGTACTGGCGCCGCGGACGCACGGAGGAGACCTTCCGGCAGTGGAAAGCCGAGCTCGCAAAAGCTGAGTCCGCCACCACGGGCTGAGGGGGAACTGGCAGGGTAGCCGACATGGCATTCGGCGACTACCAACTCGAGATCTACCTCCAGGGCCTGGCCGGTGTCGTGCCGGGTCTGCCGATGGACTACGCGGGACTGGAGGCCAAGGCGCAGGCCGCCATGCCGCCGTCAGTGTGGTCGTATGTGGCAGGCGGGGCCGGTGACGAACGCACCCAACGGGTCAATCGCAGCGCGTTCGACCGGTGGGGCCTGATGCCGCGCATGTTCAACGCGCACAAAGAGCGCGACCTGCGCGTCGAGGTGTTCGGCCTCACGCTGCCGTCGCCGTTGTTCATGGCTCCGGTCGGGGTACTCGGCATCAGCAGCCAGGACGGGCACGGTGACCTCGCCGCAGCCCGTGCCGCTGCGAAAACCGGTGTGCCGTTGATGCTTTCGACGCTCACCGAAGATCCGATGGAGGATGTCGCCGCGGAATTCGGTGACACCCCTGGGTTTTTCCAGCTCTACACCCCGACCGACAAGGAGCTGGCGGCCAGCCTGGTGCAACGCGCCGAGGCCGCCGGGTTCAAGGCCATCGTCGTCACGCTGGACACCTGGGTGCCCGGATGGCGCCCACGCGATCTGGCGACCTCGAACTTCCCCCAGCTGCGCGGCAAGTGCCTGGCCAACTACACCACCGACCCCGTCTTCCGCGCAGGTTTGGCTCAGCCGCCCGAGCAGAACCCACAGGCCACCGTGCTGCGTTGGGTCAGCCTGTTCGGTAACCCCCTGACGTGGGACGACCTGCCGTGGCTGCGGTCGCTGACTACGCTGCCGCTCATCGTCAAGGGCATCTGCCATCCCGACGATGCGCGCCGGGCCAAGGACGGGGGAGTCGACGGCATCTACTGCTCGAATCACGGCGGACGCCAGGCCAACGGCGGCGTCCCGGCGATCGACTGTCTGCCGGGCGTGGTGGAGGCGGCCGACGGGCTGCCGGTGTTGTTCGACTCGGGTATCCGCAACGGCGCAGACATCGTCAAGGCGCTCGCGCTGGGTGCCACGGCGGTCGGGGTGGGCAGGCCTTACGTGTACGGGTTGGCTCTCGGTGGGGCGGACGGCGTTGTGCACGTGCTGCGTTCGCTGCTCGCCGAGGCCGATCTGATCATGGGGGTTGACGGCTATCCCACGCTGGCACACCTCACGCCCGAAGCGTTGCGCCGAGTCGAGTAGCGGATCGGGTAGTCCGCTACTCGTGCCCGCGAGCGCCGGCGCGCCCACCATGATGTGATGCCATCGCTCGCGCCACTGCGACCCGCAACGACCCTCGATGAGGTCGTCGCCAACATCGACGCTGTGATCGGCTGGTCGATCGAAACGCCGAGCCGACTCGGCTACTTCGCCGCCTTGTACAAGCGGATCACCGTGGCCGTGAAGACGGCGGTGTCCGACGGGGTGTTCGAGGACGGTCCCCGGCTGGCGCGGCTGGACGTCGCGTTCGCCAACCGGTACTTCGATGCGCTGAACGGCTACTTCCACCCGGACAGGTATGCCAAGCCGACGCGGTCGTGGCGGGTGACCTTCGACGCGGCGGACCGGCCGGCGCCGATCATGTTGCAGCACATGCTTGCCGGTATCAACGCGCACATCGGCCTCGACCTCGGCATCGTGGCGCAAGCCGTCGATACGGCGACCCGCGACATGAAGACCGACTTCGATCGGATCAACGCGGTCCTGGCGAGCCAGGTCAGCGGCGTCGTCGCCGAAATCGACGAGCTGTCACCGGCATTGGCCGACGTCTACGCGGTGCTCATGAAGAACGAGATCTTTCTGATCGACCAGTCGGTCACGGCCTTCCGTGACGATGCCTGGCGATTCGCGACAGTGCTTGCGCTCGAACCGGGCTTCCTGCGGCCGGTCACGATCCGGTTCCGCGACATCGCCGTCGCCGGACAGGGTGCGCTCGTCTATGACCCGCCGGGCGTTATCGGGCTCATCCAGACGGCGATCGACGCGATCGCGGCGCGGGAGAGCCGCGACGTCGCCCGCAACATCCGCGTCCTCGACGAGATCGCCGCACATCCGGCACCCATGCCTGCTGTGCTCTGACGACTGACGGGAAAGCAACAGAGAACTGCCGCCACGCCGCGGCGCGTCGGGTGCGTGCGGTGTGGGTGTCTGTCACGGTAGGACCATGGACACCGGCGGGCAGGAGCGCAGCGACCCGGGGACAAGGCCGGTACTCGACGAGTTCGACGAGTACCTCGCGTTGCAGAGAGGCCGGTCCGAGCACACCCGCCGGGCCTATCGCGGTGACCTGCGGTCGTTGTTCGACTACACCGGTGGCGGGCTGGAGACGCTGACCCTGCCGACGCTGCGATCCTGGCTGGCTGCCCAGTCCGCGGCCGGGGCGGCGCGCACCACGCTGGCCCGCCGCACGTCGTCGGTCAAGACGTTCACCGCGTGGGCTTATCGACGCGGGCTGCTTGCCAGTGATCCGGCAGCGCGGCTGCAGACACCCAGATCGCGTCGCACCCTGCCGGCAGTGCTGCGTCAGGATCAAGCGCTCGACGCCATGGCCGCACTGAATTCCGGTGCACAGCAAGGGGACCCGCTTGCGTTGCGGGACCGGCTGATCGTCGAGATGCTCTACGCCACCGGCATCCGGGTCAGCGAGTTGTGCGGGTTGGACATCGACGACGTCGACCGCGAGCGACGCGTACTGCGGGTCCTCGGCAAGGGCAACAAGCAGCGCACGGTGCCGTTCGGCGAACCGGCCCAGCAGGCGTTGACCTCGTGGCTGTCGGACGGGAGGCCCGCGGTCGCCACAACAGAGTCCGGACCGGCGCTGCTGCTGGGCGCGCGGGGTGGACGCCTGGACCCGCGCCAGGCCCGCACCGTGGTGCACCAGACGGTGGCCGCGGTCGAGGGCGCGCCGGATATCGGCCCGCACGGGCTGCGGCACAGTGCAGCAACGCATCTGTTGGAGGGCGGCGCCGATCTGCGCGTCGTGCAGGAGCTGCTCGGCCACACGACGCTGGCCACCACGCAGCTCTATACCCACGTCACTGTGGCCAGGCTGCGTGCGGTGCACGATCAGGCCCACCCGAGGGCATGACCCGGTCGGTTGTAGACCTGCCCTGTGGACCGGTCTCCTATCTCACGTGGGCGCCGAATCGCCCGGCGCCCGCGGTCGTGTTGTTGCACGGCGGCGGGGTGGACAACGCGTCGTTGTCGTGGGGCGGGATCGGTCCGCGCCTCGCGCAGGCCGGCTATCGCGTCATCGCCCCGGACCATCCCGGCTACGGGCACAGCGCACCCGCGCGGCTACCGGTGACGCAGGAGCGGCTGGTCGCCTACGTGGGGGAGTTGGTCGACGCACTCGGTCTGCAGCAGTACACGATCGGTGGGCTGTCACTCGGCGGCGGCATGACCATCGGCCACGTGCTCGACCGGCCCGGTGGCGTCACGGCGGCGATGCTGCTCGGCAGCTACGGTTTCATGCCTCGGCTGTCGGACGGACCGTTGTCCGGGGTGCACCAAGCGGTCACCTGGGCGGCGCTGCGCACCGGCCTGCTGAGCGCCGCGACCACATGGGTGAGCGGCAGCCGTAGCGCGATGGCTCGCAGCATGCAGGCGTTGATCACAGACCCCAAGCAGCTCACCGACGAGCTGATGGACGAGATCATGGCGGCTGCGGGCCGAGCAGGCGGATTCGAAGCATTTGCACAGTGGCAGCGCGACCAGGTCAAGTGGAATCGGCTGCGCACGGATTACACGGGGCGGCTGGCGTCGCTGACGTGCCCGGTGCTGATCGTCCACGGCGATCGCGATTCGCGCGTGCCGGTCGCCCGGGCCCGCGCCGCCGCGGCCATGATCCCGAACGTGCGACTGAAAGTGATTGCGGGCGCTGGTCATTGGGTGCAGCGTGACCGACCCGATGCCGCGCTCGACGCGATGATCGAGTTCTTGGACGCTAACGCAACAGCTTGATCACCTCGGTCAGGTGCGCAAGCGCCGATTCGCGGCCCGGCCACGCGTCGAACACGGTCCAGTAGCTGATGCCGAAGCGGCGCTGCCGGTCAGTCAGCGTTTCGGCCATCTGCTCGTAGCTGCCGAGCAGAGCGAACGGGGATTCCAGCAGCAGCTCAGCCGGAGCGCCGAAGGGCGCGGCCAGCTCGGCTGCGGCCGCTGCTCGGTCCTCGGTGTGTACGACGAACTGCACCAGTGCGTTGAGTTCGATGGCGTCGAAGCGGTCACCCGCGGCGTCGCGCACGACGCCGATCCGGTCCAGCAGGCCGGCCGGGTCGAAATGGGTCAGGCGCACCTCGGTGGCGTCGTGGTTGTGACTGAACCCCGCCAGGCCGGCGATATCGGCTGCCCGGCCCGCCAGTTGCAGTACCCGCGTGCCGTTTCCGCCGATCAGCAGGGGAACGCGCACTCCCGGTGGCGCGACGAGTTCACCCGCGTCGGCACGCACGCAGTAGTGCGCGCCGTCGACGTCCACGGCTTCGCCCGCCAGCAGTGGACGGATCACCTCGACAGCCTCGATCAACCGATCCACGCGGGTGGCGCCGGGATCGAATTTCAGGCCTGCCGCGTCATATTCGGATTTCATGTGGCCGGCGCCCAGGCCCAGCTCGAACCGGCCGCCGGAAAGAGCTGCCAGGCTTGCGGTTTCCCGTGCGGTGTCGACCGGGTGGCGGAAGTCGTTGTTGAGCACCAGGGTGCCGGTGTGTAGCGACGAGGTCACCGCGCATGCCGTCGCGGCACCGACGAAGGGCGACATCGACGCAACCAGATGGTCGGGAATCGTCAGTACGTCGAACCCGGATTGTTCGACGGCGACGGCGAATTCGGTGAAATCACGGCTTCGGGGGAGCGCGGTGTGCAGGCCGAAACGCATCGGTCGGTCGCGGTGTGCCGCCGCTGGGGTGGTCATGGTGTCGAGGGTAGGGCCATCAGCGCAGCATGAGCACCAGATTCCACACCGCCAGCACGGTCAGAATCGCCAACTGCGGCCAGGGTTTCCACGGTTCGGCCTGGATCGCGTACGACATCTCCTTGAGCGGGGAGGTCGGCGGTGGCGCGGCCCGATCGGCGGGCACGGGAGTGTGGAAACGATGGAAATACAGCTGGATCAGGGTGGCCCCGATCCACAACCCGCCCAGGAAGCTGACTGCCTCGACACCGCGACACAGCAGCAGCACGCACAGCGCGACGACAAAGCCCAACAGCACCCAGTCCGACGTGGACGTCGCCGATGCCCGATCGCCGTAGCTCTTGTCCAGCGCCGCCCGGCGGGTGCGGTAGGGCAGTGCGAAAAACGTGAACTTGACGATGATGTGCACGCCGAGCAGGGCGATGACGACGGTCGTGATCGTGTTCAGCATGAGATCAGGGTGCGGCCGCTGTGCCCGGGTTGGGGAGTGTTGATACAGCCGCGGCGTGTCGTTCAGCTGGTCAGCGGTTTGAGCCGGATCGGGGTCTCGCCCAGCAGCCCCAGCGGATCGACGTAATCGGCGCGCGCGGCAGGCCCCCACATCGCACCCCAGTGCAGGCACGCGGCCACCGGGCAGCCGGGGTGACCCGCTACCAGCTCGCCGAGCAGCTGCCCCGCAGTGACCACTTGCCCGCGGCGCACCGTGGCCCGCACCGGTTCATAGCTGGTGTGCAGGCCGCCGGTATGTGCGATGGACACCAGGGGCCGCCCGGCGAGTATCCCCGCGAACACCACCGTGCCCGGGCCTGCGGCGTAGACCGGCTGTCCCGGCGTTCCGGCAAGGTCGACACCGCGGTGACCGCGGTTCCAGTTCGGCGACGGTGCGTCGAACTCACGGGTCACCGTGGGGCGTGGTGTCACCGGCCACTGCAGCCGGCCGCCTTCGGCGCGTGCGGTCACCGGCCAGGCGAGCGCGGTCACCACCAGCGCGGCCGCCAGCGTCTTCATCCGCTCAGTTCAGCGCGGCAGCTCGCCCGAGGGAAGCCCGCCGGCGCGGATCTGTGGATAACCTCGACCGGCAGTGAGCCCCGGCAGTGAGCCCTGGGCCGCCAAGCCCCTGGCTGCGCAGGGACAAAGCACCCCCGAGCAGCGTGTAAACTTCTACCCGCAGCTCGCCGAGCGGGCTGACTTCGCGTGTTCGCGCCACGACCGCCTCAGTGGGGTCGTAACCGGATGCCGGCGGTCCTGACCTGGGATTCCAGGGCGGGTCCGGCAACCAGCGGACACCAGGGCCTGGCATCACCGATACCGGGCGAACAACCGACACATACACAGGAGGCAACGGCATGGCCGTCGTCACAATGAAGCAGCTGCTTGACAGCGGCGCGCACTTCGGGCACCAGACCCGTCGCTGGAACCCCAAGATGAAGCGGTTCATCTTCACCGACCGCAACGGCATCTACATCATCGACCTGCAGCAGACGCTGACCTACATCGACAAGGCGTACGAGTTCGTCAAGGAAACCGTCGCTCACGGTGGCAGCGTGCTCTTCGTCGGCACCAAGAAGCAGGCGCAGGAGTCCATCGCCGATGAGGCCACCCGCGTCGGCATGCCGTACGTGAACCAGCGCTGGCTGGGCGGCATGCTCACCAACTTCTCCACCGTGCACAAGCGTCTCCAGCGCCTCAAGGAGCTCGAGGCCATGGAGCAGACCGGTGGCTTCGAGGGTCGCACCAAGAAGGAAATCCTCATGCTCACGCGTGAGAAGAACAAGCTTGAGCGCAGCCTCGGCGGTATCCGGGACATGCAGAAGGTGCCGTCGGCGATCTGGGTCGTCGACACCAACAAGGAGCACCTGGCGGTCAACGAGGCCATCAAGCTGGGCATCCCGGTCATCGCGATCCTCGACACCAACTGCGACCCCGACCAGGTCAACTACCCGATCCCGGGCAACGACGACGCGATCCGCTCGGCAGGTCTGCTGACCAAGGTGATCGCCTCCGCGGTTGCCGAAGGCCTGCAGGCCCGCGCCGGCCAGGGTGGCGCCAAGCAGGACGCCGAAGGCGCCGAGCCGCTCGCCGAGTGGGAGCAGGAACTGCTCGCCGGGGCGACCGCAGCCCCCGCCGAGGGCGGTGCCGAAGGTGCTCCCGCATCTGAATCATCCACTGACGCTTCTTGATTTCTTCGGTCCAGGGAGGACTGCTTACATGGCTAATTACACCGCTGCCGACGTCAAGCGGCTTCGGGAGCTGACCGGTGCCGGCATGCTCGACTCCAAGAACGCGCTGGTCGAGGCCGAGGGCGATTTCGACAAGGCTGTCGAACTGCTGCGCATCAAGGGGGCCAAGGACGTCGGCAAGCGCGCTGAGCGCGCCACCGCCGAGGGCCTGGTCGCCGCCAAGGACGGCGCCCTGATCGAGCTCAACTCCGAGACCGACTTCGTCGCCAAGAACGCCGAGTTCCAGGCGCTGGCCGATCTCGTCGTCGCGGCCGCTGCCGCGTCGAAGGCCACCGACGTCGAGTCGCTCAAGGCCGCCCCCGCCGGTGACACCACCGTCGAGCAGGCCATCGCGGACCTGTCGGCCAAGATCGGCGAGAAGCTCGAACTGCGCCGCGTCGCCTACTTCGACGGCACCGTCGAGCCCTACCTGCACAAGCGTGCGGCGGACCTGCCGCCCGCCGTGGGTGTGCTCGTCGAGTTCACAGGTGATGACAAAGACGCCGCTCACGCGGTCGCGCTGCAGATCGCCGCACTGAAGGCCAAGTACCTCACCCGTGAGGACGTGCCGGAGGATCTGGTGGCCAACGAGCGTCGCATCGCCGAGGAGACCGCCCGCAACGAGGGCAAGCCCGAGCAGGCGCTGCCCAAGATCGTCGAGGGTCGCGTCACGGGCTTCTACAAGGACGTCGTGCTGTTGGATCAGCCGTCGGTGTCCGACAACAAGAAGACCGTCAAGGCTCTGCTCGACGAGGCCGGTGTGACCGTGACCCGGTTCGCCCGCTTCGAGGTCGGCCAGGCCTAGCAACGTAGTCGCTCTCATGGGCCGGCGGTACCACTTGGTACCGTCGGCCCATGAGTCGTTTCAGCGCCTTTGGCGACGATGCCCTCGGTGAGCACGACGCGGTCGGCCTCGTCGAAGAATTGCGGGCAGGCCGGGTCTCGCCGGCTGAACTCGTCGAGGCTGCCATCGCCTGCACCGAGGCCGCCAATCCCAAGCTGAACGGGTTGGCGTTCGAAGCGTTCGACCGCGCCCGCACCCGGGTGGCCGCTCCCAGTCGCTACGGCGGCTACTTCGACGGCGTGCCGAGCTTCATCAAGGACAACGTCGCCGTCGAGGGCATGCCCACCATGCAGGGCACCGACGCGTGGGAGCCGCGACCGCAGCGCGCCAACGGTGATTTTGCCCGTGCCTACCTCGCGACAGGCCTTGTGCCCCTGGGCAAGACGCAGTTGTCCGAGTTCGGCTTCAGCGCGTCGGCCGAGCATCCGCGGCTCGGGCCGGTACGCAACCCGTGGAATACCGACTACACCGCCGGTGCGTCGTCATCGGGCTCGGCGGCCTTCGTCGCGGCCGGGGTGGTACCCATCGCGCATGCCAACGACGGCGGCGGCTCGATCCGGATCCCGGCCGCCTGCAACGGTTTGGTGGGGCTCAAGCCGTCCCGCGGCCGGCTGCCCCAAGACGCCGAATTCCGCCGCATGCCGCTGCGGATCGTCTCCGATGGCGTCGAAACCCGCTCAGTGCGCGACACCGCGGCGTTCTACCGGGAGATGGAGCGGGTGTACCGCAACCCCAAGCTGCCGCCGATCGGAGATGTCAGCCGTCCCGGCAAGCAACGGCTCCGCGTCGCGGTCTGCACGCAATCCGTCGCCCGCGACGCCAGCCCGGAAATGTGCGAGCACACCCACAAGACCGCGGCGCTGCTCGAAGAACTCGGCCACCGGGTCACGCCCATCGGCAATCCCGTGCCTGCCCAGTTCAAGGACGACTTCCTGCTGTACTGGGCGTTTTTGGCATACGCCTTGGTGCGCGGCGGTAAGCGGAGTTTCGGACCGAGCTTCGACCGCGACCGGCTGGACAACCTGACCCTCGGACTCGAACACCTCGCCGGTACCCATCTCTACAAGCTGCCGCTGGCCATCACCCGGCTGGTGCGCTCCCGCCGGATCACCGAGCGGCTGTCGAACAGCTACGACGTGGTGCTCATGCCGACGCTGGCCGAGACCACGCTGCCGATCGGCCACCTCGACCCGACGGCCGACTATCAACAGATCATCGACCGGCTCATCGACTGGGTGGCTTTCACGCCCTTGCAGAATGCCACCGGCGACCCGGCCATCTCCCTGCCCTTGGCCCAGACCGCGGACGGGCTGCCGGTCGGCATGATGTTCACGGCCACCATCGGCCGCGAAGCGCGCCTGCTTGAGCTGGCCTACGAACTCGAAGAAGCCCAGCCGTGGCGGCGCATCCAAGACCCGGCTGCGCGGCGCCGCAGAGGCGCCCGAAAAGCGCCGTAGCCAGCCGCCAATTGCTGCCTGTGAATTAGCCAAGGCGCAGTTATGATGACCGGCGAGTGTCGCCGAAACGGGGGATGTGCATGGGGTCGGGTCCGGATAACGAGCCGGGTGAGCAGTTTCAACCGGGCGAGGACTATCAGCCGGGCCGCGTCGTCCAACCGGGCGAAGAGTACCGGCCCGCCCCTGCGCAGGGTTCGATCCGCTGGCAGGAGCCCGGTGTCACCAAACCCCGGCCCCCGACCGTCGCCGAGGCCCGTCAGCGTGACAAGGCGCGCAAGGCCCGCGAGGCCGCCGAGCAGTGGGCCGCGCTGCAAGAGGAGAAACGCGAGCAGCGCAAGGCCACCGGGCGCAAGGTCCTGATCGGTTCGGTGGCGGTGGTCGGTGTCGTCGGCGCCGTCGCGCTCGGGTACCACCTGCTGCACCAGGACGACGAGGTCGCCGCCTCGTGCGTCAAGGACGGCACCAACGAAGTGGTGCCCGACGAGTACTGCAGCCGTGGGTATGCCGGCGGGCACAGCACCTTCATCTACGCCGGGTCGCCGTACCGCTACTACTACGGCGGTTCCAGCGGCGGCATCGGCACCATCGCCCGCGGTGGCACCATCGAGATCCCCAAGGGCACAACGGCGAAGACCAAGTCCGGGACATCGATCACGAAGTCCGGATCGTCGGTGAGCCGCGGCGGGTTCGGTTCCAAGAGCGGCGGAAGTTCAGGTAGCTGATGCGCAGAGAAAGGCATGCCCCGCGGCCGGGCTGGGAAGGCATTGTCGCTGCTCAGGGAATGTGTTTCGGCACCCCGGCGCGCGACGGGTCCGGCGCTGCCCGCCCGTACTGGGACGAGTCGGTGCACTACGTGTTCGACATGGACGAGGTGCTGTCGCTGGAGGCCAGTGTCGAGGTGCTTCACTCGATGTGCCTGCAGGCCGTCGAGCAGGTGGTGCTGATGGAGCGCTACCGCGACTTCGGGTTGCCGGAATGGAGCTGGGAGCACGTCGAAAAGTCTTGGCGCCGAAGCGATCCGCACTTGTATGGACGCTTCGACCTGCGCTACGACGGGCGTCGGCCTCCGGTTCTGTTGGAGTACAACGCCGATACGCCGACCACGCTGCTGGAGGCGTCGATTCTGCAGTGGTACTGGAAGACCGACGTGTTTCCGGCCGACGATCAGTGGAACTCGCTGCACGAGAAGCTGGTTGAGCGGTGGGGCAAGATCCGGGACGTGTTGCCCGGCAGCGAGACCCACTTCACCTGGTCCTCGGCGGACGCGTCGGGAGAGGACAACGTCACGTTGGCCTATATCCAGGAGTGCGCTGCCGAGGCGGGCATGAACACCGTCGGCCTGGCGATCGAGGAGATCGGCTACGACGAGGATCTGCACCGGTTCGTCGACCTCGAGGAAGCCCCGATGTCGTCGATCTTCAAGCTGTACCCGTGGGAATGGCTGCTAGACGACGATTTCGGGCAGAAGGCGGTCGACCTGCTGCCTGCCACGATGTGGGTGGAGCCGCTGTGGAAGACGTTGCTGAGCAACAAGGCGATCTTGGCGGTGCTGTGGGAGATGTTCCCCGGCCACCCGAACCTGTTGCCCGCCTACATCGATGACCCGCATGAGCTGACCGAGTACGTGCGCAAACCCAAGCTCGGCAGGGAGGGCGCCAACATCAACATCGTGGGTGCCGGCTACGAAACCGAGACCGGCGGCGTGTACGGCGAAGAGGGCTACGTCTACCAATTGCTGGACCCGCTGCCGCAGTTCGACGACATGCGCCCCGCGCTGGGCGCCTGGATCGTCGGCGACGAGTCCGCCGGGCTCGGTATCCGCGAGACCTCTGGGCTGGTCACCGACGACGGCGCCGCCTTTGTGCCACACCGAATTCCGCAGTGACTCCGGAAGGAAAACCCTTAATGACCCCTGATGTGTCCGTCGTCGCGCTCAGCCGCGACTACTGGTCGGTCGTCGGCCACGGCGCGGCCGCGATCGTGCTCTACACCATCGTGGGGATTGCGCTCATGGTGCTCGGCTTCTTCGTGATCGACTGGACCACACCGGGTCCGCTGCGCGCTCTGGTGCAGGCCGGTCGCCCCAACGCGGCGGCGATAACCGCATCCGGGGTCATCTCGATGGCGCTCATCGTCGTGCTGGCGATCTACAGCTCATCGGGTGATCTCATCCAGGGCCTCATCACCACGCTCGTGTTCGGTCTGCTGGGCATTGCCGCACAAGCGGTTTCGGTGCGGCTCATCGAGTTCGCCAAGGGCGTCGACATCGGCCGCGTGCTCGCCGAAGAGAAGTTCACCCCCGAGGTGCTGGTGGTAACGGCCTCCTACCTGGCGTTCGGTTTGATCGTCGCTGCCGCGATCCTCTAGTCCTCCTCGCGAGCAGTCGCAGAATCGCGTGTTTTGGAGCGTTTGCGTGCGATTCTGTGTCTGCTCGCGAGGGGAAATGCGAGGGAGCTCAGCCCGCGATATCCCGGCACACGGCGGCCGTTGCGCGGGTGAGTGATTGCGGGCCCTCCCGCAGCGCCTGTTCGATCGGCGTTGCGGCAGCGGTGATTCCGACGAGACGGTCCACACCGTTGGCGAGCAGCACGTCGGCGTCGGGCGCCACCCGTCCCGCGAAGATCACCACCTTGGCGCCGGCTCGGACCGCGGCGCGTGCCACCCCGAACGGTGTCTTGCCCAGCATGGTCTGGGCATCGACGCTGCCTTCGCCGGTGAACACCCAGTCGGCGCCGGCCAGGGCCTGATCCAGCCGCACGGTCTCGGCGATCATCTCGACGCCCGGACGGCATTCGGCGCCGAGAAAATCCATCAGGCCGAAGCCCAGCCCACCGGCCGCACCGGCACCGGGCCGCTCGGGATGGGCCTGGCCCAGCGTCGACTCGGTCACCGCGACCAGGCGGCTCAACCCGCGCTCCAGCACCTCGACATCGGCTGCGGTGGCGCCCTTCTGCGGCCCGAAAACCGCGCTGGCACCGCCAGGACCGAGTAGGGGAGCGGTGACATCGGAGGCGATCCTGATCCGGACCTCGGCCAGTCGGGGGTCAAGGCCGGCCAGCTCGATGCGCTGCAGCCGGGCCAGTGCGGCGCCGCCGGGTGGCAGGGGCGTGTCGTCCGGGTCGTAGAACACCGCTCCCAGCGCTGAGAGCATCCCGGTACCGCCGTCGTTGGTCGCCGAGCCGCCGAGCCCGATCAGCAGGTCGGTGGCGCCGTGGTCGAGTGCCGAGGCGATGAGCTGCCCGACACCGAAGGTGCCTGCGCGCAGGACGTCGCGATCGGCCGGTGCGATGAGTTCCAGTCCCGACGCGGTGGCCATCTCCACCACCGCGAGGCCTCGGTCGGCGATGAAGCCGTAGTGCGCCCGCACCGGGCGGCCCAGCGCGTCGCTGACCTCGACTTTGATGCGCTCACCGCCGAGGGCGTCGACAACGGCGTCGGCGGTGCCCTCGCCGCCGTCGGCCATCGGGACTCCGACGCATTCGGCGTCCGGCCATACCGAGAGCACACCGTCGCGCATCGCGGCGACGGCCTGCGACGCGGTCATTGACTCCTTGAAGGAGTCCGGGGCGAGGACGATTTTCATTGCGTGAGGATAGTCAGCCTCAGTCGACCGCGCGCGCCAGCAGATGCTTGAGCTCATGCAGTTCGTCGGCGCTGAGATTGGCCAGCGCTGCCACGTCGGCGGCGTGGACGACGGCCTCGGCCTGCTTGAGCAGTGCGGCGCCGTCGGGCGTCAGCTCGGCGGGCAGGGCGCGCCCGGAGGCCACGCTGGCAGGCCGCCGCACCACGCCGCGTTCCTGAAGCCCGCGCAGCACGTTGTTCATGGCCTGTGGCGAGACGTTGATGTGCCGGGCGAGCTCGGCGTTGGACTGTCCGGGGGCGGTGGAGAGCACCCGTAGGCAGACGAATTCGGGCAGGGTCAGTCCCAGGGGCTGCAGCCGCGCGGCCACGATCGGCTGCAGCACCGCGGTCACGCGGTAGATCAGGAAACCGAGCGGCTGGTCGGCGAGGATGTCACCCATGTCAATCATATTGACACATATCAACCACGTTGATATACCGGACCTATGACCTCATCACAAGAAGCACACGAAGTATTCGAATCCGCCTATCGCGGCGAGGCCCCCGAGTTCGCGGGCGTCCGCCCGCCGTGGAGCATCGGTGAGCCGCAGCCGGAGATCGCGGCACTGATCGCCGAGGGCAAGTTCCACGGCGACGTGCTCGACGCCGGGTGCGGCGAGGCGGCCACCGCGCTGTACCTCGCCGAGCAGGGCTTCACCACGGTGGGCCTCGACCAGTCGCCGACTGCGATCGAACTGGCCCGCGCCGAAGCCGCCAAGCGCGGCCTGACCAACGCGACGTTCGAGGTCGCCGACATCAGCGCATTCACCGGCTACGACGGCCGCTTCGGGACCATCGTCGACAGCACGCTGTTCCACTCGATGCCCGTCGAGCTCCGCGAGGGCTACCAGCAGTCGATCGTGCGGGCCGCCGCGCCTGGCGCGTCGTACTTCGTGCTGGTGTTCGACAAGGCGACCATGGGTGACACCGGCCCGGCGAATCCCGTCACCGAGGACGAGCTGCGCGAGATCGTCGGCAAATACTGGGTGATCGACGACGTCCGCCCGGCCCGCATCCACGCCAACGTGCCCGCCGCATTCGCCGGCTTCGCCGATTTCGCAGGCACCGACATCCGGGACGAAGGCGGCGACCGTAAGTCCGTAGCGGCCTGGCTGCTGCAGGCGCACCTGGGGTGACACCGGCCGGCCGGCGACACACCCGGACATCTCCCCGTCGCTCCGCTCGCCCCGGATCTGACCCGGACTTCGCTCGCAGCCCTCGATAAGGCAGGATGGGTTTGCCGTCCTGGGGTATCCCCGGATGGCTCTCTAATGCGAGGAGTGCCGAGGAAACCGATGGCGGATCCGAATGTCGCCGGCCAGGCCGCAGCACCTATTCGCCCCCTCTATACGCGGGTTCTGCTGAAGCTCGGCGGTGAGATGTTCGGCGGGGGCCAGGTCGGCCTCGACCCCGACGTCGTGCACCAGGTGGCCCGCCAGATCGCCGAGATCGTTCGTGCCGGCGCCCAGGTCGCCGTCGTTATCGGCGGGGGCAACTTCTTCCGTGGCGCCCAGCTGCAACAGCGCGGCATGGAGCGCACCCGTTCGGACTACATGGGCATGCTCGGCACCGTGATGAACAGCCTTGCCCTGCAGGACTTCCTGGAGAAGGAAGGCATCGACACCCGCGTGCAGACGGCCATCACCATGGGCCAGGTCGCCGAACCCTACATCCCGCTGCGCGCCGTGCGGCACCTGGAGAAGGGCCGCGTGGTCATCTTCGGCGCCGGCATGGGCCTGCCGTACTTCTCGACCGACACGACGGCCGCCCAGCGCGCGCTGGAGATCGGGGCCGAGGTGGTGCTGATGGCCAAGGCGGTCGACGGCGTCTACACCGACGACCCGCGCACCAACCCGGACGCCGAGCTGATCACCGCCATCAGCCACCGTGAGGTCATCGACCGTGGGCTCAAAGTGGCCGATGCGACAGCATTCAGCCTATGCATGGACAACCGCATGCCGATTCTCGTGTTCAACCTCCTCACCGACGGCAATATCGCTCGTGCGGTGGCGGGTGAGAAGATCGGAACACTGGTCACCACCTGACAGGTGCGACAGCGACGGGAGAACCCAAAGTGATCGACGAGACTCTCTTCGACGCCGAAGAGAAGATGGAAAAGGCCGTGACGGTCGCGCGCGACGATCTCGCGTCGATCCGTACCGGGCGCGCCAACCCTGGCATGTTCTCCCGGATCAACATCGACTACTACGGCTCGATGACACCGATCACCCAGCTGTCGAGCATCAACGTGCCCGAGGCGCGACTGGTGGTCATCAAGCCGTATGAGGCTTCGCAGCTCAAGCCCATCGAGGACGCGATCCGCAACTCCGACCTGGGCGTCAACCCCAGCAACGACGGCAGCGTCATCCGCATCTCGATTCCGCAGCTGACCGAGGAGCGCCGTCGCGACCTGGTGAAACAGGCCAAGAGCAAGGGCGAGGATGCCAAGGTGTCGGTGCGCAACATCCGCCGTAAGGCGATGGAAGAGCTCAGCCGCATCAAGAAGGACGGCGAGGCAGGCGAGGACGAGGTCGGACGCGCCGAGAAGGACCTCGACAAGTCCACCCACACCTACACCGCCCAGATCGACGAACTGGTCAAGCACAAAGAAGGCGAACTGCTGGAGGTCTAGTGACCGATCAGCAGGCGGGTTCCGTGGCAAACACACCGGCTCCAGAGCCGACGAACGAGGCCGTGAAGAAGACGGGGCGTGCCGGGCGTAACTTGCCGGCAGCGATCGCCGTCGGCGTCGGCCTCGGCGGTTCCGTCATCGCCATACTGCTGTTCGCCCCCAAGGTCTGGGTCGGCGTCGTGGCCGCGGCGATGGCGGTGGCCACCCACGAGGTGGTCCGGCGACTGCGGGAGGGCGGCTACTCGGTCCCCGTCGTGCCGCTGCTCATCGGCGGGCAAGCCATCGTCTGGCTGACCTGGCCGTTCGGCGCGGCCGGCGCGCTGGGCGGATTCGGCGGCACGGTGGTGCTGTGCCTCATCTGGCGGCTGCTGTCCGGCGGCCTGTCCGCAGCACCGGCCAACTACACGCGCGACGTCTCGGTGACCATCTTCCTGGCCGCCTGGATGCCGCTGTTCGGCGCGTTCGGCGTGCTGCTGATCTACCCGCCCGACGGCGCGGGCCGAGTCTTCTGCCTGATGCTGGGTGTGGTGGCCTCCGATGTCGGCGGCTACACCGCTGGAGTGCTGTTCGGTAAGCACCCGATGGTGCCTGCGATCAGCCCGAAGAAGTCCTGGGAAGGGCTCGCCGGCTCGCTTGTGCTCGGCATCGTCGTCTCGGTGCTGGCCGTGCGGTTCCTGCTGGACAAACCCGCCTGGGTGGGTGTGCCGCTCGGCATCATGCTGGTCATCACCGGCACCCTCGGCGATTTGGTGGAATCCCAGGTCAAACGCGACCTCGGCATCAAGGACATGGGCACCCTGCTGCCCGGCCACGGCGGCTTGATGGACCGCATCGACTCGGTGCTGCCCTCAGCCGTCGCCACCTGGATCGTGCTGACGCTGCTCGCCTGAATCCCCGGTCGCTGCGCTCCTGCCCGCCGAACCTGACACGTTCAGCCAACACGCGACCGCTCCGACCGCCAGGCCCGCCACGATCCCGACATCGGGACGTTGCCCGAGCATCACCCAGGACAGCAGTCCCGCGACCGCGGGGATCACGCTGAACAGCATCGCCACCGCGGCCGCGCCGTGGTCGTTGACGGCCCGCACGTAGATCGTCATCCCCAGCAGCGCGTTCGAGACCACCACCGCGGCCACCGCCCCCGCGGCTTTCCACGGATCGGTCACGGTGAACGGCAGCGTCGCCGCGAGCAATGCCACCGGCACCACGCACACCACGTTCTGCAGCGCCGCGGTGGCCCGAAAGTCCACGCCCGAGCAGAACCGTTGCTGATACACACCGCCTGCGGCCACCGACAGCAGTGACACGAGCAGCAGAAGCACGACCGGGTCGACGCCGCCGACCATCACCAGTCGGCCGGCACACGCGAGCAGCACCGCCAGCACACCCAGCGTGAGCGCTCCCACGCGCCGCCACGTCAGTCCTTCACCCAGGAACGCCGCCGCCAGCAGTGCCGTGACGACCGGATTCATCGAGATGATCACCGCGCCCAGCACCGCGGGGGCCCCGTGCAGCAGCGCCAGATACAAGCAGCCGAACAACACGCCCTGCGCCAGCAAGCCGCTGATCAGGACATGCACGAGCGTGCGTCCTGTGGGCCAGCTCACCCGTGCCGCCACCGCCCAACCGCTCAGGATCGCGCCGGCCACGCCGAACCGGAACACCAGCACCGCCATCGGCGACATGGCCGAAACCGCAAGTGCCCCAATCGGATAGCCCAGCGCGTAGAAGAACGTGAGGGTGGACGCGGTCCGCAACGGCATGGGGTTGGTCGCGCTCGCTGTGGCCATACCGCCATGGTGCTGACGCACTGCGGTGCTCGTCCAATCAATTTCAGCCACGTTGGGATGAGATACTGACAAAGAATCATGACCGGATCCCTGCCCCTTGTCTTCGACCCGCCGCGACGCGCCATGCCGCCGCGGCATCTCGCCGACCTCGACGAGGAGGGCCGCGCCGCCGCCGTCGCCGAGCTGGGGCTGCCGAAATTCCGGGCAAAACAGCTGGCCAACCAGTATTACGGGCGGCTCATCGCCGACCCGCAGAAGATGACCGACCTGCCTGCCGCCGTGCGCGATCAGGTCGCCGAGGCGTTGTTCCCGACCCTCATCGACCCGGTGAAGCAGATCCAGTGCGATGCCGGCGAGACGCGTAAGACGCTGTGGCGCGCGGGCGACGGGACGACGTTCGAGTCGGTGCTGATGCGGTATCCGCAGCGCAACACCGTGTGCATCTCGTCACAGGCGGGTTGCGGCATGGCTTGCCCGTTCTGCGCGACGGGGCAGGGTGGCCTCAAGCGCAACCTGTCGACCGCCGAGATCCTCGAACAGGTGCGTGCCGCGTCGTCGGCCATGCGTGAGGAGCATGACGGCCGGCTGTCGAACATCGTCTTCATGGGCATGGGCGAGCCGCTGGCCAACTACAACAGGGTGCTGGCCGCGGTTCGCCGCATCATCGCCCCGCCGCCGAACGGTTTCGGGATCAGTGCGCGGTCGGTGACCGTGTCGACGGTGGGACTGGCGCCTGCCATTCGCAAGCTGGCCGACGAGCGCCTCGGCGTCACGCTCGCGCTGTCCCTGCACACCCCGGACGACGAACTGCGCGACACCCTGGTACCGGTGAACAACCGCTGGAAGGTCGACGAAGTCCTCGACGCCGCACGCTATTACGCCGATGTCACCGGCCGCCGGGTGTCCGTCGAGTACGCGCTGATCCGCGATATCAACGACCAGCCTTGGCGCGCAGACCTTTTGGGCAAGAAGCTGCACAGCAAGCTGGGTCCGCTGGTGCATGTGAACCTCATCCCGCTCAATCCGACACCGGGCAGCAAGTGGGACGCCAGTCCCAAACCGGTCGAGCGGGAGTTCGTCAAACGTGTTCAGGCCAAGGGCGTCTCGTGCACGGTGCGCGATACCCGCGGCCGGGAGATCGCGGCCGCCTGCGGGCAGTTGGCGGCCGAAGGCTGACCCATCCCCGCCGAGACTACGGTTTATCGTGCGATTTCGGCGTTTTTGCGCCACAAACCGTAGTGTCGGCGTTGAGGCGGGCTAGGTCCCGTCGGCCTGTTTGATCCCGACAGCGTGCCGCAACTGCGCGAGGAACTGATCGCCGTCGTCACTGCGCACGATGTAGTGCGAGACCGCCACCCGGATCGCCGTCGCGGCCTTCACCGCGGCGTTCGGGCCGGACAGTAGCCGCTGCAGGCGTGACCGCATCACCGGGATGATGTGCGCGAGCTGCGCGATGACCACCTCGGGTTCGATGTCCACCAGTCGCACCCCCGAATAGGACTGCTGGTAGGAGACGATGAATCGCAAAGCGGCATCCAGCTTTTCGGTTCCGCGCAGCCCGGCCGTCGCACGACCGATGCCGGAGTCGAACATCTCACGCTCGAATTGGCCGAAGGCCTCCAGCAATTCCTGTTTGTCGGCAAACCACCGGTAGAGCGTCGGACGGGAAACCCCGGCCTGCAGAGCTACCTCGGACAGGCTCAGCTTGGTCTGGCCGCTGCGGGCGAGCACCTCGGCGGTCGCCACCAGGATCCGGTGACGCGTCGATGTGTCCTCGACGTCCCGCTGAGCGGGTACTGGTTCATTCACTTCCAAGCCTCGGTCGACGATGGTTTCCCAAATGGTAGGGCCATCACAGCAATTTCTTGAGTAATGCCACAGTATCCAGATCAGCAAGCGCCGCCACCGCACGCCGCGTGCCCTCCAGCGCAATGTCCTCGGTCTGCATCCCGCCCACGCCCGCGGTGATCACCGCCGCGGTGTAGGCGTAGAGCGCACCCATCCGGTAGCGCTCCCACAGCTCGTCGGCGTCCAGTGCGGGCCCGCCCGCCGCAGCCAGGGCATGGCGGTACCGGTCGAGCAGATCGCGTTCGGCGGCCTGCCGCTCGCCGGTGGCCATGCTGGTGATGAGGGTGTAGGCGAGTTCGCGCCCCGGATGACCGCGACGCACCGCCTGCCAGTCCAGCAGGCCCGCCGCGCCGTCGCGAAAATAGACGTTGCCCGGGTGCGCATCGCCGTGGGTGACGGTGTGCGGTGGCCGGTCGAGCAGCCGGGCCGCCGCGCGGTAGTGCTCGTCGACGAATCGGCCTTGTGCCACGCCGATGTCGGTGCGTTCGGCGAGCTTGCGGCTGGAGAGCTTGAGCAGCGGGCCGGTCAGCAGAGACGTGTGGTCGCCGGAGGCCGAGTAGGCCCACGTGGGCAACCGGCCCCAGAACGTCGCGTGCAAGCGGGCCAGCAGTTCCACGACCAACCCGGCCTGCTGCTCGTCGAGCGGATGCAAGGTGTCGGGGAACTCGCACGGCCCTGCGGCGAGATCCTCGAGAACCAGGACGAATCGGCCGGTCAGCGGGTCGAATCCGGACGCGTGGCACCGCGGGACCCCGGTCAGGCCTGCAGACAATTGGTCGTAGAACCGCACCTCGGTGTGCGCGAGCCTGCCGAGCTCACCCATCAGCCGGGTCGCCGCGGTCTCGGCAGGCATCTTGACGAACACCGACTCGGGAACGTCGTCGCCGGTGAGGGCCAGGCGTGCACGTGACGAGGTGCCGGCATCGCCGCCGAGTACCGAAACGGTGGTGACGGTACGGCCGAGCAGGCGTGACAAGTACGCCGCGTCGAGGTCGGCGATCCGGCGGGGCAGCGCGCGGACGTGCCCGATGGTGCCGTCGGTGGCGATACGTTGCACCCCGTGCCCGAGATGGGTCGCCAGGCCGACGGCGGGGGCGAGGCGACGGACCTGGGTGAGCATTCGCCAAGTTTACAAATAATGGATCTATTGTAAATAGCTTTCGAAAAGCTCGCTCATCGGCATCATCGCCGACGGCCAGTTGCACGGGCGGCATCGTCGATGTGCCCGAAGGGGTTTCGCGCATGCCCGCGCGTGTTGACGGCGGCCAGCAAATCGTCGAGTTGGGACCGGCTGACTTTGCCGCCCGAGAGCCCGACCATCCGCTCGATCGGGATGGATGCGGCCATCTGTAGCAGATCCATCCCGAGCCCCGGCGTACTTCCGCCTGTGGGCATGACCTCGGCGACTGCCGCCATCACCAGCGGTGCCGCGACCGGATCGGCCAGCAACTCACCCAGCGTCGACTCCGCGGTGAACGGCGTCGTCACCGCGTCGCCCTCGACATGGACCGTCGCCTCCACCCGCAGGTCCCGGCTCGACGCGCCGACCGACACCCGGTAGTCGCCGCCCTCCACCACCCAGCGATCGTCCCAGTACGCGAGATCGCTTCGGCGGATGGGTATTTCGACGACCTGTCGCTCGCCGGGGGCCAGGGCCACCGCGGCGAATCCGATCAGCCACCGTGGCGGTCGGCGCACGTCGGATGTCGGGAGCGCGGCATAGGCCTGGACGACTTCCCGGCCCACCCGCTCGCCGATGTTGGTCACCGTCACGCGCACCTTCGCGAGATCGTCGTCGACCTGCAGCTCCGAATAGTCGAACCGTGTGTAGGACAATCCGTGCCCGAACGGGAAGGCGACGTCGAGGCCCCGCGCGTCATACCAGCGGTAGCCGACGAAAATCCGTTCGCCATAGACGGTATGGCCACGCTCGGACGGGAAGTTCAGATAGGAGGGCGTGTCCTGCAGCCGCAGTGGCACGGTCTCGGCGAGCCGTCCCGACGGGTTGACCACGCCGAACAGCACATCGGCGATGGCGCCACCGCCGGCCTGCCCGAGCAATGCGCCGTCGAGGATCGCCGGGGCCAGCTCGGCCACGGCATCGAGGCGCACCACGCCACCGTGGGCGAGCACCACCACCGTGCGTGGCTGGACCGCGACGACCTCGCGCAGCAATCGGAACTGCTCGTCCGGAAGGTCGATGTGCTCACGGTCGAAGCCCTCGGACTCGTCCTCGGCGGTCAGCCCGAGGAACAGCACTGCGGTATCGGCGGATTCGGCGGCAGCGACGGCGTCGGCCACCGCGTCGGGGCCGGGCCCACCTACGGCAAATGTCACCTCACGAGGACCGGCGAGCCGACGGATCTCGTCGAGCGGGATGTCCAACCGCGTCGCCGTCACGTGCGAGCTGCCGCCACCTTGATACCGCGGCGCCTGCGCGAACGGGCCGATAACGGCCAACCGGGACGGGGTCAGCGGCAGCAGATCCCCGTCGTTCTTGAGCAGTACGACGGCCGCTGCCGCCGCCTCCCGCGCCAGAAGGTGGTGCGCGTCGACACCGAAAGGCGCACTGCTGGGCAGGTTTTCGGTGGTGCGCTGCACCATCCGTGCCACGCGCCCGGCTGCCAGGGTCACGACGGCCTCGTCGAGTTCTCCGGCCTGCACCGCCGCGACGACGTCGGCGTCGGTGACCCCGCCGGTGCTCGGCATCTCCAGATCCAGCCCGGCCGCCACCGCGGCGACCCGGTCCCGCACCGCGCCCCAGTCGCTGACCACCACCCCGTCGAAGCCCCACTCGTCACGCAGCACACCGGTGAGCAGCCAGGCGTTCTCGGCGGCATAGATCCCGTTGATGCGGTTGTACGAACACATCACCGTCCACGGCTGCGCCTCACGCACCACCTGCTCGAACGCCCGCAGATAGATCTCGCGCAGCGTCCGGTCGTCGACGTCGGAACTGGCTCGCATCCGGTCGTATTCGGCGTTGTTGAGTGCGAAGTGCTTCACCGAGGCGCCCACGCCCCGACTCTGCACGCCACGCACCCAGGCCGCTCCGAGCGTACCGGCCAGCAGCGGATCCTCCGAGTAGTACTCGAAATTGCGTCCACAGCGCGGATCCCGCTTGATGTTGACGCCGGGGCCGAGCAGCACCTGCACTCCCAGGGAACGGGATTCGTCTCCGAGCGCCGCACCGACGCGCTCCACCAAAGCGGGATCCCAGGTCTGAGCCAGCCCGACCGCGGGCGGGAAACACGTGGCAGGCTCGCTGGCACCGAGGCCGAGATGGTCTGTCGCACTGCCGGATTGCCTGCGCACGCCGTGTGGCCCATCGGTCAGCACGATCGATCCGACGCCGTCGACGGCCTCGGTGGTCCAGAAGGTGGCCCCGCTGCCCAGCGCGGCCCGCTGCTGCAACGGCAGGGCGGAGATGTCAGCCATGCCTCCCAGGCTAGCGACGCCTCAGTCGGTGACCTTCTGGAATTTGCCCAGCACGGTCACGCCGCCGTCGGACACCACGAATCCGCGGGCGCGGTCGTGGTCTTTGTCGACGCCGATCTGGACGCCGGCGGGTATCACGACGCCTTTGTCGATGATCGCGTTGCGTACCACGGCGTGTGGCCCGATGACGGTGTTGTCCATGATGACCGAGCGTTCGACGAGGGCGTGTTCTTCTACGCGAACCCCGGGGGACAGTACTGATTCACGCACGAGTGCGCCGGAGACGATGACGCCGTTGGAGACGACGCTGTTGACGGCGCGGCCGACGCGGCCGTCGTCTTCGTGGACGAATTTCGCCGGGGGGTGCGGCGGTATGTGGGTGAGAATGGGCCATTGGTGGTTGTAGAGATTGAAGACGGGCACGAGGGCGCACAGGTCCATGTGGGCGTCGTAGTAGGAGTCGAGGGTTCCGACGTCGCGCCAGTAGCCGGTGTCGCTGGGTGCGGCGCCGGGGACCTCGTTGCTCTGGAAGTCGTAGACCTGAGCAAGCCCCCGATCGACCATCATCGGCATGATGTTGCCGCCCATGTCGTGCTTGCTGGAGGCGTCTTCGGCGTCGGCGCGTAGGGCGTCGAGCAGCACGTCGGTGGAGAACAGGTAGTTGCCCATGGAGACGAAGGTTTCGTCGGGGGAGTCGTGGAGTCCGGGTGGGTCTGCTGGTTTTTCCAGGAATGCCTCGACTTGGCGGCCGTCGGGGCCGGTTTTGATGACGCCGAAGGCGCTGGCTTCGCTGCGGGGTACGCGGATGCCGGCGACGGTGGCGGCGGCGCCGCTGTCGAGGTGTTGGGCGATCATTTGGCGGGGGTCCATGCGGTAGACGTGGTCGGCGCCGAAAACGATGACGAGGTCTGGTTTTTCGTCGTAGATGAGGTTGAGGGATTGGTATATGGCGTTGGCGGAGCCGGTGTACCACTGTGGGCCGAGGCGTTGTTGGGCGGGTACGGGGGTGACGTAGTTGCCGAGCATGCTGCTCATGCGCCAGGTGGTGGTGATGTGGCGGTCGAGGCTGTGGCTTTTGTATTGGGTGAGCACGGCGATGCGTAGTACGCCGGCGTTGACCAGGTTGGACAAGGCGAAGTCGATCAATCGGTACAGTCCGGCGAAGGGTACTGCGGGTTTGGCGCGGTCCAGTGTCAGCGGTGAGAGGCGTTTGCCCTCACCGCCGGCCAGGACAATGCCGAGAACTTTTGGATCGGCCATCTCAGAACTCCTCCGAACGACAACACCACGCCCAATTCCGTGGGGACACTGAATCGTAAAGGCGCAAGTCGACATTTGTGCGGGGTCGGCGAAATCAACACGCGGGGATTTTTTCGCAGACAATCCCAGGCAATCGCAGGCGAACACGTTTTAGTCGAACAACGTCGGGGATGATTGCGCGCGTGCGTAATTCGTCCTGGCGCGGCGAAAGCCAACCGAACACAACGGAAACCACACGTATTGCCACGTGAATGCGAAAAATTGGTCTAGACTCCGCAATTATCCTGCGAACGCACTATGCGGGGTTCTAGTTTGAGCTTTCATGAAACCTCTGGTGATTCGCAGCGCCGTGGTCGCTGCGTTGGGTGGCCTGATTTTCGGGTTTGACACCGCGGTCATCTCCGGCGCGGAGGAGCAGATCCAGCGGGTGTTCGCGCTCAGTGATGCGAAATTGGGCTTCACAGTGACGACCGCGTTGATCGGCACGATCGTCGGAGCCTTGACCGCAGGGCGTCCCGCTGACCGGTACGGCCGCAAGAAGGTGCTCTACGCCATCGGAATCTTCTATGTGCTGGGTGCGTTGGGCTCGGCGTTGGCGACCAATGTGGAGATGTTGATGGCGTTCCGGTTCCTCGGTGGTCTCGGTGTCGGCGCGGCCAGTGTGTGCGCGCCGATCTACACCGCCGAGGTGGCCCCGGCGGCTCATCGGGGACGGTTGGTCGGTTTGGTGCAGTTCAACATCGTGCTGGGCATCCTTTTGGCCTACGCGTCCAACGCCGTGGTGCGCGCCCTGGCCGACGGGGAGCACGCGTGGCGCTGGATGCTCGGCGTGATGGTGGTGCCCGCGGTGGTGTTCCTGCTGCTGTTGCCGACGGTGCCCGAAACGCCACGCTGGCTCGCGACGGCGGGCCGCTGGGAGGAGGCCACCGCCACGTGTAACCGGCTGTGCTCCAGCCCGCAGGAGGCCGACTTCGAAATGGCCGAGATCCGGGCGTCCCTGGCGGCCGCGCAGAACGCGCCGTCGGTGCCGTTCTTCACCCCCGGACACCGCAAAGTCATCCTGCTCGCGATCGCGATCGCGTTCTTCAATCAGATGTCAGGCATCAACGCGATCCTGTACTACGCGCCGCGGGTCATGCAGCAGGCCGGCGCCAGCACCAGTGCCGCGTACTGGATGAGTGTGGCCGTCGGCGCGATGAATCTGGTGGCGACCATGGCCGCGTTGACCGTGATCGACAAGATCGGTCGGCGCCGGCTGATGATTGTCGGCTCGATCGGCTACTTGGTCTCACTGGGGTTCTTGGCCGCGGTGATGTTCTACTACGAGGACGCCCGCGGTGGGGCGTTCACCACCACGTCCTCGGTGCTGGTGCTGGCCGGGTTGATGGTGTTCATCGCCGCGCACGCGTTCGGGCAGGGCTCGGTGATCTGGGTGTTCATCTCCGAGATCTTCCCCAACCGCATCCGTGGTCGCGGCCAGTCGCTGGGCAGCCTGACGCACTGGGTGTTCGCCGCGATCACCTCGTTCGCGTTCCCGCCGATCATCGGCGCGTTCGGCGGGGGTGTCGCGTTCAGCATCTTCTTCCTGGCGATGCTGGGCCAGTTGGCCTGGGTGCTCAAGGTCATGCCCGAAACCAAGGGCGTGCCGCTGGAGGAGATGGAGGCCACCCTCGGCCTCACCGGTGAACCCGGTGGTCCGCTCACGGCGAAGGGGCACTGATGACCGGCCGCGTGCTCAGTCTCGGGGAGGCGTTGATCGACGTCGTCATCCGGCCCGGATCCATCGAGGAACACGTCGGGGGTAGTCCGCTCAACGTCGCGGTCGGGATCGCCACCCTGGGTCACCCGGCGAGCATCTGCGCGCATTGGGGTGCCGATGACCGCGGAGCCCTGCTGCGCGACCGGGCCCAGGCCGCCGGTTTGGACATCGTGGCGGGCACCGACTCGGCGGATAAGACGCCGGTCGCGTTCGCCCACGTCGACGACCACGGCCATGCCACTTACGATTTCGATCTGACCTGGGAGGTGCCGGCGCTGCCGGACCTGTCGTCGTTCGGGCATCTGCACACCGGCAGCATCGCGGTCACCCTGGAACCGGGCGGGTCGGCGGTCGTCGATGTCGCCACCCGCATGCAGCCCGACTGCACCATCTCCTACGACCCCAATATCCGCCCGGCCCTGATGAAATCGCCCGATGCGGTCGTCGACCGCGTCGAGCAGATGGTCGCGCTGTCCGATGTGGTCAAAGCCAGCGACGAAGACCTGGCCTGGCTGTATCCGAACACCCCGGTCGAAGACATCATGCGCAGATGGGTCCACAGCGGGCCGGCGCTGGTGGTGGTCACCCGCGGACCCTGGGGCGCCTACGCGCTGCTGGCCCACAACCGCGACATGCTGCACCTCGACCAACTCACCGTCGAGGTGGGGGACTCCGTCGGCGCCGGGGACTCCTTCATGGCCGGGTTGATCTCCGGGCTGATGGACGCCCGTCTGCTCGGCTCAGCCTCCGCACGCCAACGCCTGGCCGCGGTGAGCTGGTCGGACGTACAACCCGCCCTGCACCGCGCCATCATCACCAGCGCGCTGACCGTCAGCCACTCCGGCGCCTACGCACCCGTCATGACCGAAGTACAGGCAGTACAAGAGGCCGACCCGATGTTGCGCTGAGCCACGCTGCTTTACAAATTATCCAACAACTGTCACGCTGAATTTCGTTGCCGCCCCGCGGAAGGAATGCACGTGACCGTTGCCGGATCGCCGCAGGCACGCGAATACAGCCTGTTCGACATCACGTCCCACGACTTCTGGAGCCAACCGTTCGCCGAACGTGACCACACCTTCGCCCGGTTGCGAGCAAGTGACGGATTGAGTTGGCACCAGCCGCTTTCGACGCTTTTCGACATCTCCGAACCCGGGTTCTGGGCGCTGACCCGCCGCGCCGACATTCAGTTCGTGAGCCAGCGCCCCGAACTGTTCACCTCCGCGCAAGGGGTAGCGCTGGACCCGATGCCCGCCGACGTGCAGCGGTTCGCGTCGTTCTTCCTGACCATGGACCCGCCCGAGCACACCACCTACCGCCGGTTGATCAGCTCGGCGTTCACGCCCCGCAACGTACGCAGGATCGAGGAGCAGATCCACCGCAATGCCGTGGCGGTGGTCGACGACCTGATCGGGGCAGGGGATGTGGACTTCGTCGAGGCCTGCTCGGCGCAGCTGCCGATGAGAACCATCTCGGACATGCTCGGGGTACCCGCGGCCGACCAACCCGCACTCGCCAAGGCCGCCGAGAAGTTGTTCAGCATGAGCGATGACGAGTACTCCAGCATCGAAGAACGCGCTATGGACACCATCAACGAGATCATGCTCATTTCGTCCACGGGCGTCGAGCTGGCGAAGTTCCGCCGGGCCAATCCGGGTGACGACCTGATGACCAGCATCGTGGGCGCCGAAGTGGATGGTCACCGGCTCACAGACGAGGAGATCGGGGCATTTCTCATCCTGCTCGCCTCGGCAGGCAACGACACCACGAAGCAGACCACGACCCACGCCATGATGGCCCTGGCCGCCCACCCGGACCAAAAGGATTGGCTGCTAGAGGATTTCGACGGGCGGATCGGACTGGCGGTCGAGGAGTTCGTCCGGTGGTCGACGCCGGTGTTGCAGTTCGCGCGATTCGCCACCGAGGATGTCGAGATCGCCGGCCAGACGATCAGTGCCGGGGACAAAGTCGGCCTGTTCTACTGTTCGGCCAACCGGGACGAGTCGGTGTTCACCGATCCGCAGCGGTTCGATCTGAGCCGGTCACCGAATCCGCAGATCGGCTTCGGGGGCGGCGGGCCCCACTTCTGCCTCGGCAACCAACTCGCCAAGACCGAACTGCGGAATCTGTTCCGCGAGTTGCTGACCCGCATCGAGACCATCGAATTCGGGGAGCCCGAGCTGCTCTACAGCAGCTTCGTCCACGGCATCAAGCGTGTGCCCGCCCACGTCCGATAGGGGCACTTTTTCCCGCCGAGCAGACGCCAAAGTTCGCGAAACGCGGCGTGTCGCGGACTTTGGCGTCTGCTCGCGCTAGGAAAGGTGGGCGCTAGGAAGATGGGCGCGGGCGGACCAGGACGGCCTGCTGGATGGCGCCCACGGCGCCGGTCTGGTCGAAGAGCGTGCCCACCGTGGTGCCGATGCCGTCGGGCCCGTAGTTGGTGTCGGCCCTGATGCCGATCCAATCGCCTTCGGGTAGCCGGTGCACGTGCACGACGAGATCGGTGTTGAGGAACGTCCACGCGCGGATGTCGATCTTGGAACCGATACCGTTGGCGTCGTCGGCGACGGTGAACAGCCGCTGCAGCGGTGTGAGGGCTTCGCCTTTGACCAGGTCGACCGTGGGCTTGAGCCACGATTCGCCGGGCCCGGGCGCCTGCGGCACCGTCAGCCACCGCCAATCCAGGCTGTGCAGGTAGTTGGGCTCCCAATTCTTGGCCAGGTCGCGGCGGCGGGCCTGCTCCACCGGGGGCAGTGGCGCGGCACACGCCTGCGTCAACACCGTGGTGTCCAGCTGCAACATCCGCCAACTGCTCGCGCGCGCAACGGTTCTCGGCGTGCCGTCGGGCGCGGGCGCGAGCATCTCGGCGCTTACCAGCTCGATCTGCCTGCCAGGACGCTGCACCTGTGCCGTCACCCAGAGATCGCCTTCGGACGGCACGCCACCCATCAGGTCGACCACCACCCGGCTGCACCGCGTGTCCGCACGCGGCTCGCAGCGCTCCAGCGCCCGCACCAGCAGGGCTGATACCGGTGCAGCGTGTTGGATGGCGGCCGACCACGTGCCGCGCACCATGTCGGTGGCCCGGAACTTCTCGCCGAGCTGATCCTCGTCGATCAGCTCGTAGTACGAATCCGACATGACGGCCCTGTTAGTGGTGGTGCCCGTGGTGGTGATCGCCCGGCGCGGGCACATCGACCACGAGCGCGTCGACACGGGACAGTTTCGTGCCGATCAGCCGTTGCGGATACGCGTCGGTGGTGGTGACCAGGAACAGGGTGCGTCCCTCCGGGCCGCCGAGCGCACACGCGATGGCAGTGCGCTCGCCGACGTCGACACGGTCGGTGACAACTCCACCCTCGACGATGCGCTGGAACTCGTGCGCGAGCGTCAACGCGGTCCACACACCGCCTTCGGCGTCGATCGCGATGCCGTCCGGCGGCCCGTCGAGCCCGTCGGCGAAGGCCCGGCGGCCGCTGAGCGTGCCCTCGGCGTCGATGGTGAACGCGGTCAGCCGGCGTCCCGTGGATTCCGCGACGATGAGGGTGCTCCCGTCGGGCGTGATGGCCATGCCGTTGGGAAAGTCGAGCGCATCGGCGACGACGTGCACCGTGCCGTCCGGGTCGACGCGGACGATGACGCCGCCGCGAGAGTCCCCGTCACTGCGTTGGCTCCCGAGTCGTGCTTGCGAGCCGACGTATGCCCGGCCGTGCTCGTCGATCACCATGTCGCCGAGTGCGGCCGGGGCCACGGCGCTGAGATCGGCGAGCAGCTCCACGCTTTCGCCGTCGTAGGCCAGCACCTGTCTGCGCTCGGTGGACACGATCAGCAGAGTGCCATCGGGCCGAAAACCCAAGCCGGAGGGCGCATGTCCGGGCAGCGGCAGCGTCGTCAGCGCGCCGCCCAGGGTGACAGTGTGTACGGCCTCGCCGAGCATGTCGGAGAACCACAGCAGCCCTTCGAACCAGCGTGGACCCTCGCCGAAACAGAATCCGGTGGCCAGTTCTGTGGTTCGAACCAGCCCGGCTTCCACCGTCATTCCCACCCACCTTTACAAAACACGCCTAGAGTGTCACGCTCGCAGGGTGTTGCTGTCAACCACGGGTGCGCGTCGATGACGAAGTTCGCGGAGATCGTCACCTGGATGAACGTCGCCCCCGCACCCCCGTCCCTGCAGTAGGCGTGCGATGACCCAGTCGGACTTCGCCTACGACCCGTTCGACCCCGAGGTGATGGCCAACCCGCTGCCGTACTACCGGACACTTCGGGACGAATACCCCGCGTACTACATCGACAAGTGGGACACCTACGCGCTGTCGCGATTCGACGACATCTGGACGATGCTGGGCGTCACCGACGGAACGTTTGTCGCGTCCGAGGGCACCCTGCCCGCCGCCACCGTGCTCGCCCACCACAACGACGGTCCGGTGGCCGACCCGCCGTTGCACCCCATGCCTTTTCACGCCAACTTCGATTCGCCGATCTACGAGAACGTGCGGCGGTGCACGTCGGCGCCGTTCCGGCCACGTTCGGTGACCAAGCTTGCCGACCGGATCCGCACCCTGGCCAACGAGCGCCTCGATGAATTGCTGCCGCGTGGCCGGTTCGACCTCACCCAGGATTACGGGGGCATCGTCGCGGCCGCGATGGTGTGCGAATTCGTCGGATTGCCTGCCGATCTCGCGCCCCAGGTGCTGGCCACGGTCAACGCGGGCAGCTTGGCGCAACCGGGGGAGGGCGTCGAGATCGGCAATGCCCGCCCCGGCTACCTGTCCTATCTGGCCCCGGTCGTCGAACGCCGGCGTGCCGATGGTGCAGACGGGAGCGTGCCGATCGCCGACAGTCTGATCGGCTTCAGATTGCCCGACGGCTCGGCCCTCACCGACATGGAGGCCGCCGTGCAGATGCTCGGGGTGTTCATCGGTGGCACCGAAACCGTGCCGAAGATCACCGCGACCGGGCTCTGGCAACTGCGTCGCCACCCCGACCAATTGGCAGCCGTACGTTCCGATCTCGCCGGCAACGTGCCGATCGCCCGCGAAGAGATCATCCGGTACGGCGCGCCGGCGCAGTGGTTCGCGCGAACGGTTCGGCGTCCCTACACCATTCACGACACCACCATCAAACCCGGCCAGCGCGTCATCACGTTGCTGGCCTCGGCGGCGCGCGACGAACGGGAGTATGACCATCCGGATGACTTCATGTGGAACCGACCCATCGCGCGGCTCTTGTCGTTCGGACGGGGACAACACTTCTGCCTCGGTGTGCACATGGCGCGCCTTGAGATCACGATCATGATCGAGGAATGGCTCAAGCGGGTACCCGACTATCGCATCGACGAACAGGCGGCGTCGCGCCCACCGTCGAGCTTCCAATGGGGCTGGAACAGCATTCCGGTGGAGGTCTAGCTATGTGGTGTCATCGCTTGGTCGCGCCGTACACCTTCGAACGCATCGACATCGAGGAGCCTGCCGCGGATTCGCTCGCCGAGGGGCAGGTGCTGCTGGATTTCCTGGCCGCCGGGATCTGCGGCAGCGACCTGCCCGGCTTCCGCGGCACCCAGGGCAAACTGCCGGGCGACACCGGCCGTAACGTCGCCGGGATCAACGGTTTTCCGGTCCACGAGATTGTCGGGGAGGTGCTCGCGAGCCGACATCCCGAGCATCGGCCCGGCGATCGGGTGGTCGGCTGGGCGTCCGGTTTCGACGGGCTCATGGGCCGCGTGGTCGCCGACGGCAACGGCCTGGTGTCCTACGACCCGGCTCTGAGTCCAGCCTCGGCAGTCGGACTGCAACCGTTGGCATGCGTGCTCTACGCCGTTGAGCAGCTGCCGCAGCTGGCGGGCCGGCATGTCGCGGTCATCGGTCAGGGTTCGATAGGCCTGCTGTTCTCCTATGTGGCAAAGGCTTTCGGTGCCGCGGACGTCACGGGTGTCGACCCGGTCGACCGGTCCGGGCTCGGCACGCGGTTCGGGGTGGACACCGCGGTGCGTGCCACCAGCGACCGGTGGGTCACCCACCTCGCCGGCGCAGACCGGGCCGATGTCGTCGTCGAAGCCGTCGGGCATCAGGTCGCGACGCTCAACCACGCGCTGACGGCCGCGGCGTTCGGCGGCACGGTGTTCTACTTCGGCGTCCCCGACGACGACAGCTACCCGATCAGTATGCGAACCATGTTGCGCAACAACCTCACGCTGAAATCCGGTGTGACACTGGACCGTCGACGGATGCTCCAGCGGGCCGGGGAATTCGCCGCCGCCCACCCCGACCTGCTGCCCGGCTATGTCACCCACACGTTCGGCATCGACGGCGTGCAGGACGCCTTCGAGTTGGCCTGCAGGCCGGTGCCCGGGCGGATCAAGATTGCGATCGCGGCATGAGTGGATTCTCCGACGCACTGGCCTCACATACCCACATCTGGGGCGGCTGGATCGTGGGCCCCACGATCATCGGTCCCGAAGAATTCGCCGCCGCCGGCTACCACTACGTCGGATTCGACGTCCAGCACGGCTATCTCGACGACGCCGATGTCGCGATGCTGCTGCGCCGCACCGAGCATCTGCCGATCGCGACCGCGGTGCGGCTACCCTCGGCCGAGCCCGCCCCGATCGGCCGGGTGCTCGACGCCGGGGCCGACGCGGTGATCGTCGCCATGGTGGAGAACCCCGACCAGGCCGCCCGAGCGGTGGCCGCCACGCGCTACGCGCCCGCAGGCGTGCGTAGCTTCGGCCCGTTACGCGCGAGCCTGGGCCACGATCCGGCCGCACTGCAAGCCCGGGTCAGCGTGTTCGCGATGATCGAGACGGCGCGGGGACTCGAGGCCCTTGACGAGATCTGTGCGGTGCCCGGCTTGGCCGGCCTCTACGTCGGGCCCGCCGACCTGGCCATCTCACTGGGTTTCGGGCCCGCCGACGCGTGGACGCATCCGGACGTCCGCGCCGCGATCGCCGAGGTGCGGCGGAGCGCCACCGCGGCGGGGCTGGTGGCAGGCATCCACGCCGGGACAGGGCAGCTCGGAAACATGTTCGCGCAGGACGGCTTCCGGATGATCACGCTGGCTTCGGAGTCCCAGGCGCTGCGCCGCGGCGCGGCCGACCACCTCAACGAGGCGGTCGGTGAGACCGGCCGCAGTGCCGAACGAGGAGGCTACAACTGAACGCCACAGCAGCTGACCAGGTCGCCCTGGTGACCGGTGCCGCCCGCGGACAGGGTGCGGCCATTGTGCGCCGGCTGGTGTCCGACGGCTACCGGGTGACCGCAGCTGACCTGTTGTTCGACGAATTACGGTCAAACACAGAGGAATTCGGTGACGGGGTACTCGCGGTCGAGTTGGATGTGACTTCGCCCGAGCAGTGGCGGGCGGCGGTCGACGCCACGATTGTCCGGTTCGGTGCGCTGAGCGCCCTGGTCAACAACGCCGGTGTGCTGCACCGGTCCTCGATCGCCGACGAGACGCCGGGAGCATTTGAAAACTCGTGGCGGGTCAACTGTCTCGGCCCATTCTTGGGCATCCGTGCCGCACTGGAGCCGCTGCGGCGGGCCCGCGGAGGCGCCGTCGTCAACACCTGCAGCACCGGGGCGATCCGGCCGTTTGCGCACCACGCGGCGTACGGCTCGTCGAAATGGGCGCTGCGCGGGCTCACCCAGGTGGCCGCCGCCGAACTGGGTCCCGACGGCATCCGGGTCAACGCGGTGTTCCCGGGCCCGGTCCAGACACCGATGCTCGACGAGACCACCCAGGCGCGGCTCGCGCGGCGGGCCACCCTGGGCCGGCTGGGGCAGCCAACCGAGATCGCCGACGCCGTGGCGTTCTTGCTCTCCGAACAGGCCTCGTTCATCACGGGATCCGAGCTCGTCGTCGACGGCGGCCAATGCCTGCAGATCGGCTGACGCGGATGCCCACATCGCCGTCGATCGGGATCATCGGCGCCGGTCCGGGCGGGCTGGCGCTCGGAATCCTGCTGAAGAAAGCAGGTTTCGACAACTTCACCATCTTCGACCGGGAGGACGGCGTCGGTGGGACGTGGCGCATCAACACCTACCCGGGGCTGGCGTGCGATGTGAAATCGCACCTGTACTCCTACTCGTTCGATCTCAACGCCGGCTGGTCGCGGCTGTGGTCGGGTCAAGCGGAGATCCTGGCCTACTTCGAGCGCAGCGCACGGCGCCACCGGCTGGCCCGACACCTGAAACTCAATACCGAAGTGACTGCCGCACAGTGGGACGCCGCCAGCGGCACCTGGCGGCTGACGACCGCGACCGGCGAGCAGTACCGGTTCGACGTCGTGATCTCGGCGGTCGGGTTGTTCACCCGCCCGGTGATGCCGAATCTCGTCGAAGAAGAACCCTTCACCGGCACGGTCATGCACACGGCCCGCTGGGACCACGGCGTACGGCTGGACGGGGCGCGGGTCGCGGTGCTCGGTACCGGATCGACTGCCGCGCAACTGCTACCGGAACTGGCCAAGGTAGCCGCCAAGGTGTACTCCGTGCAGCGGTCACTGACGTGGATCCTGCCCAAGCCGGACCGCGCCTATACCGACCGTGAGCGCTGGCTGTTCGCCCATGTGCCGTTCGCCAAGAAGGTCTACCGGACCCGGCTGTGGCTGCGCAGCGAGGCCAACATCTCGGTCATCGAGCACGGCAGCGACAAGACCAAGGAGTTCCGCGACGTCGCGCTCAAGATGCTGGAAACTGTTGTCGCCGAGCCGGACTTACGCTCCGCGCTGACCCCCGATCATCCGCTGGGCTGCAAGCGGCTGGTGTTCTCGTCGGACTTCATCCCCGCCCTGACGCGTCCCAATGTAGAGGTGGTCGCCAGCCCCGCCCGCGCGCTCAAGGCGCGGTCGCTGGTCACAGCCGACGGCCGCGAACTCGATGTCGATGTGGTGGTGTGCGCCACCGGTTACGCGGCCACCGACTATCTGGGGCAGATCGAGGTGGTCGGGGAGCGCGGCACCCGCCTGTGCGACACGTGGCGGGACGGCGCCTTCGCGTATCTGGGCATGGCTGTGCCCGGCTTCCCGAACTTTTTCATGCTGTACGGGCCCAACACCAACGTCGGCTCCAACAGCGTCATCTTCGTGCTTGAGGCCCAGGCGCGCTACGTGGTGCGAGCACTGAAATACCTTCGGCGCAAACGTAAACCGTACGTAGCGGTGACGCCCACGGCGACGGCGCGGTTCATCGCCGACATCGACCGGTGGATGCAGGGCACGGTGTGGCTGACCCGATGCAGCAGTTACTTCCGTGCACCCAGCGGACGGGTGGTGACCCAGTGGCCCCGCAGCGCTCGGGCGTTCTGGACGATGACGCGCCGATTCCGGCCTGCTGATTACACTTTCGACCCGCCCACCGCGTGGCCCACCGCGGTCGCGGACAGCACGTCCGTCGGCGCCCAGGGATAGTCACGTGTCCTGGCTCCGCCGCCTCGACCCGGCGCTGCATCACCTCGCCGGGGCCCGCACCGGTCTGTCGGTCGAGCATCTCGGCGCTGTGCGCGCGGCGCTGGATCAGCGGCGGCGCGCCACTGCACGAACGCTGGACACGCGGGGCGTCGCGATCACCGGTGCCCGCATCTCGGTCGGACGACGGGCGCTCCCGTTGCGCATCTACCGAGCCGGACCGTCGCCTGCGCCCGCGGTCGTCTACTGCCATTCCGGGGGTTTCGTCCTGGGCAACCTCGACACCGACCAGGTTCAGTGCGTCGAGCTCGCCCGACAGGGCCGCTGCACCGTGCTCGCCGTGGACTATCGGCTGGCGCCCGAACATCCGTTCCCGGCCGCACTCGACGACGCCATGGCGGCGCTCGCGTGGGTCAGCACGCATGCGACCCAACTCGACGTGGACGCCACGCGCATCGCGGTGGCAGGCAGCAGCGCCGGCGGTGCCCTGGCCGCAGTGCTGGCTCAACGGTCTGCCGCAGGAACAGCGCCGCCCATTGCGTTCCAGATGTTGCACCAGCCCGTACTCGACGACCGGCCGACCGGTTCGAAGACCGAGTTCGGCGATACTCCCGGCTTCGACGGGTCTGCCGCCGCCGCGATGTGGCGGCACTATCTCGCCGGACGGCCCGCGCAGGCCGCGGCGGTGCCTGCGCGGGCCACCACGCTCGACCGACTCGCGCCGGCATTCATCACCTGCTCGGAACTCGATCCGCTGCGCGACGAGGCGCTCGACTATGCACGACGTTTGCTGTCGGCCGGCGTACCGACGGAGGTCGAGGTGTTTCCCGGCACCTGTCATGGCTTCGATTCGCTTTTGCCGGACTGGGAAATGAGCAGGCAATTGCACGCCATGCAGGGCGCCGCACTGACGCGCGGGCTGTCGTGATCTCGAACCCAAGGCCGGTCGCCAGGTGGCGTTCGGTTAACGGGCTGGACAATAATGTGTCAACTACGCCGTGGGACGATGCGTCTGGCGCGACAGCCCGCCTGACCGATTGAGAGGTAGCTATGTCGGCCGACAACGACCGGCTCGGGTACTCCCGCGACCCCAAACACGCCAAGGAACCCGCACCCTACGGCGAGACCGATGCCCTGTTCGGTGGGTCTGTCACGCCGCTGACGGGTGGCGGGTCCCGGCGTGGTGACGCGCCCATGGGAGCCCCGCCGGTGATCCAAGCGCCGACCCTGTCTGTCGTGGCCCCGGACCCGACCGAGGCCGAAATCACCGCCAAGCTTCAGCCGATCCCGCCGCGGCCGCCGTGGCCCTTGCAGGACGGCCTGCAATCGGTCGACGGTTGGACCGGCCCCACCAGCGGAGTCGGCCTGAGTGAGCACCGCGCGGTCGACAATCTCGCGCGCGTCGGCGTGCGCCCGACCGTCAAGATGCACTCCCAGCGTGGCTGGCGCGGGCTGCTGTACCGCACCACCCGGCTGAATCTGGGCCTCTCGCGCGACGAGCTCTACGAACTCGAGCTGTATGCCCGCATCCGTCGTAACGCCCGGGACTCGTACCAGATCGGCGTGTTCGGCCTCAAAGGCGGTGTCGGGAAGACGGCCGTTGCCGTCGCGCTCGGTTCCACGTTGAGCAAGGTGCGCGGCGATCGGGTGCTTGCCATCGATGCCGACCCTGCCAGCGGCAACCTGGCCGACCGCGTCGGGCGGCAGTCGGCGGCGACCGTGTCGGATCTGCTCGCCGCCGCGGACCTGTCGCGCTACAACGACGTCCGCGGGTTCACGAGCATGAACGAGTCGAAGCTCGAGGTGCTCTCCGGCCTCGAGTACAGCGCTGCGTCCCGGGCCTTCAACGACGCCGACTGGAAGGCCGCCACCGACATCGTGTCGCGGCATTACAACCTGGTGATCGCCGACTGTGCCGCGGACATGTTCCAGCCCGCGGCCCGCGGTGTACTGAGCACGGTCTCGGGCGCGGTGATCGTGGCGAGCGCGTCGATCGACGGAGCCCGCCAAGCCGCGGTGACGCTGGACTGGCTGTGGCAGAACGGCTACCGCGACCTGCTCAACCGCACGTGCGTGGTGGTCAATCACGTCGGCTCACGACGGCCCAACGTCGACACCGGTGCGCTCGTGACGCAGTTCCAGAAGCACCTGCCTCCCGGTCGGGTGTTCGTGCTGCCCTGGGACAAGCACATCGCAGGCGGCACCGAGATCCACCTCGACCTGCTCCGACGGCGGTTCCAGCGGCGGATGCTGGAACTCGCCGCCGCGCTGTCGGACGATTTCGACGGTCCCGTCGCCACCTAGTCCGCGGCGAGTTCCCGCGCCACCGCGGCGTGGTAGGCGTCGATGTGAGCCGGGTTCACGATCCGGAAGAAACCGTCGGGCAGCGGCGCATGCCGGTGGGCCTCGATGGTCATGGTGCGGGTGAACAACGTCAGATCTTCGCCGGGCCGGGTGAAGTGGTACTCAACCGTCATCCGACCTTCCAGCCCGCCGGCGCCGTTGCTGTCGACGCCCAGCCGCCCCACCGACGTGAAGACCCAACGCCACGGGCGGGTCGCCACCCCGAGTTGCCAGGTGAAGATGCGATCGGCGCTCGGATGAGCCTCCTGCCAGGTGTCACCGACCCGCAACGGCAGGGCGGATGGCAGGCCGCTGATCCGAGGCTCGCCCGGGTAGGTTCTGGTCCAGTTGGCCGGATTGGTGACGAAGTCGTACACGGTCTCCGCGCACTGCCGATACACCGTCTCGGAACTGGTGGTCACGATGCCCACATATCTGCCTTTCCGTTTGTCAGAATTCGCACCCGCACGCCGTGGCGTCGCCCGATCCCGGCAGCTCGGCGAGTACCTGCACCTTGGTGGTGTCGAAGCTCAGAAACCCTTTGATGGGCAAGGACTCTGGCGGTGGATCGGAATAACTCCAGGCAACGTCGGCGATCACGGTCGCGCCGAGTGCCACCGACCAGTAGTCGGCGGTGCCTTTGTAGTTGCAATAGCTGATGCTCTGGCTGCGGTGCAGCAGGTCCATGCGGACCAGCGCCGGATTGACGTAAAGCCTTGGCGCCAAGGCGGTTTCGAACAGGATCACGGTGTCGGCGGTGTCGACCAGGACGGTCTGCTCGACCGTCACCCGGAGCCGACGGCTGGTCTGCAGGCAGTCGATGCGGTGGTACGGGTTGGGCGGATAGTGCACCAACCGGCGACCCTCCTCGAACCACGCGTCGACGGCATCCCACGGCACTGCCACATATCCGGGAGCTTCGGCAACCGGGTGGCTGGGCAGGCCGACGACCTCTTCATGGGGGAACGCGTAACTCAGTGCGTGTCCCGCGCGGTGCACCAGCACGGCGTGTTCGGTGTCGATTCTGGCGTCCCCACCGACAAACGCCTGAATCCGCCGCGGATGCGGCTCGATGTAGACCACCGGGCCGGGCAGCGGGGGAGTGAACCATCCGGCAGGCTGGCGGCCCAACGGGCCATGTCCGGCCACAAGACTCACTGGGGCACCTCCTTGCAGACACGGTTCGGACGAGGATCGCGCAGACCGATAGGAGCTTTACAGATTGACTGGAAAATGTCACGCTGTTGGATGACGGGCGACACAGCCGGAGGGTGACGAATGACGGTGAGGCCATGACGCTGTCCGATATGCCGATCGCAACACGATCACGACTACGGGTCGCCCGCGCGCTGCGATACGAACTGAACGTGGTGGCTCAGGACGCCGCCGACGTCGTCGCGAGCGTCGGCGGCTGGCTGTTCGACCGGCAAATGGCAGGCTGGGCCGTCACCGTCGCGCTGCCGGACCGTCGCGACGAGCGTGCCCTGCGCATCCTCGGCGTCAAAGCCGTTGAGCGGGCAGGGGTATGGCCCTCGACCACGTATGAGCGGATCGTGATGACGGTGGTCGCGCCGGACCTGTTCGACGTCGACGGTGACGTGCGCTCGCAGCTCTTGACGTCCATGCGGCGCGGTGACGGCGACATCGCGTTCTGGGGCTCACCTGCGCCGAGTCGATTCGGCCAGGGCCTGTGTGCCACGCAGTACCGGCTCAGCGCGGCAGCGCAGGCGTTCAAAACGCATGCTCTTGCGGCAGTGGGTAATTCGGACACGGCCGGCGGCTCGGTAGAGACACTTCTGGTGGGTGGTCGTCAGGCAAGGTTCTTCAACGGCGACCTGGCCGTCATCGGTTGACGACGGCTCGGCGGGGCGCAAGCCGCGCGGGTGCGCTCAGGTCAGCGGATCCAGCCGCGGCGGCGCAGCCACCAGTCACGACCGACCAGGAACAGGATCAGGGCCGCGAACCCGATGAGGAACCAGTCTTCGACGTGACCGACGTGGTTGCCCCGCATCATCACCAGCAGGAAGAGCGCGGAGAGCACGCCACCGATGTGGATGACCTTGATGTTCTCCTTGGACCAGCCCCATGCCGCAGACGGGACGTCCTCGACGTCGACGCCGTTGTGTCGCTCCACTTCGGTGCTGGCCACGGTTGCTCCTCACAGTCGGGCAGGGACTGCAGACATTCTGGCATACGACACTGCGTCGTATGTCGACCGGCACCGGTCATCTCAACTGCTGGTATCGGCGCAGCGCCTCGAGTCGCTCCTCGGCGTGATCGACGATCGGGTCAGGGTAGTCCGCCGGGCGTGCAGCGCCGAGCTTGTGCACGTCGGCGACCTCGGCGAGCTCGGGCACCCACCGCCGGATGTACTCCCCGGCAGGATCGAACTTCGCGCCCTGCACGGTCGGGTTGAACACCCGGAAGTACGGCGCGGCGTCGGTGCCGCACCCGGCGACCCACTGCCAGCCGTGCTGATTGTTGGCGACATCGCCGTCGGTGAGCTGGTCGAGAAACCATCGCGCACCCCACTGCCACGGCAGGTGCAGGTCTTTGACCAGAAATGACGCCGCGATCATCCTGACCCGGTTGTGCATGAAGCCGGTCCGGGCGAGCTGACGCATCCCGGCATCGACGATCGGGAACCCCGTCACCCCGGCGGTCCAGGCGTCGAACATCCGCTGCGCGTCGGGGCCGTCGTCCACCTCGATCGATGCCAGCCCGCGGTTCCAGCTCTGCCAGGCGCTTTCCGGCCAGTGATGCAGCACCGTGGCGTAGAAGTCGCGAAAAGCCAACTCCCGCAGATATGCATCGGCGTCGGCGCCGAGATCGACCGCCATGGTGCGCGGGTGGATGGTGCCGAACTTCAGATGGGCCGACATCCGGCTGGTGGTGTCGAGGTCGGGACGGTCGCGGTCGGTGGCGTAGCTGGGCAGCGACGTCCCGACGAACGCCCGCCACTGCGCCATGGCCGCGCGCTCACCTGCCGGCGCGTCAAGCTCGCTGGTGTCCGGGATCTCGGTGGCGCCCGGCAGCCCGGCCGGGTCGATCCACCGCGCCGAATCGGGACCCGAGGCAGCAGGTGCGCGCCACCCGTGGTCGCGCCAGGCCCGGTAGTACGGCGTGAACACCTGATACGGCGTCCCGTCCTGCTTGCCGATGCGCCCTGGCGCAACCAGATAGGGCGAACCCGTCGCGCACAGCGGTACGTCGCCGAGTGCGGTTCGCACGGCGTCGTCGCGACTGCGCCCGAATGGCGAGAAGTCCTGCGAGATGTGCACCGCAGCCGCGCCGACAGCCCGGGCGAGGCGCGGGATCTGCTGCTCGGGCCTGCCGTGCACCACGAGGAACTTGCCGTCGAGGCGTGCCCGCAGCTCGTGCAGCGACCGGTAGAGGTAGCGCAGGCGACGGCTTCCCGACGATGCGATCAGCCGCGGGTCGAGCACGTAGCACGCGAGCACCTCGCCGTCGTCTTGCGCGGCTGCCAGCAGGGCGGGGTGGTCGGACAGGCGCAGATCCCGCCGGAACCACAGCAAGGTGGGCATGCCTCCGATGGTGCCCGAACCGATGGGTCTGGAGCTCCGGGCAGCCGCCCCGCACCACGGTGACACTTGCGGTGACATCAAAATGATGTCACCATGACACCATGGATTTGCAGCCATATGTGGACGCCGTCCGGCACGAACTGGCCGTGGCGGCCGCCGCGGGCGGCGCCGATGCCGAGGCTCTCGCGCAGCGGCTGACCGCGCCCCTGGACTCGGCCTTGCGGCTCGCACTGCTCGAAGCGCTCTCCGAGGCCGCCGAACAGATCACCCGCGACCTCGCGCCCGGAGCCGTGCATGTCCGACTCAACGGCAGGGATCCGGAATTCGCGGTCGAACTCCCCGAACCCACCGAGTCGGCCACGCCCACGGCGCCCTCGGCCGCCGACATTCCCGACGACGACGCGGGCGGCACCTGGCGCGTGACCCTGCGGCTTCCCGAGAACCTGCGCGCCGGCGTGGAGGCCGCGGCGCGCGGCGAAGGCATCTCGGTGAACGCGTGGCTGGTGCGCTCGGCGAGCGCGGGCCTCGGTGGATCCGCCGGTCGAACCCGCAGCGGCGGCAAATCTTTCAGCGGCTGGGTCCGCTGAATCCAACCCGATAGGAGATCGAAGTGACCACATTTCACACACCAGAACCCATTTCGGCCGACGTCGAGGTGGTAGCCGGCGTCGTGCGCGTGAGTGCCTCAGACCGTGACGACACCATCGTCGAGGTCGCGCCCCGCGACCCGAGCCGGCCCTCCGACGTCCGGATCGCCGAACAGGCACGCATCGACTACCGCGACGGCGCCCTGACGGTCAGCGCGGGCCGGCGAATCCTGTCGCTCGGGCGCGGGGGAGCGGTACGCATCGACATCGCCCTGCCCGCCGGGTCCCGGCTGAAGGTATCTTCGGCGTCGGCCGACACCGAGGCCGACGGCAGCTACTCCGACTGCCGGTTCGCCACCGCCAGCGGCGACGTGCGCGTCGACACCGTGAGCGGAAACCTCAAGGCGGACAGCGCATCCGGCGACATCGCGATCGGCAGGCTGGTGGGTGACGCGCGCATCGCGACAGCGTCGGGCGACGCGCGCATCGACCACGTCGAGGGCGACGTGACATTCCAGGCGGCCAGCGGCAACCTCGGCGTCGGGACGTTACGCGGCAACCTGAAAGTCCGCGCGGCATCGGGATCTGTGACGGTCACCGTTGCCGCCGCCGGTGCGCTCGACGCACACACCAGCAGCGGCGAGGTCGAGGTCGGCATCCCGGAGGGCACCGCCGCCCGACTGGAACTCACCACCGGATCCGGTGCCGTCGACAACCGACTGGCGGCCTCCGACGGACCGGCCGCCGGCGATGAAACCCTGATCGTGCACGCCCGCACCGGCTCCGGTGACATCTCGATCCGCCGCGCGACGTCCGCGCCTGCCGGGCTCAACCCCTAGTCCGGGTCGAACCGGAACACCGTCAATCGTCCTGCCAGCGCCTCGAATTCGTCAGGTGTGCCGTCGACCACCAGGCCGCTGCGCTTGGCGAAACCGACGCCGACCGGCACCTTCACCGCGAACGTGCGCAAGATCGGGCGGGCCTCTGCGGGGCTGAGCTCGACGATGCGGACCCGGCGCGAACGCCGTCCTCGGGTGAGGGTGCCTGCCCCGGCGGCCCTGGCGTTGGCCGCCCAGTCCGACCCCGGATAGCCGGCCACGGTGTACAGGTCTCCGTCGTGGTCGAACGGGGTCATCGGAGTGCTGCGGGGTTGTCCGGTGCGGCGGCCCGGCACGGTCAGCACCATGGCAGGCCCGGTCGGAATCCCCAGGCGTTGCACCGCCATCATCACCTTGTTCATCGGCTTGAGCCAGCGGGGTGGGTTGGGTTCGGACATCGTCGCTCCTCTACTCGGAGATGAACCGGTCGCGGTTGTCCGCGGCCCAGCGGACGAAAGGTGTTGCGGGACGGCCGAGAATCTTGTCCACCTCGTGGGTGACCAGAGCCGGCCTGCCGACGGTCTCGGCCAGCAGCGCCAGATACGCGTCGGCGAACGCGGCCGGGAAGCCGACCGCGCGGAACCGATCGCGCACCGCGGCGGGCGGCACCTCGTGGTAGCGCAGCGGCCGGCCCAGCGCCGTGCCGAGGGCGACGACCAGCTCGGCGTTGGTCAGCGCTTCCGGCCCGGTCAGCGGAATACGTTGCCCGACAAGGTCGTCAGTGATCAGGGCGGTTGCCGCGACGGCCGCGATGTCGGCATCGGCGATCACGGCGATCGACGCGTCGGCATAGGGCCCGCTCACCACATCGCCTGCGGCGAGCTGCGGCGCCCACATACCCGCGAAGTTGGACGCGAAGATCGTCGGCCGCAGGCTCACCCATTCCAGGCCCGACGCCACCGCCACGTGTTCGCATTCGCGGTTGCGGTCGCCGCGCACCCGAGACGGCTGGCGGGCATCGTCGTCATCGGCATTGATCGCCGACAGTGCGACCAGCCGACGTACGCCCGCGGAGCGGGCCTGTTCGACCGTCGCGGCGAGCTCGGCGCCCAGCGCGCGGGAATTGAGAAAGACGGCGTCGGCCCCGGCGAGCCCGGCCGCCGCCGTCGGCACCACCTCGACCGCCGCGGGAAAGCCCGCGGTCGCCGGATGCCTGCTGACGGCGCGTACCCGTGCGCCCGCGCTGACGAGTTCGGAAACGAGTGGACGCCCGACGTTGCCGGTGGCGCCCGTGACGAGAATGGTTGTGTTCATGCGATCAAGGACGGGGCGGTTCCCGGAAAAGTTACAGCGCCGCGGGCGTAACTTTCCGGGCAGGCATTTCGTCGTAACGGCATGAACGATGCACTGATCGAGGCGGCGTGGCGGGAGCACCGCCCCTACCTGATCAACCTCTGCTACCAGATGCTCGGCGACATCGGTGAGGCCGAAGATGTTGCGCAGGAAGCGTTTCTGCGGCTGGCGCGCAGAGACGCCGGGCAGCTCGACGACATCCGCGCCTGGCTGACCGTGGTTGCCGGACGACTCTGCCTGGACCAGGTGCGCTCGGCGCGGGCGCGTCTCGAGCAGCCCGGGCCGGTCGAGACGACCGCATCGTCGGAGCCCGACCCGGCCGACCGCGCCACGCTCGACGACCAGGTGCGCACGGCGTTGTTCGAGGTTCTCAACCGGCTCAGCCCGGGGGAGCGGGTCGCGTTCGTGCTGCACGACGTGTTCGCGGTGCCGTTCGACGAGATCGCCGAAACGGTCGGCAGGCCGGTCGGGACGTGCAGGCAACTGGCCCGGCGGGCCCGGATCAAGTTCGCGGATGTCGCACCCCATCGGGCCGACGACTACGCCGAGGCAGGCATCACCGTCGACGAGCACCGCGTCGTACTCGAGAAGTTCATCGCCGCCTGCGCCAACGGCGACGTCCTGGCGCTCGGCGCCGTGCTCGACCCCAGCGTGTGGGGAGTGGGCACCATCCTGGCCGATCCCGCGCCGCCGCAGCAGATCAACCATGGTCGCGACGCCGTTGCCACCAACCTGCTGCTCTACCTCGGACCCGGCGCCACGCTTGTCGGCGGCCCCGCGGGCGAACCGGTGCTGCTCGCGTACGCCGACCGCAGGCTCTTCGCGGTGGTCGTACTGACAATCCGGGACGGCCTGGTGCTCAAGATCGACGCGACTGCCGACCCGTCGGCGCGCAACCGGTAGCCGGTGGTTGGGGCAGGCACCTGCGGCGCGGCACAATGTAGCGGTGACGGGATCCGGCGAGCAGGAGCGAAGCGACCAGGGGAATACGGCGCGGCTGCGCGTGCTGGTTCTCGGCAGTACTGGGTCTATCGGCACACAGGCACTGGAGGTCATCGCCGCCAACCCCGACCGCTTCGAAGTGGTGGGCCTGGCCGCAGGCGGCGGTAACCCCGAGTTGCTCGCGGCGCAACGCGCCGCAACAGGCGTCACCAGCGTCGCTGTCGCCGATCCGGCCGCCGCGGCGCACATCGGTGACGTCACCTACAGCGGCCCCGACGCCGTCACCCACCTCGTTGAGAACACCGAGGCCGACGTCGTCCTCAACGCACTGGTCGGGGCGCTCGGCCTGAAACCCACGCTGGCCGCGTTGGCCACGGGCGCCCGGCTGGCGCTGGCCAACAAGGAGTCGCTGGTAGCAGGCGGTCCGCTGGTGCTCAAGGCGGCCGCGCCGGGCCAGATCGTGCCGGTCGACTCCGAACACTCGGCGATGGCGCAGTGCCTGCGTGGCGGCGCCCCCGAGGAGGTCGCCAAGATCGTGCTCACCGCCTCGGGCGGTCCGTTCCTCGGCTGGTCGGCGACCGACCTCGACGGCGTGACCCCTGAACAGGCAGGCAAGCATCCGACCTGGTCGATGGGGCCGATGAACACGCTCAACTCGGCGACCCTGGTCAACAAGGGCCTGGAACTCATCGAGACCCACCTGCTGTTCGGCATCGACTACGACCGCATCGAGGTGGTGGTGCACCCGCAGTCGATCGTGCACTCGATGGCGACGTTCACCGACGGCTCCACCCTGGCCCAGGCCAGCCCGCCGGACATGAAACTGCCGATTGCGCTGGCCCTCGGCTGGCCGGCCCGGGTACCCGGCGCGGCAGCCGCCTGCGATTTCACCACTGCGTCGACCTGGGAGTTCCTGCCGCTGGACAACGAGGTGTTCCCCGCCGTGGACCTCGCGCGGCACGCGGGCAAAGGTGGTGGCTGCCTGACCGCGGTCTACAACGCGGCAAACGAAGAGGCGGCCGAGGCGTTCCTGGACGGACGCATCCGGTTCCCGGCGATCGTGCAAACCGTCGGTGACGTGTTGCACGCTGCCGACCAGTGGGCCGCCGAACCCGCTACCGTGGAAGACGTACTCGACGCACAACGCTGGGCCAGGGAGCAGGCGCAGCGGGCCGTCGAGCGGGAATCCACCAGAAGAGGTCTCGTCAACAAATGATGTTCGCACTGGGTATCGCGGCGTTCGCGCTGGCCATCCTGGTCTCGGTGGCCCTGCACGAATGCGGCCACATGTGGATCGCGCGGGCCACCGGGATGAAGGTCCGGCGGTACTTCGTCGGCTTCGGCCCCACGCTGTGGTCGACCAAGCGTCCCAACGCGCTGGGCGAGACGGAATACGGCATCAAGGCCATCCCGCTGGGCGGATTCTGCGACATCGCCGGTATGACGTCGATGGACGAGATCGCGCCCGAGGACCGGCCGTACGCGATGTACCGGCAGAAGGTGTGGAAGCGCGTCGCGGTGCTCTTCGCCGGGCCCGCCATGAACTTCATCATCGGACTGGTGCTGATCTACGGCATCGCGGTGGTCTGGGGCCTGCCCAACCTGCACGCGCCAACCGGTGCCGTCGTCGGTGAAACCGGCTGTCTGACAAGCGAAGTCAGCAAGGGACACCAGGGGCCCTGCATCGGCCCCAGCCCAGCCGCGCAGGCGGGTATCAAGCCCGGCGACACCGTGGTCAAGGTCGGCGACCAGGACGTGAAGACCTTCGCCGAGATGGCCGCCGCAGTGCGCAAGGCCACCGGCCCGACCCAGATCACCGTGGAACGCGACGGCAAGCCGATCACCACCACCGTCGACGTCGCCCAGACCCAGCGCTTCATCGCCAAGGACGGCTCCAGCGAGGCGACCCCGGCCCAGGTCGGAGCCATCGGCGTGAGCGCGGCCCAGTTCGGCCCCACGCAGTACAACGCGCTGTCGGCGGTTCCCGCGACGTTCACCTTCACCGGCGACCTCTCGGTCGAGCTGGGCAAGTCGCTGGCGAAGATCCCGACCAAGGTCGGCGCGCTCGTGCACTCCATCGGTGGCGGGCAGCGCGATCCCGAAACCCCCATCAGCGTCGTCGGCGCGAGCATCATCGGCGGTGAGACCGTCGAGGCCGGGCTCTGGGTGGCGTTCTGGTTCTTCCTGGCCCAGCTGAACTTCGTGCTGGGCGCGGTGAACCTGGTGCCGCTGCTGCCGTTCGACGGCGGGCACATCGCCGTCGCCACTTACGAGAAGCTCCGCAACATGATCCGTTCGGCTCGCGGCAAAGTCGCCGCCGGGCCGGTCAATTACCTCAAGCTCATGCCTGCCACGTACGTGGTGCTCGCGGTCGTGGTCGGCTACATGCTGCTGACCGTCACCGCGGACCTGGTCAACCCGCTCAGCATCTTCCAGTAAGAGAGGCACCGTGACATCGATCGGTTTGGGTATGCCCGCCCCGCCACCGCCCGTGCTTGCGCCCCGGCGCAAGACCCGCCAACTCATGGTGGGCAACGTCGGCGTCGGGAGCGATCACCCGATCGCCGTGCAGTCCATGTGCACCACCAAGACCCATGACGTCAACTCGACACTGCAGCAGATCGCCGAGCTGACCGCGTCGGGCTGCGACATCGTGCGGGTGGCCTGCCCCCGGCAAGAGGACGCCGACGCGCTCGCCGAGATTGCCCGGCACAGCCAGATCCCGGTGATCGCCGACATCCACTTCCAGCCCAAGTACATCTTCGCCGCGATCGACGCGGGGTGTGCGGCCGTCCGCGTCAATCCGGGCAACATCAAGGAGTTCGACGGCCGGGTCAAGGAGGTCGCCAAGGCGGCAGGCGACGCGGGCATCCCGATCCGCATCGGGGTCAACGCAGGCTCACTCGACCCGCGGTTGCTGAAGAAATACGGCAAGGCCACCCCGGAGGCCCTGGTCGAATCCGCGTTGTGGGAAGCCTCGTTGTTCGAAGAACACGGCTACGGCGACATCAAGATCTCGGTCAAGCACAACGACCCGGTGATCATGGTGGAGGCCTACCGCCAGCTGGCGGCGCAATGCGATTACCCGCTGCACCTCGGCGTCACCGAGGCGGGCCCGGCATTCCAGGGCACCATCAAGAGCGCGGTGGCGTTCGGAGCGCTGCTCAGCGAAGGTATCGGCGACACCATCCGCGTGTCGCTGTCGGCTCCGCCCGCCGAAGAGGTCAAGGTCGGCAATCAGATCCTGGAGTCGCTCAACCTGCGGCCGCGCGGCCTGGAGATCGTGTCGTGCCCGTCGTGCGGGCGAGCGCAGGTCGACGTGTACACGCTGGCCAACGCGGTGAGCGCGGGCCTGGACGGGCTCGAGGTGCCGCTGCGGGTGGCCGTGATGGGATGTGTCGTCAACGGCCCCGGCGAGGCGCGCGAGGCCGACCTGGGTGTGGCGTCCGGCAACGGCAAGGGCCAGATCTTCGTCAAGGGCGAGGTCATCAAAACCGTGCCAGAGGCACAGATCGTCGAGACGCTGATCGAAGAGGCGATGCGACTTGCCGAGCAACAGGGTTCGGGTGATGCGAGCGGTTCCCCGGTGGTGACCGTAAGCTGAACGTGACCTTGTGAGCAGGGTCACCACCGCCCCGGGTTGAGCAGAGAGAATCGCCGATGTCGGCTCCGCCAATTTTCCGCCTCGTCGACGAGCGACGGGTATCGGTAGCGCGCGATGCCGCCGCCGTGCTGCAGGTGCTCGACGAAGATCCGGTCGGATCGTGCATGGTGGCCTCGCGCGTCGCCGAGTTCGGGGTCGAACCCGGCGCGATCGGCGGCGAGCTGTGGACGCGGCGGCATGTCACCGAATCACTCTGTTACGCAGGCCCCAATCTGATCCCGTTGCGCGGCAGCCTCGATGACCTCAAGGCGTTTTCCGACAAGGCGATGAGTGTGCCGCGCCGGTGCTCGTCGCTGGTGGGGCACGCACAGTTGGTGTTGCCGATGTGGCAGCGTTTGGAATCGGTGTGGGGTACCGCCCGCGACGTGCGCGAGCAGCAGCCGTTACTGGCATTGACCGCCATGCCGCAGTGCCCGATCGACCCGGCGGTGCGGCCCGTGCGGATGGAAGAGCTCGACGCCTATCTGGTGGCCGCGATCGACATGTTCATCGGTGAGGTCGGTGTCGATCCGCGGTTGGGCGACGGCGGCCGCGGATATCGCCGTCGCATTGCGGGGCTGATCGCGGCGGGGCGGGCCTGGGCCCGATTCGAACGCGGCGAAGTGGTGTTCAAGGCCGAAATCGGTTCGCAGTCACCAGGTGTCGGTCAGATCCAGGGTGTCTGGGTGCGCCCGGATTGGCGCGGTCACGGCCTGGGCACCGCGGGCACGGCAGCGTTGGCCGCAGCGGTGGTCGCCTCGGGTCGCATCGCCAGTCTCTACGTCAACGACTACAACACGGTCGCGCGCGCCACCTATGCGCGGATCGGTTTCGATCAGGTCGGCGTTTTCGCGACCGTGCTGATGGACTGAGTTTCAGCCGCTCTGATCGCATCTGCCACGCCTGCACCCGCCGCGACACGCCCGCGGACGACGTCGCAACAGTGAGCTCACATACGCGTCTCGGTTCGATTACGGTGCGCCTCCAACCATTCCGGTCTGCACGTTCATAACATCAGCCTCAATGGCAACGCGAACATCATCAGTAACACGGACCGCCGGCCTGCTGACCGTGGCAACGGTTGTGGCGGCCGTCGCGCTCAGCGGGTGTACGCCGCGGCCGGACGGACCTGAACCGGCCGCCGAGAAGTTCTTCGCAGCACTGGCCACCGGCGACGCCGCGGCGGCAGCGGCACTGTCCGACAAACCGCCCGAGGCCAAGACCGCATTGACCGAGGCGTGGTCGGGGCTGCAGGCGACGCGGCTCGACGCGCAGATCGTGGGGTCGAAGTACGCGCAAGACACCGGCAGTGTGAACTACCGCTACACGTGGCATCTGCCGAAGAACCGCACCTGGACCTACGACGGCCAGCTCAACATGGTGCGCGAAGAGGGGCGCTGGGAAGTCCGTTGGAGCGCAACAGGATTGCACCCTCGACTGGGCGAACACCAGACCTTCGCGCTGCGGGCCGACCAGCCGCGCCGCGCGTCGGTCAACGAGCACGGCGGCACCGACGTGCTGGTTCCGGGCTACCTCTACCACTACGGGCTGGACGCCAGATCCGCCGGCGTCGCGCTGATGTCGACGGCCAAGGCGGTCGCCGACGCGCTGCGCCCGTTCGACCCGACGTTGGACGCCCAGCAACTGGCCGAGCAGGCGAGCTCGTCGGCTCAGCCATTGAGCTTGATCACGCTGCGCCAATCCGACCATGACCGCGTCGCCCCGGCGATCGCTGCGCTGCCCGGCGTCGTCGTCACGCCGCAGGACGAGATGTTGCCCACCGACGAGACGTTTGCGCCGGCGATCGTCAACGAGGTCAAAAAGGCCGTGGTCGACGACCTCGCGGGGCAGGCAGGCTGGCGGGTCGTCACCGTCAACCAGAACGGCGTCGACGTCGACGTCCTCAACGAGGTGCCCGGCAACCCGGCACCGTCGGTCACCATCAGCCTCGACCGGGCCGTGCAGAACGCCGCGCAGAACGCGGTGAACACAACCGGGCGCAAGGCCATGATCGTCGCGATCAAACCGTCGACCGGAGAAATCCTGGCCGTCGCACAGAACGCGGCCGCCGACGCCGATGGGCCCATCGCCACCACCGGTCTCTTTCCGCCCGGGTCGACGTTCAAGATCATCACCGCGGGTGGCGCCATCGACCGCGACATGGCCAACCCGAACACGCTGCTCGGCTGCCCCGGCACCTTGGAGATCGGGCACCGCATCGTCACCAACTACGACGCGTTCGACCTCGGTGTCGTGCCGATGTCACGCGCTTTCGCCAATTCGTGCAACACCACGTTTGCCGAGCTGGCCAGCAGGATGCCGCCGCGGGCGCTCAACGAGGCTGCCAAGCAGTACGGCATCGGCCCCGATTACCACGTCGACGGCATCAGCACGGTGTCCGGCTCGGTCCCTCCGACCGTGAGCCTCGCCGAACGCACCGAGGACGGTTTCGGTCAGGGCAAGGTGCTGGTCAGTCCGTTCGGCATGGCGCTCGCGGCCGCGACGGTGGCGGCGGGCAAGACGCCGGTGCCGCAGTTGATCGAAGGGCACCAGACGACCATCGACGACGCGGGCGCCCCGATCTCGCAGAAGATGATCGACGGGCTGCGCCCGATGATGCAGCTGGTGGTCACCAACGGCACGGCCAAGGAGATCAACGGTTTCGGCGACGTGCGCGGTAAGACCGGTGAGGCCGAATACAACGGCGGGTCCCACGCCTGGTTCGCCGGCTATCGCGGGGACCTCGCCTTCGCGGCCCTGATCGTGGGCGGCGGCAGCTCGGAGTACGCGGTGCGGATGTGCAAGACGATGTTCCAGGGCCTGCCGCCCGACTATCTGGCGTGATCTGCGGTACCTGCGGTAGCACCAATCCCGGTAACCTGGACGGGTCATGACCGGGATCAATGAGCAATCGGTGGAGCTGCGCGTCTCCGACGCCGACCGCAACGGCACGTTGCGGCGGCTGCACAACGCCGTCGCGCTCGGGCTGATCGCCATCGACGAGTTCGAGGAGCGCTCCGCGCTGGTGTCCCGGGCGCGGCTGCAGGCCGACCTCGACGCACTGGTCGGCGACCTGCCCGGGCCGGGAGCGATCGTCACCTCCGCGGCCGACCGCGTCGAGCTGCGAGGCGTCATGGGCTCGCTCAAACGCCAGGGCGAGTGGACGGTCCCGACGCGCCTCGCGCTCGTGCGCCGGATGGGCTCGGTGGAGCTCGACCTGACCCGGGCCCGCTTCGCAGGCCCGATCGTGGTCGTCGAGCTCGACCTCAAGTTCGGTTCGCTGGAGATGCGCCTGCCCGACGGTGCGAGCGCCTCGATCGACGATGTCGAGGTGATCGTCGGCAGTGCCACCGATCGCCGTCGCGACGCACCGGCCGACGGAACTCCGCACGTCATCCTCGCCGGCCGGGTGGTGTGCGGGTCGGTCGACATCCGCGGTCCGCGCAAGGGGTGGTTTGGCCGCGGCCAGCGCAGCTAGCGTCGGTATCGCGGGTCCACTGGTGACTCGCCCGGTGCGGCCGGTCGGTACCCTGACGCGTATGTCTGTTCGTGCTGCCCTGCGTCCCGGCGTGCTGTCACCGACCCTGCCGGTGCCCAAGTCGATCCCGCGTCCCGAGTACGCCTGGAAGCCGACCGTGCAAGAAGGCAGCGAACCGTGGGTACAGACGCCCGAGGTGATCGAGAAGATGCGGATCGCCGGGCGCATCGCGGCCCAGGCGTTGGCCGAGGCGGGCAAGGCCGTCGCACCCGGGGTGACCACCGACGAGCTCGACCGGATCGCCCACGAGTACATGATCGACCACGGTGCCTATCCATCGACGTTGGGCTACAAGGGGTTTCCGAAATCCTGCTGCACGTCGCTCAATGAGATCATCTGCCACGGCATCCCGGATTCGACCGTGATCGAGGACGGCGACATCGTCAACATCGACGTCACGGCCTACATCGACGGCGTGCACGGCGACACCAACGCCACCTTCCTGGCCGGCGACGTATCCGAGGAACACCGGTTGCTCGTCGAGCGCACGCACGAGGCCACGATGCGCGCCATCAAGGCCGTCAAGCCGGGACGTGCCCTGTCCATCGTCGGGCGGGTGATCGAGTCGTATGCAAACCGGTTCGGCTACAACGTGGTTCGCGATTTCACCGGCCACGGCATCGGCACCACTTTCCACAACGGCCTGGTGGTGCTGCACTACGACCAGCCCGCTGTGGAGACCGTGCTCGAGCCGGGTATGACGTTCACCATCGAACCGATGATCAACCTCGGCGGCCTGGACTACGAGATCTGGGACGACGACTGGACCGTGGCCACCAAGGACGGCAAGTGGACCGCGCAGTTCGAGCACACGCTGGTGGTCACCGAGGACGGCGCCGACATCCTCACCTTGCCGTGACCCGGCCCGCGTGAGCGGCGCACTGCTGGTCGCCGGAACCACATCCGACGCGGGCAAGTCGATGGTGGTCGCGGGCCTGTGCCGGCTGTTGGCGCGCAGGGGAGTGCGGGTCGCGCCGTTCAAGGCGCAGAACATGTCCAACAACTCGGCGGTGACCGTCGACGGCGGTGAGATCGGCCGGGCCCAGGCCATGCAGGCGCGCGCGGCGGGGCTCGAACCGCACACCCGGTTCAACCCCATCCTGCTCAAGCCCGGGTCCGACCGGACCTCTCAGCTGGTGCTCCGTGGCCGCGTCGCGGGCTCGGTGGCCGCAGGCGACTACTTCACCCACCGCGAGCGGCTCGCGGCCGTGGTGGCCGACGAATTAGCCTCGCTGCGAGCCGAATTTGATGTGGTCATCTGCGAAGGCGCCGGATCGCCCGCCGAGATCAACCTGCGCGCAACGGATCTGGCGAACATGGGTCTCGCGCGCGCAGCGGATCTGCCGGTGATCCTGGTCGGCGACATCGACCGCGGCGGGCTGCTGGCCCACCTGCACGGCACCGTCGCGGTTCTCGAACCCGCCGACCAGGCCCTCATCGCCGGATTCGTCGTCAACAAGTTTCGCGGCGACCCGACGCTGCTCGAACCCGGCCTGCGGCAGTTGCACGCGCTGACCGGCCGCCCGACCTACGGCGTGATCCCGTTTCACGACGGCATCTGGCTCGACACCGAGGATTCGGTGTCGGTGCGGGCGGGCGGACTCGTCGGGCCGCCTCAGCCACCGCGCGGTGAGCAGACCCTGACGGTCGCGGCCATCCGGCTGCCCCGCATCTCCAACTCCACCGATGTCGAGGCGCTGGCCTGTGAACCCGGGGTCGACGTGCGGTGGGTGGCCGACGCGGCCGACCTCGCCGGCGCCGACGTCGTCGTGATCCCCGGTAGCAAGGCCACGGTCAGTGACTTGGCCTGGCTCACCGAGCGGGGTCTCGCCGAGGCGATCCGCACGCACGCCGCGCAGGGCCGCGCCGTGCTCGGGGTGTGCGGGGGATTCCAGATGCTGTGCCGCCGGATCGACGACTCCGTGGAGTCCCGGGCAGGCACTGTCGCGGGACTCGGGCTGCTGGCCGCGGACATCGTGTTCGATCCCGAGAAGACGTTGCGCCGCTGGCAGACTCCGCTGTATGGCTACGAGATCCACCACGGCCGGGTCGTCGGGAGTGAGGAACAGGACTGGCTGGGCGTGGGTATCCGGCGCGGTGCCGTTTACGGCACGCACTGGCACGGCCTGCTGGACAACGACGCGGTCCGCAGGTCGTGGCTCACCGAGGTCTCGCACGCCGCAGGACGCACCGGATTCGTCGTTGCCGACGACGTCGACGTGGCCGCCCGCCGCGATGCACAGCTCGACCTGATGGCCGATCTGCTGGCCGAACATCTCGACATCGACGCGGTCTTGGATCTGCTCGCACGCGGAGCGCCGAGCCGACCGACCATGAAGACGGCGCTGGACGGGCCGACTGGGTAGCCTGGGCCCATGATCGGGGCTCGGGTGGCTGTGCCGTTGCTGGCCCTTCTGCTCACCGGATGTGCGACTGTCGTGTCCGGGACGCCGACCTGGCCGGGCGCCACCCTGGAGAAGGTGCTGCTGACCGCCGCCGATTTCCCGGCCGGCGTGCAATACGACCGCATCGTCGAAAAACCCGGCCAGCCGGACGGGACGGGTGCGCCGCCGTCGATGCTGTCGAATCCGCAGGGCTGCTCCGACGGCCTCACCCGGGTGATCGCCCGCTCGGCCGACCGCGGCCCTGGCAGTGCGGGCAAGTACGTGCTGTCCTACGACGGTGCCCGCATGGTCATCACCGTGCTGACCTCGCCGCTGCCATTGGACCAGCTCGACGCGACCGCGCAGCGATGCGCGCAATTCCGGACGTTCTTCGATCCGGGCGACGCAGGCATCCCGATCACCACCACCAAGCTGGCGACGCAACGGCCCGCGGAGTTGGTCTACCAACAGACGATGCAGCTGAGCGGGTCGGACAGCAGTGCCTACTTCGCGTTCGAGAACATCGGATCGTGGTCGGTGTTCGGAGTGACCTTCCCGACGCAGAACCCCGCCATACCCGTCAAAGCCACCCTGCCGCAGACCTTCCTCGACGCGTTCGACCAGCAGGTGCACCGCATCCAAGCGCGTTGACATCACCGCTGACAGAACCGTTTACGCTCGCGTCAAGGACCCGTTGATTTCCGCCCGCTCGCCGCATGCTGGCGGTAGGTTGTCCCAATGCTGACCACCGTGCCGACCATCGACGGGTTCTCTGTGCCCGTCGATGTGGCAGGCCCCGACAAGGGTTCGGTAGTCGTGCTGCTCGGCGCCGGCCATCACGGTCCCGCAGCCTATGGCGCGGTATGTCAACGGCTGCACACGGCATCGCTGCGAACCGTCATCATCGCGCCGGATCCGCGGCTGACGGCCAAGTCGGTCGTCGGCATCCTGGATGCCGTGGACGTCAAATGGTCGGTGCTGGTCGGGGACCGCCTCGGTGGCGAGCTGGCCTGGGAATTGGCGGCGACGCGGCTGGACCGGTTCACCAGCCTGGTGGTCGTGGATCGCGGACACCCGCGCGTCGCCGATCTCACCGGGGCGATCCGCGACGAGGACTGCCCCGCAGTGGAGATGAACACCACCGCCCTGGTCAGCACGCCGGCAGCCCGCGCGGTGGCCAAGGCCAGTCAGCGCTACGTCTACGGCGACTTCCGCTTGGTGGAGATGCTCGGCCGCCGCAACGCGCAGGAGTCCACTGCGCAGCTGGCCGCCGAGATCGTCATGCGCACGAGCACCTGGTAGCCCGGCGGCTCGGTCCTCACGCCGTCGGTGACGGCGTCCACGCCTGCGGCAGACCCGGTTGCCCGGGGAACAGGTAGTCGACGAAAGCTGCTGCGGTGGGCTGTGGTTCGTGATTGGCCAGCCCGGGCCGCTCGTTGGCTTCGACGAACACGTAGTCGCGGCCTGCCACATCGGGCACCAGCAGGTCGATGCCCGTGACCGGGATACCGATGGCCTGGGCCGCCGTCACCGCCACGCGGCACAGTTCGGGGTTCACCTCGGCGGTGACGTCGTGGATGGTGCCGCCCTGATGCAGGTTCGCCGTGCGGCGCACCCGCAGCCGTTCGCCCTCGGGCAGCACGTCGTCGAGCGACCAGCCGGCCTCGGCGACCGTGCCCGTGGTGACGTCGTCCATCGGGATGCGCGACTCGCCACCGGTCGCCGCTGCCCGGCGGCGGCTCTGCGCCTCGATGAGCTCGCGGATGGTGTGCGCGCCGGTTCCGGTGACCTCGGCCGGGCGGCGGATCGCGGCCGCCACCACCTTGCCGTCGATCACGACCAGCCGAAGATCGTCGCCGGGCGCGCGCTGCTCGATGAGCACCTCGGGGTGCTGCTCGCGTGCCCGCTCCAGGGCCGCATCGAGTTCGGCGTCGCCGTCGACGCCGACGGTGATGCCCTTGCCCTGCTCGCCACGCGTGGGTTTCACCACGACATCGCCGACCTCGGCGAGGAACTCGTGATCACCCTGGTCGAATGTGGCCAGCCGACCCTTGGCGACGGTGATGCCCGCCTCGGACACGATGCGCCGGGTCTGGCGTTTGTCGTCGCAGCGCGCCATGGCCACCGCGGAGGTGAACTCCGACAACGACTCTCGCGTGACGACGCTGCGGCCGCCGTGTGACAGGCGCATCTCACCCGCGCCGGCGTCGAGCACCTCGACCCAGATGCCGCGCCGCATCGCCTCGTCGGCGATGATGCGGGCGTACGGGTTCAGGTCGTCGACGGTCTCCGGGGGATGAGTGAACAGCGGCTCGTTGATGGCGTTCTTGCGTTTGACGGCCAGCACCGGCACCCGCTGAAAGCCGAGCTTCTCGTACAGCGCGATCGCCGCGGTGTTGTCGTGGGCCACCGACAGGTCGATGTAGGATCGTCCCCGGTCGCGGAAGATACCGGCCAAGGTGCGGGTCAAGGCCTCGCCCACCCCGGGCAGCCCGGCGGTCGGATCGACGGCCAGCGACCACAGGCTCGACCCGTTCTCCGGATCGCTGAAGAGCTTGTGGTGATCCACCCCGGTCACGGTGCCGATCACCGAGCCGTCGTCGTCGCGCACCGCCACCAGGTAGACCGCCGAACTGCGGATGTGGTTGTCCCAGATGACCTCGACCGGAGCGGGCACCATGCCGCACCGCACATAGACCCGGTTCATCTCGTCGGCGTCGTCGCGGACCCGCAGCGTGCGGATGGTGAACCCGATGGGTTCGGGCGCGGTGAAATCGTCGGTGAACCGCAACCGGTAGGTGTGGCTCGGATCGATGAACAGCTCGGCAGGCGAGCGGGCGATCAACACGTGCGACTCGCGCGCGTAGATGCAGATGTCGCGCCGACCCGGGCCCTCGTGGCCCAACACCTCGGCCAGCTTCTCGGGATCGGCGAAGGTCTGCCCGAAAATCAGCCGGCCCCAACCGAGTTCGAGGACCACGTCGTCGGCCATGGCATCGACGAGATGCTGTGGCGACGCGTCGTGCAGGCCGAGTGTGATGGCCTCGGTGTGGTCGTCGTCGGCGTGCACGCCCGCGCGATTGCCTGCGTCGGGATCCACGCTGGTCATGCGGCCGCCCCCGTGATGCCGTGCCGCTGCAGCCAGAGTTCCAGCAGGGCGATCTGCCACAGTTCGTTACCGCGCAGCGGCGTGAGCCTGCCGTTCGGATCGGCCAGCAGCCGGTCGACGGCTTCCGGTCGGAACAGCCCGCGTTCCTTGGCTTCCGGTGCGTAGAGCGCGTCGCGGACCATGTCGAGGTAGAGACCTTCCAGGTGGGTCAGGGCAGGCACCGGGAAGTAACCCTTGGGCCGGTCGATGACCTCGGCCGGGATCACCCGTCGCGCAGCCTGTTTGAGCACGCCCTTGCCGCCGTGCGCGGTCTTGAGCTCGGGCGGGCAGGTCGCCGCCAGCTCCACCAACTCGTGGTCGAGGAAGGGCACCCGGCCCTCCAGCCCCCACGCCATGGTCATGTTGTCGACGCGTTTGACCGGATCGTCGACCAGCATCACCGTGGTGTCCAGGCGCAGGGCCCGGTCCACGCCGGTCTGCGCGCCGGGCGCGGCGAAGTGCTCGGTGACGAACGCACCGCTGGGATCCGCGGTCGCGGCCCGGTACGCCTCGCTGATCAACGCGTTCACCCCGATGGTGTCCCGGTCGAAGAACGCGCCGCGGTAACTGGCCACCGCACCGTCGAGCGTCGCCGCCCCGGGCTCGGCCATCGGGGGATACCAGTGGTAGCCGGCGAACACCTCGTCGGCGCCCTGTCCGGACTGCACCACCTTGACGTGCTTGGCGACCTCTTGGCTCAGCAGGTAGAACGCCACGCAGTCGTGGCTGACCATCGGCTCGCTCATCGCGCCGATCGCGTCGCCGAGGGCGGGCAGCATGCGGGCGGTGTCGATGCGGATCTGGTGGTGCGCCGTACCGAATCGGTCGGCGATGATGTCGGAGTACTTGAACTCGTCGCCCGCGACACCGCCGACGGACTCGAATCCGATTGAGAAGGTGGCCAATCCGTGTTGGCCGGCCTCGGCGAGCAACCCGACGATCAGGCTCGAGTCGACGCCGCCGGACAGCAGGCAGCCCACCGGGACGTCGGCGACCAGCCGGCGCTCGACCGCCTGCCGTAGCGACTCCAACACCGCGTCTTCCCAGTCCCGTTCGGACCAGTCGGCGCGGTCGGCACGGCGGCTGAAGTCCGGGGACCAGTAGGTGGTGGTGCGGACCGCGCCGTCGGGTTCGATGGCGACCACCGACGCGGGCGGCACCTTGCTGACGCCGCGCAGGATGGTGCGGGGCTGCGGCACCACCGAATGGAAGGTCAAGTAGTGGTGCAGCGCGACCGAGTCGATCCGGGTGTCGACGCCTCCGCCGGCCAGCAGTGCCGGCAGGGTCGACGCGAACCGGATCCGGTGCGCGTCCTGCGTCAGATACAGCGGCTTGATGCCGAGACGGTCGCGGCCCAGCAGAACCCGGCCGGTGTCACGTTCGGCGATCGCGAACGCGAACATGCCCTTGAGGTGTTCGACGAAGCGGTCACCCCAGTGGTGGTACGCCTTGAGCAGCACCTCGGTATCGCTGTGCGAGAAGAACCGGTACCCGTGTCCGGACAACTCGCGGCGCAAGTCCCGATAGTTGTAGATGCAGCCGTTCCAGCTAAGAGCCAACCCCAGTTCGGGGTCGACCATCGGCTGGGCGCCTGCCTCGGTCAGGTCAATGATTTTCAGTCTGCGGTGGCCCAGGGCGACCCGACCTTGCGACCACACACCGGCCGCGTCGGGACCCCTGAGCGCCATCGCCTCTGCCATGGCCGACACCGCTGAAACATCCGGTGTACGGCCATCGAGGCGCACCTCTCCGGTGGCTCCACACATCAGTTCGACCCTACAAGGATTACGCGCCGGTGTCTCACTCGCGGCGTGTCGCGCCTCGTCTCCGCAGGTCAGAAACATGCGTATCGGGTACGCACCGAGCTTGTGAGTTCAGTGCGTACCCGGGTCCGTCAGACTTTCGGAGTCTCCAGCTGCTTGATGGGTCCGGTGAACCAGTGCTTGACCGACACGTGCCAGTAGACGAACAACAACAGCAGCACGCCGCCGACGAGCAGCGGGGTGTAGTTGACGAACTTCCACTCGAAGCTCGGGTCCCACGGCATACCGCCCAGCGAAGTCGGGAACATCGCGATGATCGCGGTCACGATGATCTCGGCAATGGCGACCGGCGCCATCCACTTGTAGTTGCTGCCCAGGTTCCACCGACCCTGCTCGAACGAGTCGCCTGCCTTCCACCGGTAGTAGATCGGCACGGCGAAGCACAGGTACAGGCCGACCACACCGATCGAGACCACCGCGAAGAACGCGACCGGTGACGGCACCTCGACGCCGTTCACGGGAATCTTCACCGGCACGATCGCGGGCAGCGTGATGATGGCCGCGATGGTCGCGGTGATCATGACGGCATTGGCGGGCACCCTGGTGGCGTTGACCTTCGACCACAACTGATGTCCCGGCACGGCCCGGTCGCGGCTGAACGCGAAGAGCATGCGCGAGGCGCTGGTCTGGCAGGCCGTGGTGCAGAACAACTGCCCGGCGGTCGAGATGAGCAACACGGCGCCGGCCCACTTGGAGCCCAACGCCTGGGTGAAGATCGTCGCGACCGCGCCGCCGTTGGCCGACACCTCATCGGCGTTCTGCACGGCAAAGAGGAAGGACAGCAACAGGATCCAGCCGCCGATCGCCGAGTAGAAGATGGACTGCCAGATGCCCTTGGCTGCGGCGTTCGCGGCGCTCTTGGTCTCCTCGGACAGATGGGCGGACGCGTCGTAGCCGGTGATCGTGTACTGCGTCAGGATGGCGCTGATCGGCAGCACGAACAGGAGCCAGCCCCAACCGGACGTGGAGCCCGAGAAGATGCCGGAGTTGTTGATCGTCTTGGCGAACACGTCGGAGACGCTGGCGTGCTGCGCGGGCAGCAGCCACAGGATTGCGATGACCGCGGCCGCACCTGCGACATGCCACCACACCGAGATGTTGTTGATGACCGCCAGCAGGTGCGACGAGAAGATGTTGATGACCGCCGAGACCACCAGGATGATCAGGAACATGATGAACACCCGGGTCAGGCTGTAGCCGGCGAGCCAGCTTTCGCTGAACGTCCCCAGGGTGAGATCCAGGAAGGTCGCGCTGCCATAGGCAACCGACGCCAGGATGGCGATCAGTCCGATGAGGTTGAGCCAGCCGGTGTAGAACCCCGCTTTGGGGCCACCGAGTTTCGAGGCCCACCAGTAGATGCCGCCGGACGTGGGATAGGCCGAAACCAGTTCGGACATGCACAACCCGATGATGAGGATGAAGGCCGAGACGATCGGCCAGCCCCATGCGATGGCGGCCGGGCCGCCGTTGTTCCAGCCGAGCCCGAACGACGTGAAACACCCCGCCAGGATCGAGATGATCGAGAACGAGATGGCGAAGTTGGAGAAACCAGACCAGGACCGATGGAGTTCCTGGACGTAGCCGAGCTTCGCGAGATGTTTTTCGTCGTCGGTGAGGTCTTCGGTGAGTTCTTCGTGCCCCTCGGGCATGGCGCCTCCTCATGGCAGGGCGGTGGGCGGTATTCCAGGACAATAAAGCTTTATTGGTCTGTTGTCCTACCTTTCGACTGGAAAATCGTGCATATTAAGGAGGCGATCGACCGTCCGTCGTGATCGCAATGGTCGACTTTCCGTCACGTAACCGACGGGCAGGAAGGTGCGCAATGAGCCCCAACCGCGGCATGCTGGCACAAGGCGATCTGGAGCAAATGGTTGCCGCCGGTGAGATCGACACCGTGATCCTGGCGTTCTGCGACATGCAGGGACGGCTCACCGGCAAGCGGGTGTCGGCGCGGCTGTTCGTCGAGGACGTCGCCGCCCACGGCGCCGAGTGTTGCAACTACCTGATGGCCGTCGACGTCGAGATGAACACGGTGTCGGGCTATGCCACCTCCAGCTGGGAGACCGGCTATGGCGACATGGTGATGCGGCCCGACTTCGCCACCTTGCGGTTGATTCCCTGGCTGCCGGGCACCGCGCTGGTGATGGCGGATCTGTTCTGGCTCGACGGGCGCCCGGTCGCCGCGGCGCCGCGTGCCATCCTCGACCGCCAGATCGATCGGCTCAGCGAGCGTGGACTGGTGCCCTATGCGGGTACCGAGCTCGAATTCATGGTGTTCGACAACAGCTTTCGCGAAGCCTGGGCAGCGGGTTATCGGGGCCTGACGCCGGCCAGCGACTACAACATCGACTACGCCATGCTCGCGTCGACCCGGATGGAGCCCTTGCTGCGCGACATCCGCCTCGGCATGGAAGGCGCGGGCATGTACTGCGAGGGCGTCAAGGGGGAGTGCAACCTGGGCCAGCAGGAGATCGCGTTCCGCTACGACCACGCCAGGATCACGTGCGACAACCACACCATCTACCGCAACGGCGCCAAGGAAATCGCCGATCAGCACGGCAAGAGCCTGACGTTCATGGCGAAGTTCGATGAACGCGAAGGCAACAGCTGCCACATCCACATCTCACTGCGGGGGGATGACGGCAGCGCCGTGTTCGCCGACAGTGCCGACCCGCTCGGCATGTCGCCGATGTTCCGCAGCTTCATCGCCGGCCAGCTCGCGACCATGCGTGAGCTGACCTTGTTCTACGCGCCGAACATCAACTCCTACAAGCGGTTTGCCGACGGCAGCTTCGCGCCGACCGCCGTCGCCTGGGGGTTGGACAACCGCACGTGCGCGTTGCGGGTGGTGGGTCACGGCCACGGCATGCGCATGGAGAACCGGGCGCCCGGCGGCGACGTCAACCAATATCTGGCGATCGCCGCGCTGATCGCGGGCGGCCTCTACGGCATCGAGCGGGAACTCGAACTGCCGGAGGCATTGGCGGGCAACGCCTATGCCAGCGGTGCCGAGCGGCTGCCGACCACGCTGGCAGAAGCGGCCGGGTTGTTCGAGAAGTCCGAGATCGCCCGCGAGGCGTTCGGCGACGACGTCGTCGAGCACTACCTCAACAACGCTCGGGTGGAGTTGGCTGCCTTCAATGCCGCGGTGACGGACTGGGAAAGGGTGCGGGGTTTTGAACGGCTCTGACGCTCACCCGCAGGCTCGCCCCGTGATCGGCGTGAGCACCTACCTGCAGCAGGCGCGGACCGGGGTGTGGGACGTCCACGCCAGTTTCCTGCCTGCCAGCTACATCGAAGGCGTCAACCGGGGCGGCGGCACCGTGGTGTTGCTGCCGCCGCAACCCGACGGCGCGGCGGTGGCCGACCGCGTGCTCGACGGGCTCGACGGGCTGGTGATCAGCGGCGGGCGTGACGTCGACCCGGCCGCGTACGGTCAGCCTCGTCACCCCCTGACCGACGAACCCGTGGGCTACCGCGACGAATGGGATTTCGCCCTGGTGCGCGCGGCGCTGCGGCGCGGGTTACCGCTGCTCGGAATCTGCCGCGGCGCACAGGTACTCAATGTCGCGCTCGGTGGCACGCTGCACCAGCATCTGCCCGACGTGCTCGGGCATACCCATCATCAGCGGGGCAATGCGGTGTTCAGTACGTCGTCGGTGCAGACGGTGCCGGGTACCCGGCTCGCCGCGCTGATCGGGGATCACTCCGACGCGCAGTGTTACCACCACCAGGCCATCGACCGGCTCGGCGACGGTCTGGTGGTCAGCGCCCGCGACACCACCGAGGGCGTCATCGAAGCCGTCGAGAGGGATCCGGCACTGCCGGGTGACGCGTTCGTGCTGGCGGTGCAATGGCATCCCGAGGAACGTCTCGATGACGTCCGGCTGTTCAGCGGCCTGGTGGAGGCCGCCAAAACGCATGCTACAGAGAGGGTTTCATGAGCACTGCGCAAGTCATCAACCCGGCCACCGAGGAGGTGCTGCGTACCGTCGACCTGCTCGACGAGGCGGCGGTCGACGACGCGGTGGCCCGCGCCGGGGCCGCACAACGGCGCTGGGCGCGGTTGGCGCCTGCGGAGCGGGCCGGGGCCTTACGGGCCTTCGCCGCGGCCGTCGACGCCCATGTCGACGAACTCGCAGCGCTCGAGGTGGCCAACTCCGGGCATCCGATCGGACAGGCCGAATGGGAGGCCGGCCATGTCCGCGATGTGCTGCAGTTCTACTCGGCGACCCCGGAGCGGTTGAGCGGCAAGCAGATTCCGGTGGCCGGTGGCCTGGACGTGACGTTCCACGAGCCGCTCGGCGTCGTCGGGGTCATCACGCCGTGGAATTTCCCGATGCCCATCGCGGTATGGGGCTTCGCCCCCGCACTCGCGGCGGGTAACGCCGTGCTGCTCAAGCCTGCCGAATGGACCCCGCTGACTTCGATCCGGCTCGGTCAGTTGGCTGCCGCGTCCGGTCTGGATCCGGATCTGTTCCAGGTGCTGCCCGGCAAGGGATCTGTGGTGGGGGAGCGCTTCGTCACCCACCCCGGCGTGCGCAAGGTCGTGTTCACCGGTTCCACCGAGGTCGGCACACGGGTGATGGCGGGAGCCGCGGCACAGGTCAAGCGCGTCACGCTGGAACTGGGCGGCAAGAGCGCCAACATCGTCTTCGACGACTGTGACCTCGAGCGTGCGGCCGCCACGGCGCCGTACGGGGTATTCGACAACGCCGGTCAGGATTGCTGTGCCCGCAGCCGGATCTTGGTGCAGCGCAACGTCTACGACCGTTTCATGGAATTACTGGAGCCCGCGGTCAAGGGTGTGGTGGTCGGTGACCCGGCGCAACGTGGCACCGAGATGGGACCACTGGTGTCGCGTCCGCACTGGGAATCGGTGGCCTCCTACGTGCCCGACGACGCCCCCGTGGCATTCCAAGGGTCCGCTCCTGACGGCCCCGGATTCTGGTTCCCGCCGACGGTGTTGACTCCGCAGCGCTCCGACCGGACCGTCACCGAGGAGATCTTCGGTCCCGTGGTCACGGTGCTGCCGTTCGACGACGAGGCAGCCGCCGTCGAGCTCGCCAACGACACCCGCTACGGATTGTCGGGTTCGATCTGGACCGACAACCTCTCGCGCGCCGTGCGGGTGTCCCGCGCGGTCGAAGCGGGCAATCTCAGCGTCAACTCGCATTCGTCGGTGCGCTACAACACCCCCTTCGGCGGCTTCAAACAGTCCGGTCTGGGCCGCGAGCTCGGGCCCGACGCGCCACTGTCTTTCACCGAAACCAAGAACGTCTTTTTCGCAGTAGAAGATCGAGCAGAGGAGCTCTAGATGGACCTGACTCAGCGTCTGGCAGGCAAGGTCGCCGTCATCACCGGAGGTGCCAGCGGTATCGGCCTGGCCACCGGCAAGCGGCTGCGGGCCGAGGGCGCCACGATCGTGGTGGGCGATATCGACCCCGCCACAGGCAAGGCCGCCGCCGACGAGCTCGAGGGCCTCTTCGTCGCCGTCGACGTCGCCGACCAGGCCGCGGTGGACAACCTGTTCGACACGGCCGCATCGACTTTCGGCAGCGTCGACATCGCGTTCAACAACGCCGGGATCTCGCCGCCCGACGACGATCTCATCGAGAGCACCGAACTGCCGGCGTGGCAGCGCGTGCAGGACGTCAACCTCAAGAGCGTGTACCTGTCATGCCGCGCGGCGCTGCGGCACATGGTGCCCGCGGGCAAAGGATCGATCATCAACACCGCGTCGTTCGTCGCGGTGATGGGCTCGGCCACCTCACAGATCTCCTACACCGCGTCCAAGGGCGGCGTGCTGGCGATGTCGCGGGAGCTCGGCGTGCAGTATGCGCGCAGCGGCATCCGGGTCAACGCCCTGTGCCCCGGCCCGGTGAACACCCCGCTGCTGCAGGAGCTGTTCGCCAAGGATCCTGAACGCGCGGCGCGGCGTCTGGTGCACATCCCGCTGGGCCGGTTCGCCGAACCGGAGGAGCTGGCGGCGGCGGTGGCGTTCCTGGCCAGTGACGACGCGTCGTTCATCACCGGCTCGACATTCCTCGTCGACGGCGGCATCAGCTCGGCCTACGTGACACCGCTGTGACACGCTGATAGCTCGTTATGACAGCCGACCCGGACCCGCAGCAGTCGACCGCCCCCACTGTGGAGACGGCCGACGCTCTGCTGCGGCCGGTCCGGCTGGGCAATGCGTTCGAGGACACCGTGGGCCGGCTCCTGGAGACCATTCGCCTCGGCGTGCTGGCCCCCGGCGAGTCGCTGCCGCCGGAACGTGAGCTCGCCGCGCGGCTGGGGGTCAGCCGCGACACCGTGCGGGAGGCGATCAAATCGCTGGCCGATGCCGGTTACCTGGTGTCGCGGCGGGGCCGCTACGGCGGCACGTTCCTGTCCGAGCAGCTGCCACGGCACACCACCGAGGCGGCTCGGCCCAGCCGGGAGGAGATCGACGACGCGCTGCGGCTGCGCGAGATCCTCGAGGTGGGCGCGGCCCGGATGGCAGCCGGGCGCACGCTCAGTGCAGCCGAACGCGACGGTTTGTTCTCCAGACTCGCCGATGTCCGGGATGCGGCGCCGGACGACTACCGCAGACTGGATTCCCGCCTGCACTTGGCGATCGCCGAGGCGGCGGGCTCGCCGTCGCTGGTGCCGCTGGTCGCGGAGAACCGGATGCGGCTCAATGCCCTGCTCGACCAGATCCCGCTGCTGGCGCGCAACATCGCCCATTCCGACGAACAGCACGAAGCCATCGTCATCGCGATCCTGGCCGGTGACGCCGACGGCGCCGCAGACGCCATGCTGGCCCATGTCGCCGGATCGGCCGCGCTGCTGCACGGCTTCTTGGACTGAGCACGCAGCACCGCGACTGAGCGTGTCTGTTGCGCGGCACGCCGCAAAACGGCGGCATTCTGCGCACGCTCGCGCGGGGCTAACTGTGGTTCGCCTTCCAACTACGATGGCGCATCGCGGATTTCCGTGCTGCCTTGGCGAGCTTGCGGTCTGGATGGTGGCGACCGAGCGTGTCGAGCACAGCCTCAGTGTATGGAGAGGGGTACCGCCACATCTGATCCAGCGCGTCATACTGGTCGGCGGTATTCGGCGCCTCGGAGAATAACTCGCACAGCTCGTCGGGATTGTCGAGCGAGGCGGCAAGCACGTCAATGAACTCCCCGATACCGATGCGGTCGCCGACTTCAGTCTCGTCGGCCAATCCGCGGGACAGCAGATACAGCGCTGCGTGACCCCCGGCCGGGCCATCGAGGAGGACCCGCACGGCCAGCCCGACGTCGTAGGAGTCGAACGAGTCCAGCGTTGCAATGCCCTTGAGCCGCAGGGCTGGACCATCGGTCGACCCAACAAAGTCAACGATCTGACGGATGCGGTCGGCGACATCAGCGGAAGGTTGCCAAGCGTCGATCACTGACTGCCGCTGTTCGTCGGTCACCATGTCCAGCGTCGCGATCAGAACGTGCGCGGGAGCGTCGGCGATGTCGTCGACACGCCGCAAGTGATAGCCGGCCTCTTCGAGGTGGCGGGGCACCACGTGACGGCCGAGCGCTGTGAGGCGGATGACTCCACCGGTCCGATACGGCGTGAAGCTGCCGGATACCTCGCGGCGGCCCGTCCACTCGACGACGCCGGCGTCCGCGAGGGTTTGGAAGATGCGGCTGACGTCGGACCGTGCCAGTTTCTCAATGCTCTTCCACTGCGGCCAATAAGGTTCGATCTGGTCGCGAAGCATCGGTGTGACGAGTTCGACCAACTCATCGACATCGCCAGCCCCGCCGGGGCCGAGGATGCCGGCAAGCCAATGCACGACCCCAGAATCGAGCAATTCGGCGATCAGTTCGAGAACCTCATAGCCGGGACGGCGGGAGCTGAGCGGTCCAAGCTCGATGATCGCGTCATAGATCGCCGTCGCCTGATCAGTCACGGACTTGCGGGACCAGTTTTTCAGCCCAACCAGGCGGCCCTTGTGAACGCGGACGGCACCGGCTTCTTTCGCGATGTCGACGATCGAGGTCAGCCCGGGAAGATGCGCTGTCGTGCTGGTCCGGAAAATCTGGTCGCCGATTTGGGGGTCCATCTGGTCGCCGGTGTCGAGCAGCGCGATGAGTGCCTTACCGTCCGCCCGTTTGATGTTGCCGCGGTCGGTGAGCGGCTTCCCTGCTGAGCCGAGGTAGTCTCGCAGCGCTCCGATCGTGCCCAGCAACGGCGCGGCAGCGGCGACGGATTCGACCTCGGAGGCCGGTGGTGGCACGTACACGAACGGGAGCTCGGCCGGTTCGTCGACGACAACCCCGTCTATGGCCGGTGCCTGCTCGTCGGCGAGCTGTGTTTGGAATTCGGTCATTCGGGACAGCAGCTCGGCTTCCAGTTTGTCTGCCGGCATCTGCTCGGGTTTCGCAAGTAGTTCGAGATAGGTCGGCTTGCCTTTCGGGTTGAAGCCGGGATGGTACAAGATCGTTTTGGGGTCGATCGCCGAATCAGCCATGAAGGTGTGAAGGGCGGACGCCAGGCTCGTGGCTAGGTGGCTCAATCCGACACCGCGCCGGTGTCCGCCGTTCAACCTCCCGGTGTCACCGAGGAATTCGAGAAATGCACCTATCGAGAAGCAGAATGTGGATGCCTCCTCGGCCGATATCGGCTGTGAGTTTTCGGGAATCCAACCGAGCAGGAACTCGACGATGTCGTCGTTGTTGACGGTGCTGAGAGCGTCGGCCGAGCGCGCTTGATGCCAATTGACGAAGACGCCGGCGTTGGTCGAGGTGTCGGCGGGGTAGGGGTCGCCGGCCGACCTCATGAATGACTCGAACTCAGCAAGCAACTCGTCAGCGGTCGTGTTGAGGTCGTCCAACAGTGTCCATTCGGCGGTTGATCGGGTCCCGCCCTTAACCTACGCCCCGTGTCCAGGTGAGCGCTGTCGGCTCATTCCTGGGCTACATTCAAATCGTGGACCAGCTCGAATCCCAGGTGCAGGTCGAGCGGGCGGCCTCGGCGCTGGCCGACGTCGACACCGCGGGCTGGGCGCGCCGCTTCGACCTCCTGTCGGATCCGCACCGGCTGGAGATCCTGCTGTGCCTGCACCGAGCGCCCGGTATCTGCGTCGGTGACCTCGCCGCCGCGCTGGGACGTTCGGAAAATGCTGTCTCCCAGGCGCTTCGGGTGCTCCGCGATCAGGGCTGGGTGAGTTCCGTCCGGGTGGGGCGGATGGTCAGTTACCGCCTGGAGGACGAGGTCGTCCACGATCTGCTGCACTGGCTCGGCGCCCGGCACGGATGAATTATCTGTTTATCTAGACAGATGAAAAGGTGAGTTCTACGCTCGGGCGATGAGCGTCGGCACCTTGACCGAGAGCACCACCACCACCACCCGCTTCGACCGCGCCGACTGGATGTCGATCGCCGCCACAGGCGGATTCGTGGCCCTGCTGCACATCGTCGGCTGGGGTGTACTCGTGGTCGGTGTGGCACCGCAACACATCACTCTCGGCTCGGCCGGGGTGTTCGGTGTCGGCCTCGGTGTCACCGCGTACCTGCTCGGCGTCCGGCACGCCTTCGACGCCGACCACATCGCCGTCATCGACAACACCACCCGCAAACTGGTCGGGGAGGGCACCCGGTCGCTGTCGGCGGGTTTCTGGTTCTCACTTGGGCATTCGAGTGTGGTGTTCGGCCTGGCGTTGCTGCTGGCGCTGGGCGTGCGGGCACTGGTCGGCCCGGTGCAGGACGAGGGCTCGCCGATGCTGCAGACCCTTGGTCTGATCGGCTCACTGGTCGCCGGAACGTTCCTGATCCTGATCGGGCTGACGAATCTTGTTGCCGCAGTGGGCATCGCCAAGGTGTTCCGGGCAATGCGCACCGGCGAACTCGATGAGGAAGAGCTCGAACGGCAGCTCAACCGGCGCGGTTTCCTGGCCCGCCTGCTGGGCCGCGTGATGGGGCGGGTGAACAAGCCGTGGCATCTGTACCTGGTCGGCTTCCTGATGGGGCTGGGTTTCGACACGGCCAGCCAGGTGGCGTTGTTGGTGCTGGCGGCCGGGACGGCGGCATTCACCCTGCCGTGGTACGCGGTGCTGGTGCTGCCGGTGCTGTTCGCCGCGGGCATGAGCCTGTTCGACACCCTTGACGGCATCTTCATGACACGGGCCTACGGCTGGGCGTTTCTGCAGCCGGTCCGCAAGGTGTACTACAACCTCACGGTCACGGTGCTCTCGGTGATCGTCGCTCTGGTCGTCGGCGTCATCGTGCTGGCCGGACTGCTGGTGGACCGCCTCGGCATCACCTCGGGTCCGCTCGCGCTGATCGGGTCGGCCGACCTGGAATTCGCGGGCTTCGCCATCGTCGGCATCTTCGTGGTGAGTTGGATTGCCGCCCTGGCGATCTGGCGGTTCGGCCGCATCGAGGAACGCTGGAGCACCCAGACCTAGTCGGCGAGTCCCAGCAGCGCGTTCTCGATCACCTCGGGTAGGGCCGGGTGGATCCAGTACTGCCCGTGGGCCACGTCGCGGGCGGTCTGGCCGAAGCTCATCGCCTGGATCAGGGGCTGGATGATCGACGACGCCTGGTAGCCCATGATGTGTGCGCCCAGGATTCGGCCGGTGCCGCGTTCGCCGATCAGCTTCGCGATGCCGGTGGTGTCCTCCATCGCCCAGCCGTAGGCGGTGTCGCCGTAGTTCTGCACCTTGATCACGATGTCGTGGCAGGCTTCCCGGGCTTCGGCCTCGGTCAGGCCGACGGTGGCGATCTGCGGTTCGGTGAACACCGCCGACGGCACGAACCGGTGGTCGGAGGCCACCAGCGTGGCGGTGTCGTCCCAGTCGCGCAGCAGGTTCTCCTTGACCACTCGGGCCTCGTGATTGGCGACGTGCTTGAGCTGGTATTCCGACGACACGTCGCCGAGCGCGTAAATGCCATGCGCCGTAGTGCGCTGATACTCGTCGACCACCACCCGGCCGTCGTCGTCGACCTCGACCCCGGCCAGCTCGCAGTCGAGCCCGTCTGTGCTGGGCACTCGGCCGGTGGCGACCAACAACATGTCGGCGGGCAGGGTTTCGCCGTCGTCGAATTCCAGAACGATGGTCTCCCCATCCTGATGGGAACCGACCACGTTCTCGTGCGTTCGCACGTCCCACTTCGCCGCGGCCAGCTCGCTGAACCGGTGGCAGATGGTCTCGTCGGTGTGGGTCAGCAGCCCCGCACCGCGCACGACGATGGTGATCCGCACGCCCAACGCCGAGAAGATGTGCGCGAATTCAGCGGCCACGAACCCGCCGCCGACGATCACGAGATGTTCGGGCAGCGCCGGGATCCGCATGATGTCGTCGCTGGTGTAGTACGTGACGCCGCACTGCGCGATGGCCGGCGGGATGAACGTGCGTGAACCGGCGGCGATCACCACCCGATCGCTGCTGAACTCCTCCCCGTCCTCGGTGCGCAGGGTGTAACGACCGTCGGGCAGCTTCGGGCCGAACCGCGTGTGGCTCGCGTACACCGTGATGTTCTCGGCGGAGCGGCGATAGTCCTCGCCACCGGCCGCGATCGGATCGATGCGGCCGAACACCCGGGACACGATCTCTGGCCAGCGCACCTTGTCGATGTGGGAATCGATGCCGTACTTCGCGCTGTCGCGGATCGTGTGGGCGACCTCGGCGGCGTAGACGAACATCTTGGTGGGGATGCAGCCCACGTTGAGACACGTGCCGCCGAAAGTGCCCTGCTCACAGATCGCGACCTTCTTGCCGGCATAGCGCTCGTCGAGAACGCTGTTGCCCGATCCGGTGCCGATGATCGTCAGATCGTAGTGTTTCACGTGAGCCTCTATCCGGAAGGTGTTGTGCTGGAGTTCAATTGCGAACTCAGGTAGCCGTCCAGCCACCCGTTGAGTTCGCGGTATGCCGCCGCGCGCGGTTCGGCCAGCGACAGGAAGACGTCGTGTTTGGCGTCGACGATCGGGACGATGGTGCTGCGATTGCCCACGCAGCCGGCCCAGCGCGCGATTTGACCGACGTCGAGTACCGCGTCGCCGCGCTGGATGGCCGCGGGATCGGGGGTTTCGGCGACGCTGTGGTCCGAGCGCAGGATCAGGTTGGGTACGCCGACGTCCAGGCCGCGATGCAACCGGGCCTGCCCGCGCCGGATCGCGTTGATCCACCCGATCGTGATGGGGAAGCCGCCCAACGGCTTCCAGTCGAGGTTGTAGTCGAACTCACCGCCGTACTCGCGGTGCAGGCTGGTGCCGTAGCCACCCTCGGTGGGCTTGCGGACCACGCTGAGCTTGCGCACCCGGGCCAGTGCGATCAGTGCGGCCGACGTGGGGGCGGTCCGGAGTATCGCCGGGCCGTGCAGATCCAGGAACGGGCTGTTGAGGATGAGGCCGCCCACGTTGTGCGTGGTCAGCCCGCCGCGTTGGCGCAACCGGTCGGCGAACAGCGTGACGATCAGGCCGCCCGCCGAATGGCCGGACAGGCAGACCCGGGCCCCATCCGTGTCGGCGGCGACGATCTGCAACGCGCGGATCAGTTCGGTGTCGTAGTTGGCCAGGTCGGTGGTGAAGTGTGGCGTCTGGCCACCACGGCGGGACCGGCCGCACTTGTGCAGATCGATCGCGTAGAACGCGAACCCGCGCTGCGCGAAGCGGTCGGCGAGTTCGGTGTGGAAGAAGTAGTCGGTGTAGCCGTGCAGAGCCAGCACCGCATGCTCGGCGGGACCGCCGTCACCGCGGCGCACCAGAGTGGCGACCAGATCGCCCTCGCCGTCGGGATCCGGGCCGAGCGTGATGGTCTGTTGCCAGAAGCCGGGTAGCACATCCGGCACCCAGGCGGGTTCCCGTGACGTCACAGGTTCACCCTAACCGGCGGTTGCGGTCACCCGGGTGACCAACAGCACTGGTACGCCCGCTCACCGGCCGACGGGGCCACGATAATCTTGGCAGAAGGACAGCCGTCGACGATGACGGGCGCTGCGAACGAAGGACGTGCGATTCAGGTGTCTGACGCAAAGGTAGCTGGGACTGAGAAAACCGACGTCGTCCTGGTGGGTGCGGGGATCATGAGCGCCACGCTGGGTGCGCTGATCCGCCTGCTGGAGCCGGACTGGTCCATCACCCTCGTCGAGCGCCTGGACGCTGCCGCCGCCGAGAGCAGCGATCCGTGGAACAACGCGGGCACCGGGCATTCGGCGCTGTGTGAGCTGAACTACACCCCGGAGAGCACCGGCGGCACCATCGACATCAGCAAGGCCGTCACCGTCAACGAACAGTTCCAGGTCTCGCGGCAGTTCTGGGCCTACGCCGCCGAGAACGGCGTGCTGACCGACGTCCGCAGCTTCCTCAACCCGGTTCCGCACGTCAGCTTCGTCCACGGGGCCGAAAACGTCGGCTACCTCAAGCGCCGCTACGACGCCTTGGTCGGCAATCCGCTGTTCGCAACGATGGAGTTCATCGACGACAAGGACGAGTTCACCCGACGGCTGCCGTTCATGGCCAAGGGTCGCGACTTCTCCGATCCGGTCGCACTCAACTGGACGCAGGCCGGCACCGACGTCGACTTCGGCTCGCTGTCGCGTCAGCTCATCGGATATACCGCCCAGCGCGGCATGGACACGCTGTTCGGCCACGAGGTCGAGAACCTGCGCAAGGAATCCGACGGCAGCTGGACGCTCAAGGTGACCAACCGCCGCACCGGCCTCAAGCGCAAGATCAACGCCAAGTTCGTGTTCGTCGGCGCAGGCGGTGGGGCGCTGCCGTTGCTGCAGAAGGCCGGCATCCCGGAGGCCAAGGGCTTCGGCGGGTTCCCGGTCGGTGGAGCATTCCTGCGGACCAACAACCAGGAGCTCACCGCCGGACATCGGGCCAAGGTGTACGGGTTGCCGCCGCTGGGTGCCCCGCCGATGTCGGTGCCGCACCTGGACACCCGCGTGATCAAAGGCAAGCAGTGGCTGCTGTTCGGCCCGTTCGCCGGATGGTCGCCCAAGTTCCTCAAGCAGGGCAAGGTCACGGATCTGCCGTTCTCGGTCAAGCCCGACAACATCATGTCGATGCTCGGCGTCGGGCTCACCGAGATGGGTCTGGTCAACTACCTCGTCGGCCAGCTGTTGCTCAGCGAGGCCGACCGGGTCGACACGTTGCGTGAATTCGCCCCCAGCGCAGTCGATTCCGATTGGGAGCTGGATGTCGCGGGGCAGCGCGTGCAGGTCATCCGGCGCAAGGGCGCAGGCGGTGTGCTGGAGTTCGGCACCACGGTGCTCTCGGCGGCCGACGGCAGCATCGCCGGGTTGCTCGGCGCATCGCCCGGCGCGTCCACCGCGGTGCCTGCCATGCTCGATGTGCTCGAGCGGTGCTTCGCCGACCGGTACGCGGGCTGGACACCCAAGCTCAAGGAGATGGTCCCGTCGTTGGGCACCAAGCTGTCCAACGAACCCAAGCTCTATGAGGAGGTGTGGGCATGGGGCACCCGGGCATTGAAGCTCGACGCCCCGGCCGGCGTGTGACGGCGGCGGGCATATGACGGTCGCGCCGCGCCGTAGTTGGGCCAAAGATCTCGACGCCGCAACGCTTTACGAGTTGCTCAAGCTGCGCATCGAGGTGTTCGTGGTCGAGCAGGCCTGTCCGTATCCGGAGCTGGACGGTCGTGATCTGCTGGCCGAGACCCGGCACTTCTGGCTCGAAGGGCCCGACGGTGAGGTGATCTCCACGCTGCGGCTGATGGAGGAACATCCCGGCGGGGAGAAGGCTTTTCGCATCGGCCGCGTGTGCACCAAACGTGACGCGCGCGGTCAGGGCCACACCACCCGCTTGATGCAGGCCGCGTTGGCCGAGGTCGGCGACTACCCGTGCCACATCGACGCGCAGACCTATCTCGAGGACATGTACTCGCGGCACGGGTTCATGCGGGACGGTGACGAATATCTCGACGACGGCATCCCACACGTGCCGATGGTGCGCCCCGGAGCGCGAACCGACGAACGCTCACGCGAGGAGCCGATGTGACGATCCGCGAACGTTTGCGCGAGGAGCCGGCCTCCTACGCCTACCCGTTCAGCGCGATCGTCGGGCAGGACCGATTGCGGCTGGCCCTGGTCCTGTGCGCCGTGCGGCCCGAGATCGGCGGCGTCTTGATCCGCGGCGAGAAAGGCACGGCCAAGTCGACCGCGGTGCGGGCGTTGGCGGCGGTGTTGGCCGCGGTCGACGACGATGCGCGGCTGGTCGAACTGCCGATCGGTGCGACCGAGGACCGCGTGGTCGGCTCGTTGGATCTGCAGAAGGTGCTGCGTGACGGCGAGCATGCGTTTTCGCCCGGCCTGCTGGCGCGCGCGCACGGCGGGGTGCTCTACGTCGACGAGGTCAACCTGCTGCACGACCATCTGGTCGACGTGCTGCTCGACGCCGCCGCGATGGGTCGGGTGCACGTCGAGCGCGACGGCATATCGCACTCGCACGAGGCCCGGTTCGTGCTGATCGGCACGATGAACCCCGAGGAGGGGGAGCTGCGGCCGCAGCTGCTCGACCGGTTCGGGCTGACCGTCGATGTCGCGGCCTCACGTGAGGTCGACGTACGGGTCGAGGTGATCCGGGCCAGGATGGAATTCGAGGCCGACCCTGAGGGTTTTGTGCGCCGCTACGCCGACGCCGATGCCGAGGTGTCCCGGCGGATCGCCAAGGCGCGGGCCGCGATCAGCTCAGTAGTGCTGCCCAACAACGAGTTACGGCGTATCGCCGCCCTGTGTGCGGCCTTCGACGTCGACGGCATGCGCGCGGATCTGGTGGTGGCGCGTACCGCGGTCGCGCACGCCGCGTGGCGGGCGGCCTCCACCGCCGGGGCGAGCGACGCGACGGGACAACTCACGGTCGAGGAAGAAGACATCCGGGTGGCCGCCGAGCTGGCGCTGCCGCACCGTCGGCGCCGCGACCCGTTCGACGATCCCGGGCTGGACCCCGAGCGCCTGGACGAGGCCATGGACCAGGCGGCAGAAGCGGCGGCCGAGCCGAACGCGGATAACGATCCCGAGTTCGACCCCGACCCGCCCGGCGGTGGCGGCCAAGCCAGCTCCCCTCCGGAAAGCCAAGGATCCCAAGGTAATTCGAAGGCCACGCCGAACCGTCCCAGTGCGCCTCCCGCGGCGGTGTTTCGCACGAAGGCGCTGGTGGTGCCGGGTGTCGGTGAGGGCGCGCCGGGCCGGCGCTCTCGCGCACGCAACCGCACCGGCACGCCCATCGCGGCCACCGCCGAATCCGGTGCGGGGCACGGTCTGCACGTGTTCGGCACGCTGCTGGCCACTGCAGGCCGCCAGACCCAGCCGGGCCGGCCCCGCCCCGCGCCCGACGACGTCCGGCGTGCGATTCGCGAAGGCCGGGAAGGCAATCTGGTGATCTTCGTCGTCGACGCATCCGGGTCGATGGCCGCGCGTGACCGCATGTCGGCGGTCGGCGGCGCCACGCTGTCGCTGCTGCGCGATGCCTATCAGCGCCGGGACAAGGTCGCGGTGATCACGTTCCGGCAGCAGGATGCGCGGGTGCTGCTGCCTCCGACGTCCTCGGTGCACATCGCCAGCAGGCGGTTGGCGCGGTTCGACACCGGCGGGAAAACCCCACTGGCGCAAGGCTTGTTGGCTGCCCGCGATGTGGTGGTGCGGGAGCGCGCCCGGGACCGGGCGCGCCGTCCGCTGGTCGTGCTGCTCACCGACGGGCGGGCCACCGGCGGCCCCGACCCGCTGGGCCGTACCCGCGCGGCCGCGGCCCTGCTGGTCGCCGAAGGAGCCGCGGCTGTTGTCGTCGATTGTGAAACGTCTTTTGTGCGGCTGGGTTTGGCGGAGCAACTGGCCCAACAGCTCGGTGCCCCGGCAGTGCGCTTGGAGCATCTGCACGCCGACAGTCTGACCCGGCTGGTCACGGCGCGGGCCGACGCCGCTTAGCGCGAAAGAGAGGACCAGCCATGCCACAGGGCCAGCCGCTGACCGTTCCCGACGACGGGCTGACCACCAAAGCCCGGCGCAATGCGCCGCTGCTGGCCGTGCACACCGGGCCGGGCAAGGGCAAATCCACCGCCGCGTTCGGCATGGCCCTGCGAGCCTGGAATCAGGGTTTCCGGGTCGCGGTGTTCCAGTTCGTCAAGAGCGCGAAGTGGAAGGTGGGGGAGGAGGCCGTGTTTCGTGAGCTCGGCCGACTGCACGACGAGCATGGCACCGGCGGGCCGGTGGAATGGCACAAGATGGGTTCGGGATGGTCGTGGACCCGCAAGCACGGGTCTGACGTCGACCACGCCGCCGCGGCCGCCGACGGATGGGCGGAGATCACCCGTCGGCTCGCCGCCGAGCAGCACGACTTCTATGTGCTCGACGAGTTCACCTATCCGCTGAAGTGGGGGTGGGTGGACGTGGCCGATGTCGTCGCGACGCTCACTGCGCGTCCCGGCACGCAGCATGTGGTGATCACCGGTCGCGACGCGCCGCAGGACCTGATCGACGCCGCCGACCTGGTGACCCAGATGACCAAGATCAAGCACCCGATGGATGTCGGCCGCAAGGGGCAGAAGGGCATCGAGTGGTGACCGTGGCCCACCTTTCTTGCGCGAGCAGTCACTCAGGTACCCCGACACGCCGGTTTTCGGGTACCTATGTGTCTGCTCGGCCGGGAAAGTGACCACCACCCCGGCGGTGGTGGTCGCCGCACCCGCATCGGGCAGCGGGAAGACCACGGTGGCAACGGGTCTGATCGGGGCACTGCGCCGGGCCGGAAACACCGTGGCGCCGTTCAAGGTCGGCCCCGATTTCATCGACCCCGGCTACCACGCGCTGGCCGCAGGCAGGCCGGGGCGCAACCTCGATCCCGTGCTGGTCGGCAACGACCTGATCGGCCCGCTGTACCGGCACGGCAGCTCCGGCGCTGACATCGCCGTCGTCGAGGGCGTGATGGGCCTGTTCGACGGGCGCATCGACGACCGGATGCACGGCACACCGCGGGGCTCCACGGCACAGGTCGCCGGGCTGCTGGGCGCTCCCGTGGTGCTGGTGGTCGACGCGCGTGGGCAGAGCCACAGCGTCGCAGCGCTGCTGCACGGCTTTGCGACGTTCGACCCCGATGTGCACATCGCGGGGGTGATCCTCAACCGGGTCGGCTCGCCCCGGCATGAGGAGGTGCTGCGGCAGGCCTGTGAGCACGCCGGCGTCCCGGTTTTCGGGGCGATCCCGCGCGACGACGAACTCGCTGTTCCCTCAAGGCATCTGGGCCTGGTCACGGCGGTCGAGCATGGCAGGCGGGCGGCCGCTGCGGTGGCCGCGATGACCGCCCTGGTGGCGCGCCACGTCGACCTGGCGGCGGTGCAGGCGGCCGCGGCCGCCCACGTGGCGGCCCAGCCGTGGTCCCCGGACGGCGCCGGTTCGGTGGCCGAGACCACGGTCGCGCTGGCGGCGGGCAAGGCGTTCAGCTTCGGCTACACCGAGCACGGTGAACTGCTGCGCGCGGCGGGTGCGGTGGTGGCGGAATTCGACCCGCTGATCGATCCGTTGCCGGCGGGCACCGACGCGCTCGTGCTACCGGGCGGTTTCCCCGAGCAGTTCACCGCCGAGTTGTCGGCCAACGATGTTGTGCGCGAGCAGATCCGCGCTCTCGCCCGCCGCGGCGCACCGGTGCATGCCGAATGCGCGGGCCTGACCTATCTGCTCGACGATCTCGACGGGGCACCGATGTGCGGGGTGCTGCCCGGCTCGGCGCGGTTCACCGAACGACTGACGCTCGGGTACCGGGACGCCGTCGCGGTGGTCGACTCCTCGCTGCACGTCGCGGGGGACCGGGTCACCGGGCACGAATTCCACCGCACCGCAGTCACTTTCGCTGACAAGCAGGATCCGGCGTGGGCGTTCACCGACGCGCAGCGCCGTCCCGTCACCGACGGTGCGGTACGAGGCGGGGTACATGCGGGCTACCTGCACACCCACCCTGCCGCCCACCCGCAGGCCATCACCCGGTTCGTGGTGGCGGCGGCACGCTCTAAGCTCGGCGGGTGATGCGGACGCGAGGAGCAGTTGTGATGGGCGAGCGCGGGCGCGAGGAGGCGAAATGACTGACAACGCCTACCTCGTCGGCCTGCGCCTGTCGGGCAGAAAGGTGGTCGTCGTCGGCGGCGGAACCGTCGCCCAGCGCCGACTGCCGCTGCTGATCGCCAACGGCGCCGATGTACACGTCATCGCCCGCGCCGCGACCCCGGCGGTGGAGGCCTTGGCTCAGGCCGACCCGGGCATCACCCTTGCGCTGCGCGACTATCAGTCCGGCGATCTCGACGGCGCCTGGTACGTGATCGCGGCCACCGACGATCACGACGTCAACACCGCGATCTCCGACGAGGCTCAGCAGCGCCGCATCTTCTGCGTGCGCGCCGACATCGCCCGCGAGGGTTCAGCGGTGACCCCGGCCACCTTCGATTACGACGGACTGTCGGTGGGCGTATTGGCTGGGGGCGAACACCGTCGTTCGGCGGCCATCCGCTCGGCCATCCATGAGGCGCTGCAGCGCGGCGTGATCACCGCCGAGGCGACCGGCGAGGCACCGAGCGGCGTGGCGCTGGTGGGCGGCGGCCCCGGCGATCCGGAACTGATCACGGTGCGCGGTCGGCGGTTGCTGGCCCGCGCCGACGTCGTCGTCGCCGACCGGCTGGCGCCACAGGATCTGCTCGCCGAACTGGGCCCGCACGTCGAGGTGATCGACGCGGCGAAGATCCCGTACGGGCGCGCGATGGCGCAGGACGCCATCAACCAGGTGCTCGTCGAGCGGGCCCGGGCCGGAAAGTTCGTGGTGCGGCTCAAGGGCGGTGACCCGTTCGTGTTCGCGCGGGGCTACGAAGAGGTGATCGCGTGCGCCGACGCCGGCATTCCGGTGACAGTCGTGCCGGGTGTGACAAGTGCCATAGCAGTTCCTGCGCTGGCCGGCGTTCCGGTCACCCACCGGGGCCTGACGCACGAATTTGTGGTGGTCAGCGGGCATGTTGCGCCCGGGCACCCGGAATCGTTAGTGAATTGGAATGCGCTGGCCCAGATGACCGGCACCATCGTGCTGCTGATGGCCGTCGAGCGCATCGAGTTGTTTGCCAAAGCTCTTCTCGACGGTGGACGACCTGCGGATACGCCTGTTCTGGTGGTGCAGCACGGAAGTACGGTGGCACAGCGGACGTTGCGGGCCACTCTCGGTGACGCGTCGGAAAAGATCCGCGAAGACGGCATCCGACCTCCCGCGATCATCGTGATCGGGGCCGTGGCGGGCTTCGCCGGTTAAAGGATTCTTAAGATTACTGTAAGGTAACCGGCTATGACGGCTCTCAATGACGCAGAGCGCGCAGCAATGGACCGCGATGCCGGGGAGGATCGGGTTTTGCCGATGTACCAGGCTGCAGGCAACGACGGTGACCAGCGTGACGGGATCGCTTCACGGCTCCCGGCATGGGTCCCGTCGTGGGGTTTTCTGTCGGCGGTCATCGCCATCGCAGGCATGCAGCTGCTCGCCACCATGGACAGCACCGTCGCGATCGTCGCGCTCCCACGGATCCAGGACGAGCTCGGCCTGTCCGACGCCGGCCGCAGCTGGGTCATCACGGCCTATGTGCTGACCTTCGGCGGTTTGATGCTGCTCGGCGGACGCCTCGGCGACACCATCGGCCGCAAGCGCACCTTCATCGTCGGTGTCGCGCTGTTCACCATCGCCTCCATCCTGTGCGGCAGCGCATGGAACGAGGCCACGATGGTGACCGCGCGGCTGCTGCAAGGCATCGGCGCGGCGATCGCATCGCCCACCGGCCTGGCGCTGGTGGCCACCACGTTCCCCAAGGGCCCGGCTCGCAACCTGGCCACCGCGGTGTTCGGCGCGATGACCGCCATCGGCTCGGTGATGGGTCTGGTGGTCGGCGGGGCGCTGACCGAGGTGTCCTGGCGGTGGGCCTTCATGGTCAACGTGCCGATCGGTCTGGTGATGCTCTACCTGGCCCGCACCGCCCTGCGCGAGACCAACCGCGAGCGCATGAAGCTGGACGCGGCCGGTGCGCTGCTGGCCACCCTGGCCTGCACCGCGGCAGTGTTCGCGTTCACCCAGGGCCCTGAGCGCGGCTGGCTCTCGCCTGTCACGCTGGGTTCGGGTGCGGCCGCGGCGGTCTTCGGTCTGGCCTTCCTCATCGCCGAACGCAACGCGGAGAACCCCGTCGTCCCGTTCGATCTGTTCCACGAGCGCAACCGCGTCGCCACCTTCGCCGCGATCTTCCTGGCCGGCGGCGTGCTGTTCACCCTGACCGTGCTGATCGGCCTGTATGTGCAGGACATCCTCGGCTACAGCGCCCTGCACGCCGGTGTCGGGTTCATCCCGTTCGTGGTCGGCATGGGCATCGGCCTCGGCGTGGCCTCGCAGGCAGTGCGGTTCTTCTCACCGCGGGTGCTGGTCATCGCGGGCGGAATCCTGGTGCTCGGCGCGATGCTGTACGGCTCGACGCTGCACGCGGGCATCCCGTACTTCCCGAACCTGGTGGTTCCGATCACGATCGGCGGCATCGGTATCGGCATGATCGTGGTGCCGCTGACCCTGGCCGCCATCGCCGGGGTGGGCTTCGACAGGATCGGTCCGGCATCGGCCATCGCGCTGATGCTGCAGAACCTGGGCGGCCCGCTGGTGTTGTCGGTGATCCAGGCCGTCATCACGTCGCGCACGCTGTACCTGGGCGGCACTACCGGCCCGGTCAAGAACATGAACCCTGCGCAGCTGGCCGCGCTGGACGCCGGCTATACCTACGGCCTGCTGTGGGTGGCTGCGGTGGCGGTCCTGGTCGGCGGGGCGGCCCTGTTTATCGGATACACCGCTGAGCAGGTGGCCCACGCGCAGGACGTCAAGGACGCGATGGACGCCGGCGAGCTCGACGTCGAATGACGCCGTGAGCCGTCCGACCCGTCAACAGATCTCCGACGCCGTCGGAGAAATGGGGTGGCGCCTGATTCTCGGGGCGGTCTACACGGAGGTGCTGACGCCGTCGATGGCCGACGCCGTGACCGCCGCGTCGCACGCAGTTGAAGCGGCCGGCTCCGATGCGTCGAACCATCTCACCGTCGACATCCGGGCCGACCGGGCAGTGCTGCGGCTGCAGTGCACTCAAAACCGCTGGGTCACCGAGCGCGACATCGAGCTGGCAGCCGAGGTGTCGCGGGCACTGGCCGGCAGGGGGTTCGAGATGACCACCGGCGGGGCTGTGCAGGCCTTGGAGATCGCCATCGACGCGCTGGACATCGCTGCGGTGCGGCCCTTCTGGAAAGCCGTCACCGGATACGATGACGAGCTCGACTCGTCTGACCTCAACGCAGGCCTCGTCGACCCGTTCGGCCGTGGGCCGGCGATCTGGTTTCAACAGATGGATGCGCCGCGGCCCCAACGCAATCGGATCCACCTCGACATCGACGTCCCGCATGACGTGGCGCAAGCCCGGGTCGATGCGGCACTGGCCGCGGGTGGCACGCTGCTCAGCGACCGCCAGGCTCCGCGCTTCTGGGTACTGGCCGACGCCGAGGGCAACGAGGCGTGCATCTGCACCTGGCAGGGCAGGGACTGAGCACCACGCCTTAAGGTTGTCGCCTGTGATCACCCGTATGTCAGAGCTGTTTCTGCGCACCCTGCGCGACGACCCCGCCGATGCCGAGGTGCCCAGCCACAAACTGCTGATCCGGGCCGGATACGTACGCCCGGTCGGCCCCGGCATCTACAGCTGGCTGCCGCTGGGACTTCGGGTTCTGCGCCGGATCGAGAAGATCGTCCGCGACGAGATGAATGCCATCGGCGGCCAGGAGATCCTGTTGCCCGCCCTGCTGCCCCGCAGCCCGTATGAAACCACCAACCGGTGGACCGAATACGGCGACACCCTGTTCCGGCTGCAGGACCGCCGAGGCAACGACTATCTGCTCGGGCCCACCCACGAGGAGATCTTCACGCTGACGGTCAAGGGGGAGTACTCCTCCTACAAGGACTTCCCGGTCCTGCTGTACCAAATCCAGACCAAGTACCGCGACGAGGCCCGGCCGCGCGCGGGCATTCTGCGCGGCCGTGAGTTCGTGATGAAGGATTCGTACTCGTTCGACGTGGACGACGACGGGCTCAAGAACGCCTACCACGCCCACCGCGAGGCCTACCAGAAGATCTTCGGACGGCTGGGCGTGCGCTATGTGATCGTGTCGGCGGTGTCGGGCGCGATGGGCGGCAGTGCCTCCGAGGAGTTCCTGGCCGAAAGCGAAGTCGGTGAGGACACATTCGTGCGCTGCCTGGAATCCGGGTACGCCGCCAACGTCGAAGCCGTCGTCACGCGGGCCCCGGCGCCCCTGCCGATCGAGGGACAACCCCCGGCAGTGGTGTACGACACCCCCGACACCCCGACCATCGCGACACTGGTCGACTGGGCCAATTCAGCAGGCCTGGAACAGTTCTCGGGCCGAGCGGTCACTGCGGCCGACACCTTGAAGAACCTTCTGCTCAAGACCCGCGAGCCCGGTGGCGACTGGGAGCTGCTCGCGGTGGGCGTGCCCGGCGACCGCGACATCGACGAGAAGCGGCTGGGCGCGGCCCTGGAGCCGGCTGAGTTCGCGCTGCTCGACGAGGCCGACTTCGCCAAGAACCCGTTCCTGGTCAAGGGATACGTCGGCCCGAAAGCCTTGCTGGAGAACGGTGTTCGCTACCTCGTCGACCCCAGGATCGTGGAGGGTACGGCCTGGATCACCGGCGCCGACGCGCCCAACAAGCACGTCGTCGGCCTGGTCGCCGGCCGCGACTTCACCCCGGACGGCACCATCGAAGCCGCCGAGGTCCGCGACGGCGACCCGTCGCCCGACGGCGCAGGCGTGCTGACCTCGGCGCGAGGCATCGAGATCGGCCACATCTTCCAGTTGGGCCGCAAGTACGCCGACGCTTTCACCGCCGACGTGCTCGGTGAGGACGGCAAGCCGGTCCGGTTGACCATGGGTTCCTACGGCATCGGCGTGTCCCGCATGGTCGCCGTGATCGCCGAACAACAGCACGACGAGCTGGGGTTGCGCTGGCCCGCTTCGGTGGCCCCGTTCGACGTGCACGTCGTGGTGGCCAACAAGGACGAGGCGGCCCGGGCGGGTGCCACGGAGCTGGTCGCCGGACTGGACCGGCTCGGCCACGAGGTACTCTTCGACGACCGCAAGGCCTCGCCAGGGGTCAAGTTCAAGGACGCCGAGTTGCTCGGCATGCCGTGGATCGTCGTGGTCGGCCGCGGCTGGGCCGACGGCACCGTGGAACTGCGTAACCGGTTGACGGGCGAGAACCGCGAAATCGCCGTGGACGACGCTGTCACGGAGATCTCGGCGGCGCTGGCCGGCTAACGCGCACGCGAGGAGCAATAGCAGCCGCGCGCCCGCGGCGGCACCGGGTCAGCTGGACTCGGTGCCGCCCGGGAAGGCGACGGTCACCGGCCAGGCATTGAGCTGGGCGCGCCATTTCGCGGCGGTCACCGCCGACTGCGTCAGGGCTGTCACCGCGAAGGCGCGGTCACTGTCGGTGGTGGCCTGCTCGAGCACGGCGCGCCAGGCCACGGCGGCGTCCTGTTCCATGCGAACGGCGAGGTTCGCCGCGTCGGTGGGGTTGGCGACCGGTATCGGCACCTGATATCCGGCCGCCGGCAGCGGCGGAGACACCGACCGGGCGCCCAGCATGGCGATCGCGGCTTCGCGGCGATCGCGATGCTCGGCCATGGCGGCCGCCACCAGCGCGTTGTCGTCTGGCGTGGAGTGCGCGGAGACCAAGCCGTAGCCGTAGACGATGCCGTGCTCGGCGGCGACGGCGTCGAACAGGGCACGGTCGGCCGGATCGGCCGGGCGCGCAGGTCCCGAAGGTGGCGGTTCGGTGGTCGTCATTGCGCACCGCCCAGCGCGACGGTGTAGGCAGCAACGCACGCCGCGGCGATCGACCCAACCAGCCCGGCGCGGTACCCGGAGAGCCGCGCGGCCAGCGTCGTGGCCTCCTGCCCGGACTGCTTGAGCGCATTGATCACATCGGCCACCGTCGGAGCGGGTGCCGGAGCGCCCGACGCGGGTGTCGTCGTGGTGGACGACGCCGACGCCGACGGCTGCGCGGTCGGTGCCTTGGTCCCGGCCATCCGAACCAGTTCGTCGGTCAGCGCCTGGGCATGCGCCGAGCGTTCGGATGCCACGGTCGTCAAGGCCCGCGCCTGCGCGGACTGCGCAGGTTGGGTGGCCGCGGCGGCGGAGGCCAGCTTGCTGTCGGCGCGGGCCCGGTCCAGCTGAGCGGCCAGATCCGCGAGGTCGGGCGATGGTGGAGGGTCTGCGCAGCCGGCGGCAGCGACGCCAAGCACGGCCAGGGCGGCGGCCGAGACCAATGCCCGCCGCCGGCTGATTTTCGGTAGGGCGCTCGGCACGAGCAACATCCTGCCATTGCCTCGCGCCGCCGCGGCACAGCGCCGAGGGTGTGGTCCCGGACGGGACATTCGCCGTCCACCGCCCTTGGTTCGCCCGTTGCGGCCATGGCCCTGGCGTATCGTGGAAAGTCGATTCCGGGGGGCCTGCCAGGGCTTCGGCCCGGAATCTCGTCCGGACAACTCAAGATGAGGAGCTCGCCGTGGCACCGGATCCGAAGTTGCGGTCTGCGGATTTGCCGTCGCAGAAGCAGGTGATCGAGCTACTGGACGGCGAATTCGCGCGCGCTGGATACGAGATCGACCAGGTTGTCGTCGACGCTGCCGCGCGCCCGCCCCGCATCACGATCGTGGCCGACGGCGACGACGGCCTCGACCTCGACGCTGTCGCGCAGCTGTCCAGGACTGCCTCGGAGTTGCTGGATCAGCTCGACCGGACCGGCGACGCGCCGTATGTGCTGGAAGTCACCTCGCCTGGTGTGGACCGGCCGCTGACCGAGCACAAGCACTTCCGTCGGGCCCGCGGTCGCAAGGTGGAGCTGACCCTCGCCGACGGTACCCAGCTGACCGGACGGGTCGGGCCGAGCGATACCGAGTCGGTCGAGATCGTCGTCAGGGATGGGCGAGATTTCGCCGTGCGTCGCTTCGAGCTGGCCGATGTTGTCAAAGCGGTTGTCCAAGTGGAGTTTTCACCGCCAAGCCCGCGCGAGTTGGAGTTGGCCGGAGAAACCGGGAAGGGGGCCTGAGCATGAACATAGATATGGCGGCGCTGCATGCCATCGAAGCCGACAAAGGCATCACGGTCGATGTGGTCGTGGACACCATCAAATCGGCCCTACTGACCGCCTACCGGCACACCGACGGTCACGAACCCGACGCGTACATCGACATCGACCGGAAAACCGGTGCCGTCAAGGTCATGGCCCGCCAGACCGATGCGGACGGCAACGTCATCCACGAATGGGACGACACGCCCGAGGGGTTCGGCCGAATCGCGGCCACCACCGCGCGTCAGGTGATCCTGCAACGGCTGCGCGACGCGGAGAACGAGAAGACCTACGGCGAATTCTCGGCCCACGAGGGCGACATCGTCGCAGGTGTCATCCAGCGTGACGCACGGGCCAACGCCCGCGGGCTGGTTGTGGTGCGGATCGGCAGCGAGACCAAGGGCTCCGAAGGCGTGATCCCCGCGGCCGAGCAGGTGCCGGGGGAGCGCTACGAGCACGGCGACCGGCTCCGCTGCTACGTCGTCGGCGTCACCCGCGGCGCCCGGGAACCGCTGATCACGCTGTCGCGCACCCATCCCAACCTCGTGCGCAAACTGTTCTCGCTCGAGGTGCCCGAGATTGCCGACGGATCGGTGGAGATCGTCGCGGTGGCTCGCGAGGCCGGCCATCGGTCCAAGATCGCTGTCGCGTCGCGGGTACCGGGTCTCAACGCCAAGGGCGCCTGCATCGGACCTATGGGCCAGCGTGTTCGCAACGTCATGAGCGAGCTGTCCGGCGAGAAGATCGACATCATCGACTTCGACGACGACCCGGCCCGATTCGTCGCCAACGCCCTCTCGCCGGCCAAGGTCGTGTCGGTGTCGGTGATCGACGAGGCAGCCCGCGCCGCGCGGGTCGTCGTGCCAGATTTCCAGCTGTCTCTGGCCATCGGCAAGGAGGGGCAAAATGCCAGGCTGGCGGCCCGATTGACGGGATGGCGCATCGACATCCGCAGCGACGCCGCCCCGCAACCCGACTCCGACCCTGCGCCGCGGGCAGTGCCTGAGCGCTAGGACCGGTAGTCGGTTCGGAGCACAGCCCGCGGGGCGGTAGACTCAGCCGTGATCCAGCGCGAGTCTCCGGCCTCCACGCGTCAACGCAACCCCGGCAGTTCTGTCGGACCGGTGCGGACATGCGTCGGGTGCCGGAAACGAGAGTTGGCCAACGAATTGTTTCGTGTGGTCGCGGTGATGGACGGGAATGGGCAGTGTGCCATTACCGTTGACACAACGACCAGCCTGCCCGGGCGTGGTGCTTGGTTGCATCCCGACCGACAGTGCGTACAGGTGGCAATCCAGCGGCGGGCATTCGTACGAGCGTTGCGCATCGCCGGTTCACCGGACACCTCCGCGGTGGTCGAGTTTGTCGAAGAGTTGTCAGCCTCGACCGCCCGCTCAGAAGAACAGGTAGCGAAGAACATGAGCACACCGTGAAGTCCCGATGACCATGCGTCATAGCTAACCCGAGGCGCGGCGCCTACCACCGCTGTCGCCTCTAGATGAGGAGAAGTAGTGGCAGGTAAGGCCCGTGTACACGAGTTGGCGAAGGAACTCGGTGTCACAAGTAAGGAACTCTTAGCCAAGCTCAAAGAGCAGGGAGAGTTCGTCAAGTCGGCGTCCTCCACAGTGGAGGCGCCGGTTGCGCGTCGGCTGCGCGAATCGTTCGGTTCGAAGACCGAGTCCAAGCCTGAGGCGCGTACCAGCGCCAAGCCCGGTGACAGGCCTCGTGGCCAGGGCAACGGCGCAGGGGGGGGGGGGGGGGGGGGGGGGGGGGGGGGGGGGGGGGGCGGGGGGGGGGGGCGGGGGGGGGGGGGGGGGGGT
>NZ_LZTB01000019.1 GCF_001665685.1 Mycobacterium sp. 852013-50091_SCH5140682
CCCCCCCCCCCCCCCCCCCCCCCCCCCCCCCCCCCCCCTTTTTTTTTTCAAGAAGAAGACGGAATACTAGATGCAGCGTAGTCTCGTGGGCTCGGAGATGTGTATAAGAGACAGGATGTCGGGGTTGGGGTGGTCTCGGCATTCCGCGCGGGAGCGCCATGTGGGGTCGGTGGTGGTCATGAGGCTTCGCGCTCCTCGTCTCGGGCCGCTGCCTGGGCGGCTGCGGCTTGTGCGGCGATGCGGGCAGCGATACGGGCCTGCAGCGCGGGGCTTTGGTGGGTGAGGTGCCAGTGCTCGCCGCACGGGCACATGTAGGGGTAGAGCCGGTCTTTCTTCTCCCCCGCGGGTGGCCGTCGACGCCGTTGGTAGCGGTTGGCTTTGGCTTTCGAGCGGTAGATGCGCTTCTCCGGCGTCGGGCACACAGCAGCCTCGGACTCGGCCTCGTGGTCATCCATTGGTCACCGCCTGCGGTGGCTCCGGATCGGGGAGCTGCAGTGCAGCCAGGCGCAATTGGTCGCGTAGTTCGTTGAGGCAGTAGGGGGCTACGGCGCGGATCTCGGCGGCCAGCTCATAGTTGTCAGCGATGGATTTGGCGAAGTTCTCGGCCATTTGCGCGGCGAGTTCAAGGCCGTTGCGTACGCCGTCCTGGTGGGCGGCCAGCCACAGTGCGCTGACTCGTTCGTTGATCGCTGTGACCGCTGCCATGGCGTCGCTCTGAGGCACGTCGGGACTCGTCATAGAGGGATCTCGCTGAACAGGTCTGGTGACGGCCTGGTGACCTCGGACGGAGGCTCGACTGCCGGGGCCGGTGCTGGTCGCGGTGGTTTGGCCGGGCGGCCGGCCTTGCCGAGCTCTGTGAGCGCCGCGCCGAGCCGGTCGAGCGCGCCTTGGGTGTTCTTGACGGGGTTGGCCCACCGGTCGGTCAGTGCCGACGTGGCGCGTTGCACGTCGCCGAACGCTCTGACGGCGGCGGCGATCTCGCTGATCTGCGCGAGCGTGACTTCGCCGCTCCACCCGTACCGGCCTGACGTTCGGTCGGTGGCCGCGGTGAAATCGATCTTGGCGCCGAGTGCCTGTTCGATCTGGGTGAGGCGCTCGCGGATCTGGGTGGCGTCGTGCTGGCCACCGGCGGCCAGGCGGCGGTCGACGGCGGCAGCTACCTGTTTGTCGAAGTCGCGGCGCGCGTCTTCGCGGGCGGCGCGGCGCAGGGCCTCGGCGGCTTGGGCGCGCAGGGTGTCTTGGCGGGCCATGATGCTGCGCACCGCATTCCACGCTGGCCGGTGCACGCGCGGGTCTTTCCGGACGGCCGGGGTGTGGACTTGCATGCGGTTCTTCGAGCGCGGGCTGGGGCTCATGAGGCCCCATCCGGCGGGTAGCTCGTGCTCGTGGACGATGGCGGGATCGTTGACGACGAGCCACCATTCGTGGCATTCGTCGGCCCAGGCGTCGGCCTTGCCGGGCTTGTTCAGTTCGTTGAGCCAGTCGCTGCGGCTGATCTTGAGTTCGTGGCCGATGAGGATTCGGCCGCTGCTGCTGGTGAATCCGACGTAGACGGCATCGGCGCGGCTGCCGCTGCCCCATCCGCCGTTCTGGCCGACCTCGGGGAGGAACACGCCGCCGGGCATGGGCGCTGAGGGTTTGATGTAGTGCCGCTCGAGTTGGGCGAGCAGGTCGCTGGTGGCGCTCATAGGTCGAGGTCCACGGCGTCGGCGGCGAGCCGTTCGATGGCGGATGGTGGGCGCGGCGGGACCGGTGGCTCGTAGCCCTCGGGCAGCACGGCCCGCGCGGTGATCACCAGTTGTGTGCCGGGCGGGAAGTCCTTGGACCAGGCGCGGAAGCCTGGCCCCCAGATGTATCCGCTGCTCCCCCAGTACGTGCCGATCAAGTTGCCGGTGCGGTCCGAGAACTCCTCAGCAGACGGCTCGGTGACGTGTGTGACCTCCAGGTTGTGCACCGACAGCACCTGTTCGGGGTTGGCATGGCGTGAGCACTTCCACGGTGGTTGCCCGGCCTCGCGGCGTACCGCATCGGCGTAGTCGCGCTTGTACTCGTAATTCGTGATCGACACTTCGCGGCAACCCTCTTCGGCGCAGCGTCGCGTCCGGTCGTATCCACGCCTAGCCATTGGTGCGCTCCCACCTGGTGGTCCACGCGGTGCCGACGAACGGTTCGAGCATCGCGGCGTGGTCGGGCACGTCCACCGCGGCGAACTCTGCCCGCGTGTAACGCGTATCGCCGATCAACCACACCTTCTCGTCGTCCTCGAAGCACACGGCGAAGTCCTGTGTCAGGCCGAGCGTTTCGACGATCAGGTCAGCGAGGTTCTCACTGCTCAGCGATTCCTTGCCGCCGAACGCCTGGGCACGGTCGAGGACTTCGGCGATGCGCTCGCTCAGGTTGGCCTGATCAGGCATGGTGGTTCCCCTCGGTCGATTGAGGTGCTTGGGGCGTGTGGATCACATGGGCTGGCAACCGGATATCGCTGGACAGTTCTTCGATTTCGCTGCCCGCGGCCCACCACGAACGCGTCCCGAGGTAGCTCTTGCCGTTGCGCTGCCAGGCGCATTCGGCGTCGTCGACGATCACCACCCCGTCCGGTAGCGCATCAAGTTGCTCCACGGTGTCGATACGCACCGGACGCAGGCGCCGCACTTCGGCGATCAGCGGGCGGTGGGCGTCGACGATGCGGCCCAGCTTCTCGCTCGCGCGGGTGCCGTCGGATATGTACACCAGTCCCCTGGTGGAGTTTTCGAGTTCGTCGAGGTCGAGATCAGACATAGCGCCACTCGATTCGCGTGACGGTCGACTCGGGCCGGCAACCCTTGTGGGAGTCGCAGAAGAACCGCACGAACTCGGCCGGCGTCATGTGGGGGAAGCCTTCGCGGGCGCAGTCGTCGGCGGTGATGGTGTCAAGCTGTTCCCGCCGGACCGAGACGACTTCGACGTCGGTGATCCGCACCAGCGGCTCACCCTTGCGGCGACCCATCACCTTCCGGCACAACGTCAACCGGTCACCTGGCTTGAGGATCCGCCAGCCCATCCGGCGGGTCACGTCCTTGGTGCGGGCCACCACCTGGTCCTCGGTGAGCGACACCGACATCAGCCGCGCCATCAGCAGGCCCCGTCGCAGAGGCAGCCGCCGCAGTCGCCGCAGCAGCCGTCCTCGTTCACGCCGTAGCGGCCCGCCGCGCACTCGGTGGTCGACGTGCCGTCGTCTTCTACGCCGCCGCCGCAGCTCTCGCAGTCTCGGTCGGCCATGGTCAGTCCTCCCCTTCGGTTTCGTCGGCGGGTGGTTCCCAGCCGGGGCAGTCGCACATCTCGTCGAGGTCAGCCCCGGGTCGTAGGTGGCAGCAGGCGGTGTGCACCACGCCGTCGCCGTGGTCGTCACGCCCGTGATCGCAGAGCGCGCACACGGTTTCGTCCATCAGCCGGCCACCTCCGGGTACTCGTCCCAGGTGCGGCCGTCGAGCTCACGGCCGGCGCGCGCCTTGCCGACGCGGCGCATCGCGGTCCAGCCGCCGTGCCCAGCGCGGAACGGGTTGAACGGGTTATCCGGCGTCAGCGCCGTCCCGCCCGACAAGTGCATCGCGCACCGTTTGCCATCGCGGGCATCACGAGGCACGTTCAGCACCCGATAGGCCTCATCGATCCCTAACTCCGGGTCGGCGGGGTACTCGGTGACGTCCTCGATCCACTCGCCGTGCTGCTTGTGCAAGTACGCCACGCCAGCCGCTTGGCATTGGTCGCGAATCGAGCGGAACCACTGCGGGTGAGCAGGTCTCGCGCCCGGCCCCGATTCGCCGCCGGTGATCACCCAGTCGATGCCAGTCAGATCGATGTCATCCATCGGGCCGAGCAAAGGCTCACACGAGAAGAATCGGACAGCCGCCTGGGTTTCGCGCAGCGCGTCACCGCGGATCTTGGCCCAGCGCGCATCCTCGGCGCTGACTCCGAGCCACACGTTGCTCAGTGGCCAGCTCTCATGCTGGGTGCGCGGATCGTCGGTGGCGAGGTCGTCGGCGTAGTCCTCGACCCGTACGCGAAAGTCTTTGGACGACAGCAGTGACCGCATTCGAGCGTGCCGTTTGGTGAGTACTTGGAAGGTGTGCCAACTGGCAACAGCCATGACCCCGAACACCGCTGCGATGTAGTCGTCGGGCACCTGGTCGTGGAACAGATCGGACTGCGCGTTGACGAAGATCCGCCGAGGACGACTCCACGACAGCGGCAGATGCAGCCTGTCAGCAACAAGGTTGACCTGCCCGGTCCACTCACCACCAGATTCGGTCCCGGCGTAGGGTTCCCGAACTTTCGGGTTCGGGTTCGCCTGCATCCGATGCGCTGTCCGGATCGCGTAGCAGTGATCGCACCCTGGCGACACCTTGTCGCAACCAATGATCACGTTCCATGTCGCGTCCGACCATTCGATCTTGGTGTTGTCGCTCATCGTTGAGCCTCCGCAGCGTCGACCGCGGCGAGCAGGGCGGCGGCGAGATGTGGGGACTCATCGAGGGTGAAGAACCGGTAGGCGCCGAAGCCGTTGGGCGCGTACTGCCGAACGCCTGAGTCGCGGAACTGGAATTCATCGGCAATGTCTTCCGGCTTCGGCAGCTCCACCACTGCGATGCGAGCATCCTTGAGCGCGGCGAGGATATCGCGCGCCAGGTCGCCGGTCTGGAAGCCGAGCAGGGTGCTCGCGGCTTCGCTGATGACAGTTTCGATGCGGTCGCTCATCGCCGATTCCGTTCGTCGATCTCGATGGCGCCGAGTGCGCCGAGTGCGAGAGCTGCACGCAGTGCCGCGCCCATGGTTGAGTACTCGCGCGCCGACTTGGCCAGCGTTGCGTGGTTGCCGGTCGAAGTGATCCACCAGATCCACTTGCCGTCCATCGTTTCCTGTGCGTACACAGACGCCTTCGGTCGATTCATCGTGTTCTCCTGGTCCACATTGATCCGGTGATACGGCGTCGATTTCGGTGTTGGAGTAGTGATTCCGCGGTCATCGGTCGGCCTCCGGCGGCCAGCCACCGAGAGCGTCGACGCGGCTGATCAGCTCATTGAGCAAGGTGCGCGTGAGAGTCCAAGGTTCGCCGCTCGGGTCTTCTCGGACCGCACCGGCAATCCACGTCGCGGCGGCGTGCAGAAGCCTGACCGTCTCGTGGTCAGCCTCCTGTGGGACCGTTGCCCTACGCTCGGCCTCCCGCTGCACCTCGGCCACGTGCTCAGCCCAATCCCGCGCCGTGCGCACGATCCGCCGGCATCCGCAGCGAGAGTGCACACCATCGAAGAACGGACCCTGATGCACGTACAGGACCGCGGCCAGCTCCTCGGGGGTCACGATGCACCACCGCCGAAGTCGAACAGCGACCGCTGATCACTGATCGGACGGTTGGACCAAATCACCTCGGTGCGGCCCTGATTGGTGCCATTGCCCTGACCGGTCATGTGCGGGATCTCGATCCGGTCCCACCCCTTCAGCGCGGTCTCGTAGAGATCGGACGGATAGCCGGACAGCACCACCGACGCCTGGCAGCCCATGAGCGCCCAGAGCAGCTCGACGTGGTCGCCGTGCTCGGGCATGTCGACCCGGTACCCGTTGCCGCCGCCGCGCGTGCTGCGGGTGGCGCCGAGATAGGGCGGGTCGACGTAGAGGCAGCACTTCGGGTGCGCGCCATAGGACTCGATGATTTCGAGGGCAGGTTTGCACTCCAGGCTGACGTGGTGGAGACGCTCGGCGGCGGCAGCCATCCGGTCGACATACGCGGCGAGGTAGCCCGGCATCCCGGTCGAGTTGCCGCCCGGGTTCACGTAGTACCGCCACCCAGTGCTCGATCGCATCGTGCCACCACGGGATTGCGTGATCTGCACCCAGACGAGGCGGGCGATCTCGACGTCATCGAGGCCGTCGAGGCTCGTGCCGCGGATCCTGTCACGCGTGAGCATGTGCTCGGCGCGCGCGTGCGGCGTGAGCGCGCACACCCGGGCCAGCTGCTCCGGTTGGTTGCGCAGTACTCGCCAGAACGTCATCAGTAGACCGTCGAGATCGTTGACAGTTTCCATCCGACTCGGGCGCTTCGCGAGCAAGACGGAGAGGCCTCCCGCGAACGGCTCAACGTAGTGCTCGTGCGCCGGCAGCAGCGCGGCGATCTTGTCGGCCAGCCGTGTCTTGCCGCCGTAGTAGGCCATGGGCGGGGCGGTCACATCGGCCCCCATATCCAGCACGCGGCGGCCAGTAGCCAGCAGCCCACGATGGCCAGGTGGTAGCGCCAGCTCGGCCACGCTGTCGCCACCCGGCGGTACCGTGCCGCCCATGAGCTGCCCCACCGATGCTGACTGGTCTTGGTACCGGTCAGCGATGGTGCAGATTGCGCCGCACGCGTGGGTCGCGACACTGCCGATGAGCTGCCCACGCTGCGGGCTCGCCTGGTCGCACAACGGGCTGACACCGATCCGCGGTCAGGTCCACCGCGGCCGTGGTCACCCACCAGACGCGCAGGTAGCCACCACCAGCTATCAGTGCGCCGAATGCGGCCACACCAGCTACGACGAACACTGATCACGCGACCACCCCGAGCGACTCGGCCACGACACCGACGAGATCCCGCGCCGCCGGCGGAGTGACCGCGTTACCCGCCAGCTTCACCTGTTCCCGACGATCACCCAGGACCACGTAGTCGGACGGAAAGTCCATCGCCGCAATGATTTCCCTGGGCTCCAGCATCCGGAATCGCACATCACGCAGGTCGACGGTCGGCTGGTCCGCGGTCAGCAGCGACTGATGGCCAGTCGTCGTCACGGTCCGGATCGGCTCGGCGACCGGGGTGGACATCTGCCCTTGGTCACCGCGCGCGGTGTTGTTCCGCATGATCAACGCGTGCTTCTCCACGGTCGACATAGTCGACACCGGCTGGGCGTGCTTACCGGCGCGCCCCTCCACCGGCACCAGCAGCGGCGCCCAGTAACGGTCGATGCCGGCGCGGACGCGTTCCATCGTCGACGGTGCGAGCGGCAACCACACCTCTTCGCCCGTGGCGGCCTTGATGACGAACTTTTTCAGCGGCCGGTCGTAGAGCAGCTTGCCCTCCAGCGACCAGTCGATGATCTCCTCCGCGGCCCGCACGCCCGGCTCTACCGTCGCGTTGCGGCACGACGTGTTGGGGCACCGGTAGACGTACTGGCGGCGATAGTTCGCCTTGGGTGATGCGCCCGGCTTGAATGCCTGCATCGCCCGCACCGGGCCGCACTTCGGGCAGATGGCCTCTGGCCGGGTGACGCGCTCGACGTCGGGCCGCGGGTTGCCGCGGCGCCAGAAGAGCACGTACATCCGATCGCGGGACTGCGGGGCGCCGAGCCCGAGCAGCTGCGCGTGCATGCTGTTCAGGAACACGATCTGGTGGTCGTAGCCCATGTTGTCCATCGCGGACAGCCAGGACCGGAACAGGCAGCCCTTGTCGGGTGACCACTCGGGCGCCCATTCGATCGCGTCCACGACGTTCTCGACGATGATCGACCGGTAGCCGTGCGCCTCGGCGAACCGCGGCACGTCCCACATCGTTGCCCGAGACCGCTCGGCCGCCTCGTCCGGCAGCGGCGCTTCCTCGGTGAATAGGTCCGCCTGGACCAGCTTTTTCTTGCCCTTGGCCACACTGTGATTCGTGCATTCGGGCGACGCCCAGAGGATGTCGGTGCGTGGGAATCGCCGCGGGTCGGTCTGCGAGATGTCGGCGCAGAGGTGGTCGGCGTCCGGGTGATTGGTGTTGTGGGTCTCCACCGCGAGATCCCAATGGTTCGAGGCGATCCGGACCGAGACGCCCGGGACCGCAATGGCCCCGGTGCTCGATCCGCCAGCGCCGCAGAACAGATCAGTGAGGGTCAGCATCACACCGCTCCGAACAGTGCGAGCTCATCCGATGCTGGCTGCTCGGCGGGGTTGGCGTGCAACATAATCTGCCCTTCCGGGGTGAGGCGGAATCGGCTCAGGTTGTCGCCGGGGATCCGCTCGATCAATCCGCGCGACGCGAGTGTGTCGGCGGTGTAGCCCGAGACGCGCGGGAAGCCATCGGTGTCAACCGATTCGAGCGCGAACAGGAACAGGCGTTTCCGAGACGCCTCCAACTCCCGCTGCTGGGCGGCTCGCCGCTCATCGATGAGATCGTCGTACGTCGCTGCCATCACGCATCCGCCTCGTCGATCGCGCGGATGGTCGGGCACGGCCATTTATCGGCGCATTCGATGCACAGCGTGGTCTCGCGCTCGTGCAGTGCCCGGACCGCGTTGAGTGCCCGCGTCTGCCGCTCGGCGAGCTGCCTGGTGGCCAGCACCGCGTCGGCCGCGCTCAGTACGCCGATAACGGAGCCGCGATCGATGGCCTCCAGCACGCTGCCGATGCCCGCGTCGTATCGGGCCGGGACGTCTGGGTTCTCGCCGAGCGGTTCGGACTGGTCTTCGCAGGTGTTCATGGTCAGCACCCACTCGCCTGAGCTTCAACGGCTTTGACGCGGTCCAACCGCTCGGCATAGTCCTGGGCGTCCTCTAGCGATGCGAACGCCCGCCCCTCGGGCAGTGCCAACATCGAGACTCCGTCATGGCCCCGGCCGTTCAGGATCCACTCCTGGCCGATCCGTTCGATGCGGTACTCGCCACGCGCCCCGCCAAACCAGGTGTACGTGTCCACGATGTGCTCGTGGCTCCTCCACTGCGGCCTCACAGGTCGTCGCCTCCTTCCAGGTGCCTCATCGGCTTGGGATCAGCACGCCAGCAGGTCCGGCATCGGCCGCCACGACGATGGGCCAGCTCGGCGCCGCAGTTCGTGCAGCGTGAAAACGGCCGCGCGGCACTCCGTTTCTTGTCGCGCAGGTGGTCGTATCGGCATTGCTCGGAGCAGAGCTTCTGCGCGTGATTGACCCGCTTGAACAGCTGCTGGCACTGTGCGCATGGCACCAGCTCGGCCAAAGACCCTGGCGCGCCGGGAACCTTCACCCGGCAGGCCGGCGAGCAGGTCTTGGGTGGCTTGCCGTTGCAGTCGTCGAGGTAGATCGGTCCGCCGCACACCTGGCAAGCGATCACCGCATCGGTGCCGCGCCGCATCGTGCTGCTGTGTTCGCCGACGACGATCACGGTGCGCGGGTAGGCCGCGTCGAGCTCGATGAGGCCCATGACTGCGGTGCACTGCGAATCGTCCGCCCACAGAATGCCGTTGGCGGCGTCGCACACGTGCTTGAGCAGGTTGTCGGTGTCGATGCGCTGCCGGTTTGGTCGGTAGAACAGGCACCCCAGGCCGACGTTGCCGGTGAAGGGGCTGGCGACGCTGGCGCGGAGATAGGACGCCGTGCGCTTCTCCGCGTCCTGGTCTTCCGGCTTGGAGTACGTCCGGCCGTTACGGGTGAATCGTGGCCGCGACTTCGACCAGGGCGCACCCGGAATCGTGACCATGCACATGGTGTCCGCGGTGTCACTCAGTCCGAGGCTGTCGAACATGTCCAGCATCCGCTCGACGTCGGCCCGCAGGTCAACCGCTGGCAGTGTCGGGGCCGTCACTCCCCTGCCCCCGACTTCTCATCGAGCGCGGCGTACGCGCCGGCCAGATCGTCCGGTTTGAACAGCACCGCCCGTGCCACGCTGCCGTTCGCCTCGCCGACGATGCCGGCGGCCTCCAGTTCGTCGAGCAGACGAGCAGCCCGCGCGAACCCGACCTTCAGCTTGCGCTGCAGCATCGACCCCGAACCCATCTGCGTGGACACCACTAGCTCGACGGCCTGGCGGAGCTCCGTGTCCCAGTCCGCTTCGGTCTTCGCCGCGGCGTCGGCGATGATCTCGCCGAATTCACCCTGCGGGTTTGGCGCCACGACCGTGACACCGCTGGCCTTCATGTCACGCAACGCCTTCAACAGGTCACTGTCGGGCGCCAGGACAGGTTCGATACTCGGCCCGTCTGTCGGATCCCCTGGGACCGGTGTGCCGGGCATGGCGATACCGATCCACGTGTCGCCGATCTGCACGATCTGCAGCAGCCGGTTCGGCGACCGGAACATCTGGATCTGCATGTTGCGGCGCCTGGCCACGGCCACGAGTGGAGCCAGCACCGTCGCCGACCACAGGGTCAGCGGTACCTCGGCGTAGTCCTCTTTCGTGACGAACGTGTTGGTGCGGATCCGGTGCACGATGCTGATCGGGAACTTCGACTCGTGGTGCGCGTGGAATTGAAACTCGTTGTCGGAGTCGAACAGTGCTGGCGTCTCAGCGAGCGTGACCGTCCAGCCGGGGTGCTCGTCGTCCTTGCCGTCCTCCGGCGGGTCGGCGAGCGCCAGGCTGATGTCGACGGTGTGCTGGTCGCCTTTGATTTTCTTCCACGATTTGATCAGCGAGAGCACGTTGGCGACCGACTCGCACGGCCACACCATGGGGTCGATGCGTCCATCGCACGGAATCCATGTGTGACCGAGCACGTACTTGTTGGTGGACGATGCAGCGAGTAGGTCGACGTCGCTGGGTTCGTCGCGCCAGGGAGCTCGGGTGGTGGTGAGGTGCACGCCGCCGAAGTCGTTGCTGGCGGTCTGCAACGCATCGGTCAGGATGTCGATCAGTTTCGTGGTCGCCACGGTGATGCTCACGGGGGTTCCTTTCCGAGGATGGGAGTTACAGGCGGTCGCCTGTGGCACTGCGGGTTTCGATGGGCCAGCGGCGGACCAGTTGCGTGAGCCGTTGACGCTGGGCGCCCGGGTCCGGGTCGTCGAAGTCGGCATAGTCGGGCTCGTCGAACAGGTCGGGCCACCACGGGGATTGGGCGAGCTGAGCGTGCAGTTCGGCCAGCCGGAGCTTGAATGCGACGTGGGGCAACTTCGGCGCCACCTGCGGGTCGGCCTGCTCCAACTCAGCCAGCAGCTCGTCAGCACGCTGGTAGTGCTCAGCGGGGGTCATCGTCATCGGAAGACCCACCCGAAGACGACGAACAGCGCGATCCACGCCGCGGCTTCGGCCCACGTCATTTCGACGCCTCCGCGGTCTTCGCGACGCGGTTGCGCGCCTTCGTCAACTGGCCCTTCGTGACGGCGTGCGACGCCCGCTCGGCCCGCAACGACTCATCCCGATTGGCCAACAGGCGCTCCAGCCGGTCAGCTCGCTCCTGCTGTTTCTCCGCTTCGGTCTTGCCGTTGAACACGTTGATGTGGCCCGCCGGGCAGTAGAAGTCCCTGTGGTCCTGGCGGCGCCTGTTCGCCATGTCGTCGGTGATGCCGAAGGGCACACCGCACGTGGCGCAGTGAATCAGGCTGAGCGTCTGGTCGTATGTGAGGCTCATGCGCCCGGCCCGTCGAACAGTGAGATAACCGCGGCGGCTTCGTCGTACGTCACATCCGCCGTACGCCTGGCCTTCACCCCGGCCGCATCACCGAGGTAGGAGAACCACTCGTCTTCGGAGTCGTACTTCTCCGACTTCTGGATCTGCGCCATGCGGTCCAGCTGCTCCCTGGATGCCATCTGCACAGCGGTGTCCTGGGCTGGGCCGGTCACGTCGATCGATTCCCGCCGCTCCTCCTGCGGTTCATCCACCGGGTCGCCGATCACTTCGCCGTCGATGTGCGTCGGGGTATCGATCGCGCCCGCGGCAAGATCCACCCGGACACTGCCGTCGTTGTCCATCGCTCGCTGCATCTCGGTCGACTTCGGCATCAACGCCATCAGCCGCAGCAGCATCGTCTTCTGCCCCATGGCGTCGAAGTGATCCCGCCACGGGCCCACAATCTGGCCTTCACGGTTTCGGGCCATCGCGAACTTGTCGCGGTGCCTCTCCATGTCCGCGACAGTCATCGGATCGGTCAGCGAGTAGCCACCGTTGGCCAGCCTGCCTACCGCGTAGAACAGCTTCGTGTCGCCGCGCTCACCGTCCAGGCAAGGCTTGTGCAACCACTTGTCCTCGGCGGCACCGTATTCGACCTCGAACAGGTCGTTGGCGTACACGATCCTCGAGTGCAGCGACGCGATGCGGTCCGACCTGTGGCCCAGCTCGACGTACCCCTTGTAGCCGATGATCAACTGGGCCCGCTGGCCACGAGTCTTGTTGTCGTAGAACGGCAGAATCCACGCTTGCCCCAAGGCCCCCACACCAGGCCGCAGACCCAACTGAGCGCACGTCATCGCCGCACCCAGCACCGACGGAATGTCACACTGGGCCAGCTTCGGTGTCTGCTGCATGCAGGTCATGACGTCGCGGATCAGCTGCACCGCCTCCACACCCTTCGGCATGGCGCGTTGAAATTGTTCCTGCATCTTCACCAACTGCTGGCGGAGATCCTTGCCGTCGGCCTGCTGTGCGACCGACTGCCTCGCGCGCTGCGCCAAATCACGTGCCATGGTGGTTATTTCCCTTTCGGTAGGTAAACGGACGCCGCCTGATAGCGGCGGTACAACTCGGGGTCCTCGGCCTTGAGCCGGTCCTTGTCGATCACCTCGACCTTGTGGAGCCAGCCGGCGTCGTCCTGCTCCTCGCGGAATGCCTTTTCGCGGAAGATGCCGCGCCGCAGCGCAACCAGTTTTCGGCCGGCCGCGTCGGTGATGGCGTCGGCTCCCTGCAACAGGTCGGTCAACTGGTTGACGGCCTGCGCCTTCTCGGATTTCGCCGACTTCTCGGCGTCGAGCGCCGATCGGTAGGCGACCATCGCGGCCTCAACCTCGGGCAGTCGCTCGTCGTCCAAAACTTCGATGACGTCGAACCGGCGCGGCCAGCGCGCGGCGATCGCCTCGGCGGTCGCGTCCGACCCGTCGATGGGCGGGGCCACGTCCGGCACGATGTACGTGTCCCACAGGTGCTGCTCTGCAGCGTTGATCGTGGCGATTAGCTCGTCGTCGCGCGGCACGTACTCCCACCGCAGCCGGTTCCCACCGATCAGGCCAGCGACGTAAGCGCCATCCGCGCCCGTGACCGCGCACCCGTGCTGGATCTGCAGTTCTGCGTGGTCAGGGACCTCCCCGTCCTCCCAATCGTGAGCCAGCCACGCGGACGCGTTCTTGATCTCAACCAGGGCGTTCTGGTCGAGGATCAGACCGTCGGGGTTGTACAGCTGCCACGGCCGCTCCAGCGACCGCAGCGTCGGGCACTCCACGATGTCGACACCCAGTCGACGCGCGAGCTCGGCGCGGATGACGGGCTCCAGCAGGGTGCCCCACATCATCGCCTCGGTCTCGTCGTCCGGCCGCGACTTGCCCGTCTTGTCAGCCCACACCGAGAACGGCGAACCGTACTTCCCCAGCCCCAGCACGGCCGAGCAGTCCGACGATCCGATACCGGTGCGGCGCAGCTCGAGCCACTCTTCGCGGTCCTTGTAGTGGCCGGCCAGTTCGGCGAACTCGGCCCAGAACGGTGCGACGGTCATCGGTAGTCGGCTCCCCCGTAGCGCACGTCGTCCACATCTCCGCACATGCCGGCCGATTGCCTACTGGCGATGCCGGTTGTGGCCCGGTCCATTTCGCTCAGCTGGTGGTTTGCCCTTGCCCACTCGTCGGCCTCGAATTCGTACGCCATCACCGATTCACCCCTTGCTTGGTCTTCTGATTCCTCTGTCCACCAGTCGTCGGGGTCCGGGTGGACGCGGAAACCCCAGGCGATGACCGCCAGCGCGGCGAGAACCGTGGCGGTTACGAACAATTCGCGCCACAGCGCCAGGTACGCGATGGCGCCGACGAGTCCGAACGCCCAGGCGGCCAACCACAGTGCCCGCGTCACGACGCCACCGCCGACATGTGCCGGCCCACGCGCGACTCCGTGATGGCCTCGACGCGCTGCTGCAGCGCCCCGATACCCTCGTCGGGATTCACGAAAGCGGCCAGCGCCATGGTGATCTGGGCGTACTTCGCGGGGTACCGCTGCGCCAGCAGCCGCAGCTCCTCGAACAGCCGACGAGGGTCGTCGTCGCGGATCTTCACCGCTAGCCCCAGCGCGACGTCGGCGACGCGATCCAGGTTCGAGTCGAGTGTCTGGTCAACGACGGGCGGCTTCATTGCGCACCGCCCAGGTCTGCGACGGTGCGGCTGAACCTGTTGGCGCGGTGCATGCCTTTGTACCTGCGGCCGCGCTTCGGCGGCAGAATGATCCCACCGCCAGGCACCGAAACCGCCTGGTGCAGACGGAGAGCAGCCACGGTTGCGTCGAAATCGGCCGGCGTCCACACCGGCTGCAGCGCCGTCATCGGATCGCCACCGATCCGGTTGGCAGCCAACCCGGCTCATCCGGCAAAACCGTGGCGTCGGTGACCGCGTATTCCTCGTAGCGCGCGACGCTGTCACCGACCGAGTAACCACCCGAGCAGGACCAGCGGTAGCAGGACACCGGCACGTAATGCGCTGGCGTCCAGTACTGCCGAGTGCGCCACCAACTCCCGTCAGCGCGGCGGGGGCCGTCGCAGATGGTGCGCTTCTGCCCCCACGCCAGCAGGCCAGGCGCGGCGATCGTCTCGCAACCCACGTTCGGTGAGGCCTTCGCGCCGGTGGCCCATAGGGTTCCGACGGCCGCCAGGATGGCGCCGTACACGATGAGCGCCAGGACGCGGCGCACCACCCGCGCCGTCACGCTGCAGCCTCTGCGCGAACGGCGTTGACGTGGGCGATGATCAGATCCCACTGCGCCGCGGAGAACGACATCGAAGACGACCCGCCGCCGCCACCGATGTGGATGGTGACCCTGCCGTCGTCGTCCATCGCGGCATACACGTCTACTCGGTCGTTCATGTAGAGGGTGGTACCGAGATGACCTCTGCTGCCGAAGGGTTCGCGCTCGGTGTGGCGTATCAAGCCGTCGATTGGGGTACGGTCGATGCCTGGCACTGGTGTTCCTTTCGATGGGGTGTTACTGGTGTCGAGGGCTCCGAGCTGGTGACGCAGCACGGGGCCCTACTTCTTGGTGATCGAGTAGTCGGAGAGCAGATCGCTGGCGATCTCGTCGTAGGTCGCGTCGACCGCCATGCCGCGTCGCAGGCAACTGACCTGAATTCCGGTGATGTGTGCAGCGAGGTCCGCGTGACCGACCGAAAGCAGTGCCGCCCGATAGGCATTCACCGCGACCCCGGCAACCATCGAAGGCGTGCAACCGATCAGCGCGGCATCGTTTTCCGGTCGATCGACCCACTCCATGACGGCCCGGCACGCGGCGGTCACAGCGTCGGAATCAGCCGGCAGCACCGCTTCGTCCACGAACTCGTCAGGCACCATCGCATCAGCCAGCCCGGCGGCGTCGAGGTAGTCGCCGGCCTCACGCTCAGAAAACCCCGTGCGCAATTCGGCGCGCGCCTGGTTGACCGCGTCGATGAAATCGGCTGCGCCACGCAACAGGTGGGTGATCACGGCGCCACCGCCGCAGCGCCGCGTCGACCCTCGACAGGCTCCTTACCCAGGAACTCCACCCGCTCCAGCAGGTCCTCGTTCTCGGTGGTCAACTCGTCGACACGGACCCGCAACTCGTCTCGCTCATCGCGGATCTGCTCACGATCAGCGATCAGTTCACTCATCTCGCGGGCCATGACGGTGTTCGCCTCGTGCGCGAATCGCAGCAGCGGGGCGAAATTGTCGTGCTCGGCCAGAACGTCGGCCAGTTCCTCGCGGGTCGCCTGCAGTTCCGCAATCGCCGCGTCGTAGGTGTCCGGCAGCGGTGCCTGCGTGGCGGACAGGCCGTTACGGCGCTGCGCAGCGCCCGAGAACGGGCGGTTGTGCGCCTCGATCGCCATACCCAAACCAGTGATGCAGGTGCTCATGCCGATACCTGCGTGTGCTCGGCGATGAACCGATCCACCTCAGCCCGGGTCACCAGGCGGCGTGAACCGACCCGCACCCAACGCAATTCACCCTTATCGAACAGTCGGTAGACGGTCGCTGCATGCACCCGAAGCAGCTCCGCCGTCTCCGGGATTGTCAGCAGCAACTTTTCGATGAGCGCGGTCACGATGCCGCCACCAATGCGGGGTCGTCGCCGCCGCCCAGGCGCTTGTGCAGCTCCGCCAGGCCCTTCGGCGTGATCCGCACCGACGGCGGAGGCACCTCCATCTCACCGGTGCGCTCGTTGAGGTACGGGCGGTTGAGCTTCTCGGCCAGGCGACCGGTCTGGATCTGCGTCTGGTACGGCTTCCACGCACCGTTCTCCCGGTAGATCCAGCCTTCGGCCTGCATGAACTTGAACAGACGCTGCTGGCCGATCTCGATGTTCGGGTCGCGCGACAGCACCTTGGCGGCGTCGCGCACCATGTAGTCGCCCTGCGAGCTGGCCATGTGCTGCCACGCCGACGCCGGCGCCTCGAGTTCCTTTGCGCGGCCTTCGGCTTCGATGCGAGCAGCGTGCTCGCGGTCGGCGCGGTCTTCGGCGTCGATGACCATCTGCGCCAACTCGCGCTTCGACGGCAGCGCGATGACCGGAGCCACGGTGGCGCGCTCGGCGAGCATCTGCCGCATCGCGTAGAACCCGGCGACAAGACGCTTGCGGAAGTCGAACACCACCTTGCTTCCTCCAAG
>NZ_LZTB01000020.1 GCF_001665685.1 Mycobacterium sp. 852013-50091_SCH5140682
CACAATGCTTAGCGTCGAGGTTCGTGATCAGCTGGCGGCAGACTTGGCTCAGGCTGAGCGCAGCCAGGTTCCGATGACTCCGCTGACTGATCGGTACGGCGAGATTGATGTGGTGGATGCCTATGAGATCCAGTTGATCAACATCCGGGCGCGGGTGGCCGAGGGCGCCAAGGTGATCGGTCACAAGGTTGGGTTGTCGAGCAAGGCGATGCAGGACATGATGGGCGTCGACGAGCCGGATTACGGACACCTCCTTGATGAGATGCAGGTCTTCGAGGATGTGCCGGTCAAGTCGTCGAAGTATTTGTATCCGCGGGTTGAGGTCGAGGTGGGGTTCATCCTTGCCGACGATCTGCCGGGGGCGGGGTGCACTGAGGAAGACGTGCTCGCGGCGACTGCCGCGTTCGCGCCGGCCATCGAATTGATCGACACCCGGATCACCAACTGGCAGATCAAGTTGTGCGACACCATCGCTGATAACGCGTCGTCGGCCGGGTGGGTGCTGGGCGAGGCACGGGTGTCGCCCAAGGACATCGATATTCGCAATATCGATGCGGTGCTGACCAACCATGGCGAGGTGGTCGCCGAGGGGCGAAGCGATGCGGTGCTGGGCAATCCGGTGACCGCGGTGGCCTGGTTGGCCCGCAAGGTGGAGAGTTTCGGGGTGCGTTTGAAGGCCGGTGACATCGTGTTGCCGGGCTCGTGCACGCGTGCGATAGATGCCCCTCCCGGCAGCGATTTCGTTGCCGACTTCACCGGGTTAGGTTCAGTAAGACTGAGTTTCGAATAAGGGAGCCGAATATGGCTGAGAAAGTGTCAGTTGCCATCGTCGGGTCGGGCAACATCAGCACCGACCTGCTGTATAAATTGCTGCGTTCGCAGTGGCTGGAGCCACGCTGGATGATCGGCATCGACCCGCAGTCCGAAGGTCTGGCCCGGGCGCGCAAGCTGGGTTTGGAAACCAGCCATGAGGGCGTGGATTGGCTTCTGGCACAAGATGAAAAGCCGGATCTGGTGTTCGAGGCCACCAGTGCCTACGTGCATCGCGATGCGGCACCGCGCTACGCCGAGGCCGGCATCCGTGCCATCGACCTGACCCCGGCCGCTGTCGGTCCGGGGGTGATTCCGCCGGCGAACCTGCGGGCGCATCTGGACGCACCCAACGTCAACATGGTCACTTGCGGCGGGCAGGCGACCATCCCCATGGTGTACGCGGTGAGCCGTGTCGTGGACGTGCCGTACGCCGAGATCGTGGCATCGGTGTCGTCGGCTTCGGCGGGCCCGGGAACCCGGGCCAACATCGACGAATTCACCAAGACCACCAGCGCCGGTGTGCGCGATATCGGTGGGGCGCACAAGGGTAAGGCGATCATCATCCTCAACCCGGCCGAGCCGCCGATGATCATGCGCGACACCATCTTCTGCGCGATCCCGGAGGATGCTGATCATGGCGCGATCACGCAGTCGGTCAAGGAGGTGGTGGCCGAGGTGCAGACGTATGTGCCGGGTTACCGGTTGCTCAACGAGCCGCAGTTCGACGAGCCGTCGGTGGTCAACGGCGGCAACCACCTCGTCACCATCTTCGTGGAGGTGGAGGGTGCGGGTGACTACCTGCCGCCCTACGCTGGAAACCTGGACATCATGACCGCGGCGGCGACCAAGGTCGGCGAAGAGATCGC
>NZ_LZTB01000021.1 GCF_001665685.1 Mycobacterium sp. 852013-50091_SCH5140682
ATGCGATCGTCGGCAGCGTCAGATGTGTATAAGAGACAGGCTCGGGATCCTGGCCGCGCATCGCACCGCGACCGGACGCTCCGGCGTGGTGATCGATCTACTGGGCCGGGTGTTGGCCGAATCCGACCCTGGCGGCGACGAACTCGCGGCGGCTCTCGCCGATCAGCTGACGGCGGTACGCGACCACGGCCTGGGAGCCGCGGCCGTCGATATCAGCGGCGGCCGCAGGCGCGAACTGCACGGCTTGGGCGCCCGTAGGCTTCGCGCCTGGCTGCTGCTCGACGGTCCATCGGAAATGCCTGTGGCACAACAGATTACCGGCGACCTGGTGTCGCTGCTGTCGCTTGAGATCGAACGTCGTCATGGGCTTGATTCCGGCCAGCGCCGCGGACGCGCCCAGGTGTTGGAGCGCCTTGCCCGGGCCACCGTCGACGACGTAGTGGCCGCGCGGTGGCTGACCGCGGTCGGCGTACCCGATGTGGATCTGCGTGCCGCGGCGGTGGCGGCGCCGCAGGACGCCGATGATCTCGCGGCGGATCTGCTGATCACGTTGCCCGACGCGCTCGTTCGGGTCGTCGACGACGTCGTCGAGCTCGCGGTTCCGCGCGGGACCGATCTACCGGGCGTGCTCGGCACCCTGGCCGGACACCGCGCGGCGGGCATCGGGATCGGGGCGCGGCCCGGCGCCCTGGCGGTGTCGCTGCGGCAGGCCCGCTCGGCGCTGGCCGCCAGCCGGGTGAACGGCAGGCACATGCCCGCCGAAGAGATCGCCAGCAGCCGGCTGCTGCTCACGGCGGTCGGCCCCGAGCCGCTGAGCGCCTTCGCCGACGCGGTGCTGGGCCCGCTGGACGCGGCCGATCGCTCGGCCGAGCTGCTGCACAGCCTGACGGTGTTCCTGGAGAACAACGGGCAATGGGCACCTGCGGCCGCGGCCCTGCAGGTGCACCGGCACACGATGCGCAACCGCGTCGACGCCATCGAGCGGCTCACCGGTCGCAGGCTCGACTCCGTGCATGATCGGCATGAGCTGTGGCTGGCGCTGCGCGCGCGGGACGCTGCCCGAATGTCGACCGACTGACCGGTCGGCGAAGTTACCCTCTCAATGTGGCGGTCAGCGAGTTCCGGCGCTCGGTTTGCATGCCCGAGCTGGTGTTCAGCGGCCAGCTGCCCGCCCGCACGGCGCACTACGCGGAAAGCCTGTCCAGCCGGCTTCGCGTGCTCACCGTCGCGACGTGGATCGCTGCTTCGGTGTCGGGTTTTTTCGGCTTGTTCCAACTTGTCGTCGGCGGGGCCATCTGGCGCGTCGGGTTTCTCAATCTCGTGTTCGCGGCGCTGTTCGTCCTGGTGCCCCTGCTGTACCGGTTCGGCGAGCTGATCGCACCGTTGAGCTTCTTCGTCGTCGCCTACGTCTCGGTGTCGGTGATGTGTTACCAGGTCGGGACCGGTTCGGGCCTGCAGCTGTACTTCTTGGTGTCGGCCTCGTTGGTGGTCCTGGTCCTCGGCATCGAGCGCATCGGTCTGGCGGCTGTGCTGGTCGGGGCGGGGGTGATCGCGTCGATCGCGCTGGCGTTCTTGGCCCCGGTCGACCGCGGCCTCGGCCCGTCGTGGACGCTGCGGTTCGGGTTCGTGGTCACGACAGTGTCGGCGACCGTGATGGTCTTCGCGACGGTGTGGGTGGCGTTGCGGGAAAACGCCCGTGCCGAGGCCGCCATGGAAGCCGAATACCAGCGTTCCGAGCAACTGCTCACCAACATCCTGCCGGCCACGGTTGCCGCCCGGCTCAAGGATCCGGCCCGCACCATCATCGCCGACAAGTACGACGACGCGTCGATTCTGTTCGCCGACATCGCCGGGTACACCAGCCGCGCCAGCGACACTCCTCCTGCGGACCTGGTGCGTTTCCTCGACCGGCTCTACACCGATCTCGACGCCCTTGTCGACAAGCACGATCTGGAAAAGGTGAAGACCAGCGGAGACTCCTACATGGTGGTCTCCGGCGTGCCCAAACCACGGACCGACCACATCGAGGCGTTGGCGTGCTTTGCCCTCGACATGGCTGATGCCGTCGCCGATCTCAAAGATCCACAGGGCCGAGCGGTCCCGCTGCGCATCGGACTGGCCTCCGGCCCGGTCGTGGCCGGCGTCGTCGGCGCCCGCAAGTTCTTCTACGACGTGTGGGGCGATGCCGTCAACGTCGCGTCGCGCATGGAGACCACCGACGTCGCCGGCCGAATCCAGGTGCCGCAGAACGTTTATGAGCGCATCAGCGACCGCTTCGTGCTCGAAGAACGCGGCGAGGTCGACATCAAGGGCAAGGGCGTGATGCGGACCTGGTACCTGGTCGGCCGCCGCGACGACGAGGTGCGAGCGGCCGTCGAGACCGGTTAGACCTTGCCGTTCTCCGACTTGATCAACCAGGCCAGCTTCTCCAGCCCGTCGATGAGCTGATGCAGGATGTCCGCGGTGCTCGGGTCCTCGGCGTCGACCGCATCGTGCACCCTGCGCATGGTGTCGACCACGGCGTAGATGCGGGTGGTGACGAGATCGACCACCTCGGTCGTATTTCGTTCGTAGGCAGGGAATTCCGGCACCGTGGTGGTCGCGGCGACGCTGTCGGAACGGCCGTCGGGCACGGCGTTCAGCGCGCGCATCCGCTCGGCGATGGTGTCGCTGCCGGTGCGGGCGAAATCGACCAGTTCGTCCAGCTGCAGGTGCAGATCGCGGAAGTTGGTGCCGACGACGTTCCAGTGCGCCTGCTTGCCTTGCAGCCCGAGCTCGATCAGGTCGACGAGCACCTGCTGAAGATGAGCGCTCAGTTGCGGTGTGGCGTGGAAACCTTGGATATCTGTTTCGATTCGACGTGTGCTCATGCCAGTTCCAACGACACCTTTTCTGGAATCAATCCAGAAATGATGTCATGTGACCGGGATTACCCCTGAGGTTCGGTCAGCTGACTGTCGTTCCTGTCCTGCTGACTGAGCAGGCGCGCATATCCGGCCCCCATCCCCAGCAGCGCCAGCCCCACCACTATGAACACCGCGACCCGGAAGATCCCGTCGAGGGTGCCCAGGTCGAAGAGGAACAGCTTGGCCATCGCCGCGGCGACCAGCGCGAGACCACCACCGATCGGCAGCGACCGCTGCGCCTTGGGCAAGCGCGCGGCGTAGTACAACAACCCGGCCGCGACCACGATCCAGCAGATGGTGGCAACCATGTGACCTCCGAAGAACCCCGCGCCGGCACCGCCGACGAGCACCCCGACGGTCACCGTGAACGTCGTCACCGCGTAGCCGATCACCGCCGCGGCAGCCACCCACAGCAGGCGGATGGTGTCGTCGGGGAGGGGGGGGGGGGGCCGGGCCCCCCTGGACCGGGCCACGCCCGCCCCCACCCCCCGCGGGGGGGGGGGGGAGCAGCCCCCCGGTGCCC
>NZ_LZTB01000022.1 GCF_001665685.1 Mycobacterium sp. 852013-50091_SCH5140682
CCGCCTCCCCCTCCGCCGCCTCCCATCAGCGGCTGCATCGGCTACAACGGGCGGTGGGTCAACGCCAGCGGCTGCCGGTAGGCAGTCCGGTCACCCCGCACACTCCGTAGGTCCTGGCATCACGTCGTGCCGATCAGCGAGCGCGCCGCGTCACAGGTTCGCTGACAGGCACGATGGCTAGGATGCCTAACGACTGGATCCGACCTGGGGTCCGAATTCGTGAATCGGAGTATGGCCAATGGTGAGTGCAGTGCGGACTTCAATGCTGCTCGCTTCGGTGGCGACAGCACTGACAGCACTGCTGTGCGCACCGACAGGGACGGCGCGCGCGGACGATCCGGGCCCGCCTCCGGTGTCGCTGACCGGAACCTCCGGTGCGCCGCTGCAGGCAGGCGCGACTTACGGGGTCGGGATGGTCGTGGTTGCACACTTTGCCGGCCCCGTCGACGACCGTGGCGCCGCCGAGCGCCAACTTGCGGTTACCACGGATCCTCCGGTAGCCGGGGCGTGGCACTGGGTCGATGACCACACCGCACATTGGCGCCCGCCGCAGTACTACGCCCCTGGCACCGTGGTTACTGTCGGCCAGGACGCGCCGTTGACGTTCACCATCGGGGCGTCACACGTATCGATCGCCGATGATGCGACCAAGCAGGTCAGCGTCTATGACGGCGGCGCTCTGGTCCGCACCATGCCCACCTCCATGGGACGCGGCGGCACCGAGAAGGTCGGCGACAAGACACTGAGCTTCTGGACACAGCCCGGTGTTTACACCGTCATGGACAAGAGCAACCCCGTGGTGATGGATTCGTCCACCTACGGACTACCGATCAACTCGCACCTCGGGTACAAGGAGTCGATCAACTACGCCGTGCGGATCAGTTCGGACGGCGTCTATCTGCATGAGCTCGAGGCCACGGTCTGGGCACAAGGGAAGACCGACACCAGCCACGGCTGCTTGAACCTCAACCACGACAACGCCGCTTGGTTCTACAACTTTTCGGTGCCCGGCGATGTCGTCGAGGTCAAGAACACCGGCGGAAAACCGTTGCAGCTGTGGCAGAACGGTGACTGGAGCGTGCCCTGGGATCAGTGGACGTGAGCGCACCGCTCGACTGACTGCACGAAGGCACAAGCAACACAAGCAGTTTCGGCGCGGCCGCCCGGAGCGCGGCCGCGCCGAAACAGTGTCGAATCAGCCCTGCGCGAGAGCTGCGTAGAGCGACCGCTTGGCGTCGGTGACGGCGGCCAGGATCGTATTCCTCGCCTCCTCCAGTTTCTCCCGCTGTTCGTCCGTTCCGGTCCACATGATCGTGCGGGCCAGACCGGCGACCTCGAAGAACTCCTTGCGGAGCTTGAGGACACCGGCGAACTTCGAAGCCTGCGCCAGGAACGCATGCGCGGTATCGCTGTTGATGCCCCGCCAGGCCAAGATGTTCTCGCCGAACTCGGTCAGCGTTGCGACACCGTCCTCGACGGTCACCACGCCGCGGCCCGCCAACAAGCCGATGCCCACCTCCGCAGCACCTTCGGGCGGCGTGAAGGCGCCGTCAGTCGCCTCGGTAACCCGCCGGGTGATCTCTGCGGCGTCGGCGGGACCGTCCAGCAGCAGAGCTGCGGTCGCTGCCGCCGCGAACTTACCGCGGCCGAAGCCGTGGCCGCCGAAACCCGGTCCGCCCCATCCGGGGCCGCCGAAACCACCACCGAAGCCGTGCCCACCGAACCCTCCGCCGAAGGGGCCGAAACCCGCTCCGCCGAACCCGAATCCGCCGGGGAATCCACCGTGAAACATGTCTGCCTCCCTCTCGTGAGGTCTTCAACTGTTCGGTTCAACGCTGCATCGCGTCAATATCACGATATATCGCTAACTTGCCGAGGTGGTCTATCTAATCCAAACTCTCAGCGAAAAATCAGGCGCAACGAAAACCGCTTGTCGACGCGAGAAGCCAACGCCTACGGTCGGGCTATGCCCGCAGACGTGCCGACGATTCTGGCGACGAGCGGCGGTATCGGAGCGGGCCGCAGGACCCGGTTCGCCTTCACCGCCCTCACCGACTTCGCCGTCGAACTGTCCGGCGTGACCGGCCGATCCCCGCGCCTCTGCCTCTTGGCGACGGCAATGGGTGACGACAAGGCGGTCCTGCACTACCTCACCGAGGCGGCACAGGCACGCGGCTTCACCCCCTCACATGTGTCGCTGTTCCCCATGCCCAATGTCGAGGACATCACCGAACATCTCCTTGCCCACGATGTCGTGTGGGTGTTCGGCGGCAGCGTCGCCGGGCTCCTCGCGATGTGGCGACTGCACGGCGTCGATGTAGCTCTACGCACCGCATGGCAGGCCGGCGTCGTCCTGACCGGGATATCGGCCGGTTCGATCTGCTGGCACATCGGCGGCACGACAGACTCGTTCGGACCTCAATTGCAGCCTCTCGACAACGGCCTCGGCTTCGTTCCGTACGCGAACGGCGTGCATTACGACTCAGAGGGCCAACGTCGCCCCTTGCTGCACAAGCTCGTCGGCGACAACGTGCTGCCGGCGGCCTACGCCACCGACGACGGTGCGGGCGTGCTCTACCGCGGTACCGAGTTCACCGAAGCAGTCGCCGAAAACCCCTCGGCGGGTGCATATTTCGTTGACGCACCCAACCGCGCGGTGACCGAGACCGCGCTCGATGTCCGACGGCTGTGAGGATGATGACCGACTTCTTCGACGCGAACCGTGCCAACTGGGATGATCGTGCCGGGGTGCACGCTGCCCGTGACGGTTCCGGATACCAAGTCCAGCAGTTCATCGAAGACCGGTCGGCGCTCTCCCACGTCGTACGATTCGACCTTCCCCGGCTCGGCGACATCAACGGCGTGCGCGCAGTACATCTGCAGTGCCACATCGGCACCGACACCCTCTCGCTCGCCCGGCTCGGTGCCGCAGTGACGGGCCTGGACTTCTCCGGGCGCTCGATCGAGGAGGCCCGACGACTGGTGGCCGAGACGGGTGACACCGTGGATTTCGTCCAGTCAGACGTCCGCGACGCCACCGCCGTACTGCCGGTCGGGAGCTTCGATCTGGTCTACACGGGCGTTGGCGCGCTGTGCTGGCTGCCCGATGTCGGCCAATGGGCGAACGTCGTGGCCGCGCTGCTCGCTCCGGGAGGCGTCGTCCACATCCGCGAGGGTCACCCGATCCTGTGGGCGATGGACGAAACCCTCGACGACGACCTGCATCTGCGGTTTTCGTACTTCGAGCGCGAGACACCGTTGGAATGGGATGACGCGTCGACCTACGTGCCGACCACCACGCCACTGGAGGCGACCAAGACCTACGAGTGGAATCACTCCATCGGTGAGATCATCACCGGCGTGCTCGATGCCGGCCTGCGGCTGGAGATGTTCGTCGAGCACGACAGCGTGCCGTGGGAGGCACTACCCGGCCAGATGACATTGCGTCCCAACGGCGAGTGGGCACTGGCCACGCGATCGGGCGTAGCACCGCTCAGCTACACCCTGCGGGCCCGCAAGCCAGTCGGTTAGGTACCCGCTCAGCCGAACGGGTTGAGCAGCAGGGTGCACAACCGCGGCAGTCGCCCGATGGGAATCCAGGCCACCATCGAACGACACGTTCCCGAGGCCATGCCGACCGGTCCACCGCAGACCGGCCAGGCACCGAGTCCCTGTGTCTGCAGGACGTTGCGTGCAACCCGGATCTGCTCGGCACGAGGCGCGGCCGCCGGCGAACCCATGCCGCCGTTGGCCGCCCACGTGGCCGGGGTGAACTGCAGCCCTCCGTAGAAGCCGTTACCGGTGTCGGCCGCCCAGTTGCCACCCGATTCGCATTGAGCCATCGCGTCCCAGTTGGGTTCAGCGCCGGCGGCCGGGATTTGCAGGGCTGTTTGGGCCACGGCCATCGCACCGATGATCGCGAGCACCGTGACGATCTTTCGCACGAGCATGTCGATCCCTTCATTGGGCCGTGCGCCGAGGCGCACGCCGTCAAAGGCAAGGGCGAGACGCTTTTCCCCACCCCCATCGTGATACAGAGTTTACCAACGAGGCGTGAGTTAATCAGACGTGCTAGAGAGTCTAATTGTCTTCTTTGAGTTTATTTAATAGTTATGTGCCAAATGAGGCCAGTGGGGCCTAACTCCCTGCATAGTCGCAGCTCAGAAGGCTTCCTATATCGATACGAACCAGCCGCGGCCACCGTCGGCACTCACACAATTTGGCCGAATTCCTGTGACAAATGGTGGCTTTGATACGCACTGTCTCAAAGGTGCTGCAGTGGCAAAAATGATTATTGTTACGGGTGTGATATATGAGGTGGATGTGATTAGTGAGGTCTGACCCACGGGCGTGTCAGAATCCAGCAAGCCACCCGATCTGCCGCTGCACGAGGCCAGGTCCACGCCGGGCCGCGCAAGTGTCGCGGCATGGGCGCATCACTCAGAGGCGACGCGAGCGCGAGGCCGAGCAGCCGACATCGGTCGGCCAGGTGAATGTTCGCGGTGGGAGACCGTCAGGATGCCGGAGGGGCGGTCACAGGCTCGCCGGGCGCGGGCGGTTGCGGCTGACCACCCGGTGAGTTGCCGTACTGGTACCCCGGTGGCGGCGGACCGTTCAGCGGGTAGTAGCCGGGCGGAAGCGCCGGACCGGCAGGCGCACTGCCCGGGGCAGGCGCGGTCACCGGGGTCTCAGACCCTGGCGCATTGATCGATACGTACCCGGGCGGCAGTTTCGGTGCGGGACCCGCGCCGGGCGGGGGCGCGACGCCGCCGGCCACGTCGGGTTCTTGGAAGGCGTACGGGTCGCGGGCCTGGTGCCACAAATCCCGCAACGACCCGATCGGCCCCGAACCGTACTGGCCGGAGCCGTAGACGGGATTCGCGATCTCAGGGACCTGGGGCGGGCCAACCGGCGGCGCGGCAGGCGGACCGGCGGGGCCGTCGTTCGACACGACAACCTGGCCGGGGGCCGCGGCGGCCGGATCTGACGGAGCCGGTGTGGGTGTGGGCGCGGCGGGATCAGCGAACGCCGGGACGGCGGGGGCCAGGACGGCACCGGCCGCGGCCACGCCTGCGATCGCGAACTTCACAGTGCTGGTGGCGAGCGTGCGACGGCGCTGGGTCATCGATCCGGCGGTCCTCTCTGTTGCCCCGTGGGAATCGGTTGCGGCCCCGGAGTTCATCACGAACGAGCCGAGGGTAGAGGCATCGTCGCACACATCGGCTCGGCGCACCTATCTCACGTCGAATGTTCCACTATGCCGCTGGCGCAGAGTCGCCGCCTGCAGAGTGAGGTGGTTGCGCTCGGCCAGATTCTGCGCCTGCGTCGCGGCCTCGGCGTAAAGCCTTGCCGCCGTATCGAGATCGCCGGATCGTTCGTGCAGGTACGCGGCGGCCGCGAGGTACCTCGGCAACGTCGAATCGAGCTGCGCCAGCGCCGCGAGCCCGGCCCGCGGTCCGTCGGCTTCGCCGACTGCGACAGCGCGGTTGAGCCGGACGATCGGGCTGTCGGTGAGCCGGACGAGTTCGTCGTACCACTCGACGATCTGCACCCAGTCGGTCTCCTCGACGCTCTGCGCGTCGGCATGCAGCGCCGCGATGGCCGCCTGAGCCTGGTACTCCCCCAGTCGGTCATGCGCCAACGCATCCTGCAGCACCGCGACCCCTTCGGCGATGAGTTCGCGTTCCCACAGACCGCGGTCCTGTTCGGACAACGGCACCAGGCTGCCGTCCGGGCGGGTCCTGGCCGCGCGTCGTGCGTGGTGGAGCAGGAACAGTGCGAGCAGACCGCCGACCTCCGGATCGTCCGTCGCCGCCGCCAACCGGCGGGCCAACCGGATGGCTTCCACGGCGAGATCGACGTCGCCGGTGTATCCCTCGTTGAAGACGAGGTACAGCACCCGCAACACCGTGTGCACATCACCGGGACGGTCGAACCGGACAGCACCGACGGTCCGCTTCGCGCGGCTGATCCGCTGAGCCATCGTCGCTTCGGGCACGAAGTAGGCCTGGGCGATCTGGCGGGTGGTCAGGCCACCGACCGCCCGCAGTGTCAGCGCGACAGCCGAGGACGACGTCAGGCTGGGGTGCGCGCACAGGAAATAGAGGTGCAGCGTGTCGTCCGTCGATGTGGTCGGTCCGGGCGGCGGCTCGGCCCACAGCCGGTCCTCGCGGTTGCGTCGCGCGGTGTCGGACCTGACCAGATCGACGAAACGGCGCCACGCCGTCGTGATCAACCAGCCCTTGGGATCGTCCGGTGGGGTATTCGGCCAGGTCTCAACGGCTTTGACGAGCGCCTCCTGGACGGCGTCCTCGGCTGTGGCGAAGTCGGCGCCGCGGTGGACGAGTGCCGCGAGCACACCGGGAATCAGATCCCGCAGCTGCGCCTCGTCCATCGCGTGGGCCGTCATCTACTCGGTGACAGTCGGCGTGTGGGTCAAAAACGGCCGCACCTCAAGCCATTCATGGATCGGCGCGCCTCCGGCGCCGGGAGCTGCCGACAACTCGCCTGCCAACTCGACCGCCCGGTCATACGAGTCGACGTCGATGATCATCCAACCCGCGATCAAGTCCTTGGTCTCGGCGAACGGGCCGTCGGTCACCGGCGGCTTGCCCTGACCGCCGTATTGCACCCAGGCGCCCTCGGGTGCGAGTGCCTGACTGTCGACGTACTCGCCACTTTCCTGCAGGCGTGCGGCGAAATCGTTCATGTACCCGATGTGCGCCTCGATCTCTGCGGGCGTCCACTGGTCCATCGGCACGTCGTTGACCGCGGCAGGCGCGCCGCGGTAGTGCTTGAGCAGCAGGTACTTGGCCATGACATTCTCCGTTTCTGGTCCGCTCGGTGAGCGACCCTAGTTGGTTGTTCGCTTCTGGGACGGAGCCGCGACCACGTTCTCGACATCTTTCGTCGGCCTTTTTTCGGGCCTTCCCCAAGGGAACTCGACCGCGTGCCGATCGCTTAGACTGATTAAGCTTCAAGTGTCCGACGTCAGCAACAACCGCCGAGGTACGCAAACATGATCCTCACCAGCAAGAGAGCGCTGGCGGCCGTCGCGGTCGCAGGCGCGATCGCCGGCTCAGCAGTCGGTCTGGGCGCCGCCACCGCGAGCGCCGATCCGGCAGCACCGCCGCCATCGCTCGAGGCCCCGGCTTCGGCGCCGCGTAAACCGGCGCAGACGTGGCAGGGCCAGCCGGTCGTGTGGTGGGACTGGGGTTCGGGCGGCCACTGGGGCGTCTGGATCAACGACGGGTTCATCCCGCTCACCTGAGCCGGGTGACCCTGCGGCTCAGTCAGACTCGACAACGCCGCTGCAACGTCAATGCGGCCGGGGATCCTCGCCGTCACCAGCCTCCCCGGCAGTGCGCTGCGAGGCGCGCTTCGGTCTCAGCGCGAAGTTCCGTTGGCGTCGCGGGCTGCGCTCCGACTGTGGTGTGACGGCCGGGCGTAGTCGCGCGACACGACCCACCACCCGCCGCAGGCCCGGCGGCCCTTCGATCCGGAAGAAATCACGAATCCGTCCGGTGCCGTGCCGCAGCGGGGACCCCAACAGCTCACCCATCACCACACCCGCGCCCAGCGCCAAGGCTGTGGCTCCGGCCGCCACCATCTGGGCAACGCCGTCGGTGAACCGGTCCTCGACGGCGAAGAAGAAGACCGCACGGAACACCGCCAGGCCGGGCAACATCGGCATGATGCCTGCCGTCGAGGTCACCAGCGCCGGTGCCCGCCGCCGGACCGACACCAACGTGGCGAACAGACCGACGCCGATGGCCGCGATACCCGTCGCCACCAGTTGGCCGAACCCGGCCAGGCCCAAGCCGATCAGCACCAACTCGGCGAGCCCGGCCGCGAGTCCAGCGGGCGCGGCCGAGCGCAGCGGCGCGTAGCTCGCGATCGTGAAACACACGCTGGCCAGCGCCGCGCCGACGACCGCAAGAAAGATCGGCAGCGGCCGGTCCGCGGTGACGAACGTCAGCGTCGAATCCACATGCAACCGGATCTCGATGCCGGCGACGGTGACGACCTGCAGGCCGGCAATGATGCCGACGACAATGCCTGCGGTGAGGAACAACGCCTCGCTCAGCCGGGCAACCGCAGTGATCATGTGCCCCGTGAGCGCGTCCTGCGTCGCACCGACCAGCGTCAGTCCTGACAGCAGCATGACGATTCCCGTGGCCACAAGCGCGGTGAGCCCCTCGCCGGTGGCCAGGTACGCCCCGATCGCCACCAAGGTCGCCACCGCCGCGCCGACGACGTTCTGGAAGAAGAACGGCGTTCCCATCCGGTTGAGGACGCGTCCGAGCCGGTCGATGGCGGCGGCGGTCAGCGCTGCCAGCAGACAGGTGAACCAAGTGCCGCCGAGCAGCATCGCAACGCCGAGCGCAAAGCCGGCCCACCCGGCTGTCGCCAGCCACCGCGGGTAGGGATGGGGACGTTCGGTCAACCTGTCCATGGCCTCATGGGCGTGATCCAGCGTGACCTCGCCGGAGGTGATCTGCTGGACCAGTCGGTCCAGGTCGGCCATCCGGGTGTAATCGGTTGCGCGGGCCCGCACCGATCGCACGATGGTCACGGGTGCACCGTCCGCGGTCGGCGGAGCCGACACGAAGATGGTGGTGAACGCGATGTCGACGACGCAATCCGTGAGCTGGTACGCCTGTGCCACATCCTTGGCCGTGGCCACCACATCAGCGGTGCCCGACCCCGACGACAGCATCACCTCGGCGAGCCGGATGGTGAGGTCGAGAACCTTTCGGGTGTGTACTTCACCGATCTCACTGGAAGTCCGGCTGCGTTGGCCTGCAAGGGGTGCCGGGTCACGGCGTCCGGGTAGCGCAATCCACGCCCCGCTGCGGAAGCGGGGCAGGCCGCCTGATCGATCTCGAGCCATCACCCGAAACGATACTGAGCGTCCGGCCCGGACACGCCACGGCCGTGTTGCAGAACGGTCACCGCGCGCGGCTGGGCGTCTCTGTCGCTGGCAACGGAAAATGTTGTGGCCGAGAGGGTTTGGATCTAACGCTGCCCGAGGCTGAACTCCTCGCGGATGATGGCGACGAACCGGTCGACGTCGGCTTCGGTGGTGTCCCACGCGGCCATCCAGCGCACCTCGCCGCGGGCGCGGTCCCAATCGTAGAACCGCACACGCTCATGGATCCGGTCCGCGACAGTGATCGGTAGTGTCGCGAAAATCGCATTCGCTTGGGTGGGTTGGGTGAACGTCAACCCGGGTAGTGCCCCCTCGGCGATGCCGGCCTCCAGCGCAGATCGCAGCCGAGCCGCCATGGCGTTCGCGTGCGCGGCACTGCGCAGGCCCAGGTCGTCGTCGAACAGCGCGAGCAGCTGCGCCGAGGCGAAGCGCATCTTGCTGGCCAGTTGCATGGTCAGCTTCCTGAGATAGACGAGGCCGGTGTCGGGGGTGGCAGACAGCACGACGACGGCCTCCGCCCCGAGCAGACCGTTCTTGGTGCCGCCGAGGCTCACGATGTCGACCCCGGCATCGACGGTGAACTCCCGAAACGGCATGGCAAGGGCCGCCGCGGCGTTCCAGAGCCGCGAGCCATCCATGTGCACTGCCATGCCGTGCTCGTGGGCGAAGTCGGCGATCGAGCGCACCTCTGCGGGCGTGTAGACGGTGCCCAGCTCGGTGCTCTGCGTGATGCTGACGGCCAGCGGCTGAGCCCGATGCTCATCGCCCCATCCCCACGCCTCACGAGCCACCAGCTCCGGCGTCAGCTTGCCGTCCGGCGTCGGCACCGTGAGAAGTTTGATACCGGTCATGCGCTCGGGGGCGCCGGCCTCATCGGTGTTGATGTGAGCCGTGGCCGCGGCCACCACCGCACCCCACCGTGGGAGCAGGCTGGTCAACGCGACGACGTTGGCACCGGTGCCGTTGAAAACCGGGAACGCCTCGGCGTGTTCGCCGAACTGTTCGCGAATGACCTCCTGCAGACGAGCGGTGTACCGATCGCCTCCGTAGGCAACCTGGTGGCCGCCGTTCGCCACAGAGATCGCCGCGAGGACTTCCGGGTGCACGCCGGCATAGTTGTCACTGGCAAAGCCACGCCACTGCACGTCATGGATTGAAGAGATCGCCACCTGTCCATCTTCGCACCGGCGAACCTCCTGCCCGTCCCGGGCAGCGCCGCCGCGAGTAGACGAGTACTCAATCCTGCCGGCCACGCGCGGCCGACGTCTCAAATGCCCTCTCGGGCATTGCAAACCGCGGCACAGGTTGGCACGTCGCGCGATGCGGCCGTGGCCGTGCTTGCAGACGCAAAGAGTTCCACCGTTGCGGGCGGCACATCTCGATCGGCTACACCGTTGGTGCACAATACTATTCACGCCATGCCCGGCTCAGGACACGCCCGCCGCGTCGTCGTCACCGACCGGCCGCCATGACCTGATACTTGCGAATACCACCATGCACCAGCGTTATTGAGCATCTTGTGGGAGCAAAATGACGTAGTCGACTACTCGGGATACCCGTGCGAATTTTCAATACTGTCCCGATCCATGACTACCAAACCGTTTCGGGAGCCCCCAGGGGCCACCCATCACCGCGCTGTCGACGCGATCGCCACCGGCGGCGCCCGGCCCAACCAGAACGAGCACTCTGTCATCGCCCGCTACAGCGACTTCTGTGCGGTCGGTCCGAGTCCGGAACTCCGCGACCGCTGGGCCGCCGAGCTTCAGCGTGTCAAAAAACGCGGGACCCGTGCCGAAACCAATGCCCTGGGCCTCGAACGCAAACCGCGCCGCCTCGGTTTCGACGACGGCGTGATCATCCCTCCCGAGGAGTTTCCGCTGGGCACGCCGGTAAGCGTGATCAGCCGCGCGGCAGCGGACCGGGCTCCGCTGCGCGGCACCGTCCGGGTGATCGTCGTGCTCGTCCAGTTCTCCGACAAGGCGATGGGCAACGACGCAAACCACTTCCGTGATCTGTTCTTCTCAACCGGGGTGCTGCCGCACGGCAGCGTCAAGGAGTACTACAACGAGGTCACCAACGGCCTGGTGTCACTGTCGGGCGACGTCGTCGGTCCGTACCAGATGCCGCAGACGCTCGCGTGGTACGCCAACAACAACTATGGAATCGGTAAGGGCGGCGGCGCCTTCCGCTCGCCGCAACTCGCGCACGACGCGGCGGTGGCCGCCGATCCCGACGTCAACTTCGGGCCATACGACAACGACGGCAACGGATATGTCGATGCCTTCATCGTCGTGCACGCCGGACAGGGCGCGGAGGTCACCGGCAACGCGGGTGACATCTGGTCGCACAAGTCGACGCTGGCCACCGCCTACAGCGCCGACAGCACCAAAATCTATGGCTACCTGACCATTCCGGAGGACGCCAAGATCGGGGTGTGCGCCCACGAGCTGGGCCACCTGCTGTTCGGTTTCCCCGACCTCTACGACACCGATTACACCTCGGAAGGCATCGGTAACTGGTGCCTGATGGCAGGCGGCAGTTGGAACGGCGGCGGTGATGTGCCGGCTCATCCCTCTGCGTGGTGCAAAGCGAACCAGGGTTGGGCCTCGGTAACCAGCATCACCGCCAACGGTTCGGTGACCATTCCCGACGTAAAGACGAGCCACAATCTCCTGCGCCTCTGGAAGGACGGCACAGCTGGACCGGAGTACTTCCTCGTCGAAAACCGCCAACGGACGGGCTTCGACGCTGACCTGCCCGGCGACGGCCTACTCGCGTGGCACATCGACGAGAACCAACCCGGCAACACCGATGAGAACCACTACAAGGTGGCCCTGCTGCAAGCCGACGGCAACCGCGACCTGGAGCTCAATCACAACCGCGGCGACACAGGCGACCCCTACCCGGGCAGCAGCAACAACACGTCGCTCACGGCGGGTTCCACGCCCAATACGAAGTCGTATGCCGGCCAGGACACGTGCGTATCGATCACCAGCATCTCGCCTTCCGGGCCGACGATGACCGCGACGATCAGCGTGCACTGCGGCAAGACCCTGGTGAAGGATCTCAAAGACGGACCGAAGGATCTCAAAGACGGTCCGAAGGATGTCAAGGACCTCCGCAAAGACACCAAGGAACTGGCCAAGGACCTCAAAGACGGCCGCAAAGACATCAAGGACGGTCCCAAGGACATCAAAGACCTCCGCAAAGACATCAAAGAACTGGCCAAGGACCTCAAAGACGGCCGCAAAGACATCAAAGAGAGCCTCAAGGACAGCAAGGACGCCGCCAAGGAGGGCAAGGACCTCAAGGAGGCTGCCGGGGACAAACCGTTCGACCGGCCCGGTGGCGGCGAACTCGGCGGTGGCGGGTTCGGCGCGGGTGCGGAGTACTACGACGCCGATTCCGCTGCGGGATATGACCGGATCGGCGAACTCGAAGCTCGCGTGGCGGCCCTGGAGGCCACTGTCGCTGCGGGGGCGGCGCAACCGTTCATCGGCAGCGATCTGCGTCCCGACCTGATCGGCGGGCCTGCCGGCGATCAGGGCAATCTGACCGGTCGCATGGCCTCGGGAGACCCGAGTGCCAAGCGAGAGTTCGACACCGCGCCGTGCTGACGTGGCCAACGTAGTGATCGTCGCCGACCCCGGCGACACAGGTGCTGCGGCGGTGGCCTCGGCCATCGCCGCACACCACGCCGATCTGCGCGTGAGCGTCGTGTCCCCCGCGAGCCTGTCGGGCGCCGCGTGGACCCATGCGGTCGACCGGGGCGGAACCGCGACGACGAACATCGCCCTGCCCGGCGGGCGCCGGATCGACAGCACCGACCTTGCCGCGGTTCTGGTACGCAGTGAGGCAGTTCCGGTCCCGCGGTTCGCAAAATCCAGTGCAGCAGATCGCAATTACGCCGCAGCCGAGTTCCGGGCGCTCATGGTCAGCTGGCTGCGCAGCCTCGGGCGCCGCGTGATCAACGGCGTCGACGGCATGGGTCTCACCGGGCCGTCCTGGAGCCCGCAGCGATGGCTGGTGGAGGCGGGACGCGCCGGGCTGCGGGTCGCGGACTCCGACCGCTCCAGTTGCGCCCGCATCGTCGAAGGCTGGCAGGGATCACCCTACGATGCCCGCCGCCCCTACCGGGGTCCCGTTGCCCAAGCGGCCCGAGCTGGCGAAATCGCCGTGGTGACAGGCGATCTCGTCGTAGCCGACCAGACCGGGCTCGACGCCGTGCCGTACCTCGCGTTGGCCTCGGCCGCACGGTGCCGTGTGCTGGAAGTCGAACTCGCCGGTGCACACGTTGTCGCGGTACGGCCGGTGCCGTTCCGGACCGTCACCGATCCGAGGGCGGTCAACGCGGTCGCGAGCCTGGTGGCGCGCGTGGCGCTCACGACTGCCGGAGTACCGGCATGATCGTCTTTTACGGATACCCCGACGACCGGCCATTGGAGCGGGCCATCGACGCAGCCGCCGATCTGGGGCTCGACTATCTGGTGATCGATCAGCGCCACGCCGCGCACAGCGACCTGTGTCTCGAGGTCCGCGACGGCGCCGTGAGTGGGCGACTGGTGGTGAGCGGCAGCAACATTCGTATTGACGAGATCGAGGCCGTGTACGCCAGGCCGCTGACCATACCGATGCACGGTGATCAGCGCGACCGCGAGCGGGCCCGCGCCTTCGATGACGTGTTCATCGAATGGCTCGACGTCGCCGACTGTCTCGTGGTTAGCCGACCGGCAGCCATGCATTCGAACGCGTCAAAACCCTTTCAGGCCCAAGAGATTGCCGCCTGCGGATTCACGATGCCCGACACCCTGGTGAGCACCGACCCCGAGCGCGTCCGCGAGTTCTGGGCGCGGCACGGCAGCGTGGTGTTCAAGTCGATCAGCGGGATCCGGTCGATCGTCCGGCCACTCGACGAGCACCGTGCAGCCGACCTGGACCGGGTGCGCGATCTACCCACCCAGTTCCAGGAGCTGGTCGAGGGAGTCGACGTCCGGGTTCATGTCGTCGGGCCGCAGGTGTTCGCCACGGAGATCAGGAGCCCGGCGACCGACTACCGCTACGCGCACCGCGACGGTGCGGATGCGGTGCTGAGACCCGTCGAGCTTCCGCAGGACGTCGCGGCCCGGTGCGTCGCGCTCAGTGCGCGACTCGACCTGCCGTTCGCCGGAATCGACCTGCGCCGACGCCCCGACGGAGATTATGTGTGCTTCGAGGTCAATCCCATGCCCGGATACAGCTATTTTGAAGCCGAGGCAGGTCAACCCATCAGCACCGCGCTGGTCGAGTTCCTCGCCGGGAAGGCCGGATGATCATGGTCCAGGTCGTCGAGAACCGAACCGACATCGAGGGCGGGATCCGCTCCCGCGCGCCGCATCCGACCCTCGATTCCTACGACGTGCTGGCCGTGGCGGTGGACGACGCCCGCCCCGTCGAGGGTTACGCCGATCTGTTGTCGGCGCGGGTCGGATCGGTGCTCGACCTCAACGTCAAGCGGACCCTGCTGCCCGACGGCGACATCGGCGGCTGGCGCGTCAGGTGTCGCGCGTACGTGGCCGGACCCGGCGAGATTTTCGCCGAATCTGACGCCGACCGCTTCAGCGTCAGCCCCGCGTGACCGGACGCCGGAAAGGCACTGTGGAGTAAGGGTTTTCGTTCCTGAACGGGACATGACACCCAAACTCTGGCTGTGTGTTGCCTGAACACGTGGAAACCTCCGACACCAAGTGGTGTAGTGGATAGATGCGCATCCGGTACGACGGGGGGGGACGACACCACGATGACCGACGACGCCCGACAGCAACGACTCATCCAGCGCATCCAACAGTTGCACGCCACGGACCCACAGTTCCGGGCCGCCGCCCCTGACCCCGACGTCAGCGCCCGCATCCAGGATCCTGACCTGCGACTGTGGCAGGCGATCGACGCGTGCCTGACCGGCTACGCCGACCGACCCGCCCTGGGCCTGCGATCGCGTGAGGTGATCCGCGACCCGGCCACCGGGCGCACCACCACCAGCCTGTTGGCCGGCTTCGACACCATCACCTACGGCCGCCTGCGAGACAATGTGGTGGCACTGGCCAACACCTGGCACGGCAGCGGTTTCGAGCCGGGCGACTTCGTCGCGGTGCTCGGTTTCACCAGCATCGGCTACACCGTGATCCAGCTGGCCTGTGCGCGCCTCGGGGCGGTTTTCGTTCCACTGCAGACAAGTTCGTCAGCACGGCAGCTGGCGCCGATCATCGCAGAGACCACACCGCGGATCTTCGCCGCGAGCGTCGAGTCCCTCGACACCGCGGTCGAGTTGGTCATCGATGCCCCGTCCGTGCAGCGGTTGGTGGTCTTCGACTACTCCGAGGCTGACGACGACCAGCGGGAGCGTTTCGAGGCAGCGACCGCCCGCCTGGCCGCGACAGGCCGCACGGTCGAGGTGGTGTCGCTGGTGGCCGACATGGACGCGGGGCGGTCGATGGCCGAGGCGGCACCGTTCATCCCTGCTCCCGGCGAGAACCCGCTGGCCACGCTCGTCTACACGTCGGGCAGCACCGGCGCCCCGAAAGGGGCCATGTACACCACCGATCTGATGACGCGGCTGTGGCAGCGGCCGCGCAGCCCATCGTTCGACGTCGGTATCGAGATCCCTGCGATCCACCTGCAGTACATGCCGCTGAGCCATGTGTACGGGATGGCCTGGCTCATCTCGACGTTGACCTCGGGCGGCATCGGCTACTTCGCAGCCAAGAGCGATATGTCGACCCTGTTCGACGACATCACGCTGGTACGACCCACCGCGCTGAACCTGGTACCGCGGGTCTGCGACATGTTCTTCCGCCGGTACCGCAAGGAACTCGACCAGCGCACCGCGGCCGAACCCACCGCGGCGGATCTGGAGGAGAGCGTCAAGGCCGAGTTGCGCGAGGACTTTCTCGGCGGCCGGGTGGTCTCGGCGATGTGCGGCAGCGCACCGCTGTCGAAAGATATGCACGCGTTCGTCGAATCGCTCCTGGACATCGCCGTCAGTGATGGCTACGGATCGACGGAGAACGGTGGCGGCATCATGCGCAACGGCGTCGTGCAGCGCCCACCGGTCACCGAGTACAAGCTCGTCGACGTACCCGAACTCGGCTACTCCACCACCGACAAGCCGCACCCTCGTGGCGAGCTGTACCTCAAGACGACCACCCTGATTCCCGGCTATTACAAGCACCCCGAACTGTCGGCCGACATCTTCGACGCCGACGGCTTCTACAAGACCGGGGACGTGATGGCCGAGATCGGCCCGGATCACCTCGTGTACCTGGACCGCCGCAACAACGTCATCAAGCTGTCGCAAGGTGAATTCGTGGCGGTGTCCAACCTCGAAGCAAACTACTCGACCAGCCCCTACATCCGGCAGATCTTCATCTACGGCAGCAGCGATCAGCCGTTCCTGCTCGCCGTGATCGTGCCGAACGCCGACGGCGTCGGCGCGGGCGACGCCCGGTCGCTGATCGCGAACTCGCTGCAGCAGATCGCCGCCGAGAATCACCTCAATCCCTATGAGATACCGCGGGATTTCCTGCTGGAACCCGAGCCGTTCACGCGCGACAACGGCCTGCTCTCCGGAGTGGGCAAGCTGCTGCGCCCCGCGCTGAAGCGCCACTACCAGGACCGCCTGGACGCGATGTACGCGGAAATCACTGCCGGACAGGACAATCAGCTCGACGCGCTGCGCACCGCGAGCCGTCATCAACCCACCATCGAGACCGTCCGGGGCGCGGCCGCCGCGACGCTGGGCCTGGAAGCCGGTGGATCCGACCTGCCCGCCGACGCCAAGTTCATCGAGCTCGGCGGTGATTCACTGTCGGCGTTTTCGTTCGCGACCCTGCTGGAAGGGATCTTCAACATCGACGTGCCGGTACAGACCATCGTGAGCCCCACCGCGACGCTGACCACCGTCGCCGAGTATGTCGACGGAGAACGCCAATCCGCCTCCACCCGGCCGACATTCGCGTCGGTGCACGGCCGCGACGCCGAGGTGGCCAAGGCGACGGATCTGACCCTGGACAAGTTCATCGATGCGGCCACTCTCGCCGCCGCACCAACGCTGCCCGCCCCGAGTACCACCGTGAACACGGTGCTGATGACGGGGGCCAACGGCTATCTCGGCCGATTCCTGTGCCTGGACTGGCTGGAACGCCTCGCGCCCACCGGAGGCCGGCTGATCTGCCTGGCGAGGGGCGCCGATCCGATCGCCGCCCGGCAGCGCATCGAAGAGGCCATCGATTCCGGCGACGAGACGCTGTCCAAACGCTTCCGCGAACTGGCCGACCAGCATCTCGAAGTCCTCGTCGGCGACGTCGGTGCGGCCAACCTGGGCGTCGACACGGTGACGTGGAATCGGCTGGCGGATTCCGTCGACCTGATCGTCCATTCTGCCGCGTTGGTCAATCATGTTCTGCCGTATAGCCAATTGTTCGGGCCGAATGCCGTCGGCACCGCCGAGATCATCAAGCTCGCGATCACCGACCGGCTCAAGCCGGTCAACTACATCTCCACGGTCGCGGTGACCGCCCTGCCCGACGGCACCTATGTCGGCGAGGACGTCGATGTGCGCACCGCCAGCCCGGACCGCTCCCTGGGAACGGCATACGCCGGTGGTTACGCGACGAGCAAATGGGCAGGCGAAGTCCTGCTGCGCGAGGCCAACGACTTGTGCGGCTTACCCGTCACCGTGTTCCGGTCCGACATGATCCTGGCCCACAGCACGTATTCGGGTCAGGTCAATGTCACCGACATGTTCACCCGACTGATCCTCAGCATCGTCGCGACCGGCCTGGCACCCAAGTCGTTCTACTCGCTCGATGCCGCAGGCCACCGCCAGCGGGCCCATTACGACGGGCTACCTGCGGATTTCACCGCAGCGGCCATCACCACCCTCGGCGCCGCCAGCACCACCGGCTACCACACCTACAACGTTCTCAACACCCACGACGACGGAATCTCCCTCGACGAGTTCGTCGACTGGCTCATCGCGCAAGGGCTCGACATCGAACGTATCGACGACTACGACGAGTGGCGCGAGCGATTCGAACAGGCCATGAAGGCGCTGCCCGAGGACCAGCGCAAGAACTCGGTGCTGCCCTTGATGAGCGCGTACGCGCACCCCGCACCCCCGACTGGCGGCGTTGCGATGCCAGCCGAAAAGTTCCGTGCGGCAGTGCAATCCGCCGGCATCGGAGCCGGCCACGATGTCCCCCATCTGTCCGAGGAGTTGATCGCGAAGTACATCGCGGACTTGCGCCAGCTCGGCCTGCTCGCCGACGCCGGGTAGCGTTACCCGGCGATCTCGCCCGCCAGATACTGCGCACGGCACGCGCGGCGCGCCAGCTTGCCGCTGGTGGTGCGCGGGATGGCACCGGCGGGAACGAACTTCACGTCGGCGGCGGACAGTCCGTGCCGGTTGGTCACCGCGGCCCGGATCGCCTCGATCGCGGGCTGCGGGTCGGTGCGTCCGGTTCCGGTGGCCCGTTCGGCGATGATCACCAGTTCGGTGTCGGCCGAGGGGCTTTCGTCGCCAGGTACGGCGAATGCGGTGACATGCCCGCGCCGCACGATCGGTGAGGCGTCGGCGACGGTCGCCTCGATGTCCTGCGGGTAGTGCTGTCCCCCGGCGATGACGATGAGATCGGCCATCCGGCCCGTGACATAGAACTCGCCGTCGAGGTACACCCCGAGATCTCCGGTCCGCAACCACGGGCGGGCCGGGTCCGCGCCTTCGGTGTGGCCAGTCGCCAGACGCGTCCGCAGTTCGGCCCCGAACGTCTGGCGCGATTCCTCCGGGAGCCCCCAGTAGCCGCGCCCGATGTTGTTGCCCTGCAACCAGATCTCGCCGACCGAGCCGTCCGGCAGTTCCGCCGCGGTTACCGGGTCGACGATGACGGCCCGCAGGCTACGCGCGATCTGTCCGCACGCCACATGCGCGACCGCGCCGACGGCATCAGCCGCGACCTGCACCGCACGGCCGGCGGCGAGCTGCTCGCGGTCGAAGTACGTGGCGGCCGCCTGCTCCTGCGGGGCGATGGTCGACACGAACAGGGTCGCCTCGGCGATCCCGTACGACGGTTTGAAGGCCGTGGCGGGCAACCCGTATGGCGCGAACGCCTTGTTGAAGGTGGTGATCGCCCCGATGCTCACCGGTTCGGAGCCGATGATGAGCACCACGTTGCTCAGATCGATGTCGTCGCCCGGCGCGGGCAGGCCCCGCTGCGCCGTCCACTCGTAGGCGAAGTTGGGCGCGGCGGTGATCACCCGGCTGTCCCGCGATTCGTCGGACAGGGCGCGGATCCACCGCTGCGGCCGCCGGATGAACGCGGTCGGCGACATCAGCGTGGAATGCCCGCCGTAGACGGCGGGAAAGCCGATCATCGACAGCCCCATGTCGTGGTAGAGCGGTAACCAGCTGACGCCGTGCGTATTTCGATCGAGCAGGTCGATCGAGAGGATCATCTGCAGCAGATTGGTACCGACCGCGCGGTGGGTGATCTCGATGCCGACCGGGGGCCGCGTCGACCCCGAGGTGTACTGCAGATGCGAGACGTCGTCGGCGTCGATCACCACCGGTTGGAACGCCTCGCCTGCCGTGTCGGGAATCTCGTCGATGCATACGACGTGCGGTCGGCGCTCGGGCTGCAGCGTCTCGAGGAACTCGGTGATCGCGGGGTGCGCGGCCGTCGTCGTCAGGATCACCGCCGGCCGGGCGTCGAGCAGCGCGGTCTCGAGCCGTTCGGCGTGGCCTTGCAGTTCCGGGGCGAACAACGGGACGGCGATCATGCCCGCCTTGATCGCGCCGAAGAACCCGGCGATGTACTCGAGGCCCTGGGGCGCCAGGATCGCGACGCGCTCACCGCGGGCCGAGGTCTGCTGCAATTGCGCTCCGATCGCCCGCAACCGCACCCCGAGTTGGGTCCAGGTCAGCTCGGTGGTCTCGCCGTCGGAACGGCTGTGGTCGAGGTACCGGTAGGCGACGGTGTCGCCGACATTGGCGATGTTGCGTTCGATCAAGGAGATCAGGTGCACGCCTGGCGGCAGGACGACGTTGCCGTCCGCGTCGAGGCAATCCTCGATCCGCAACAGACCTTCCGGTGCCTCAAAAGCCATGAAGGCAGTCTAAAGCGCGGCGCGAACCGGCCTGCTGAGCTGCGCGGGCGCAGCGGGCCGCTACCTCGCGTGGCTGTCGAAGAACTGCCACGACTCCTCCGAAGCGTCGAACCCGTGGCTGGCGGGGCCGACCGCCTGCGCGGGCAGGATCTCCGGGGCGCCGGGCCAAGTGTGGCCGCCGCCGTCCACCCGCATGAACACCACCGCGGTGCCCTGGGCGCACGGCGCGTAGGTGATGCGTTGCGTGCCCGTGCCGTCATCGGTCGCGGGCAGCAGGTCCGGCGCGGACGCGTCCGGGCAGCCGTTCACCTGACGCCACCGGTCGATCAGCGCCGGGGCCGACAGAATGTCGCTGGTTCCGCCGCGACCGATCATGGTGCCGCCGTCGAACGGCACGATGGGGTCGGCGGTCCCGTAGGTGGCCAACACCGACACCGGCCGCGACGGGCTGCAGCCCACGTTGACGCCGAGGGTGCCTGCAACAGGAGCGATCGCGGCGAACAGGTCCGGACGGTCACATGCCAGCCGGTTGGCCATGAACCCGCCGGCCGACAAACCGGTCGCGAACACCCGACCCCGGTCCACGTGATACTCGGCGACCAGTTGTTCGACCAGCGTGGAGATGAACCCGACGTCGTCGACCCCTTGCCGGTCGGGCACCGAGGCGCCGCGCCCGTCGGCCCAGCTCAGATCGATGCCGTCGGGATACACCACGATGAAGCCGTGCGCGTCGGCGACCGCGTCATAGTGCGTCAGCGCGGCCTGGTCGCGGCCCGTCGCCCCCGCCGCGTGCAGATTCACCACCAGACCCGAAGGGTGATCCACCCCGGCCGGGACGTGCAGCTCATAGCTGCGGGCCAACCCGCCGACGTCGATCTGCGCCGCAGGCCGGGGCGCCGGAGAGGCGTACGCCGTCGCCCCTGGGGCAAGCGCCGCGACCATCACGACGACAGTGGCGATGAACGGGCCGATACGTCCGAAGGCGAGCCGCATGGTGCCAATATGCCCCAATCTGCGCCAACGGGCTTGGTGTTGGCTGAGAGCTCTGCGTCAACGACCCGCAACCATCGACCCTGCGCCCAGGGCCACAAACATCGAGAAGAGCGCGCCCTGAGCGCAGACTCAACGCCCCGTGCGTGTCGAGTCGGCCCCGCGTCAGCGGCGCGCCAGCACCGCCGCCAACTGGTCGAGCGTGAGGATCCAGCCGTTGTGGAAGTTCTCGAACTCCTCGGACGGCAGCAGGGAGTGCTCGATGGCCATGAGCGTTTCATCGTCGCCCTGCGCGGTGAAGGTGACGTTGACGACGCTGGATGCGGTCGGATCAGCCCAGTCCGAGTTGGACCACGTGAAGGTGAGCAGCCGCGGCCGGTCGATCGCGAGGAACTGCCCGGTGATCAGCACGCTGGAGCCCTTGTGGTCGACGTCGAACCGCACCAGGCCGCCGACCCGGGGTTCGACCTGTACGGTCACGCATCGCGCCGGGCGTGGGCACATCCACTCCCGCAGGGCCTCCGGGTCGAGCCATTCGTCGAAGACTTCCTCGGGTGTCGCGGGCATGACCCGCTGCACCCGGACCACCACCGTCTCGGTGCTCATTGACCGCCTTTCTTACGCCTCAGCCGCTCGGCGAGCGCATCGGTGCGCACCGCCCAGAATTCGGTCTGCTCATTGATCCACTGCTGGGCACGCGCCAGTCCGTCGGGTTGCAGCGACAGCCAGTGTTCCCGCCCGCGCACCTCGCGACGGACCAGCCCGGCCGATTCCAGCACCCCGACATGTCGTGACACCCCGGCAAACGTCATCGGTAGCGGCGCAGCCAGATCGGTGATTCGCGCGTCGCCGTGGCGCAGCGCCTCGAGCAACTGGCGACGGGTCGGATCGGCGAGCGCCGCGTACGCCCGGTCCAACACCTGATCTTCAACCACATTGTTGACTATATCCACATGTCGTGGTGTCCTGAAGAACAGATATTCAACCGTGTTGTTGAACGTCAGGAGGAGCCCACATGCAGACGCCACCGATCGTCACGGCCCAGGAATGGGACGCCGCGCACCGCGAGATGCTGGTCCGCGAAAAAGAATTCACCCGCGCCCGCGACCAACTCGCCGCGCAGCGCCGCCGCATGCCCTGGACCCCGGTACGCACCGACTATCAATTCGACGGTCCTGACGGCACTGTCACGCTGCTCGACCTGTTCGACGGCCGCCGCCAACTCATCGTTTATCGCGCGTTCGTCGAGCCGGGCGTGCACGGCTGGCCCGAACACGGTTGCATCGGTTGCTCTTTGATGGCCGATCACATCGGCAACCTGGCCCATCTGAATGCCCGCAACACCACGCTGGTGTACGCCTCACGCGGGTCACAGGCCGACATCGCGAGGATCAAGTCCCGCATGGGCTGGCACATTCCGTGGTACACGATCGACACCGAACCGGCTGCCGGGCAGCCGTTCGACGTGGATTTCGGCGTGGACCAATGGCACGGCACCAACGCCTTTTTCCGCGACGGCGACCGCGTCTTCCGTACCTACTTCATCAACAACCGCGGCGACGAAGCCTTCGTCAACACCTGGAGCTTCCTCGACATGACGGCCCTGGGACGCCAGGAGACCTGGGAGGACTCACCTGAGGGCTATCCCCAGTCCGCACCGTACCAATGGTGGAACTGGCACGACGAATACGGCGCCCCGCGGCCGGCCGCGGGGCGCCACTGAGCCGGGTCAGCGCATCTCGAAATGCTGGTAGTCGATCGGGGATCGCCACGCGCCGCCCCACTGCCAGCCGCGATCGGTGAAGGCGCGCACGGCGGCATCATCGGCATGCAGCATCCCGGGATCCGTGCGCGTGCGATCCAGGTAGCGGGCAGCATTAGCCGGTTCCAGATCGGTTCCGTCGACGTACGGATTGAGCAGCGGGTTGAGGTCGATGGCCCGACCGTAGGCATGCAGTGACCAGTTGCCAGAACCCGGGATACCGCGGCAATTGAACGCCGAGGTGTTGTTGTCCTCCATCGACAACTCGTCCTGCGCCCGCAGGTAGTGATCGACCGTACGCATGCGCTCGATCGGGTAACGCATCCGATAAAGCTGATCGAAAATCGCAATCACCTGCGGGACAAGGCTTTCGTGCACGACGAGCACACCCCGCCGAGTCTGGCCGTCGAAGCCGAGGTAGTCGAGCCCGACCCGGCGCAGCTGCTCGGGTGCCAGCGGGCAGCCCGGATGCCAGGTCTCGCCGAGGTCGGCGGCCGAAACCCGATCGACCGACGGCGGCGCCTGCACAGCACTCGACGACGAGGGGCCCGACGGGTGTGGCGGCGGCGGCGCAGGAGAACACTGGACCAGCGCGACGGCGGCCGCCACCACGGCGACCGCGCGCCGGGCCGGCGTCTGGTCCACCATCTCTTTGTACTCGGCCGCTTTGTACTCGGCGATCTCATCACACTGTGGCGACGCCGCTGCGCGCCCGGGCAATTCGAGGTTGACTGGAGGCCTCACGCCACAGAAAGGGGCCATGGCCATGGTTGTGGATCCAGGCTCTGCCGCGCCAACACCGGGCCACGGCCCGGCCCGGCATATCCGGCTGACCTCACACAGCGGTGCAGCCGACGCCCTGACCATCCACTGGGGCGCGCCCACCGCCGCCGAACGGGGCCCGGTCATCGGAACGACGATCACCCGCGCCCACCGCAACGTGATCGGCACACACAGCGGCTCTTATAGCGTGTACCGCGCCTTGGCGGTGGCGGCCGGAGCACTGTCGCGAGACCACCGCGCCGATCTGACCAACACCGCGCCCACCGACGTGATCGGGCCCTATCCGCAATGGGGAGAACCGGCCACGATTGTCAGCCTGGACCCGTGGGGCGCGATGGTCGCCGAGGCCTTCACCGCCGAACTCGCGGCAGGCTATGACATCCGCCCGACCATCGCGGTGACCAAGGCCCACGTGATCCTGCCCGAGATCGCCGACGCGGTCGTAAAAGGCCGGCTGAAGCCCGACGGTCAGTTCCTGCTGCCGAGCGGTGCCGCCGTGGTCACCAAGGCTGCGATCGAACCCGTCTGGCATCTGCCCGGCGTCGCGGCGCGCTTCGGGTGCAGCGAAAACGACCTGCGGCGGGTGCTGTTCGAGGAGACCGGCGGCATGTACCCCGAGCTCGTCACCCGCGGTGACCTCGAGGTGTTCCTGCCCCCGATCGGCGGGCAGACCGTCTACATCTTCGGCACCCCGCGCGACCTGGCCGATCCCGGCGTCGAACTGACCGCGCGGGTCCACGACGAATGCAACGGGTCGGACGTGTTCGGGTCCGACATCTGTACCTGCCGGCCATATCTCACGCATGCGATCGAAGAGTGCATCCGGGGTGCGCAACACGGCGGTGTCGGGTTGGTGGCCTACTCCCGCAAGGAGGGACGCGCCCTGGGCGAGGTCACCAAGTTCCTCGTGTACAACGCCCGCAAACGCCAAGAAGGCGGCGACACCGCCGAGGCGTACTTCACCCGTACGGAATGTGTTGCCGGGGTGCAGGATATGCGGTTCCAGGAACTGATGCCCGACGTATTGCACTGGCTGGGTATCCGCAAGATCCATCGCCTGGTATCCATGAGCAACATGAAGTACGACGCCATCACCGGTTCCGGCATCGAAGTCGGCGAACGGGTGAACATCCCCGACGAGCTGATCCCGCCGGACGCTCGCGTCGAGATCGACGCGAAGATGGCCGCAGGCTACTTCACCCCCGGGCCGGTACCCGACGCCGAGGAGCTCAGAATCGCCAAAGGCCGCGGTCTGCTGCCATGACCGCCGCCGACACCGAGGCCGCAGCCGCGGTCGCCACGCTGCGCACCACCGCCGCCATCCGGGAGCGGGCCGGCGTCCTGCTGCAACGGGCCAGGGCCGGCCGCTCCCCGTGGTTCGTGGTCGACGACGAGGCGCTGCCACGCGCGGCCGCCGAAGTCGCCGCCGTCACCCGGGAGCGCTACCCCGATCTGCGCATCCCCTATCACAGCCGGTGGCGCCACTTCGAAGCCGGCGGTGTCGACCGCAAGGCCGAACTGGACGCCCGGCTGGCCGATCTCGACCCCGCGGCACGGGCCAGGACCCTGATCGATCTCACCATCGTCAGCGTGCTGCTCGACGCCGGGGCGGGCCCCGGTTGGCAATACCGCGAAGCCACCACCGGGCTCAGCTTCACCCGTTCCGAAGGTCTCGCGGTCGCGAGTTGGCACGCGTTCTTCGACGGCGTGTTCTCCAGCGACCCGGACCGGCCCTGGCAGGTCGACGCTGAGGGCCTGAGCACTCTCGACGGCGACACGCTGGCCCGGGCTTTCCAGGTGGACGCACGCAATCCCCTGGTCGGCATCGACGGGCGGGTAGAGCTGCTGCGTCGTCTCGGGGCCGCGATGGCAGGTCAACCCGCGGTCTTCGGCCAGCCCGGCCGCCCCGGTGGGCTATTCGACACCGTGGCGGGCCCGACCGTCACCGCCCACACCATCCTGACCCGGCTGTTGACCTCACTGTCCGGTATCTGGTTGGCCGACAATGTCATTGACGGCCAACCCCTGGGTGACTGCTGGCCGCACCCCGCCGTGCCCGGCGACGGACCGTCGTGGGGGTGGATGCCGTTTCACAAGCTGTCGCAATGGCTGACGTACTCGCTGCTGGAACCGTTCACCTGGTCCGGTGTGCAGGTGACGGGCCTCGACGCATTGACCGGACTGCCCGAATACCGCAACGGCGGTCTGCTGCTCGACACCGCGGTGCTGCAGCTGCGGAAGCCAGAGTGGGCACGACGCGCCTGGTCGGTGGGTGACGAACTCGTGGTGGAGTGGCGAGCGCTGACCGTTGCGCTGCTCGACGAACTCGCTGAGCTCGTGCGGGTTCGGCTCGGCGCCGGCGCCGGGCAGCTGCCGTTGGCGTGTGTGCTCGAAGGGGGTACCTGGGCCGCCGGACGCCGGCTGGCCGAGCGGCTGCGGGCAGGCAGCCCACCGCTGACCATCAGCAGCGACGGCACGGTCTTCTAGGAGGCGCCATGGGTAACCTGCATATCGTCGATCACCCGCTGGTGGCGCACAAGCTCACCATGATGCGACAAAAAGAGGTGTCCACCAAGGGATTTCGACAACTCTTGATCGAGATCTCAATGCTGATGGCCTACGAGGTGCTGCGCGACGTCCCCGTACACGAGATCGAGATCGAGACCCCGCTGGAATCCACCACGGGCTCGGTGATCGACGGCAAGAAGCTGGTGTTCGCATCCATTCTGCGGGCAGGCAGCGGCATCCTCGACGGCATGCTCAACGTCGTCCCGAGCGCGCGCGTCGGTCATATCGGGCTGTATCGGGACCCGAAAACCCATGTCGCCGTTGAGTACTACTTCAAGATGCCGAGCGATCTGCACGAACGCGATGTGGTGGTGGTCGACCCGATGCTGGCGACCGGCAACTCGGCGGTGGCAGCCATCGACCGGCTCAAGGAATACCAGCCGAAGTCGATCAAGTTCGTCTGCCTGCTGACCTGTCCCGAAGGCGTCGCCGCCATGCAGGCGGCCCACCCCGACGTGGCCATCTACACCGCGGCGCTGGACCGCGAACTCGATGCCGACGGCTACATCGTGCCCGGTCTGGGCGACGCGGGCGACCGCATCTTCGGGACGAAATGACAAGTAGCGGTCAGCGTTTGCGGTCCCGCACCTTGTAGGTCGAGGGCCAGGACACCCTGGTCTCGTCGCCAAGCAACGGGGTGCCCGATCCCCCGACCCGGACGTCGTATGCCTCCTGCCCGGCGCCCACCTCACGGTTGGCGTGCTCCTGCGCGAGGTAGTACAGCTCGTCGATCGCCGCTTCGCTGTAGGCGACGAAGGTGGTCTTGCGGACGATGTCGTTCATCCCGGCCGTCATGCGGTCCGGCAGGATCCGCGATGCCAGCGCGGCGATGCCAAGCAGCACAGCGGGAATCACCCAGTAGCAGATGAACGACAGCGGCGTTCGAGTGTCGAGGATGGTGGCGTCGCCCTGCACGATCGGCGGTATCGCCGACGACACCGTCATGCCGCCGAACGCGGCGACCCAGATCCACGTCAGGATCGTCACGATCCGCTTGAACAGGTCGCTCTCGACGACTCCCGGAGGCTGGCCCGCGGCCGCGTACTCCTGCACGAACGGCTTGCCGAGCAACAGCCCGGTCAGGGCGACCAGGAAGATTCCGGCGTTGCTCAGCGGCTGGATCCACCTCTGCAGGAAATCCTGACTCAGCGTCACGGTGAGTACTGTCAGCACGACGAAGGTGCCCAGCGCGCCGACTTCCAGGGTGCGCCCCGGGGTGCCGGCGATCCGACTGATGACGAATGTGGCGACCGCAGCCGCCAGCGCGACGAGCACGGCGGTGAGAAACGGAACGTTGCCGACAAGAACCCAGTAGATGATCCACGGCGCGAAACCGAACAGGATGCCCACGACAGGTCAGTCTAGGGGCTTACCGTTGCGGCAACGGCAGGTCGCGGCAATGACGTCGGCTACTCGTCCTCGGAGCGTGAATTGCGCCGCCACTCAGAGATTTTGCGCCCCATCGAATCGGCCGCGCTGGTGGCCGCCTGCCCGACCCCGTCGACGAAACCGCCCAGCCCGTCGCGGATGCCCCGGATCAACGGATCGTTGGACTGGTCGAAACCGTCCTTGTATTGGCGCGCGGCAGCGGTGACGTCGTCGGACCACCGGACGTTGTCGTCGTCGGCCCGCAGCGGGTAGTCGCCCGCCATGATGGCGCCGTAGCCCCCGGTGTCGACCCATCTGGTCAACGCGGCCGCGCGCAACACCGAGAACGGGTGGCTGCGCAATTCGAGATTGAGCAGCTTGAGCACGCCGTCGCGCATGTCGCCTGCGGCATCGTAATCCCGGGCTTGGGCCAGGAAGGCCTGGGTGTCGAGCTTGTCGAGCCGGGCACCGGCGGCCAGCTTGAGTTCGACGCGGATGGCGGTGTCGAAATCCTGCCCGCACAGCAGACCCGCCCGATCACCCGATAGCTCGGATTTGCGTTGCCATTCCTGCAGTGCCGCCACGATGGCCCGCAGCGCCCACCCGCCGAGCGGGATGAAACCGAACGACGCCGCAAGGCGCATCAGGTGGTCGAGCATGGTCCGGTAGACCGCGTGCCCGCTCAGCGCGTGCCCGAGTTCGTGGCCGATGATGAACCGCATCTCGTCGGGTGTCAGCAGGTCGTACATGCCCGAGGTGATGACGATGAACGGCTCGTCCATCCCGATGGTGTAGGCGTTCGCGAAAGGTGACTGCATGACGAACATTTCGGGCCGAGTGGGCGCGTCGAGCACCTGCACGCACTCGTCGAGCAGCGCGTCGAGGTCCGCGAACTGACGGGGCCCCACGCGCGCCGAATTGGCCAGGTACACCAGCCGGTGCCTGCGCTCCCGCAACATCCCCGACAGGAGCTTGAGGATCTGATCGAAACCCTTGAGCCGGCGCAGCGCGGTCAGCGCAGTGCGGTCGGCAGGGTGCTCCCAGGCCCGGGAACTGATGCCGGGGAATACGGTCCGCGCATTCGCGGGTGGCTGGTCCATCGGTGTGCCCTTCGTCGTGTCAGCCCCAACACTACGGAGGGTTGCACGAGGGCCCGGACACCAATTCGCAAGCCGCCGCCCGGCGTCAGGCGATGATGCGAACCAGGTACGGCGCCATGCCGTTGGTACGCACGGGCGACACCGCCACGCCACGCTCGGTGGTCTCGACCATCTGCCCATTTCCGACGAACAGCGCGACGCTCTGGGTGCCCTCCGGGCCGTAGAAGATCAGATCGCCGGGCGCCGCCTGCGCGGGTGCCACCTTCTGCCCGACCTTGTACTGCTCACCGGAGGACCGCGGCAGCTTCACGCCGACACCGGCGAACGAATACACGATGAGACCCGATGCGTCGAAACCGACGACGTTGGGAGCGACGGGCGCGGCGGGCGTGGCACCCAGACCCAGCAGGCCGGGGAACAGTCCCGGGGCGGCCGGTGTGGTGGGTGCCAGAACCGGGCCTGCGGCACCGGGGAGAGCGGGGTTGGCAGCGGCCACGGTCGCATCACGCACGACTCCACGGGTGGGCCCGTTGGAGTCCCCTCCGCCGTAGACGAACGGCACGCCGCGTTGCGAAAGTGCCCGGGAGATAACCTGTTCGATGAACTTCTGGTTGCCGGCCGGCCGCTGGTACGGATCTGCGGACGCGAGTCCGGGGGCCGCCAGCAGCAGAGCCAGGCTGACCATCAGGGCATACGTGCGCTTCATCGCATACTTCAACTCTCTTCGACCCAGTGTCATCTCAGGCTGACCGCCCGTCGACAGCAGTCACCGCAACTATTTGTACCGGCCGATCGCCGTTCTGCCCAATTTCTCTGCAGCACAACGCTAATGAGATGCAGTACCGTGACCGAACGGTGACTCAGGCCCGACCGGCTGCCCGCGCCGGCGCCCAGTTCGGTCCGCCGCAGGGGAAAGTGAATGACGTTGTGCGGCAATGGGTTTTCCTGGAGCGCACACAGACATGACAAGATGGCGACCATGAACGCGACGACAAGCTGGTCGAACCGGTTGTGGACCGACATCGAGGACACCTACACGGCGATCCTGGACCACCCCTTCATCACCGGGCTCACCGACGGCAGCCTGGACGACAAGGCGTTCGCCCACTACGTCGCCCAGGACGTCCACTATCTGCGGGACTATGCGCGGGCGCTGGCCATCGTCGCGGCGAAGGCTCCGGAGCTGACCGACACCGCGATGTTCGCCCGGCACGCCGCCGAGGTGTTCGACGTCGAGCTCGAACTGCATACGCAGCTGCTGCCCGAACTGGGACTGGACCCCGTCACATTGAATGCGGAGCCGATCGCCCCGACCACCCGGGCCTACACCAGCTATCTGCTGGCCACCGCGTACAGCGGCAGCTTCGCCGACGGGCTGGCGGCGGTGCTGCCGTGCTACTGGATCTACGCGCGGGTGGGAGCCGATCTGGCCGCCCGAGGATCGCGTGATTCGCGCTATCAGCGCTGGATCGACAGTTATGGCGGCGAGGCCTTCGCCGCGACCGTGGCGGAAGTGCTGGCACTGACCGACCGCGTGGGACCGACCCTGACCGAGGCTGACGAGGCCGTCGCGCGGGCGCATTTCCGGCAGACCGCGCAATACGAGTGGATGTTCTTCGACGCCGGGTACCGCCGCGAGCAGTGGCCGATCTGATGTAAATGCACGTGCTGCCCGCCTGAATCCCAGGCGGGCAGCACGTGGATAGAACGGATTACTACAGCGCGGCCAGCGCGGCGTCGTAGTTCGGCTCGTCGGCGATCTCGGACACCAGCTCGGTGTAGGCGACATTGCCGTCCGCACCGATCACCACGACGGCACGGCCGAACAGCCCGGCCATCGGACCGTCGGCGATAGTGATGCCGTAGTCCTCACCGAAGCCGTCGCGGAAGGCCGACGCAGTGGTGACGTTCTCGATGCCCTCGGCGCCACAGAAACGGCTCTGCGCGAACGGCAGGTCCTTGGACACGCACAGCACGGCAGCACCGCTGGATGCGGCCTTCTCGTTGAAGGTGCGCACGCTGGTGGCACAGGTCGGGGTGTCGACCGACGGGAAGATGTTCAGCAGCACGGCCTTGCCTCGGAACTGCTCGTTGGTGACCGGGCCGAGATCGGTGCCCGTGAGCGCGAAGCTGGGCGCCGGCGAGCCGACGGCGGGCAGCTCGCCCACGGTGTTGACGGGGTTTCCACGCAGGGTTATCTGTGCCATAGGCACAGTCTGTCAAAACCGGCGGCGGGTGAGACAGGCCGGGGTGCGACCATGGAGCCGATGATCGATCTGCCCGACGCGGTGCGCGCGATGGCCGTGCGTGGACCACAGTGGCAGGACTGGGTGGACCGGCTGCCGCGGCTCCTGCGGGCCCAGCTCGACGACTGGGCGCTCACCCCGGACGGGGCTCCCATGCACGGCTTCTGCTCGATCGTGGTGCCCGTGCGCAGCCGCGACACCGGGCCTGCGGTGCTCAAGATCTCGCTGCCCGACGAGGAGTCCGAACACGAACACCTCGCGCTGCGCCGGTGGGGCGGCGACGGCGCGGTCCGGTTACTGCGCGCCGAGCCTCATCGCCGGGCCCTGCTGCTCGAGCGGTTGCAAACCCGAGATCTCAAGGGGCTCTGGGACATCGAGGCATGCGAGATCGCCGCGTCGCTGTACCGCCGGATCCACGTTCCGGCGCTGCCCCAGCTTCGTCTGCTTCCCGCACTCGTCGAACACTGGACCGCCGACCTCACAGCGCTCCCCCGCAACGCGCCGGTACCGCGCCGGCTGGTGGAGCAGGCCATCACGCTGGGTACCGAACTCATCGCTGACCCGGCAAGCTCGGCAACGCTCATCCACAGCGACCTGCACTACGAGAACGTGCTGGCCGCCGATCGGGAACCCTGGCTGGTGATCGACCCGAAACCGATCAGCGGCGACCCGCACTACGAGATCGCGCCGATGCTGTGGAACCGGTGGGCCGAGCTCGCCGGTTACGTTCGCGACGGTGTGCGGCGCCGGTTCTACACCCTGGTCGACGCGGCCGAACTCGACGTCGACCGGGCCAGGGCGTGGGTGATCGTGCGGACCATGCACAACGCGATGTGGGAGCTGACCGAACAGGATGAACCGGACCCCGACTGGCTGACCACATGCGTGACCATCGCCAAGGCCGTGCAGGACTGACCGCTCTCAGCGCCCAACCGCGGTGGCCGCGCGGATGCGGTCGCGCCACCACGCGATCCGCTGCGGGTCGGTGACGGCGTATTGCTCAACCAGTTCCGGCTGGGGGGCGGGAGGCATCGGGGCGACGGGCAGGAAACCGTCCACGACAGTCAGCGAACGGGATGGGGCGACGACGTCGCCCGCCAGCAGCGAGCGGCCGCCGAGTTCGCATGCGTATGGCAACTCGGGCAGCGCACCCGCCAGCGCGAGCCCTGCCGTGAGACCGATACTGGTCTGCACGGTCGAGCTGACCACGCACGGCAGCCCCGTCATCTCGGCCACCCGCAGCGCCCGGCGGGCGCCGCCGAGCGGTCCGCACCGCACGACGGCGACGTCAGCGGCCTCGTGCGGCGCCGGCCCGTGGGTGTCGAGCACCGACATGTCGACCGCGATGCGTACATCGAGGCGGGCCCGCACGCGGGCGGCGTCGGCGAGGCTGGAGCACGGTTGCACAACGAACTCCAGGTGGCCTGCCGCCCCGTGCAGCGCTGCGATCGCGGCCACCGCGGTATCGACGTCCCACCTGCCCCTGGCGTCGCAGCGGATCGCGCCGTCGGGTCCGAGAGCCTCACGCACCGCGGCCACCCGGGCGACGTCGTCGGCCAGCGGGGTGCCGACCTCGACCACGGCTGACCGGCACCCCGATGCGACCACGATGTCGTGGGCGCGCGCGGGGTCGACGGGAGGCACGGTGGCAGCAATGGGGATCCGGCCGCGCACAGGATCGGGCCAGCCGACAGTGCCGGGCTCGGTCGCGGCGGTCAGCCAGCGCACCAGCGTCGCGGCGCCGGCATCCGACGGCGGACCGAACTCGCCCCAGCCCTGCGGGCCCTCGACCAGCACGCCCTCGTAAGTGCCGGTGCCGTCGCGCAACGGGATCGCGAACACCGGTGAGCTGTCGAGGTCGATCAGGGTCTGCACAAGCAGGTGACGCTAGCCGACGCTGCCTTACCGGCGGGCGGATCCGGTCAGCGGAGTCCCGTCCGCCGCGTACAGCACGCAGATCACCGAACTCGGTTCCGGATTGTTCGAGGTGCGGTCCTGGCGGGAATCGATCAGATAGGTCACCGAAAACCTGCTGCTTGTCGCGGGGTGACCGGTGTAGGAGGCGAATCCCGTGGCACAGGCCTGGTCGGCTACGCCCGCGATGGCGTCGTTCACGGACACATCACCGCGGTAGAACGCCTCGGCGCGATGCGGCGTGGCGCAGTCGACGGTCGTCACCATCACCACGCTCGGATCGGTCGGCGGCATGCCGACCAGGCAGTCTCCGGCCTGCAGGTCCACCCACGCCTTGCTCTGCTCCTTGGCCGGGGCAGCGGCACTCGGCGGCGGGGCGGGCGCCGCGGTGTGCAGCGATGTGGCGGGTTGCGCACTCGAAGAGTCGGTGACGTGTTGCCCGCCGCCGCATGCCGTCAGCCCCGCGCCCACGAGCATCGCCGTCGCGATACGCATCGAGGTGAGCAATGTTGACCTCATCCTCTCGTCGCAGCCTAAACTTCCAAGCAGGTCAAAAGAATCACGAACACGTCAGGAGTGCGGCATGCCAAGCCGAGCGCGGCGGACCATCATGACGCTGGCAGCAGTGGCGTTCGCCGCAGTGCCATTGGGTTTTGCCGGCGCCGCGACACCCACGGTGATGGCGGGTTGCCCGGACGGTGAGACCGGCGTTATCTATGGCTGCGCACCGTTCTGCGTGCCCGGCCGCCAGCTCGACACCGCGACGGGGTTGTGCCTGCCGGTTCCTCCGCCGCCCGCAGCGCCCAATGGTGTTGCGACACCGATGGTCTAGCTTGAGCGTCATGGCACATGTTCTGACCGTCAACGTGGCTCACCCGCGGCCCAATCCCGACGATGAGCGCACGACGACCGGCATCGACAAACGTCCGGTCGACGGGGCTGTCGCAGTCCGCGCCCCGGGGCCCATGCACGGCGGCCTCGGCAGTGGCCTGGTCGGCGACACCATCGGCAACCAGTTGGTGCACGGCGGTGACGATCAGGCGGTCTACGCCTACGCCCGCGAAGATCTCGACGACTGGCAGAGCGAACTGGACCGCGAGATCGCCAACGGCGTGTTCGGCGAAAACCTCACCACGGCAGGCCTGGACGTCACCAATTCGGTCATCGGCGAGCGGTGGCTGGTGGGCTCGGACGGCCTCGAACTCGAAGTGTCCCGGCCGCGGATCCCCTGCCGCACTTTCGCCGCGTGGCTGGAGATCAACGGATGGATCAAAACCTTTACCAGGACCGCGATTCCGGGCGCCTACCTACGCCTGGTGACCCCCGGCACCGTCCGCGCGGGTGACGAGATCGTGGTGGCCGAACGGCCCGATCACGACGTGACCGTAGGCATCGTGTTTCGCGCGCTCACCCTCGAACCCCAACTGCTGCAAGAGATTCTGCGGGCCGACGCGCTGCCCACCGAACTCAAGGAGCTCGCCTACCGCCGAACCGCAGGCTGATGACCGGCAGCGCCCGTCCGCGCGTGGTGGTGATCGTCGTCTTCGACGGCGTGAAGCTGCTCGACGCGGCGGGCCCTGCCGAGGTGTTCGCCGAGGCGAATCGGTTCGGCGCGCAGTACGCCATCCGGATCGCGTCGCTCGACGGACATGAAGTCACCACCTCGATTGGCACGAAATTCCCTGCCACTGAACGCATTTCGGACATCGACGACGTCGACACCGTACTGGTGGCCGGCGGCGACAACCTGGTCGGGCGCCCGATCGACCCCGCCCTGGTCTCCGCGCTACGGCAGGTGCCAGGCCGTACCCGCCGGTTGGCGTCGATCTGCACCGGCGCGTTCATCCTGGCCGAGGCAGGTCTGCTGAAAGGCCGGCGGGCCACCACGCACTGGCGGCATGCCCGCCTGCTCGGGCGCGCGTATCCCGACACCGTCGTCGAACCGGACGCGATATTTGTCGAGGACGCCGACATCTACACCTCGGCGGGGGTGTCGGCCGGTATCGATCTGGCGCTGGCGTTGGTCGAGCGTGATCACGGTGCCGACCTGGTCCGTGAAGTAGCGCGGTCACTGGTGGTGTATCTCAAGCGCGCGGGCGGTCAGTCGCAGTTCTCCACCCTCGTCGAGGTGGATGCATCCGAGCCCTCAGCGTTGCGGCGCGTCACCGATGCCGTCGCCGCCGACCCTACTGCCGATCACAGCGTGAAAAGCCTTGCGGCCGTGGCGGCTTTGAGCACGCGGCAACTGACGCGGCTGTTTCAGGCAGAGCTGGGCACCACCCCGGCGCGCTATGTGGAGCGGGTCCGTACCGACGTCGCCCGGGCGGCACTCGACGCCGGGCATTCCGTCGGGGAAAGCGCCCGGCTGGCCGGTTTCGGCAGTGCCGAGACGCTGCGCCGCGTGTTCGTCAGCCACCTCGGCGTGGCACCGAAGGCCTACCGCGACCGGTTCCGTACCTCGGCCCCGAACTGACCGCTCAGAGCGCGCGCGGCAGCTGCCTGCCGATGAGCGGGGCCAGCCGGTCGGCCATGTACGCGTGCCCGGCGTCGGTGGGATGGATGCCGTCGCCACCGATGAGGTCGGGCCGGTCGAAGAACCAACCGTCTTCGATCGGGTCGAAGAATGCCGCACCCACGTCGTGGGCCTGGGCCTTGAGGATGTCGCGGATGTTCAGGATCGACGGCGGCACGTCAGCCGACACCCACGGCGGCGCGATCACCAGCAGCTTGGCCGACGGCGCGATGTGCTGCGCGAGCGTCAACGCGTTGTGGCTCATCATCGTGATCGCGGCGGGGTCCATGTCCTTGTCGTTGCGCGATCCGAAGAACACGATCAGCGAGTCGTCGGGCTTCACCGCCCGCGCCGTCAGATCACCGAAGATGCTGCCGCGGTTGCCGCGCTGCACATAGCCCGCTCCACCCTCGGCGACTACGTCAGCCTTCACCTGCACGCCGCGATGGGCCAGCTGATCCCACGCCAAGGTGGTCCAACCACGCGGCCCCTCGCCGCCCTCCAGGCTGCCGGTCGTGTACGAGTCGCCGATGACGGCAATGTGATTGAGTCGCGGATCCAGACCGGACGTCGTGTACCGCTGCACGGGTATGTGCGTGACCACACCCGCCAGAAGGCCAAGTGAGATGACAAAAGTGAACACACGACTCACTGCTACCTCCACTGCCGGTGAGACGACGTGTCCCCCACCGTGATCACGGTGCGCCTTTGGCCCCGAGGCAGGTTACCCCAGCCACGGTGACACACCGATAACGAGCCCATTACAACCTGTGGCACAGGCTGTTTCGCTGCCGTGCGCATCTATCCTGCGCGTGCGGAAACGCCGGTCGGGCGGGCTTCGAGCTCGCCGTCGATACGGTGCAGTCTGTTGGGTGGGTCCGCCGGCTTGATGTCGACCATCCTGCGCATCCAGCGCCGGGCCGGTTCCTCGACGATGTGATAGAGCAGGACCCCGCCGAGGACCGACAGGGCGACGAGGCCGAACACGGTCGCCTTACCCGACAACGTCGGTGTCAGCGTGATCTCGAACTGCTTGACCGTCCATATCCATGCGGTGTGGACGAGCTCGTGCACCATGTAGAGGCCGAAGGAGATCTGCCCGCCGTAGACGAGCAGCCGGGTGGAGAGAAATGCCGGCAGGCTGCCGGTCCCGACGGCCAGCAGGACTATCAGCGGCACGAACAGCAGATCGACGATTCCGCCCGCATCACCCACGGTGTTCAGCGGATGCGCGTCGAAGAAATACAGCCCGCCGATGACCAGCGCAACCAGCGGGATGGACAGGTATCCGGCCCGGCGGCAGGCCGTATCGCTGAGATCCAGCTTGCGCACCGCAGCACAGGCCAGCGCCCCCGCCGTGAACTGCATGACGATTCTCGGCAACCAGCTCCACGGCGTGTAGATGTGCCCGCTCACCATCATCAGCACCACGGGAGGCGTCGACGCGGCGATGGCCAGCAGCACCAGGCTGCGCGCCCGCGTCGCCCGTGCGACCCGGAACACGACGAGGATCAACGCCCCGAACAGCAGGTAGGCCAGCCACTCGGCGCTGATCGACCATGCCGGTCCGTCCCAGCTCGACCCGTCGAAGTAGGGCTGGAACCACAGCTGCACCAGGAAGAGCTGCCGGAAGTAGCTCACCGCGTTGAAGGGGCTGACGTCCTCCGGTGGGATGTGACCGACGTTGAGGGTGAAGATCACCCACAGCGCGGCCAGATGCAGGGTGACGAGGTAGACCGGCCAGACCCGGGACAGTCGCAACCACAGGAAGTGCAAGGTCGCGCGAGTGGACCAGGACGGCCCCATCCTCTCGAAGTAGTTCCACGTCAGCACGAAACCGCTGAGGATGAAGAACAGGTCGACGCCTTGTGCGCCGCAGTTGAGCACGGGGGCCAGCGCCTTGGTGATGTCGGGCGCCACTTGATACAGCAGCGGGCGGAAGTGGAACAGAACCACCCACACGGCTGCGACGATGCGCACTCCGGTCAGGGCTTTGATCTCTGCGCCGCGCGCCACGTTTTACGTATCCTTGCCGATTTCCGTGTCCACTCGCCGATGCGACCTGGCGACCGGCGGCCTTCGCAGACTAACAGCGGCAGCACTCACATCGCGCGTCGCTGCTGCTGTGCACTTGCTGAACGAAGCCACCGGAGAGCTACGCGCACACCGGTTTCAACTTGCGCGACAAGGCATTCGGCCCACGCGCACAGCGTCGATGCGGAACCTCGGTGCAGGCTCGGCGTGTCGGGCTCAGTCAGCCGTCAGGGCGTCGGGACACTCGATCCGTCGTACTGGCGGGCACCGTTGTTCAGGGTGCCGAGCATGCCGCGCAGCTGGCCCCCGGCGATGAGCGCAGGCAGTAGGCCGCCCTGGGCCTGGGAGTCCGGTGGCGCGTCGGTCTGCGCCCACGGCTGGCAGCCACTGGTCTTGAAGGCCTTGTCGGTGGGCTCGATCGCCACCGTCTGGGCTTTCTTGGTCATCGCATTGTCGATGACCGGGTTCTGGTCGTCACCGATCCGCTTCCAGTAGCACGCACCGTTGCCGACCGGGCCCGCCGATGCGTACGTGCCCGGCGCGATGTCCTTGCCGACCACAAACGTGCCGTCGTGATTGATGCTGGTAGCCAGCGCGCCGGCCGGCGCCGCGGGTGCGGGAGCCGCCGGTGCATTCGGGTCGGGCGCGGGCGCGGCGGGCGTCGGCTCCGGCGCGTCGGGATCAGCGGTAGCTACGCCGCTGAAGGTTCCAACCCCCGCCGCGACAAGCACCGCGGCGAAAATCGCTGCTCTCATCGGCCTCATAGCAGGCCAGACTACCGCTTGCCGGGGCATGCCCCCGTGTCCGCGCACGGCCACACCAACCTGGCACCGACCACTGGAAGGGTCGGCCACCGCGCCGACCTGGGCCGGCCGACACGTGTGGGAAGCTCGCAATGTGGATGTGCCACACCTTGATCCGGATGCCCCCGCGCTGGCCGACGTGGTCCCGGCCGTGCTGAGCACGCTCGGGGTGCCGGGCTTCGATTCCCGCCTCGAGTTGCCCGGCCCCGCGCGCGGTGCATGCGTTCTGCTGGTGGACGGGCTGGGCGCCGATCTGCTGGACGCCCATGCCGCCGACGCCCCGGTGCTGGCGAGTTTGCGCGGTCAGACCCTGCAGGTCGGGTTCCCTTCCACCACGGTGGCCGGCCTCGCGGCGATCGGCACGGGATGCCGGTCCGGTGAACACGGCCTGGTGGGCATGTCCTTCCGAGTGCCCGATACCCCCGATGTTCGAGTGATGAACGCCCTGCGGTGGCGGCCGCACCCCCGCGGCGACGACCTGCGCGAGCAGGTGCGCCCCGAGGCGCTGCAGCCTCTGCCCACGACGTTCGAGCGGGCGGCTGCGGCGGGCGTGGCGGTCAGCGTCGTCTCCGGTTCGGAGTTCGCGGGGTCGGGTTTGACCCGGGCTGTGCTGCGCGGCGCCCGCTATGTCGGTGTGCACGCTCTCGGCGAGCTCGCGGCGGGCGTGACGGACGCGGTGGCTCGGGGCGGATTCTGTTACGGCTATCACGGCGAACTCGATCTCGTCGGCCACCTGCACGGGCCGGGCTCGCCGGCCTGGCGGATGCAGCTGCGCCAGGTCGACAGGCTGGTGGAGTCGATTGTCGAGACGCTGCCGCGCGACGCGCTGCTTGCCGTCGTCGCCGACCACGGGATGGTCGCCGTCGATCCGGCAGCGGTCGTCGACCTCGACGAGCGCGCCGATCTGCTCGACGGCGTGGCGGACATCGGCGGCGAAGCGCGCGCCAGGCACGTCTATACGGCAGCAGGCGCGCGTGACGATGTGCTGGCCCGCTGGCGTGAGGCACTTGCCGACACGGCGTGGGTGCTGCCCCGCGACGAGGCCATCGACGCCGGGTGGTTCGGGCCCCGGATCCGCGATGCGGTGCGGTACCGCATCGGTGACGTCGTGGCCGCGACCCGCGGTTCGGCGGCATTGCTGCGCCGCACCACCGAACCGATCGAGTCGTCTCTGATCGGCCAGCACGGCTCATTGACCAGCGCCGAACAACGAATTCCGCTCTTGGTGGCTCAGGGTTGACCAGCGGTGACCCGGCGAATTCGGACTGAGATGTTCGGGGGTTGGCTGTCCAATTCTGTATTAGATGATCTAAGATTCAGCGCATGAAGCTTGCAGGCCTGGCAGCAATCGGCGCCGCCGCCGCCATCGCGTTCGCCGCTCCGGCACACGCCGAGATCGACACCGACTTCGCCAACCAGCTGCACACTTTCGGCATTTACGGGCCGCGCGACTACAACGCCTGGATCGGCAAGATCGCGTGCAAGCGCCTGCACAACGGCGTCGACCATGACGCATACCAGTCGGCCAAGTTCGTCTCCCAGAACCTGCCCAAGGACAGCACCACCGCGCAGGCCTGGCAGTTCGTGGGTACGGCCATCAACTTCTACTGCCCTGACCTGCAGCCGGTGATCGATCAGGTAGCAGCGCATCAGGGCTGATTGTCAGCCAATCCAGATCGAGGGCTTGGAGCGAAACATTGAAGGCTATGCGTACACGTCGGGTAAGCAATCTGATCCGCGCCGGTGTCGCCGCGTGTGCCGTCGCGGGCAGCCTGGCCGCCGCGCCGGGCATCGCATCGGCGGATGCCACCGACGACTACCCCATCCCGAACCGCATCCTGCGGACCACGTGCACCGCAGAACAGATCATGGCGGCCGCCCGGGACGTCGAGCCCGTGTACTACGAGCGGTACATGATCGACTACAACAACAAGTCGCCCGAACTCCAGCAGGAGACCCAGGACCGGATCCACTGGTTCTTTTCGCTCGATTACGCGGCGCGGCGGCAGTACTCCGAGGACACCGCGACCAACGCGTTCTACGAGAACATGGCGTGGAAGTGGCCGAACTGGGCCAAGTTGTTCTTCAACAACAAGGGCGTCGCGGCCCGCACCACCGATGTCTGCGCGAACTACCCGGCCGGCGATATGTCGGTATGGAATTGGCAGTAACCCACGGGTGCGCCTAAACCCCCTGCGGCTCGACCGCGGGGGGTTTTCCTTTTGGGCGGCCGACCCGCGGTTACCAGCTACGACGCGCGTAGCTACCCGTTTTGCGAATCTATTAAATAGGCTAATATCTCGCGTGACTCAGGTGACGGCACCCGGCTGAACGGGGATAGCGACGGCCCGTGTCCGCATGACATCGACGACTATCCAATCGACTTGATTGAAGTTAGCCGACTGTATAGGTTTCACTTGTCGTACGGCAAGGACAGCTGTCTCGTCGCGCA
>NZ_LZTB01000023.1 GCF_001665685.1 Mycobacterium sp. 852013-50091_SCH5140682
CTCGAGGCCATCGCGCTGGCCGAGTCGTGGGACAACGGCAAGCCGATCCGCGAGACGCTCAACGCCGATATCCCGTTGGCGGTGGACCACTTCCGCTACTTCGCCGGCGCCATCCGGGCCCAGGAAGGCTCGCTCAGCCAGATCGACGAAGACACCGTCGCCTACCACTTCCACGAGCCGCTCGGTGTGGTCGGGCAGATCATCCCGTGGAACTTCCCGATCCTGATGGCCACCTGGAAGCTGGCCCCCGCGCTGGCCGCGGGCAACGCCGTCGTCATCAAACCGGCCGAACAAACCCCGGCCTCGGTGCTGTATCTCTTCTCGCTCATCGGTGACCTGTTGCCGCCCGGTGTGGTGAACATCGTCAACGGCTTCGGCGTCGAGGCGGGCAAACCGCTGGCCTCGTCCAACCGGATCGCCAAGATCGCGTTCACCGGTGAGACCACCACGGGCCGGCTCATCATGCAGTACGCGTCGCAGAACCTCATCCCCGTCACCCTGGAACTCGGCGGCAAGAGCCCCAACATCTTCTTCAACGATGTTCTGGCTGCCAACGACGATTACCAGGACAAGGCGCTCGAGGGCTTCACGATGTTCGCCCTCAACCAGGGCGAGGTGTGTACCTGCCCGTCGCGCAGCCTCATTCAGGCCGACATCTACGACGAGTTCCTGGAGCTCGCGGCCATCCGGACGAAGGCGGTCCGGCAGGGCGATCCGCTGGACACCGAGACCATGATCGG
>NZ_LZTB01000024.1 GCF_001665685.1 Mycobacterium sp. 852013-50091_SCH5140682
GGCTGTTGATCGATGTCGGTGAGAAACACGAAGTACCCCGAAACATTAAAAAAAAATATCCGGTAGGGCGGGGGTGGGAGCTCTCGGACGGCATTGGCGAGAACGGCGTCTGCAACGCTATCGGCACTTCTGATGTTCCATCAACTTACTTTTGCCTTTTGCGTGCCAAAGTGAGCGAAGTTACGCTCGGACCATGTCCACGGTCGGCGAGGTGATGGCTCTCATCCGCGACCGTCGTGACGTCACGCGTGCTGAGATCGGCCAGTTGACCGGGTTGTCCAGAACCGCGGTGGCGGCGCGGGTGGCTGTGCTCACCGACCTCGGTTTGGTGGTCGAGACCGAGCAGGCTCCGTCCACCGGCGGGCGCCCCGCGGCACTGCTGTCGTTCAACGCCGACAACGGTGTGGTGCTGTCGGCGGCCATCGGCCGCAGCCGGACCCGGGTGGCCGTATGCAATCTGGCCGGCGACGTCCTCGATCTCACCGACATCGATCAACAGCCCGACCTCGGGCCCGGGGATCTGATGCCCGACGTCGTCAAGCGTCTCGATGCGCTGATGGACGCGCGGGCGGGCGCTCATGTTTACGGTATCGGCGTGAGCCTGCCGGGCACCGTCGATCGGGTGCGTGGCGCCAGCCTGGACTCGCCGATCCTGCCCGGCTGGGACGGGGTCGAGCTACGGCCCTACCTTCGAGAACTGACGGACGCTCCCGTGGTCGTCGACAACGATGTCAATGTCATCGCCCTGACTGAACGGCACCGCGGCGAGCCGCGAGATGGTCACGGCGAACGCCGGGCCATCGACGATCTGCTGGTGCTCAAGGCCTCGACAGGCATCGGCGCGGGCATCATCGCCGGTGGGGTGCTGCAGCGAGGCGCTGTGCAGGCGGCGGGGGAGCTGGGACACAACAAGACCCCCGCGGCCGCCGGATTGCCATGCCGATGCGGCGACAGCGGATGTCTGGAGGCGATCGCCGGGGGCTGGGCGCTGGTGGCCGAATTGGGCCGCGACGGCGTCAATCACGTGCGTGATTTGGTGCGGCTCGCCCATGACGGCGACGCCGACGCGCGCCGGATGATCCGCGACAGCGGACGCCACGTCGGTGAAGTGATCGCCGCGGCGGTCAATCTGCTCAACCCCGCGGTGCTCGTCGTCGCGGGCGACATGGCACGCGCTTACGAGATCTTCGTCGCCGGGCTGCGGGAAACGTTGTACGGCAACGCCACCGCGCTGGCCACCCGCACGCTGCAGGTGGCGCCGTCCACCTACGGCGACCGCTCCGGGGTCATCGGATGCGCCTCGATGGTCCTCGATGAAGTGCTCAGCCCACAGGCCATCGACGCGCTGTAGCTGTCGCTACGCCTTTGCGATGACGTGTTCGGCGAACTTCTCCAGATGCCGGATCTTGCGGTCCAGCGGCTCGGTGTCCTCACCCTTGATGTAAGGCAGCCGGAATCCGACGATCACATCGGTCACGCCCTTGTCCTCGAGGCGCTTGATGCCGTCGAGGGTGAACGCGTCGGCCGAGATCACGTGAACCTCAAACGGACCGGTGTGTCCCTCTTCCTCACGAATCCGGTTGAGCCGCTTGATCAGTACGTCGAGATCGTCGGTGCCGCCGCCGTGCATCCAGCCGTCGCAGCGCGCCGCCCGGCGCAGCGCGGCTTCGGCATGCCCGCCGACCAGGATCTGCACCGGCCTCGACGGCGCGGGCGTCATCTTGGTCTTCGGAATGTCGTAGAACTCGCCGTGGTACTCGAAATACTCACCGGTGGTGAGCCCACGGATGATGTCGATGCACTCGTCCATGCGCTTACCCCGCTTGGTGAACGGGACGCCCATCAACTCGTAGTCCTCGGGCCACGGGCTGGTGCCCACGCCGAGCCCGAGCCGGTTGTCGAACATCGCATTGAGCGACCCGACCTGCTTGGCGACCAGGGCAGGCGGGCGGATCGGCAGTTTGAGCACGAAAAAGTTGAACTTCAGCGTGGTAGTCGCCGCGCACAGTGCCGAGGCCAGCACGAACGCCTCGATGAAGGACTTGCCGTCGAGAAACTCGCGGTTGCCGTCGGGCGTGTACGGATATGTCGAATCCGACTCGAACGGGTAGGCGATGCTGTCCGGAATCGTCATGGCGTGGTAGCCGGCCGCTTCAGCTGCCTTGGCCAACGGGATGTAGTAGGTGGGATCGGTCATGGCTTCGGCATAGGTGAACCGCATGGCCTCCACACTAGAACGTGTTCTAGAAGTTGCGTGAGTCAATTGTCGCCGGCGTAGGGATACGATTGACTGGCCTGCCTTTCGCGATGTGACTGTCGTCCGAGGCGGATCGGAGAGTATTCGATGTCAAAGACCCCGTCCGCAGCCATTGCTCTGCAGATCAGCGACATGATCCGTGAGATTCAGCAAACGCCGCACACCGACCTCGACGTCGACGCGATTCTCGGTGAGCTCGCCGAGAGTGGTGTCAGCTACATCGCGGCCGCCCAGCACGCCGGCATCACCATCGCCTCGCGGGACGGCAAGCTCCACACGGCAGCGGCCACGAGCGAGTACCCGATCCTTCTCGACAAGTTCCAGCAGCGGGCCGGGGAGGGCCCCTGCCTCACCGCGGCCTGGGAACAGCACGTCATCAAGGTCGACGATGTCGAGACGGAGCAGCGGTGGACCACCTACTGCCGGGATACGCTCGACGAGACTCCGATCCGGTCGATCATGGCGTTTCAGCTGTACGCCGATCAGCAGACGATGGGTGCGCTCAACTTCTATGCCGAGCGCCCCTACGCATTCGACGCCGAGGCGGTAGAGGCCGGTCTGATCGTGGCTACCCACGCCGCGCTGGCGTGGAACCTGCTACGGCGTGACGAACAGTTCCGCAGCGCGCTGGCTACCCGCGACATCATCGGCCAGGCGAAGGGCATGCTGATGGAACGCTTCAAGATCGATGCCGTCCAGGCCTTCGAGGTGCTCAAGCGGCTGTCGCAGAACTCGAACACCCCTCTCGTCGATATTGCGCACGAGATCGTGCACGCGGAGCGCGTCCCGGATTCGGTCGACGACTGAAGGCGCCGGCAACGTGCCCTCGTAGCAGGAGAACCCCACTCGGGACTACAGCGAATTCTCCGGTCCGACGACCGCCCACACGGTCTTGCCGTTGGATGTCGGTGTGCTGCCCCAGGCGCGGGCCAGCGCTGCGATCACGGCAAGTCCGGAGACCGTATCGCCGCCACGGCACGGATCCTCATGCCGAACCGCGGGGGCCCGGCTGTCGTCGGAGACCGCGATGGCGATGGTGTCACCCCGGCTCTCGACGGTGAGTCGCGGCGCACTGAAGGTGTGTTCCAGAACGTTCTCCACCAGAACGTCCACCACGATGGCGGACACCGGAATGAAGTCTCCTCGCGACCAGTTGATCAACCATTCGGCGACCAATTGCCGCGCGCGGCGCAGGCTGGAATGCACCGCAGGCAACTGAGCGCGTGCCCGCCGACGCGGTGGTTCGAGGTCGGCGCGCATCGCCGCAGGCGCCGAGTCCACCGACGAGTACAGCGGGACGTACCGCGTGAGGCCATTGCGTCTGATGGCGCTACGGCCGGAGGCGTGGCGGCAGACCAGAATCAGGGGGACGTCCGGCCAGATGCTGATGTGCCAGAGAGCGCTGGTGAACACGCACCACGCCCACTCGGCCGGCACGTGCAGCTCGGTCACGTCGACGAGCACGGCTGTCGGCTCCTCCAATGCCGTCTCGATGACCACGTCGCGCAATTCTCGATATGTGGTGACGTCGAGAACGCCGTCGACATGGAGAAGCCGGCTGCCACCGCAGGTGAGCGTCGACACTGCCATCGGATTCCGCGAACTAGCCATGATGCTCAGATCGCTGGGTCGCCGGCGACATTCGTTCGCTGAGCAATCGACGGGAACCTTCGATCAACGCCTCCGCGCCGCCGGCCGACGCACCGGCCGCGACCACTCCTGTTACCCCGTCAATGTCTGTCATTGCGCACCTTATGTGCTCTGATACCCAACCTACGCCGAGGCAATGCATCGCGACACGGCATGATTTCCGTGTGCGGCCCTGGCTTACCCGCAATGTGCGGGTGCTCTCCGCGGTGTCGTTTCTTCAGGACGCCGCGAGTGAACTTCTCTATCCATTGCTGCCCATCTATCTGACCGCTGTCCTCGGCGCGCCACCCTCGGTGGTCGGCGCCGTCGAAGGCGCCGCCGAGGGGGCCGCCGCACTGACGAAGCTCGCGGCGGGTCCGCTGGGTGATCGGTTTGCGAAGCGGCCCTTGATCGCGACCGGCTACGGCATGGCCGCGCTGGGCAAGGTGATCGTCGCTGCGGCCGGCGCCTGGCCCGGCGTGCTCGCCGGCCGCGTCGTCGACCGGCTCGGCAAGGGCGTGCGCGGCGCCCCGCGGGATGCCCTGCTGGTCGCCGATGTCGACGAGTCCGTCCGCGGTCGGGTGTTCGGATTCCACCGGGCCATGGACACTTTGGGAGCAGTGGTGGGCCCGTTGCTGGGCCTCGCGGGTTATGAACTGCTCGATCACCGGATCCCGCCGCTGCTGTGGATCGCGGTGGTACCCGCCGTGCTCAGCGTGGTGCTGGTGTTTCTGGTCGCGGAGAAACGACGGCAGCCCGTCACGGCGCGCACACCGACCTTCGCGCGGGTGCGGGATCTGCCGGGTCGCTACTGGCGGGTGACGGCCGTGCTGGTGCTGTTCGGGCTGGTGAACTTCCCTGACGCCCTGTTGCTGTTGCGGCTCAACGAGATCGGCTTTTCCGTCGTTGAGGTGATCCTGGCCTACGTGACCTACAACGCGGTGTACGCGGTCTCCAGCTACCCGGCGGGACTGCTGGCCGACCGGATCGGACGGTTGCCGGTGTTCGGCATCGGCTTGGTGTTCTTCGCCGTCGGCTACGCCGGCCTGGGGATGACCACCGACACCGTCGTGGCCTGGCTGTTGATCGGGGCGTACGGACTGTTCACCGGCTGCACGGACGGGGTCGGCAAAGCCTGGGTGTCGTCATTGGTGGGCACCGATCTGCAGGGCAGTGCCCAGGGAGTTTTCCAGGGCCTCAGCGGTTTTGCCGTGCTCGGCGCCGGACTGTGGGCAGGGCTGCTCTGGAACGCGATTCCGGGTCAGGCCGGGCAGCTGCCGCTACTGGTGTCAGGTGCCGCAGGCGGTGTGTTCGCGGTGGGGTTGCTCGCCACCACTGTCGTCACTCGGCGACGGTGACCTCCACGTTCGGCAGGGCGAACGGCGGCGCGCCGACGCCGACGATCGAATGGCTGCCCTGCGCGGTACGTTCGGTGATTCGCGCGTCCACGCACCGCGATTCGATGGCAAGCCGTACGGGGCCGACGCTGACGGAGTTCGGTGCGTCGAGAATCGTTCCGCGCCAGTGGTATCGGCCGTCGATGGGGTCCACGTGCCCGGTCAGGCGGACCCGCACGGGGTGTTCCTGGTCGGCGATCTGCAGCGTCGCGGCACCGTCGTACACGTCGTCGTCGGCCTCCGCGCCCGCACCCGCGCTTGCCGGCGCCGCGACGCCACGAGGTGCGGCGGCGGGCAGGAACCCGGTGCGGCGCCACAATCGACGCGCGATGGGGCCCATCAGCCCGACCTCTTCCAGGAACGCACCCAGCGGGGCGAACCCGGCGATCTGAGTCTCGTGCCGGTGGGTGCTGGCGCGGGCCATCTCGCGGGCCGCGCGGGCGTCGAGACCGACGCGGTGATACTGCACCTTGTTGGTGAACAGGAAGCGGAAGAACAGACCGCCGACCCCGTTGAGATTGCCGACCCAGGCGCGGGTGAGCCACGGCATCGTCGGCGTGCGCTTGCGTAGTCCGTCGCGGGCGAACTGGATGTGCCTGGCCTCTTCGGTGACGTGAATTCGCATGAGGCGCTGGATGATCGGCTGCAGCTCCGGATCGTCCATCATCTGCCGCTGCAACGAGTCGAAGATCTCCTCGCCGATCAACGCGGCCACCCACAGCAACGAGCCGCGGAATGCGAACGGCAGGGCATTGATGATCATGCGCTGGTAGAGCCGCGGGCGCACCGGTTTGGCGTCGACCTTCTCGATCGCCCTGCCGAACATCACCATGTGCCGGGTTTCGTCGCCGAGTTCGGTGAGCTCGTAGTGGGTGGCGCGGGCGGTGGGGTCCTGATGCATCATCTTGCGCAGCAGTGCCTGGTTGAGGATGTTCTCGAACCAGATGCCCGCGGAGAGCGTGTTGACCAGCTCCTGGCGCGACAGCTCGATCTGCTGGGCGCGGGTCATGCTGTCCCACAACGGTGTTCCGTACAACGACACCGTCTTCGGGGGCAGGTAGAACTTGTCCGGGTCCAAAGGTGCGTCCCAGTCGATGTCAACGACCGGCGCGTAGGATTTGCGCACCGAACCCTTGAGTAGGCGCTCGGAGAACTCGTCACGCGTGGCGGCGTTGGCCGCCCTGACCGAAGATGTCACCGTTGACGTCCCTTCGACTGGCCGGAGCGAAGCTGCTCATCGAAACTAGGGCTCTCCGCAACATTTAGTCAATACCCACGGTACCGCATACTTTGGCGAGCGGCCGGATCGTTACCCTTCGGGTGTGCGCCACATCCATGTCATCGGCATCGGCGCGGGGGATCCCGACTACGTCACGGCACAAGCGGTTTCCGCGCTCAACGACACCCAGGTGTTCTTCGCGATGGACAAGGCTGCGCGACGCGGCACTGGTACCGACGAACTGGTCGGGTTGCGGAGGGCCATCTGCGAACGGTTCATCCGCGAACCCGGCTACCGGTTCGTCGAACTGGTCGATCCGCCGCGCGCGACGACCGGCGAATACACCAGCGCTGTCACCGACTGGCACGCCGAACGAGCCAGGATCTGGGCTCGGGCCATCGAGACCGAACTCGGACCAGACGGGGTCGGTGCGTTTTTGGCGTGGGGTGACCCGGCGCTGTACGACAGCACACTGCGCATCCTCGACCGGGTCGCCGAGCATGTGGAATTCGACTACGACGTGATCCCTGGCATCACTGCCGTCCAGGCCCTGACGGCGCGGCATCGCATTCCGCTCAACGACATCGGCGAGCCGGTGCTGATCACGACGGGCCGCCGGTTGCGCGACGAGGGCGTCTCCGGCACTGCGGTCGTGATGCTCGACGCCGAATGCTCGTTCCGGGAATGCCCGCAGCAGACCCGGATCTGGTGGGGCGCCTACCTGGGCACGCCCGACGAGATCCTGTTCGCCGGCCGCGTCGGCGAGGTGGGCGAGCAGATCGTCGCGGCACGGGCCGAAGCACGCGAACGCCACGGCTGGATCATGGACACCTACCTACTGCGATCGGCAGACTGACACCCATGACCTCATTTCTGTTGCGCGCCGGGCTGACCGGGGTCGCGCTGTGGATCGTGACACTGATCGTGCCGGGAATGAGTTTCGTCGGCGGTGACACCACGCTGCAGCGCGTCGGCATCATCTTCGTCGTCGCGGTGATCTTCGGCGTCGTCAACGCCATCATCAAACCGATCGTGCAGATCCTCTCGATTCCGCTCTACATCCTCACCCTCGGGCTGATCCACGTCGTGATCAATGCACTCATGCTGTGGATCACGTCGCGGATCACCGAGAGCACCACCCACTGGGGCCTGCAGATCAACGAGTTCTGGTGGACCGCGATCTGGGCGGCGATCGTGCTGTCGATCGTCAGCTGGCTACTGTCGCTGGTCTGGCAACCCGAGCGCTGAGAGCTGCTCGGCCAGGTCGGCGGCGGTGTCGGCGGCCGCCTCGGTGTCCCCGTCGTGTTCCAACGCCCAGCACGCCGCCAGGGTGCGGTAGGCGAGCTGCTCGGCGACCACCACCGTGGGCCACATGCGTTCGGCGGCAGCGCGTTGCGCGGCCGATCCGCCGACACCGACGTCGTACGCGGGCAGCATTCCCATGGCCTGCAGCTGCAGATCCCGGCGATCCGTTCGGGCCGGCGGTGAGATGACATCGCCGGCGGCAAGGTGCGCGATCACCGTGTCGACTGCGGCCAGGGTCGCCGAGATGGCAGCGGTGAGTCCGGCAGGCGGACGGCCACGTTCGGTCACCCAATACACGAAAAGTGCTACCGCACAACCGATCAGGGTGTCCCCGCCACGCGCCAGCAACAGCTGCCCGAGGTTGGCGACCGGAGCACCGCCCGACGCGATGGTCAGCGCCGCAGGCGTGATGAAGATGACGGCCAGGGTGTAGTTGCGCACCACGAACATCTCGATGGTGAACTGCAATGCGCCCAGCACCAAGGCCAACCACGCTCCTTGTGGGTGCAGGGCCAGGATCGCTCCGGCAACGCCGAGCCCGAGCCAGGTGCCCAGCGTCCGTTCGACGCCGCGCTGGATGGTGCGCAGCCAATCGAATCCCTGGTGCAGCATCAGCACCGCGGTCGCCATCGCCCAATATGCGTGGCTGATACCCAACGCGCCTGCGAAGGCGCCGGCGACCAAGACCGCGATTCCGACGCGGGCGGCCAGTCGCAGCGAATTCGAACCCGGAGTCGCGGCCCGGCGCAACAACGCCGCCGCGCTCGGCCGCCCGAGCGGAACCCCTTCGGCGCCATGGTCGTCGACGAAGGCGTCGGCGGGCACGGTGGCCAGATGCCTGGCCAGCTCGGCCCCGTCGAACGGCAGCGGCCGGCCGGCGTCGGCGCTGCGCATGGCCTCGGCGAACAACGCATGCAGCCGACGGTTGATCACCCGCAGGCGGTACAGCGTGTCATCGGGTTTGGGCTGCACCGGCTGATAGGTGACCAGCGTGATCCACGCGGTGTGCAACAGCGTGGCGGCCCGGTGCCGGGCGGACGCCTCGGCGGGCCGGTCACCGATGGTGTCGATGTACTCGGCGATCGCGGACGCGGCCGCGGTTACCGCGGCGCGCTCGGGGCCGCGCGGTCGCACGAGCGCTCCCGCCATGTGAACCACCCACGCGAACGCACCCCCGGCGAGCACCAGCGCCGCCAGGTGCAACGGTGACAGGTGGGTCGTGGCCACGCCGGTGCCCGCCGCGCACGCCAGCACGAACAGGTAGGCGCCAGGCGGCCCGACCGCCAGCGCGTTGCACACCAGTGCGGCAACCATCGCGATCACCGTCACCGTTCCCACCGCCAGCCACGGCGCCGCGGCCGCCCAATCCCCGAGTGCCACCGCGGCCGAGAAGCACAGCACCACCGTGCCCAGGTACATGCCGCGGTTGAGATAAGGCCTGCCGCTGCCGTACACCGACGTGAACCCACCGATGGTCGCGATCAGCCCGGCAGCGGTGTCGCCCACGGCCCAGCCGACCAGCACCGGGACCGCCATACACAGCCCCGCGCGCAGCGCGAAGAGAAAGCGTCGCGGGCCCCTGTTGAGCACGAAGACACTGCGCAGCGGATGGGAAACCGGTTTTGGTGCGGGCCGGTCTGGCATGGATACCAGCATGCTCGGTGTCGGCCTGACACACTGGAAGGCGTGCCCGAGTTGCCTGAGGTAGAGGCCCTCGCCGACCACCTGCGTCGCCATGCCACCGGACGGGCGGTGACGCGCATCGACGTGGCCGCGCTGTCAGTGCTCAAGACCTTCGACCCACCGGTGACGGCGCTGCACGGGCAGACCGTCACGGGGGCCGCCCGGTGGGGCAAATACCTGGGGCTGCAGGCCGGTGAGCTCTACCTGATCACCCACCTGTCCCGCGCCGGGTGGCTGCGCTGGTCGGACAAGCTCTCGCCCACCCCGCTCAAACCCTCGGGCAAGGGGCCCATCGCGCTGCGCGTGCACCTCGAAGGGGAGGGCTTCGACCTCACCGAGGCCGGCACGCAGAAGCGGCTGGCGGTGTGGGTGGTGCGTGATCCGTCCGACGTGCCCCAGATCGCGGCGCTCGGGCCCGACGCGCTGGCATTGGATCAGGCCGCGCTGGGCGCCGCGCTGGCCGGCGAGAGCGGCCGCATCAAGAACGTGATCACCGACCAGAAGGTGATCGCCGGGATCGGCAACGCCTACAGCGACGAGATCCTGCACGTGGCCAAGCTGTCGCCCTTCGCGACCGCGGGCAAGCTCACCGAGGCGCAGTTGGCCGACCTGCACGATGCGATGATCTCGGTGCTCACCGACGCGGTGACCCGCTCGGTCGGGCAGCAGGCCGCAACGCTGAAGGGCGAGAAGCGGTCCGGGCTGCGCGTGCATGCCCGCACGGGGCTGCCCTGCCCCGTGTGCGGGGACACCGTGCGGGAAGTGTCCTTCGCGGACAAGTCTTTTCAGTACTGCCCCACGTGCCAGACCGGCGGCAAGGTGCTGGCCGACCGACGGATGTCGCGGCTGCTCAAGTAGCCGGATCAGAACTTCGGCGCCCGCTTTTCCAGAAAGGCTTGGGTCCCTTCGTGGTAGTCGGGACCGAAGTAGACGTCTCGCCGAAGGCCGTGGAGGTATTCGAATGTCGCGGGATCGACCGGCACGGACTGGGCCAGCACTCGCAGGGATTCTTTCGCCGCCGCGACCGCCGCCGACGACCGCGTGGTGATGGTCCGCGCCATCGCGTAGACGGTGTCCTCCAATCGTTCTGCCGGCACGATCTGGTTGACGATGCCGACCCGCTCGGCACGTTCGGCGCCGATGAGGTCGGCCGAGAAGAACATCTCCTTGACGACGTTGAGCGGCAGGCGGCTCATGAAGTTCACGAATCCGCCGACGTTGTAGGGCAAGCCGAGCTTGGCAGGCGTGATGGCGAACGCCGCAGTCTCGTCGCCGTACACCAGATCGCAGGCGATCACCAGATCACACGCACCGCCCCACACCGAGCCGTGCACCATGGCGATGACCGGAGCGGGGAAGGCTTTGACCGCGCGCAGCAGTTGCTCAAGCGGGTCGCTGTAGGGCAGCGGATCCACGTCGGCCACAGGCAGTTCCGCGACATCGTGGCCCGCTGACCACACCTTGCCCGCGGTCGCGCTGCGCAGCACCACCGCGCGGGCGTGTCGGGTCTTGAAATCGTCGAACGCAGCGATCGTTTCGGCGATCAGCTCAGCCGACAACGCGTTGCGTTTGGTGTCGCGGTCGAACGCGATGGTGCCGATAGCATCGGCCAGTGAGGTTTGGATGAGGGTCACGGCGCGCTCAGATCAGCGTGACTTTGCGTGCAGCGGCGGTCAATTCAGCCCGATGGTCGGGGTGCGCGATCGAGATCAACGCGTCTGCGCGTTCCTTGGTCGACTTGCCCCGTAGGTTCACCGCACCGTATTCGGTCACCACCCATTCGACTTCCATGCGCGGATCGGTCACCATCGCGACCTTGGGGACGATCGTCGACACGGTGCCGTGCTTGGCCGTCGACGCCAGGGCGATGATCGACTTCCCGTTGCGGGCCAGCGACGCACCCTTGACGAAATCGAATTGGCCACCGGAGCCGCTGTATTCGTGGTCGCCGATGAACTCCGCGTTGACCTGCCCGTAGAGGTCGATCTCGATGGCGGTGTTGACCGAAACGAAGTTGTCGTGGGCCGCGATGGTCCGGATGTCGTTGACGTAGGACGACGGGTAGCTTTCGAACGCCGAGTTGTCGTTCATGAAGGCGTAGGAATCCGTCGTGCCGAAGGCCACGGTGTATACGTGTTTGTGCGGCTGGAGGGATTTTCGGGCACCGGTGATGACGCCGTCGCGGATGAGGTCGGCCATGACCGGCGAGAAGAGCTCGGTGTGCAGGCCGAGATCGGCGTGCTTCTTGAGCGCCGAGGCCACCCCGGCCGGGATCTTGCCGATGCCGAGCTGGATGGTCGCGCCGTCGGGAACCATCGGAGCCACCAGGGCGCCGATCGCCAGCCCCTCGGCCGAGGGTTCGGCCGCGCCGGCCTCGATCAGCGGCACGTCGTTCTCGACGATCGAGGCCACCTCGCCGACATGGATCTGCGACTGCCCGAAAACCCGCGGCATGTTGCGGTTCACTTCCACGATCAGCCGTTTGGCCCGGCGCGCGGCGACCGAGGCGAAGTCGTTGTTGGTGCCCAGCGAGAAGTAGCCGCCGCTGTCCATCGGCGACACCGTGACCATGAAGGTGTCGAGGTCGATGAATTCCTCGAACAATCGCGGGATCTGACTGAAATGCACAGGGACGAAGCTGACCAGCTTGTGTCCGCTCTGCACCTGTCGCCTGATCGTCGCGTGATCGGGATCGCCGACGAAAAAGCTGTGGGCGTCTACCTTTTCGATGACATCCTCGGCAAGCAGTGTCTTACCCAGCGGTTCCATGGCGATCTTGTAGTAGAGCCGGATGGGTCCCAGATCGCCGCTGCGCAGGCGGTCCGCGGTCGCGGCCAGCAGAGCCGGCGGCTGGCCGATCGCCATCCCGCATGACACGGTGGATCCGGTCGCGATGGCCGACACGGCGTTCTCGGCTGTTGTGAGTTTCGCGGCGTACAGCTCCGCAGCATTGACTGACACCGGGGTGTGCTCCTTTGCTCAGAGCCGCCGTAGATAGCCGAAGTTGTAGCACGTCACGTCGGGCGGCGAGGCCATTTTTCCGATGACCGCCAGCGTCTTTCGCTTTCATCCCCGTCAATAAGCTCGATATCGTTGTCCTGCTCACCGAGCGCTGACAAGATTGCCCGAGAGTCCGCCTCAACGCTCGGATGCCATGCGAGGGAAATTGACAGTCACCGCAGATCAGCCCACCTGGGTGTCGGGCACCGCCGCGACCATGACGATCCTCGCGACAGGGCTGGGCTCCAGCATCACCGCCGCGGACCCGGTGATCCTCTCGGCCAACATCTCCGCCGTACGCGCCGGTCTGCAGCTCTCGGCCGGTACCGCAAGCTTCGTCGCGAGCGTCGCCACGCTCACGCTGGCCGCGACCGTGCTGGGAGCCGGAGCGCTCGGCGACAAGTACGGCATGAAGCGGATGTACACCATCGGTCTGTTGGGCACCGTGGTGTTCGGTGTCCTCGCCGCCGCAGCCCCCAACGCCGCCGTGCTGATATTCGCCCGCGCCGCGATCGGTGTGGCATTCGCGCTGCAGCTGGGTCTGTCACTTGCCATCATCAACGTGGTCTTCCCGCCGCCGCGCCGGGCGATCGCGATCTCACTGCATCTGGGCGCGAGTTTCGCCGTCGCGGTTCCGATGCCGGCCGTCGGCAGCCTGCTGGTTGCACACATCGGTTGGCGCACAGGCTTTCTCGTGGCCCCAGTGGTGGCGCTCATCGCTTTGGTGCTGCTCCTGCGGTACGTGCCCGAAACGCCGCGAGGTGCCCGCAGGCTCGACGTGCCCGGCCTGCTTCTGGTGGCGGCGGCACTGCTGGCCACGGTCTACGGTCTGGCACATCTGCAGGGCGGGCTGAATGCCACCGCCATCGCCTGTATAGCGTTCGGTCTTGCCGCGGGCGCCGGATTCGTCGCCTACGAACTGCGCACGCCCAGCCCCGCTCTCGACATGCGGATCTTCCGGTCCGGCGCGTTCGACGCCGCGGTCTTCGCCGGTGCCAGCTTCAATTTCTTGGGCGGTGGCATGACGATCCTGCTCGCGTTCTATCTCGTCTCCGTCCGTGACGAATCCTCCACTCTGCTGGGGCTTCTCATGGCACCCGCGGCGTTGCTGTCGGCACTCGGCGCGGCGGCGGCAGGCCGTGCGGCCGCGCGGGTGGGTGGCCGCACGGTGCTGGTCGCCGGGTTGCTCCTGCTGTTGGCCGGGTTGCTGGTCCTGACCAGGCTCGGAGAACACAGCCCCCTGTGGGTCCTGTTCGCGGCCGTCGCCCTCAACGCCGTCGGCGCCGCCGTCGCGGAGACAATCGAAGCCACCATCATGCTCGAAACCGCTCCCGTCGAGTTGAGCGGCGCCGTCTCTGCGGTGAAAAGCGGTGTGGGCCAAGCTGCCTACTCCCTGGGGCCTGCGGTGTTCGCGCTGATCGGCACGACGGTGTTTCTGCACTCCGGCCGGGACAAGCTCGCCGGCGCCGGGATCACCGACGATCAGGCGCGTGAGGCGTTGAGGGCGGCGCATGGCGGCCCCGGCGCGGTCGGCGGCGCCAACGTTTTGGATCCGCAGCGGGCGCGGGAGATTGTGGCAGGGGCTCAGGCGAGCATGGTCGAGGCGATCCATACGCTGGGCTGGATACTGACCGCAGTGCCCGTGGTGGCGATTGTCGTCGTGCTCGTCCTCGTGCGGCCACGGCCCAAAGACACCGGCACCGGAGACATTTCTTGACAGGTGTTTAACTCGGTTATCCTGCTGCCATGACCCGCCAGAAGATCCTCATCACCGGTGCCAGCTCGGGCCTGGGCGCAGGCATGGCCCGGCAGTTCGCAGCCAAGGGCCGTGACCTGGCGTTGTGTGCGCGCCGCACCGACCGACTCGACGAACTCAAAGCTGAGCTGGCAGATCGTCACCCGCACATCAAGGTGGCGGTCGCGGCACTCGACGTCAACGACCACGAGGCGGTGCCCCGGGTGTTCGGCGAGTTGTCCGAGGAACTCGGCGGAATCGACCGGGTGATCGTCAACGCCGGGATCGGAAAGGGCTGGCCTCTGGGTGAGGGCAAGCCCTGGGCCAATAAGGCCACGCTGGAAACCAATCTCGTTGCAGGACTGGTACAGATCGAGTCGGCGCTGGAGATGTTCAAGAAGTCCGGTTCCGGGCACCTTGTGCTGATCTCGTCGGTGCTCGGCAACAGCGGCGTGCCGGGCGGCAAAGCGGCCTACTGTGCCAGCAAGGCGGGCATGTCATCGCTGGGCGAGTCGCTGCGTGCCGAGTACGACAAAGGCCCGATCCGGGTGACGGTCATCGAGCCCGGCTACATCGAGTCGGAGATGACCGCCCAGGCGAACTCGACCATGCTCATGGTCGACAACGAGACCGGCGTGCGCGCGATGGTCGAGGCCATCGAGAAAGAGAAGGGCCGCGCCGTGGTACCGCGATGGCCGTGGGCTCCGCTGACCCAGGTGTTGCGGTTGCTGCCGCCCAAGTACACGAAGCGATTTGCGTAGCGTTTCCCCGTGAGCAGGCGCGAAAGTCCCTGAAACGCGGCGTGTCGGGAGCTTTGATGTCTGCTCGCCGGAGGTGGTGACCGCCGCTATGCGCTGCGGCCTCGTTCTGCGCGGTAGTGGCGGACGAGGGCGTCGGTTGAGGAGTCGGTTTGTTTGGTGGGGGATTGGTCGGCGGTGATGACGGGTAGGAGTGCTTTGGCTTGGGTTTTGCCGAGTTCGACGCCCCATTGGTCGAAGGAGTCGATGCCCCAGATGGCGCCTTCGGTGAAGACTTGGTGTTCGTAGAGGGCGATGAGTTGGCCGATGACTGAGGGGGTGAGTTTGGTGGCCAGGATGGAGGTGGTGGGGCGGTTTCCGGGCATGACTTTGTGCGCGACGATGTCGGCGGGGGTGCCTTCGGCGGCGATTTCGGCGGCGGTTTTGCCGAAGGCTAGTACTTGGGTTTGGGCGAAGTAGTTGCTCATGAGTAGGTCGTGCATGCTGCCGTTGCCGTCGGCGGTGGCGAGGTCGTCGACGGGTTGGGAGAATCCGATGAAGTCGGCGGGGATGAGTCGGGTGCCTTGGTGCAGGAGTTGGTAGAAGGCGTGTTGTCCGTTGGTTCCTGGTTCGCCCCAGTAGATTTCGCCGGTTTGGGTGTTGACGGGGGAGCCGTCGCAGCGCACTGATTTGCCGTTGGATTCCATGGTCAGTTGTTGCAGGTAGGCGGCGAAGCGGTTGAGGTCGTTGGTGTAGGGCAGCACGGCGCGTGATTGTGCGTCGAAGAAGTTGGAGTACCACAGGCCGATGAGGCCGAGTATGGCTGGGGCGTTGGCTTCTAGTGGGGCGGTGCGGAAGTGCTCGTCGATGAGGTGGAAGCCGGCGAGGAATTCGGCGAAGCGTTCTTTGCCGATGACGGCCATGACGGACAGGCCGATGGCGGAGTCCACGGAGTAGCGGCCGCCGACCCAGTCCCAGAAGCCGAACATGTTGTCGGTGTTGATGCCGAATTCGTCGACGAGTTTTTTGTGGGTGGATACGGCGACGAAGTGTTTGGCTACGGCGGCGTCGCCGAGGGCTTTGACCAGCCAGCGTCGTGCGGCGGTGGCGTTGGTGAGGGTTTCGAGGGTGGAGAAGGTTTTCGAGGATACGACGAAAAGTGTTGTGGCGGGGTCGAGTCCGTCTAGTGTTGCGACCAGGTGGGAGGGGTCGACGTTGGAGACGAAGCGTGCGGTGAGGCCGGCGTCGGCGTAGTGGCGTAGGGCGTCGTAGACCATGACCGGGCCGAGGTCGGAGCCGCCGACGCCGACGTTGACGATGGTGGTGATGCGTTTGCCGGTGGCTCCGGTCCATTCGCCGGAGCGCAGTTTGTCGGTGAAGGCGCCCATGCGGTCGAGGACGTCGTGGACGTCGGCGACGACGTTTTGGCCGTCGACGATGAGTTCGGCGGTGGCCGGTAGGCGCAGGGCGGTGTGCAGGACGGCGCGGTCTTCGGAGGTGTTGATGTGTTCACCGGCGAACATGGCGTCGCGGCGTTGTTCCAAGTCGGCGGTGCGGGCGAGGTCGAGCAGCAGTTTGATGGTTTCGCGGGTGATGCGGTGCTTGCTGTAGTCGATGTAGAGGTCGCCGACGGTCAGCACCAGTTCGGTGCCGCGGGCGGGATCCTCAGCGAAGAACTCGCGTAAGTGGGTCTGGCCGATCTTGTCGTGATGACGGATCAAAGCTTGCCACGCGGCAGTGGTCGAAATATCGGCGCTCTTGCTCATATGGAGAACCCTAGTGTGCGGCGCACGTCAATGGAGTAAATGATGGAGGTATGGATAGCGCAGCCTTGCTGAAGTCAGTTCCAACCGGACTCTGGATCGGCGGTGAGCAGCGGGAAGCTGCTTCAACTTTCGACGTCCTCGACCCCAGCGACGACCAGGTCCTGGCCTCCGTTTCCAACGCCACGGCCGAGGACGCGATCGCCGCGCTCGACGCCGCATGCGCGGTCCAGGCCGACTGGGCCGCCACCGCTCCGCGGGAACGCGGCGAAATTCTGCGGGCGGTTTTCGAGAAGATCACCGAACGTGCCGACGACATCGCCGCGCTGATGACCCTCGAGATGGGCAAGGTGCTCGCGGAGAGCAAGGGCGAGGTGAAGTACGGCGCCGAGTTCTTCCGCTGGTTCGCCGAGGAGGCCGTGCGCATCGACGGGCGCTACACCGCAAGCCCTGCGGGGACTGGTCGCATCATCGTCACCAAGCAGGCCGTCGGCCCTTGCTACGCCATCACGCCGTGGAACTTCCCGCTGGCCATGGGTACCCGAAAGATGGGCCCGGCGTTCGCCGCCGGCTGCACCATGATCGTCAAGCCCGCGCAGGAAACCCCGCTGACCATGTTGCTGCTGGCTCAGCTGATGGACGAGGCCGGCCTGCCCAAGGGTGTGCTCTCGGTGCTGCCGACCAACAATGCGCGCGGAGTCACCACGGCGCTCATCGACGACGGCCGGCTGCGCAAGCTCACCTTCACGGGTTCGACGGGTGTCGGCAAGGCGCTGGTGAAGCAGTCGGCCGATGCGTTGTTGCGCACCTCGATGGAGTTGGGCGGCAACGCGCCGTTTGTCGTGTTCGACGACGCTGACGTCGATGCTGCCGTCGACGGCGCGATCCTGGCCAAGATGCGCAACGGCGGTGAGGCCTGTACGGCCGCCAACCGGTTCCACGTCGCCAACGCGGTGCGCGAAGAATTCACCGACAAGTTGGTCAAGCGTATGAGCGAGTTCACCCTCGGTAAGGGTCTCGACCCGTCGTCCACGTTGGGCCCGCTGATCAATTCCAGCCAGGTCGCCACGGTCACCGAGTTGGTCTCCGACGCGGTGTCGCGAGGCGCGACGGTCGCCGTCGGTGGCGTCGCTCCCGGCGGCCCTGGCAATTTCTACCCGGCCACGGTGCTCACCGATGTGCCTGCCGACGCCCGCATCCTCAAGGAGGAGGTGTTCGGTCCGGTCGCGCCGATCATCGGATTCGACACCGAAGACGAGGGCGTCGAGGCTGCCAACGACACCGAGTACGGACTGGCCGCCTACGTCTACACGCAGTCGCTCGACCGTGCGCTTCGGGTGGCCGAGGGCATCGAGTCCGGCATGGTCGGAGTGAACCGGGGCATCATCTCCGACCCGGCCGCACCGTTCGGTGGCGTCAAAGAGTCCGGCTTCGGCCGCGAGGGTGGCTCCGAGGGCATCGAGGAGTACCTCGATACCAAGTACATTGCGCTGACCAAGTAGCCCGCGGACATTGCGCCGATCCAGGTAGGGATTTCCCCAGCGCGCCTTCCCGATTCGGCGCCGCAGGCCACCTAAACTTTCATGCTCGAACCCTAGACGGGAGGGCATGGACGTGACTGCGGCGCCGGTCCGGGTTCCCGTACGTCGGGCTACCACCGCCCGCCGCGACATCCCGGCGCTGGACGGTATCCGTGCTGTTGCGGTGCTGCTGGTCGTCGCCGCGCACGGCGGCGTCCCGGGACTCGGTGGCGGCTTCATCGGCGTGGATATGTTCTTCGTGCTCAGCGGATTCCTGATCACCTCGCTGCTGCTCGACGAGTATCGCAACACCTACCGCATCGATCTCAAGGCATTCTGGGTTCGCCGGGCGCGCAGGCTGCTGCCGGCGATGCTCGTGATGACGCTCGCCGTGGTCGCTGCGCGGGACTTGTTCCCGCCAGACGCGGTCGCAGGCGTGCGCAACGACGCTGTCGCCGCGCTCTTCTGGATTGCCAACTGGGGCTTCGTGTTTCAGAAGGCCGACTACTTCACCCAGGGCGGCACCCCGTCCCCGTTGCAGCACACGTGGTCGCTGGGCGTGGAGGAGCAGTACTACCTCATCTGGCCGCTGCTGTTGGTGGGCGTGGCACTGCTGCTGCGTCGCCGCTCGGCACAAACCGTGCGATGGGCGGTCTTCGGGCTCGCCGCAGCGGGTGTGGTGGCATCGGCCGCCGAGGCCGTCCTGCTGGTCGGCGACAGCACCCAGGACGTCAACCGCGTCTACTTCGGCACCGACACGCGGGTGCAGGCCCTGCTGGTCGGGGCGGCCGCGGCGGCCCTGCTGGTGCGGGACTGGTCGGCGCTGACCCTGTCCGGCACGCTGATCCGCACTCGTCGGCTGCGCTGGGTCGCCTGGCTGCTGCCGGTGGTGGGGCTTGCGCTGCTCGCAGCGGCCGCACATGTGGCCACCGGTAGCGCCGAAGACTTCCGGCGTGGCCTGCTGATCGTCGTCGCGGTGGGCGCGGTGCTTGTGGTCGCGCCGGTCGCATTGGATCAGGACGGCTACGTCGCCAAGGCATTGGCCTGGCGTCCGCTCGTGGCGCTCGGCGCTATTTCCTACGGCGTGTACCTGTGGCACTGGCCGATCTTCTTGATCCTCAACGGAGAACGCACCGGGTGGACGAGCTGGTCGCTGCTGGCGCTGCGGTGCGCGGTCACGCTCGCGGCGGCCATCGCGTCGTGGTGGCTGATCGAGCAGCCCGTGCGGCGCTGGCGTCCCGCGCATGTGCCGATGCTGCGGCTGGCCGCGGCGACGGTGGCGACGGCGGCCGTGGTGACGATGGGCGTCCTGCCCGTCGCGCAGCCCATCGAACGCACCGGGCCCGACGTGATGTCGGCCGCCCTCAAGGAAGATGTCGGCGCCGAGGTGCCGGTCGCTGTGGGCAATACGCAGCTGCGCGACCCCAACACCAAGGTGGTCGGGGTGTTCGGGGACTCGGTGGCGTGGACGCTGATGCGCTATCTGCCGTCCACCCCGGGTCTGCACTTCAACGACTACACCACGATCGGTTGCGGCATCGCCCGGGGCGGCCCGTATCGGTCCAGCGGGGAGACCCTCAACCAGAAGCCCGAATGCGACACCTGGCCGGAGCGTTGGGCGCAGCGCGTGACCCATGACCGGCCCGACGTCGTGTTGTTGATGATCGGCCGCTGGGAGACCGTCGACCGGATGTGGCAGGGGCACTGGACGCATATCGGTGACCCGGATTTCACCAAGTACCTGCAGGGCGAGTTGCAGCGTGCGCTGGACATCCTGGGTTCGACGGGCGCGCGGGTGGTGGTGACGACGGCTCCGTACAACCGCCGCGGTGAACGCTCCGACGGCAGCCTCTATCCCGAGGACCAGCCCGCGCGAGTGCAGGCGTGGAACAAGATACTGCGCACGGTCGTCGGTAACCGACCGAACTTCGAGGTCCTCGACTTCAACGCCAAGCTCGATCCCGGTGGGGTCTACACCGCGCGTATCGACGGGATCAGGATGCGTAGCGACGGGGTGCATCCCACGGCTGAGGCGGTCAAATGGCTTGCGCCGTGGTTGGCGGACGCGTTGCGTACCCCGCCGTCACCGCCAAGCCCGGCCCCGGCGCCGGTTCGGAAGTAGCGGTAGTCAGCCGGGCAGCGTATTGGTCAGCAGCACACAGATCGCGGTACCGGCGACCAACGACAACACCATGTTTCGCCGCCACAGCTGCAGCGCGACGACCGCGGCGACACCTGACAGTTCGGCGATCCCGTGCGTCGAGGTCGAGGCCCCGATGCCGTGCAGGCTGTAGATCGCGAGGATCAATACCGCCCCGGCGGGCATCCACCGGCCGATATTCTCGACCACCGGCAGCCGGCGGAGGGTATCGACCGCGGCGAACGGCAGTGCGCGCAAGCCGAAGGTGATCGCCGCGCACACGGCGACCGCGCCGAGCAGGTATGGAACGGGCAGTGCCGTGGTCATGACCGGCTTCCCATCAGCTTGTGCCGGGCCCCGAGGCTGAGCGCGAACGTGACCATCGCTACCAGCAGCATCGCTCCGGGTGCGATCACCAGCGCGACGGCGCTGCTTGCGGACGCCAGCAGGGCGGTGGTCTTGTCGCGGTCGGACCGGAAGCCCTCGATGGCCAGCACGATGAACAGTGCGGTCAGGATGAAGCCGAGTCCTTTGATGCCGGCTAGCAGGGCCCCGCCGGTGGCCGCGCCGAGCAGAGCTCCGCCGGCCCAGGAGATGTGCAGCCCCGCCTGGGTCCACAGCAGGCGACGGCCGGTCAGCGTGCCGGGCTCCTTTCCCGTGGCGAAGGCGTACGCCTCGTCGCACAGCGCGTACATGCTGTACGCCTTGCCGATGCGGCCGCGGACGCAGTGCAGCGGAAACGACAGCCCGTAGAACAGGTGGCGGGAGTTCACCAGGAACGTCGCTGTGGCGATCGCCGCGAGCGGGGCCGCAGCGGCCAGCATGCCCACGAGAATGAACTCGGCCGAACCGGCGAAGACGACTCCGGAGATGACCGGCGCCAGCCACCACGGCAGGCCCAGGCCGGCCACCACCAGGCCGAACCCGACGCCGAGGGCCAGCAATCCGAGCCAGATGACGCCGGCGTCCGCGGCAGCCGCGCGAAAATCGCTGCGGGGCCGCGGGGCACACTCGGTTGATTGCATGGAGCAATTTTATGGCGAATATCGCGCAATTTGATTGCCGGTACTTGCCCTGTAGCTCATATCAGTGCACTATTCAGCTATGGATCGGCTTGATCGCGAAATCTTGTTTCATCTCCAGAAAGATGGCCGTCTCACCAACCAGGAACTCGGCGCTCGGGTGGGGCTGACTCCGGCGCCGTGCCTGCGGCGCGTGCGGCGGCTGGAGGCCGACGGGGTCATCACCGGTTACGTCGCGGTCGTCGACCCGGCCGCTGTCGGGCAGGGCTTCGAGATCATCATCAATGCCGAGCTGGTCGCCAAGAACCACCGCAACGTAGAGGAATTCGAGGCCCGGCTGGTGGCGATGGACGAGGTCGTCGAGCTGCGTCGGATGTTCGGCCTGCCCGACTATCTGATCCGGGTCCGGGTGGCCGACGCCGAGGAGTACGAGCGCTGGCTGTCCACCCAGCTGTTCTCCGACCCGGCGGTCGCCCGCGTGGATTCCCGCGTGACGATGAAGGTCCTCAAGGCCTAGTGGCCGAGCCGTCCCCGGCCGAGGCGCAGCAGGAGCATCGCCAGGTCTTTGCCCTCGGGCCCGAGCACGCTGAAGCGCTCGATGACCTTCATCTCCCGGCTGTGCACCAGGCGGGTGCCGCCCGACGCCATGCGGGCTTGGCCGATCATCTTGGAAACCTCGGTGCGCCGCTGGACGGCGGCCAGGATGGTGGCGTCGAGTTCGTCGATCTCACGACGCAGTTCATCGATGTCAGGCACGGCTCGATGCTCTCAGTCAAGCCCGTGCCAGCGCAAAACTGTCGTGGTGCGGCGGTAAGTTTGATGGCGATATGACCACCTCGCCCGTCGCTTCCCCGACTGTTTCTGAGACCGATCAGCTCCTGGAGGGGCTCAACCCCCAGCAGCGCCAGGCCGTGCTGCACGAGGGTTCGCCGCTGCTCATCGTTGCGGGTGCCGGATCGGGCAAGACAGCGGTGCTGACGCGGCGGATCGCGTATCTGCTCGCCGCGCGCGACGTCGGGGTGGGGCAGGTCCTGGCCATCACGTTCACCAACAAGGCGGCCGCGGAGATGCGCGAGCGCGTCGTCGGATTGGTGGGGCCTCGGGCGAGGAACATGTGGATTTCCACCTTCCACTCCTCGTGTGTGCGCATTCTGCGCAACCAGGCCTCGCTGCTGCCTGGGCTGAACTCCAACTTCTCGATCTATGACTCCGACGATTCGCGTCGCCTGCTGATGATGATCGGCAAGGACATGGGTCTGGACACCAAGCGCTACTCGCCGCGCCTGCTGGCCAACAGCATCTCCAACCTGAAGAACGAGCTGATCGGCCCGGAACAGGCCGCGGCCGAGGCATCGGAGGCCGCCGAGGAGATGGCAGGCATCGTCGCCCAGGTCTATGCGGAGTACCAGCGCCGCCTGCGCGCGGCCAACGCACTGGACTTCGACGACCTGATCGGTGAGACGGTCGCCGTCCTGCAGGCCTTCCCTCAGATCGCGCAGTACTACCGGCGGCGGTTCCGGCACATCCTGGTCGACGAGTACCAGGACACCAACCACGCCCAGTACGTCTTGGTCCGCGAATTGGTCGGACACGACATCGAGGGCACCGACAACACCGTGCCCCCCGCTGAGCTCTGCGTGGTGGGTGACGCCGACCAGTCGATCTACGCCTTTCGCGGCGCCACCATCCGCAACATCGAGGATTTCGAACGGGACTATCCCGACGCGACGACGATTCTGCTGGAACAGAATTACCGCTCCACCCAGACCATCCTGAACGCCGCCAACTCGGTGATCGCCCGCAACGCGGGCCGCCGCGAGAAGCGGCTGTGGACCGACGCCGGTCAGGGCGAGCTGATCGTCGGCTATGTGGCCGACAATGAGCACGACGAGGCCCGGTTCGTCGCCGAGGAGATCGACGCACTGGCCGACCGGGAGGGGCTGAAGTACGGCGACGTGGCGGTGTTCTACCGCACCAACAACTCGTCACGTGCCCTCGAAGAGGTGTTCATCCGGGCCGGCATTCCCTACAAAGTGGTTGGGGGAGTGCGCTTCTACGAGCGCAGGGAGATCCGCGACATCGTCGCTTACCTGCGCGTCCTGGACAATCCGGGTGATTCGGTGAGCATGCGTCGCATCCTCAACACCCCGCGGCGCGGCATCGGAGACCGGGCCGAGGCGTGCGTCGCGGTCTACGCCGAGAACACCGGGGGCAGCTTCAACGATGCGCTGCAGGCCGCCGCGGAGGGCCGGGTGCCGATGCTCAACACCCGCTCGGAGAAGGCGATCGCGAGTTTCGTCGCACTGCTCGACGACTTGCGCGGCAAGCTCGACAGCGAGCTCGGCGATCTGGTCGAGGCCGTGCTGGAACGCACCGGATACCGTCGTGAACTTGAGGCCTCCAGCGATCCGCAGGATTTGGCCCGGCTCGACAACCTCAACGAATTGGTCAGCGTCGCACACGAATTCAGCACGGACCTGGCCAACGCCCAGGCCCTGGCCGAAGACGAACCGGTCGACGAGGACATCCCCGAGACCGGTGTGCTGGCTCAGTTCCTGGAGCGCGTCTCACTGGTCGCCGACGCCGACGAGATCCCCGAGGATGGCGCTGGGGTGGTGACGATGATGACGCTGCACACCGCCAAGGGGCTGGAGTTTCCCGCGGTGTTCGTCACCGGCTGGGAGGACGGCATGTTCCCGCACATGCGGGCACTGGGTGACCCGACCGAGCTGTCCGAGGAACGGCGGCTGGCCTACGTCGGCATCACCCGCGCGCGGCAGCGTCTCTACCTGAGCCGGGCCAAGGTCCGCTCGTCGTGGGGCCAGCCGATGCTCAACCCGGAATCCCGTTTCCTGCGGGAGATCCCGGAGGAACTCATCAACTGGCGGCGGGTTGAGCAGCCCGCGTCGGCCTTCAGCGCGCCCGTCGGTAACGCCGGCCGCTACGGTGCTCCGCGCCCCGCCCCGGCACGCCCTGCCACGGCCCGTAACCGCCCCCTGATCGTCCTGGAGCCTGGCGACCGGGTCAGCCACGACAAGTACGGCCTGGGACGCGTCGAGGAGGTCTCAGGGATGGGCGAGACCGCCATGTCGCTGATCGACTTCGGCAGTGCGGGCCGGGTCAAGCTGATGCACAACCACGCACCGGTGCAGAAGCTCTAGCCGGTTCGTCTGCACCAGTGTCTGATGCCGGGGAGCAACGCCAACCCGGCGGTGATCAGCGGAGCGATGCTCAACGTCATCGCGGTGGCCCAGGCCAGCGGGGTGGCGATCAGCGCGACTGCGGAGACCACCGCGCTCACGACCACCGTGACCTGTCCTGACGTCTTGCGCAGCATCAGCTGAACCGCGCCCACGACCAGAGCGATCGCCGCGACGATCAGCACGGCGGCTGCCGCGGCGAACCACCCCGACGTCGAATGCTGCTGCTCGGCGTCCGGTTTCAGGCTGTCCCAGTTCTGCACTGCGTCGAGCAGTTCGAAGAAAAGTTGCATCAACACCACGCTCGCGGCGGCCAGCACGTTGACACCCGCACAGAGCACGGCCAGCACCGTCGTGGTGATCGCGACGCCTTTGCCGCGTGGCGGCGAAACAGGTTGGTAGGTCGGTAGATTCACTGTCGCGGCCCCGCTGCCCATCGCTGGGTGGACGGCAGCAGCGTGAGTGCGATGGCCGCCACCGGCAGCACCGGCATCGCGTACACCACCGGGTGCAGCCTGGCGCCTGCGATGAACAGGCTGCCGAAGATCAGCAGTCCGATGATCGAGCCGACGACGATCAGCAGCCGGCCCATGCGTTTGCGCAGCAGCAGGGCGATGAGCCCGCCGATGGTGGCGGCGGCCGATATCGCCGTGAGAAATCCGATTGCCACGCAGAACAGCCGGTCGCTGCGCCACCATCCGGCGATCAGGTCGGTGGCGATCATGGCGGTGGCCCAGCCGCTGAGGATGCCCGCTGTCGCGGCGGCGGCCGACGTGCGCGGGTTGGCGCCGGCCGGGGTGCGGGGAATCTCCAGCGGACGGGCGCGGGGAATGTAGCGGGTCTGGCTCTGGTCGTCGGCGTCGCGCGAGATCAACCCGGTCGGGGGTTCGGCATCGGCCGCAGTGGGGATGGCGCCGGTCGGGTGGCGGCGGATGATGCTGGTCTTGGGTTCGTGCTGCGCCGCGATCGGGGCGGACGCGGGGTCGACGGGCTGTCGCCGGATGATGCGAGTCTGATCGTCGGAAGGGCCGGTTGAGGCTCTGTTGTCGGCGGAGTCGCTCACTCAGCCAACATAGTTGCCCGGGCTGAGCCCGCGCTGCGCCAGCCACGGCACCGGGTCGATGCGCTGCGTGCCGTTGAGCAGAACCTCGAAGTGCAGGTGCGGGCCGGTCGAGTTACCCCGGTTGCCGACGGTGGCGATCTGATCGCCCGCCATGACGCGTTGACCGACGCTGACGTTCCAGCTGTTGATGTGGCCGTACAGCGTGACGGTGCCGTCCGCGTGGCGCAGCTTGACCCAGGCGCCGTATCCGGCGGTCGGGCCGACGTCGACCACCACGCCGTCGGAAACCGCGGCGATGGGGGTGCCGATCGGGCTGGCCAGGTCGATACCGGCGTGCAGGACGCCCCAGCGGTACCCGAAGGTGGAGGTCCAGACGAAGCCCTTGGTGGGCATCACGAACAGCGGGCGCGACAGCCGTGCCTCGCGCTCGGCGCGCTCCTGCGCGAACGCGGCGGCCTTGGTGATCTCTTCGGCGTGCACCGCGGAGGTGTTGTCGGCGGCGACAGTGACGATCTGCATGCCGTCCACCGAGCCCGTCGAGCCGGCGGCGAGGGCGGTGTTGGCACCGGAGGCGACGATGGTGTCGTCGGCGCTGGCCTGCGTGCCGGTGGTCAACGAGTAGGCCCCTGCGGCGGTGGCGCCCGCGGCCATGGCGGCGATCAGCAGGCGGCTCTTGACGGGGCCGGGCGTTTCCTTGCGATGAGCGCCGCGGCGGCTGCTCATGTCGATGACGTCGGTGGCGGCATTGCCGTCACTCACGTCGGTGTGGTTGTCGCGGTAGGCGTGGCTCGAGCCGCGGGTGCCACGGTCGCTGCCGGATTCGGAGCGGAATTCCGACGGCACGGCCAACCGGATGGGGATCAGGTCATCGGTGTCGTGCATGTCATCGAGTTCGGGGGCGTGGATCACGCGAGATTCCCGGTCGAACGCACCAGAGCTGTGGAACTCCAGGTCAGAGAGTTTTCCGAACTCGTTGAACGGGATGATGTCGGTGATTTCCGCGGCGTCCAGTGCATCGGCTGAGTTGTTTTTCCGGTCCCGAGCGCTCATCGATACCCCTGTGGGAGATACGGACGAACGATGCTGCGACAACCCAGAAATCCTTCTCGTCGTGACCTCAGCGTGATCTGGACCAGAGGCACGTTAACCAAATCCCAATGATGGTGGCAACTCCTCCGGCTATTCCGCTGCAGAATGTGATCTGTATCACCGCCAGGGGCCGGTGAGATATACCACATCGTCGGTAGGCGGTGCTTACGGCTCACGAGGGGATGGATAAAGTGCCCACGGGCCCGTCAGTGATACTTCCGACCGGGCAGCTTCGAAGTCAACGCAGACAGATACCGCCTCATAGAGGAAACACATGGATCTTTTCGAGTACCAGGCGAAAGAGCTGTTCGCCAAGCACAACGTCCCCACTTCGGCAGGCCGGGTCACCGACACCGCCGAAGGCGCCAAGGCCATCGCCGAGGAGATCGGCAAACCCGTCATGGTCAAGGCGCAGGTCAAGGTGGGCGGCCGTGGCAAGGCCGGTGGCGTCAAGTACGCCGCCACGGCCGACGACGCGTTCACCCACGCGCAGAACATCCTCGGCCTGGACATCAAGGGCCATATCGTCAAGAAGCTGCTGGTCGCGGAGGCGAGCGACATCGCCGAGGAGTACTACATCTCCTTCCTGCTCGACCGCGCCAACCGCACCTACCTCGCCATGTGCTCGGTCGAGGGCGGCATGGAGATCGAAGAGGTCGCCGCCACCAAGCCTGAGCGGCTGGCAAAGGTGCCCGTCGACGCCGTCAAGGGTGTCGACCTGGCGTTCGCGCGGTCCATCGCCGAGCAGGGCCACCTGCCCGCCGAGGTGCTCGACGCCGCCGCGGTGACCATCCAGAAGCTGTGGGAGGTCTTCGTCAAGGAGGACGCCACCCTGGTTGAGGTCAACCCGCTGGTCCGCACCCCCGACGACCAGATCCTGGCGCTGGACGGCAAGGTCACCCTGGACGCCAACGCCGACTTCCGGCAGCCCGGCCACGCCGAGTTCGAGGACAAGGACGCGACCGACCCTCTGGAGCTCAAGGCCAAGGAGAACGACCTCAACTACGTCAAGCTCGACGGTGCGGTGGGCATCATCGGCAACGGCGCGGGCCTGGTCATGTCGACGCTCGACGTCGTCGCCTACGCCGGTGAGAAGCACGGCGGCGTCAAGCCCGCCAACTTCCTCGACATCGGTGGTGGCGCCTCGGCCGAGGTGATGGCCAACGGTCTGGACGTCATCCTCAACGACAGCCAGGTCAAGAGTGTGTTCGTCAACGTCTTCGGCGGCATCACCGCGTGTGACGCGGTGGCCAACGGCATCGTCAAGGCGCTGCAGATCCTGGGTGACGAGGCCAACAAGCCGCTCGTCGTCCGCTTGGACGGCAACAACGTCGAAGAGGGCCGTCGGATCCTGGCCGAGGCCAACCATCCCCTGGTCATCCAGGCCGAGACCATGGACGCCGGTGCCGACAAGGCCGCCGAGCTGGCCAATAACTAGCGGACTTTAGGGGAAACACAGCTATGTCGATTTTTCTGAACAAAGACAGCAAGGTCATCGTCCAGGGCATCACCGGCGGCGAGGGCACCAAGCACACCGCGCTGATGCTCAAGGCCGGCACGCAGGTCGTCGGCGGCGTCAACGCCCGCAAGGCCGGCACCAAGGTTGCTCACAAGGACAAAGACGGCAACGACATCGAGCTGCCGGTGTTCGCATCGGTCGCCGAGGCCATGAAGGAGACCGGCGCTGACGTGTCGATCGCCTTCGTGCCGCCGGCCTTCTCCAAGGACGCCATCATCGAGGCCATCGACGCCGAGATCCCGCTGCTGGTCGTCATCACCGAGGGCATCCCGGTGCAGGACAGCGCGTATGCGTGGGCTTACAACCTTTCTAAGGGCGGCGACCGGGCCCCGAAGACGCGCATCATCGGCCCCAACTGCCCGGGCATCATCACCCCCGGCGAGTCGCTGGTCGGCATCACGCCGAACAACATCACCGGCAAGGGCCCGATCGGCCTGGTGTCGAAGTCCGGCACGCTGACCTACCAGATGATGTACGAGCTGCGCGATCTCGGCTTCTCCACGGCCATCGGCATCGGCGGCGACCCGGTCATCGGTACCACCCACATCGACGCCATCGAGGCGTTCGAGAAGGACCCGGAGACCAAGATCATCGTGATGATCGGCGAGATCGGTGGCGACGCCGAAGAGCGTGCGGCCGACTACATCAAGGCCAACGTCACCAAGCCGGTCGTCGGCTACGTCGCGGGCTTCACCGCTCCGGAGGGCAAGACCATGGGCCACGCCGGCGCCATCGTCTCGGGCTCGTCGGGCACCGCTGCCGCCAAGAAGGAGGCCTTGGAGGCCGCCGGTGTGAAGGTCGGCAAGACCCCGTCGGAGACCGCCGCACTGGCCCGCGCCATCCTCGAGGGCTGACTTTCCCTCGCGAGCAGACGCAAATGTCCCCGCACGCTCGGCGTGTCGGGGACATTTGTGTCTGCTCGGCAGTTAGACGCGACCACCCAGGTGCTGTGCGAGGAAGCGCTCGACGGCGTGGTACATGTCGATCTGGTTGTCGGGGTTGAGGAATCCGTGGCCTTCGTCGTCCTTGACCATGTACTCGACGGCGACCCCGCGCTCGCGTAGTGCCGCGACGAGGTTGTCGGATTCGGCTTGTACGACACGGGAGTCGTTGGCGCCCTGGACAACCAGCAGCGGAGTACGGATCTGGTCGACCTTCGTGATGGGGGAGCGGGCCAGCATATCGGCCTCCTGCTTCGGGTCATTCGGGTCGCCGACGTACATGTGCCAATTGGTGGCCAGGAACGGCCTTGCCACATTCGGCAGCGTGCGCATGAAGTTCGCGAGACTGGAGATCCCGACGTAGTCGATGGCCGCGGCGAACACATCCGGGGTGAACGTGACGCCGACGAGCGCCGCGTAACCGCCGTAGGATCCGCCGAAGATGGCCACCCGGTCGCGATCGGCGTAGCCCTGCTTGACGGCCCAGTCGACGGCATCGATCAGATCGTCGTGCATCTTGCCTGCGAACTCCCCGATCGCGGCCTTCGTGAAAGCTTTGCCGTAGCCGGTGGATCCGCGGAAGTTGACCTGCAGCACCGCATATCCGCGATTGGCCAGCATCTGCACGTCCGGCTGGTAGGCCCAGACGTCGCGTGACCACGGACCCCCGTGCACCAGCAACACCAGCGGCAGGTCCACCGGATCCACTCCGACGGGCAGCGTCAGATAGGAGTGCAGGTTCAGCCCGTCGCGCGCGGTGATGGTGACCGGTGTCATCGGGGCCAGCTGGTCAGGATCCAGATTCGGGTAGGGCCGGAACAACATTCGGCTCTCGCCCGTGGTGTGGTCGTAGAAATACGTGACGTACGGGTCGCGGTCATGCATGAAGTTGACGACCCACCGCCGCCCGCTGCTGTCGGACGAGATCACACCGAGATCGCCGTCGCCGAGCTGACTCAGATTCTCCAGTACCGCAGCGAAATCCGCGTCCAGCGCGTGGATCACCTGGCGCTCGCCGTAGTAGCGGGCCCCGACCAATTCGCCCGTGCGCTCGCTGAGGATCAGCGGGGAGGGCAGGACCATCTGGGCGGCCAGGTCCAATGACGGATGGCTGTCCACCTCGGTTTCCACGCCGGTGGCGACATCGAGGCGGGCCAGCCTGGTTCGGTCGGTGCCGTGGTTGGATCCGAGCCAGACGCCCGAGCCGTCAGGGGCGATCGCCACGGGATGGATACCGACGGGATAGTCGGTGCCGTCGTAGGTCTTGATGGGTCGCAACGACTTCGTGCCGGTATCCCATTGCGACAGTTCGACATCGCCGTCGGCGGTCAGCACCGAGGTGAAGAGGTCGCCGTGCTGGCTGCACATCCAGCCGATCACGGTGCCCGGATTCTCCGCGAGCAGCGTGAGTTCGCCGGTGGCGATGTCGAGTTCGTACGCGTCGAACAACTCCGGGTTGCGCTTGTTGAGTTGGACCATCGCCTTGCCCGGACGCCCCTTGAGGAGGTTGAAGTCCGATCGCACGCCGGGAAACGGCGTCAGATCAACCGCGGGGCTCTCGGGATGTTCAAGGTCCACGCGGAAGATGTGCCAGTTCTCGTCACCGCCCGTGTCCTGTTGGTAGAGCAACCAGCGCGCATCCTGGGTCCAGCGGTAGATGTAGACGCTGCGGGTCTCGTCGGCCGTCACACATCGCGGGTCGGGGTCCCCGTCGAGGTTCTCGATCCACACGTTGAGCCGGTTCCGCCACGGCGCGAGATAGGCGATTCTGGTGCCGTCGGGTGAGATCGTCGCGGCGGTGCGCACAGGTGGGCGGAAGAAGTCTTCGACGGTGATGAGCTCGGGTAGCGTCATGGCAGTCCCTTCGGTAGGCAGCTTTGGTCGACGGGCGAGCATGCCCGTGATGCGTATTCGGTTGTGGGATAAGGATTTACTGGGCGACTGGGCCGCCAAGGCGGCCGTTGGTGGCTTCGCGGATGGCCCGGTCCATGAGCGCGAGTGCCTCCTTCTGGCTCACCCGCTTGCCGTCGACGATGATCGCTCGACTGACGTCCTCGTCGACGACCCGGAAAGCGCCGGTGACGGCCGCCGCGCACAGGCGCACGGTGAGGTCGTCTTCCGGCAGGCCCAACCGGTCGGCGATGACCGGGATGAGCCCCCGCTCCATGCGGTCGTGGACCATCAGGTACGCAGTGCGCAGGGCGGGGTCGGATGCCGTCATGGTGGCCAACCGAATCGCGCTGAGCTCGTCCTCGATGTCCTGCGGTGACAGCGGATGCGCAATGCTGTCTGCCGCAAGGTGTTTGGACAACGACAGCTCGTGTGGCCAGCGGCGGGCGCTGGCCACGAACCGGTCTGCCGACTTTGCGAGCAGGGGTTCGACGCAACTTTCCTTGCTGCGGAAGTAGCGCCAGATCGTGCGGGTGGAGAGCCCGGCTGCTTCGGCGATGTCATCGCCACTCGTTGCGGCCACGCCCCGTTCCCAGAAGAGGGCGCAGGCAATGCGCGACACCGCCAGGCGTGCCTGGTCCTGCTTATCGCCGATTGCCCTCACCCCAATCTGTCACTTAGTGACACCTCGACTGTGTCACTAAGTGACAGATTGGTCAAGGCCTCCCTCGCGGTACTGCACCACGCGGCGCAGCAGCGGATCGCTCAGGTCGTACCACGTGGCGCGGCGGTCGCCCGCCTCCGACTTGGCGCGGACCACCCACCGAGCCGCTGTCAGCCGGCCCAACGCCGCGGACGCGGTCTGATTCGAAACACCCACGGCGGCAGCCAGATCAGACACAGTCCGAGCACCCTTGCCGCGCGCGAGTTCGACCACAAGGCGCTGCTCGCCGGTCGGCAATTGCCAGAGCCGCTGCTGGTACGCCGGTGCCAATCGGTCCAGCAGTGCGGCGATCACCGGCTCCAACGCCTGCAATGCCGGTACGTCGGCGACGTTGGCGACCATCTGCCACAAGCGCGGTGAGCCGCCGACCAGCCGCTCGATGGCGGCCAGCCGATCTTGTCCCTCGGCGGACTGGAGGTAGTCGGCGACTTCACCGGTCGGCGCGATGATCTCGGCTCCCTCGTCGATGGTCAGGTCGGGGAGTTCCTCCACGATGAACGAGCCGTACCACGGGTGAGTGCGTGACGCGACGCCCGGGAAGAGCGTTGGCGCGGTCGCGAAAAGCATGACTGCGGTAGAGGTTTCGACCCACGCCCGCAGGCTGCCCTGGCCCGCTTCGCCGATGGCCTCGAACACCCGGTCCAGGTTCTCGATCGCCACCAGGATCATTCGGCCGTCGGCCAGGTCGAGAATGGCGCGTTCCAGTCCGATGACGTCGTCACGCAGGTCCCGAGCCTCGGGCATACGCGATCGGATGAGCTCGACGAGAAGATCGCCGTAGCTTCCGATCGCGAGACTGTCCTCTGGGAGCAGCAGCGGCAGAACGTCTTTCGCTGTCTCGCTGCGGGACAGCGCACGGTGCACCACGACGTGCAACGTGTGCGTCTTGCCACTGCCGTGCGGGCCGATGAGCAGGGTGTGCGGCCGAGAGCCGTCGCGCGCCGCGTCGACGATCCGGTCGGTCAGCCGTGAGAGGAACGCCGTCCGCCCGACGGTGCGCGCGTCGAGCTCGGCCGGATCGACCGCGGCCGGAGTGAACAGCGGAATGCTCATCGCCGTCTTCTGCTCTTCGCGCAAGCGCTCATCGCCTCATCGCCAGCCACGCCGCCTGCACCAACCCCGAAGCAAAGCAATCGTCGTCGCCGACCCGGCGCAGATAGTGGTCCTGCTCGAGGCGTTCGATGAACGACACGAGTTGGTCGCGGTTGCGGATCGGGGACCCCTCGGACTGCAGCAGATGCGCTGTCGCGTCGACACTCAACGCGTCCGACGAGTGTGCGTAGATGTCGAGCAGATCGGCGATGGCGACGGCGTCGTCGCCGTAGTAGTTGCGCAGCCGGTCGCGGTAGTGCCGCAGGTCCCACGGATCGTGCGGGTCGATGATGGCCGCGCGCAACAGATGGGGTATGCGGTCCGGGTCGACCAGCCCGGCCTGCGCCGACGCCGCGACCAGGTGCTGGATGTAGTACGGCACGTTTTCGGCCGCGGCCGCGATGGATTCGGCGACGCGGTGCCGGTCGGTGGTGGCGACCTGAGCGCCCAGCAGCAGGCACTCCGCCAGATACGTGGCGTGGTCGTGGCGGATCGGCCCGACGGTGACTTTGCGGATGTCATTCACCGAGCTCAGCGCGTCCTCCGAAACATGGTGAAAGCCAATCGATCCGGACAGAACGGTGGCGAGCCGGCCCGTGTTGTCCTGCCGGAAACGTCTCAGCAGATGCAGAAACGCGTCCCCGCCGCCGGGATTCTCGCGTTCCAGGTTGCGCGCCAGCACGGTGACTTCGTCGATGAACAGCACCAGCGGTCCGCGCTCGGCGCGGGACACGGCGCGCTGCAACAGATCATCGAGGGCGGCCTCGGCCTGGGTGCGCTCGAAACGGATCGGTCCGGTGACGAAGGCGACCTTCCACCGTTCGACCTCGTGGCGCAGCGCGTTGTCGATGCGGCCGAGCTCGCCCGCCAACGCGGTGACGAATTCTGCGTAGGTTTGGCGTTCGGCGCTCACCGAGACCACCGTCAGACCCTGCCGGCGGGCGGTGTGTGCGACGAGCCGGGCAAGCGACGTCTTGCCGTGCCGCCGGTCGCCGACCAATGCGGCGCCGCCGGCAGGCAGGCTCGCGAGAATCTCCTGTTCCTCGCGGACGCGGCCGACGACGTTGGCCGGGGGCACGATGCCGCCCACCACCAGGGACATCGGGCGAACGGGCCAAGTCATGACGGAAGTCTACGCCTGAGTTGATGTACGTCATGAACGATGTACGTCGAACATGGCGTGCAAATCCACGAGACACCCACCCGAACCGTCGAATCCCAATCCGTTAGCGTGGCGAATTAACACGTGTCAGGAGGTTGTTCACAGTGGTCGATCAGCGCACCCCGGTCATCGTCGGCGTCGGGCAGTTCACCGAGCACATCGGGTCCTCCGACTACCGCGGTATGTCCTCGGTCGAGCTGGCCACCGAGGGCGCCAGAGCGGCCTTGAAAGACTGCGGAGCCGACGCGGGCATCGTGGCCCGGGCCATCGACACCGTCGCCGGGGGACGGCAGTTCGAGATCTCCAAGCCGACACCGCCTCCGTTCGGAGTGTCCGACAACTACCCGCGGTCGGTGGCGCGGCGCATCGGTGCCGAACCTGCCCGGGCTGTCCTCGAGGTCATCGGTGGGCAGGGCCCTCAGCATCTGGTCACCGAATTCGCCGGCTCGATCGCGGCGGGGCGCTGCGACGTCGTCCTGCTGTTCGGCTCGGATGCGGTGTCCACCGAGCGGTTCTTCGCCAAGCGGGACGATAAGCCCGATTTCACCGAGATCGTCGGCGGCCAGTTGGAGGACCGGGGTCTCGGATACGACGGAATCTTCGACGAATACACCATCGCCCACGGGCTGATCGGCGCGCCGGTGCAGTACGGGCTGCTGGAGAACGCGCGGCGGGCCCGGCTGGGACTCTCGGTGGACGCATACCGGCAGAGCATGGCCGAGTTGTTTGCGCCGTTCTCCAAAGTGGCTGCCAAGAACCCTTTTTCGTCGTCCCCGGTGGAACGGTCGGTCGACGAGCTGGCCACGGTCACCGACAGCAACCGGATGATCTGCGATCCGTACCCGCGGCTCATGGTGGCTCGCGATCAGGTCAACCAGGGGGCGGCGGTCCTGCTGATGTCGGTCGAATCGGCGCGCAGGCTGGGTGTGCCCGAGGAGAAGTGGGTCTACCTGCACGGCCACGCAGACATGAAAGAGCAGAAACTGCTCGAGCGGGCCGATGTCGGGGCCAGTCCCGCGTCGGTCGCGGCGGTCGGCGAGGCGCTGCGCGTGGCGGGGATCGGGCTCGATGAGGTGGCCGCATTCGACCTTTACAGCTGTTTCCCCTTCCCGGTGTTCAATATCTGCGACGGCACCGGGTTGGCCACCGACGACGAGCGTGGCCTGACCCTCACCGGCGGGCTGCCGTTCTTCGGCGGGCCGGGAAACAACTACTCGATGCACGCCATCGCCGAGGCGGTCAACGAAATGCGGGACAAGCCAGGGCAGTTCGCGCTTGTCGGGGCCAACGGTGGGATCGCGAGCAAGTACTCGGTGGGCATCTACTCGACGGCGCCTGCCGATTGGGTCGCGGACAACAGTGCTGCGCTGTGCGACGAGATCACCGGGCTGCCCAAGGTGGCGATCACCGAAAAGACCGATGGCGCAGCCACTGTCGAGACCTACACGGTGCGTTACGACTGGCAGGTCCCGACGGGCATCATCATCGGACGGATGGCTTCTGACGGTAGCCGGTTCCTCGCCACGACGAAAGACGAGGCGCTGCTGGGGCTGTTGTGCGACGGAGATCCGCTCGGCGCGTCGATCGTGGTGCGCTCCGGGGAGAAGGGCAACCGCGCGGCACTGTCATGACTGACTGTGCGATGCAGCCCATATTTCGGGGTTGCACTTTAGGCTGAGCGTATGAGCCTGGGCAGTCATCGGATGCCGCGGCCGAATTCTCGCAGTTGCCAGGCGGCGGTGGCCGCGGTTGTGGTGGTCATCGCCGCGGTCACGGCGTCGTGCACGCGAACCGTCGACGGTGTCGCCGCCGGGCCGGCAGCGGGCAAGGGTCCCGTGATCGATGGCGGCAATCTCGAATCGTTGCTGCTCACTCCCGATGTGGTTTCCGGAATCGTGGGACTGCCCAACATGGTGACGACCTCGTCGTGGATGAAGCCGGACAGCAGTGACAGCGGGGAAAGCTACGTGCCACGTGACTGTCTCGGGGCGCTGTACAGCGGGATGTTGGTGGTCTACGCAGGCAACGGCTACTCATCGATCTTCCAGACGCGCACGGGTCCCAACAAATCCAAGCCGGATGCCACCCCGACCGTCGACCAGTCGGTGTCAACGTTCGACAGCCCAGCCGAAGCCCAGAAAGCCATGAGCGAATACCTCGACACGCTGCGCAACTGTGCGGGCAAGGATTTCACCTACACCCGCATCCAGCTGACCTGGAAGCTCGGGAGCCCCACCGATGCGGGCAACGGGATCACCACACTGGAGAGCACGCTGCAAGGTGGTGACCAGGTGATCGACCGGGCGTTGGCCGTCAAGGGCAACGTGCTCGTCGAGGTGCAGACTCAGGACCGCAAGCCGTTGGCCGACGAGGTCAAGAAGATCATGGACGGGGTGCTCGACAAGATCGGCAGCTGAACCCTGTCAGACCAGCGCGGCGAGCTTGCCCGCCAGGTGTTCCACATAGCCGGCGACTTCGGCCTCGGCGCGGTCGGGCAGGCCGAAAAGCACCTCGGTCACGCCGAGTTCGCGCCAATGCGCGAGCTTGTCGGCGTCCGGTTTGAAGTCCAGCGCCACGATCTGCGGTGCGCCGTCGCGGCCGGCGTCCGACCAGGTGTCCTGCAGCAGCTTCACGGGTTCGTCGATGTTGAAATCGCGCGGCGTGGTGATCCAGCCGTCGGCCGACCTCGCGATCCACTTGAAGTTCTTCTCGGTGCCTGCTGCGCCGACCAGCACCGGGATGTGCGCCTGCACGGGTTTGGGCCACGCCCAGGAGGGGCCGAAGTTCACGAATTCGCCCTCGTAGGAGGCTTCTTCCTCGGTCCACAGCGCACGCATGGCTTCCAGGTATTCGCGCAGCATGGTCCGCCGACGGGCCGGCGGAACGTTGTGATCGGCGAGTTCGTCTGTGTTCCAACCGAATCCGACTCCGAGACTGACCCGGCCGCCGGACAGGTGATCGAGGGTCGCGATGGACTTGGCCAGGGTGATGGGATCGTGCTCGACCGGCAGCGCGACGGCCGTCGACAGCCGCACGCGCGAGGTCACCGCACACGCCGTGCCCAGTGAAACCCACGGATCCAGGGTGCGCATGTAGCGGTCATCGGGCAGTGACTCGTCACCCGTGGTCGGATGCGCGGCCTCGCGCTTGACCGGGATGTGCGTGTGTTCGGGCACGTAGAACGTGGTGAAACCGTGGTCGTCGGCGAGTTTGGCGGCCTTCGCCGGGGCGATGCCGCGGTCGCTGGTGAAGAGAACGAGCCCGTAGTCCATGCCAGAATTAGAACGTGTTCTAGTCCGAAGGGCAAGGCCGGGGTATGGCGGCGCCATGAAAAGTTCAGCGCGAGTGTTACCCGTGACCGCCGGCGCGATGTTTGCTGGTATCGAACGCCATGACGACCGAACGCATTGCCGACCACGTCAAGTTCGCCTACTGGGTGCCCAATGTCAGTGGCGGGCTGGTGACCAGCGACATCGAACAGCGCACCGACTGGAATTACGACTACAACGCCAAACTGGCGCAGACCGCGGAGAACAACGGGTTCGAGTACGCCCTGAGCCAGGTGCGCTACGAGGCCAGCTACGGTGCCGAGTTCCAGCATGAATCGACCAGTTTCAGCCTCGCGTTGTTGCTGGCAACCCAGCGGCTCAAGGTCATCGCCGCGGTTCATCCCGGGCTGTGGCAACCGGCCGTGCTGGCCAAACTCGGGGCGACCGCCGACCATCTGTCCGGTGGCAGGTTCGCGGTCAACGTGGTCTCGGGCTGGTTCAAGGACGAGTTCACCCACCTGGGCGAACCGTGGCTCGAGCATGACGAGCGCTACCGCCGCAGCGCCGAATTCCTGCAGGTGCTGCGCAAGATCTGGACCGAGGACGACGTCGATTTCCGCGGCGACTTCTACCGCATCCACGACTTCACCCTCAAGCCCAAGCCGCTCAACACCGCCGAGCGTCCCAACCCGGAGTTGTTCCAGGGCGGCAACTCCACCGCGGCTCGGCGCAACGGCGGCTACTACGCCGACTGGTACTTCTCCAACGGCAAGGATTTCGACGGGGTGACCGAGCAGGTCGTCGAGGTGCGCGACCACGCCCGGGACGCGAACCGGGAAGTGCGGTTCGGGCTCAACGGCTTCATCATTGCCCGAGACACAGAGAAGGAAGCGAAGGAGACGTTGAAGGAGATCATCGCGAAGGCCAACAAACCCGCGGTGGAAGGGTTCCACAACGCCGTGCAGCAGGCCGGGAATTCGACCGGCGACAAGAAGGGGATGTGGGCAGACTCCAGCTTCGAGGACCTGGTCCAGTACAACGACGGATTCCGTACTCAGCTAATCGGTACGCCCGAGCAGATCGCGGAACGCATTGCCGCGTACCGCAAACGCGGCGTCGACCTGATCCTCTGCGGATTCCTGCATTTCCAAGAAGAAATCGAGTATTTCGGCGCCAAGGTGTTGCCGCTGGTGCGCGAAATCGAGGCGGCCGAACAGGATTCGGTCGATGCTCCTGTTCTGGTATCGGCTTGAGATCGGAATGACACCCGGAGCGTGTGCCACCCACACCTCCGGGTGCGCTAGCGTGGAAGATCGAAGCACTCAGGCGGTCGTGATGATGCCCGCGTGAACGCGCTACGCGACGCCCGACCAGCACAGGAGAGGTTCCATGTCCTATCCGCCCAGTAGCCCCGGATACCCGCCCACCTCGCCGTACGGTGCGCCGCAGCAGCAGCCCGGGCGGCCCGCTGCCCCTGCCGCAGCAGCCGCGCCTGCGGGTGAGAACCCGTTGCCCACCTATCTGCTCGGCGGCGTCGCCGGCCTCGGGGTGGTGGCCTATCTGCTGAGTTTCGTCGGTCTCACCGAGACCTCCACGGGCGGCTTCTCGTTGGTCTCCCACGGTGAGTGGGACATCTACGCTGCCCTGCTCGCGGCCCTCGTGGCCGGGGTGAGTCTGCTGCCGAAGCAGAAGAAGCGCGCCGCGCTGGTGGCAGTGCTGTCCACGTTCGGGTTCCTGCTGGTCATCCGCAACGTCATCGCGGCCCTCGACACAGTGACCTGGGCGTACTGGGTGGTTCTCGGTCTCACTCTGGTGCAGACCGGTCTTGCTTTGTGGGCGGTGCTGCTGGAGTCCGGCATCATCGCACCGCCGGCGCCCAAGCCGCAGTACGAGCCGCAGGCCCCGCAGTACGGCCAGTACGGCGGCCCGCAGCAGTACTACGGCCAGCAGAGCCAGCCACAGCACAGCGCCCAGCCCTACCAGCAGGCCCCGCCGCAGCAGCAGCGCCCGGGCTACCCGTCGCAGTACGGCGGCGGCTACCCCAGCGGTCCCAACACGGGCGGATTCCAGGCTCAGCAGAACCCTCAGGGCGGTCCCCAGAGCGGTCCCGCGGGTGGCCACAACGGCCCGCCGACCCCGCCGACCGGTTTTCCCGCGTTCGGGCAGCCGCAGCAGCAACAGCCGTCGTCGAGCAGCTCGAACGCGTCTGCGCCGACCACCCAGGTTCCGACGCAGCAACCGACGCAGCACTCGTCCTCACAGCAATCCGGCCCCTCACAGTCGTAAGCTGGTCCGCGCGTGCGCAACCCGCGCACGCGTGATCATCTGCGAGGAGCGGCCAACCCCGTGAGCAACCGGCCAGCCGGCACACGCCAGGCGCGTGAACTGCTTCGGGTCGCATTCGGTCCGTCCGTCGTGGCGTTGGTGGTCATCGCCGCTGTCACCCTTCTGCAGCTGCTGATCGCCAACAGCGACATGACCGGCGCGTTCGGTGCGATCGCCAGCATGTGGCTCGGGGTGCACCAGGTTCCGGTGTCCATCGGCGGTCGGGTGCTCGGGGTGATGCCGCTGCTGCCGGTGTTGTTGATGGTGTGGGGCACGGCGCGCACCACGGCGGCCGCCACAGCGCCCAACTCCTCCTGGTTCGTCACCCGCTGGGTGGTGGCCTCGGCGCTGGGCGGTCCTGTGCTGATCGCCGCGGTCATGCTTGCCGTCATCCACGACGCGGCATCAGTGCTCACCGAGCTGCAGACCCCGAGCGCGCTGCGAGCCTTCACCGGAGTGCTCGCCGTGCACGCGCTCGGTGCGGTGCTCGGTGTCGGATCGAAGGTCGGCCGCCGCACCCTGCGCCAGTCGCCGTTGCCGAACTGGCTGCCCGACGCGTTGCGCGCGGCCATGGCGGGGGTGCTCGCGCTGGTCGGGCTGTCCGGCGCGGTCACCGCGGCCTCGCTGGTCGTGCACTGGGGCACCATGCACGACCTCTACGCCATCACCGACACCGTGCTCGGCCAGCTCAGCCTGACCCTGCTGGCCATCCTCTACATCCCCAATGTGATCGTCGGGACGGCCGCCATCGCGGTCGGTTCGAGCGCCCACGTGGGGTTGGCGACGTTCAGTTCGTTCACCGTCTTCGGCGGCGACATCCCCGCGGTCCCGGTGCTGGCCGCGCTGCCCACGCCGCCGCTCGGGCCCGTGTGGGTGGCGCTGCTGATCGTCGGGGCCGCATCGGGGGTGGCGCTCGGGCAGCAGTGTGCGCGACGGCCGCTGACCCTGCTGCCCGCGGTGGCCAAGCTCGGCGTGGCATCGGTGGTCGCGGCGCTGGCGATGGCGCTGCTGGCGTACGCCGCGGGCGGTCGGCTGGGCAATTTCGGTGACGTCGGGGTGGACCAGTCGACGTTCGGACCTGCGGTGTTCCTGTGGTTCGCCGGCATCGGCGGGCTGACGGTGGCGATGTCCGGTGGCATCGCCCGCAGGCCCAGGCGGGTCGCCGAGCCGGCACCCGAACCCCTGGTGTTCGACGACGACGAACCGCTGGACGAGCCGGACGAGCCGGAGGATCGCGAGACTGACATCGAGCCCGAGTATCAGCGCGGCTACCGCGGTGGTGACGAGGAACCGCCGCTCGACGTCGAGGAAGTCGACGCCCCCGATGAGGAGCCCATCGTGGCGTGGTCGAGTGGCGACGCCGCCGCTGACACCGACCGCTCCGGCCACTACCCGGAGGATCCCGAGGAGCACTTCATCGCCGATCATGACGTGACCGGCGATCCGCCCCACGACAGAGCCGACTAGGCTGCTGCGCGTGCAGCAACCGCTACATGTGCCCCCGAGTGCGCCCGCACGCCTGGTCGTGTTGGCTTCGGGCACCGGATCACTGCTGGCGTCGCTACTGGCAGCCGCCGTCGACGATTACCCGGCCCGGGTGGTGGCGGTCGGAACGGACCGTGCCTGCGCAGCACTCGACATCGCAGCAGCCGCCGGCGTGAAGTCCTACACGGTCCGCTTGGGTGACCATCCCGACCGGGCCGAGTGGGACCAGGCGTTGACCGCCGCTACCGAGGCCCATGAACCCGATCTGGTGGTATCCGCCGGATTCATGAAAATCCTTGGACCACAGTTCCTTTCGCGCTTCAACGGCAGGGTGGTCAATACCCATCCGGCATTGCTGCCGAGCTTCCCGGGCGCACACGCGGTGCCCGACGCACTGACCTACGGCGTACGGGTGACCGGCTGCACGGTGCATCTGGTCGACGCCGGGGTGGACACCGGGCCGATCCTCGCCCAGCAGGCCGTTGAGGTGCGCGACGAGGACACCGAAGAGACATTGCACGAGCGCATCAAGGTCGTCGAGCGACGACTCTTGGTGGACGTGCTGGCCGCGCTGGCAACCCGCGGCGTGACCTGGACCGGACGAAAGGCGACCATAGGATGAGCGACAAGCGACCGATCCGGCGCGCATTGATCAGCGTGTACGACAAGACCGGCCTCGCCGACCTGGCGCGCGGCCTGCACGAGGCCGGGGTGAGCATCGTCTCCACCGGTTCGACGGCGAAAACCATTGCCTCGGCCGGTGTTCCGGTCACCCCGGTCGAAGAGGTGACAGGTTTCCCCGAGGTGCTCGACGGCCGGGTGAAGACCCTGCATCCGCGGGTGCACGCGGGCCTGCTGGCCGACACCCGCAAGCCGGAACACCTTGCCGCCCTTCAAGAACTGAACGTCGAAGCGTTCGAGCTCGTGGTGGTCAACCTCTACCCGTTCACCGAGACCGTGGAATCCGGTGCGTCGGTCGACGAATGCGTCGAGCAGATCGACATCGGCGGACCGTCGATGGTGCGGGCCGCGGCGAAGAACCACCCGAGTGTCGCCGTGGTGGTGGACCCGCTGGGTTACGACGGGGTGCTGGCCGCCGTGCGGGCCGGGGGTTTCACCCTTGACGAGCGAAAGCGCCTGGCGTCCTTGGCGTTCCGGCACACCGCCGAATACGACGTCGCGGTGGCCGGCTGGATGGCCTCGACGCTGGCTCCGGAAGAGCCCGCGCAACCGCTGCCGGCCTGGTTCGCGGGCACCTGGCACCGCAGCGCGGTGTTGCGGTACGGCGAGAACCCGCATCAGCAGGCCGCCGTCTACCGCGACGATTCCGCGTGGCCGGGCCTCGCGCAGGCTGAGCAGCTACACGGCAAAGAGATGTCGTACAACAACTACACCGACGCCGACGCGGCGTGGCGGGCGGCGTTCGACCACGAAGAGATCTGCGTCGCGATCATCAAGCACGCCAACCCGTGTGGCATCGCGATCTCGTCGGTCTCGGTGGCCGACGCGCACCGCAAGGCCCACGAGTGCGATCCGCTCAGCGCGTTCGGCGGCGTCATCGCGTCGAACACCGAGGTCAGCGTCGAGATGGCGGAGACCGTCGCCGACATCTTCACCGAGGTCATCATCGCGCCGGCATACGAGCCCGGTGCGGTGGAAGTGCTTGCGCGCAAGAAGAACATCCGCATCCTGGTCGCGTCAGAGCCTTTGGTCGGAGGCATCGAGATGCGCCCGATCAGTGGCGGGTTGCTCCTGCAGGACCGCGACGCGCTTGACGCCGAAGGCGACGACCCCAACAACTGGACGCTGGCCACCGGCAATCCCGCCGACGAGCAGACATTGACCGACCTGGCCTTCGCGTGGCGGGCGTGCCGGGCGGTCAAATCCAACGCGATCGTGGTGGCCAAGGACGGCGCCACCGTCGGCGTCGGCATGGGACAGGTCAACCGGGTCGATGCGGCGGCGCTGGCCGTGCAGCGCGCGGGGGACCGGGTGGTGGGCGCGGTTGCGGCCTCCGATGCGTTCTTCCCGTTCCCCGACGGGCTCGAGACGCTGGCACAGGCCGGTGTGCGGGCCATCGTGCATCCGGGCGGGTCCATGCGCGACGACGTGGTCACCGAAGCGGCCGCCAAGGCCGGCATCAGCCTGTACCTCACTGGTGCACGGCATTTCGCACACTAATATTGACGACCATGGCGACTGCGTCGAAGAAGGCCGTTGCGCTGGCGGCTGCGGCGCTGGTGTTGACGTCGTGTACGCATCTGGTCGACGGTCATCCGGTGGCCTCTCAAGACCTGCTGGCGGCCGCGAAAACCGGGGAGCTCAAATGCAACCCGGTTGACGCGCCGCTGGTCACGGTGCCCCGGGTGGATGCCGACGAGCCCACCATCAGGATTCCGCAGCCTCCCGGCTGGGAGCGGGTGGAAGGCCGCGACACCGATCTGCTGCGCTACACGATGAGTAACGCGAGCCTGCAGAACGGCAATTTCAAGCCGACCATCGTGATCGCGCTGGAAAGTGTCGCCGATGCGATGACGCCCGACGAGGTGTTCGCCGCACAGCGCAAGTCGATTGGGACGCTTGGCGTGCCCGAGAGCGCCATGAAGGTCGACAACATCACCATCTGCGGGCTGCCGGCGCAGACCGTGAATTACCAGATACCGCAGATGGGTGTGCTGCAGCCGCACCCGGCCATCGCGCTGTTCGTGGCCTACCGCAGTGAACTGCGCACGTACTGCGCAGGATTGACGGTGCAGACCACGGCCCCTGACAACCTGACGTACAAGCGTGACTCCGAGATGATGGTGTCGGGCTTTCAGGTGCTGCCGGTCAAGAACCCCTAGCCGGCGTCAGGCGCTGACTTCGTCCTGCGCCTCGGCCGTCACGAATTCGATGAACGACGTGATCTCGTCGACGGCTCGACGGGCGTCTGGGTTAACGTCGAAGCTGAGCTGGAACATGTGCATTGCCCGTTCCCACACCTGAACCCACACGGGAATCCCGTCTGCGGTGAGCCGGTCGGCCAGGGCGAAGGCGTCGTTGAGCAGCATTTCGTGGGTGCCGACCTGAAGCAGGAATGGCCCAAGGCCGTGCAGGTCGGCTTCCGGTGGCATGACGGGGGTGGGCCGGGTGCCGTTGACGGTCGCGAACACGTCGTAGATGAACTTGACCGTCATGAATGGGAACATCACATCCCGATGTTGTTGCAGCGCACGGTATTTGAGCTGCATGTCCGACGAGGTCAACGGCGAGAGCAGCACCTGACCGGCAGGCGGCACCAGGCCGGCGTCGCGGGCGGCGATGGCGGTGTCGGCCGCGATCAGCCCGCCTGCCGAATCACCGGCCAGCACAATGCGATTGGGCTGGTAGCCCAGTGAGAGCACGTACCGGTAGGCGTCGAGGCCGTCGGCGACCGCCTCCTCGATGCCTGCCTGCGGGGCAAGTCGGTAGCCCACGTTCAACACGCGGGCGCCGGTGCTGGCCGACAGTTTCGAGACGAACCGTCGGTGTGAGTTCAGCCCGAGCGTCACCAGCGCCGAGCCGTGCATGTACACGATCACCTGCTCGGAATCGAGCGCTTGACCCGCGTCGCTCGTCGCGCGCGCAGCAGGTGCCACCACCCACTCCGCCGGACAATTGGGTAGCGCAACCGGCGTCACCTCGGTACCCGGCAGCGCCGGGACGACGCGCAGCGGGCGGTCGATCACGTCGAGATGAGCGCGTTGCAGCAGCGCCGGTGCGACGCGATTGACGGCTAGGCCGATCAGCGTCAACAGGCCCAGCAACGGTCGGAAGAATATCGCCGACCCCACGCCGAGGGCTCTGGACTGCCAGGCGGCTGGTCCGAAGTGCGCTGTTGTCGGCCGAGAATGCCAATCTAGCGAATTCACGATACCGAGGGTATCGGGTAACTCCGTTCAGGCAAAAACGCGACGTCGGCTCAGGGCATCACGATGGTGGCCTGAGCATCGATGACCTTGTTGATGTCGGTCAGCGAGCTCATGTCGCGGTACAGCGAGTCGGCGTTGATCTGCAGCACGAACGCCCCACCCGGGATCGGCATCGTCACCGTCTTCTGGGTGATCGCTCGGCGCCGGCCGTCCTTGACGTAGGAGCCGCCGAGGGACACCGACGGGAATCCGTTGAGATTGCCGCGGGTGACCCCGCCGACCGGCTCGTACTCCGCGAGGTTCTGCAGTTCGTTCGGCGCGAACTCGAGCAGCTTGTTGGTGTCGACGTCACCGACGAGCTTGGAGATCAACGAGATCACCGACGGCGGATCCGTCGGGGTCACGCTGTCGTTGACGATCGCCGAATAGGCCCACGCCGGAGTGCGGTTGCCCGCGTCGGTCCACGGCGGCGGGGTGGGCATGGTGAACACCGGTGCGCCGGGGTCGGCGCGGTGAATGGGCGTTTCGGCGATCTTGTTGTCGCGGATGTAGTCGGCGATGGTGTACGAGTGGCCGGGCGGCTGCGGGGGCGTGGAGGCCGTCGTCGTCGGGCTCGTGGACGCCGCGGCTGTGGTGGTCTGCGGCCCGGGAGGAACCTCGTCGCCACCCGAGGTCACCGCCAGCGTGACACCGCCGACGATCAGGACGACCGCAGCGACTGCGCCCGCGATCAGCAGGCCTTTGCGTTTGCCACCCGACTTCTTCACCGGTGCCACGTACGGCAGCGGCGGCGGGCCGAAGTTGGTCGCGGGCGCAGGCATCGGAGGATTGGTCGGTGGTTTGCGGGGAGGCTCTGCGACGGACCACGACGAGGTGAAGACCGGGGGCTCCGACGGCGGTGTGGGCCGCGGCGCCGGTGCGCTCGACGGATTCGACGGGGACGTCGGCCGCGGCGGCGGGGGCATGGG